>JAEZCT010000001.1 GCA_023433405.1 Bacillota bacterium | reverse complement strand
GTGCTGGGCGGTACGCGAATCACGGGCGGTTACGGCACGGTGACAGGCACTATCTTGGGTGTGCTGCTGGTGACCATCGTCAACAATAACCTGATACTGCTGGGAATACCTTCCGAATGGCAGACGTTCGTGACGGGTCTGCTGATCATTATCGGCACGGGCATAACGGCTTACCAGAACTTGAAGATGCGCCGCAAGGTACAGATACTGGCGGAAAAATAGGAGGTTAGGGCTTATGTCAAACAATCCAAAGAATGCGACAGCTCAGCCGATGGTGGGCCGGGCGCTGTCGCCCAATAAGATAGATAACAACCTCATTCGTCTGCTCGTGATACTGGTTATCGTGACAGTGCTGATGAGCCTGCTCAACAAGGAGTTTTTCTCGCCGGAAACATTCAGCTCCATGGGCTTTTCGTTCCCTGAGTTCGGCATTATGGCCATTGCCACCATGCTGGCTATGCTATCCGGCGGTATCGACTTGTCGCTGGTCGGCATTGCCAATCTGGCGGGTATCATAGCCGGTCTTGTGTTTACGAAGATGATGCCGGCGGAAACGGCCAATCCCATCGGATATATGCTGCTGGCGATTATCGTGGCACTGGCTGTGGGCGCGCTGGCGGGTCTGATGAACGGCTTCAGTATCGCAAAGATCGGCATTCCACCGATACTCGCGACGCTGGGTGCGCAGCAGGTGTTCATCGGTCTCGCGAAGGGCATCACCGGCGGTCCCGCGGTGTTCGGCTTCCCGGAGGCGTTCACGAACCTGGGCATTAACTCGCTGCTGGGTATCCCGATACCGCTGATAATCTTCGCGCTGTTTGTGGTAATATTCTATATAGCGCTCAACAAGACGACTTACGGCCTGAAGCTGTACATGATGGGCACGAACCCGCGCGCGTCTTCGTTCGCCGGTATCAAGAACGAATCCGTCATCATGAAGACGTATATGTTTTGCGGCATGATGGCTGCTATTGCGGGGCTCATCATCATGGCCCGCTCCAACTCGGCCAAGGCTGACTATGGTCTGTCGTACACATTGCAGGTGATACTGATCGCGGTATTGGGCGGTGTGAACCCGTCGGGCGGTTTCGGCAAGATATCCGGCGTGGTGCTGGCGGTGCTGATACTTCAGTTCCTGTCCACGGGCTTTACAATGCTGCAGTTCCCGTCAACCGCCCGCGGTTTCATCTGGGGAGCCGTGCTGCTGCTGACCATGATCGCCAATTTCCTGCTGAACTCGTATGGTGAAAAGAAGCGAATCAAAAAACAGATAGAACTAAATAATTAATAAAACGAGGAGTGGAAAAGGATTATGAGAAAGCTGTTAAACACCCCAGACTCATTTGTTGACGATATGCTGAGTGGCATCTATGCAGCGCATCCGGATATGGTTCGGATGACAGCAGGAGACCTGCGCTGTCTGGTAACGGCAAAAAAAGTACCCGGCAAGGTGGGAATCGCGACAGGCGGGGGTTCAGGACATCTGCCGCTGTTTCTCGGATATGTGGGCGAAGGCCTGCTGGACGGATGTGCTGTGGGCGGCGTATTTCAGTCTCCCAGCGCCAACCAGATGTTTGAGGTGACCAAGGCGATTGACGCGGGGGCAGGCGTGCTGTACATCTACGGCAATTATACCGGAGACATCATGAACTTCGACATGGCTTCGGAGATGGCTGACATGGAGGACATCCGCGTACTGTCGCTGGTGGGCAACGATGACGTAGCATCTGCACCTAAAGGTGAGGAGAACAAGCGGCGTGGCGTGGCGGGCATATTTTTCGTGTACAAATGCGCCGGCGCGAAGGCGGCGGAACTGGCCAGCCTGGATGAAGTGCTGCGCGTTGCCCAAAAGGCCAACGGAAATGTGAGGACCATGGGTGTGGCGCTCTCTCCCTGCACGCTGCCTCAGGTAGGTAAGCCCAACTTCGAAATCCCCGAGGGCGAAATGGCACTGGGCATGGGCATCCACGGCGAACCGGGCATCTGGAATGGCGCGCTGAAAACCGCGGACGGCGTGACGGATGAGTTGCTGGCTCCCATCATCGCAGACCTCGGCCTGGAAAAAGGCGATGAAGTGGCTGTTCTGGTGAACGGACTGGGCGCAACGCCCAAGGAAGAATTGTACATACTCTACAACCGCGTCAACGAGGTGCTGGCTGAGAAAGGCATCTCCATCTACCGCCCGTATATCGGCGAGTTTGCAACATCGATGGAAATGGCCGGCGCGTCGATATCCCTGCTCAAGCTGGACGATGAGCTGAAACCGCTGCTGGACGCGCCTGCGAGCACGCCGTTTTTTGTACAGAAATAACGGAGGGTGATACAATGGCCAAACTGGATCAAACCGGCATCAAAGCGCTGTTCGATAAGCTGGGCACACTGATGCGAGACAATAAGGAATTTTTATGTGAACTGGACGCGGCTGTGGGCGACGGAGACCTTGGCATCACGATGAGCCTTGGCTTCACAAAGACGGCCGAAGGGCTGGCGGCGTTGGATGAACCGGACGTGGGCAAGCTGCTGATGCGCTCCGGCATGCTGATGTCTCAGCATGTGCCGTCCACGATGGGGACGCTAATGGCCTCCGGGCTGATGGAAGGCGGCAAGGCGCTGAAGGGCAAGGATGAGATCGACGCCGCAGGGCTGACGCTGTTCGTGGAGAAATTCCGCGACGCGCTGATCATGCGGGGCAAAGCCCAGCCGGGCGAGAAGACGATTGTGGACGCGTTCGATTATTCTGCGAAAGCGGCGGCAGCCTGCGTTGGCACAAGCCTTGAGGACTGCGCCAGGGCAGCGGAACAGGGCGCGCTGGATGGGCTGGAAGCTACAAAGAGCATGATGTCCGTGCACGGCAAGGCGGCGGTTTTCCGCGAGAAGACGATCGGGAGGCCGGACCCCGGCGCGACTGTCGGGTATATGTTTGCGAAAGCCATCGCGGACTTTGTAAACGGCTGATATTGCCGCGAATACCAACCAATTATGAGGATGGGCTATGAGCAATAAGGACTACGTATTGGGAATCGATTTTGGTACCGGCGGTGTGCGTGCTGCGCTGTTTGACTTCAAGGGCAAGCAAAAAGCGTTTGACGCGCAGCCAGTGGCGCTTTCGATTCCCAAAACGGGATATGCGGAGCAAAGCATAGAGGAATGGTGGGGGGCGCTTAGAAAAGCCGTTAGGGGATGTCTGGCTGCGGCGGGCGTAGAGCCGTCCGCCATTGCCGGCATCGGCGCGGACTGCACCAGCTGTACGGTGGTTTTTTTGGACAGCAACTATCAGTCCTTGCGCCCCGCAATACTGTGGATGGATGCCCGGGCAGCCGCTCAGGCCAAACGCATTGCGCAGTGCGGCGACGACGCGCTGAAGTACAATGGCTTTGGCAACGTTTCGTATGAATGGATGCCCTGTAAAGCGCTGTGGGTCAAGGAGAATGAGCCGGAGGTTTATCAGAAAGCTGAGCACGTTGTGGAGTGTATCGACTGGCTGATGCACCGGCTCACCGGCAACCTGACCGCCAGCCTGAATAACGTATCCGCGCGCTGGTATTATGACAATCATAACGGCGGATTTCCGGTATCTTTATATGAGAAGATCGGCCTCGGCGATGTGCTGGAAAAGTTCCCGAAGAGGGTGCTTCCGATGGGCGCGCTGCAGGGGACACTGTCCGCCGAAGCCGCGCTTGAGCTGGGGCTGCTGCCGGGCATTCCGGTGGCGCAGGGCGGCGCGGATGCTTACGTGGGCATGATCGGCCTCAATGTGATCGAGCCCGGAAGCATGGCGCTGATCACCGGATCATCACACCTGCATCTGGGCTTGACCGATGTGGAAATTCACCAGCAGGGGATGTTCGGCGGCTTCCCGGATGCGATCGTGCCGGGGCTCTATATGGTGGAGGGCGGACAGATATCCACCGGCTCCATCGTCAACTGGTTCAAGGAGAATCTCGCGGGTTATGCCTCACATAAGGCTGCCGCGGAGGGCCGGAAGATATATGACCTGCTCAACGAAGAGGCAGCTCATATCCCGCCCGGATCAGATGGCTTGCTGATGCTGGACTATTTTCAGGGCAACAGAACGCCGTTCACGGACGGCGAGGTGCGCGGCCTGTTCTACGGCCTGACGCTCAAGCATACGCCGGCGCATATATACCGTGCGATACTCGAAGGTATCGCTTACGGGACGGAACACATACTGCAGACGTTTGCCTCGGGCGGTTATAAGGTGAACGGGCTTTATGTATGCGGCGGGGCCACGAAGAGCCGGCTGTGGATGGACATTCACAGCAGCGTGAGCGACGTGCCGATCTACATACCGGAGGAGGCGGAAGCGCCGAGCCTGGGTTCCGCGATACTCGCAGCTGTGGCGGCAGGCGTCTATCCCGATATTGCCGCGGCATGCCGCCACATGGTTTCGTTTGTGGAAAGGATTGAGCCGGATGCGGAGCTGCACGGCATATACAGCGAATACGCTGAAAAGTATCGGCAAGCTTACCCGTTGATGGGGGAATGGATGCGGCAGGTAACCGCGCTGACAACATAATCAGGATGTGGCGGACCCGGTTATGCATCGGGGGACAAGATATATCGGAGGTATAATCATGGGTGAATACAGAGCACTCACGGAACAGCAGGCAGTGGAATACGCACGGGGCGTGCCCGGGCTATTCGAGAAGGATGCCGAACTGGTATCACATGAAATCGGCGACGGCAATTTGAATCTGGTGTTTCACATTATCGACAACAAGCATGGCAAGTCCACCATTTTCAAACAGGCGCTGCCGCATCTGAGGGTGATCGGCGATTCGTGGCCGCTGACCATAGACCGCTCGCGTATCGAGGCCGAGGCGCTGAAAACACAGGAACGCATCTGCCCCGGCATGGTGCCCCAGGTGTATTTCAATGATGAAGATATGGCGCTTTCGATGGTGGAGGACTTGAGCTACCTCAAGATCATGCGGTTTGAGCTGATGAAGATGCGCCGTTTCCCCAAATTTCCGGAGCAGATTGGAAGATTTCTGGCGCGCACGCTGTTTTACACGTCCGACTATCACATGGACCCCATCCAGAAGAAGGAACAGGTGAAGAAGTTCACCAACCCCGAGCTGTGCAAGATTACTGAAGATTTGGTGCTGACCGATCCTTACTTCGACGCAGGCACCAACGACATCAACCCCGAGATCATGGATTATGTGCGGCAGGTGTGGTGGAAGAAGGACGCGCTGCGGCTGGAGGTTACAAAACTGAAGATGGGCTTCATGCAAAAAGCGCAGTCGCTGCTGCACGGAGACCTCCATACTGGCTCGATATTCATCGATGACAACGAACTGCGCGTGTTCGATACCGAGTTCTCGTTCTATGGCCCTGCGGGTTTTGACATCGGCGCGGTGATTGCGAATTTGATACTGAACTACGCGTCTTGGTCGGGGAGGGACGATGTA
>JAEZCT010000080.1 GCA_023433405.1 Bacillota bacterium | reverse complement strand
CCGCCATAAAGGCGCAGATTGCCACCAGTGCGGTGCCCAGCACAAACAGCATGACGTACAAAAGGGTGTTGTTCTGCGTGGCGGACTGCTGTGGGACATACTGGGGAGCGCTCGGCTCGACGGTGATAACATAGGGCGCGCCCGAATTGCGGCTGCTGCCCATCAGCATACTTAAGCTCGCAATCTGCTCCGGAGTGAGCGACCAGCCCGATGCTGCGGATTGCGACGCGCCGGAGCCGGAGGGGAGCTGGGTACCGGCGGAGGTACTGACCTCCGGGTAGGTCAGGCGGATATCCGGCGACTGCACCGTGACCGGCGGGGAGGTGAGGCGGACATCCGGCGATTGCACTGTTACCGACGGCGGGTTCACGGTCACGTTAACCGGCGGAATCACCACATTCCCGCCGGGGTTTGGATTGGGATTTGGGTTTGGGTTTGGATCCGGGTCCGGATTGGGGTTCGGGTCCGGGTCAGGGTCAGGAATCACCACCGCCGGGATGATGGTCACGGCATTGGAGCTGATGGGGCTTGAGAAGTCGCCGATGCGGTTAAGCGCCACCAGCTCGTAGGCCACCGTGTCCCAGTCTCCGCCTGCGGTATCGGTGAAGGCGGTCTGGCTGCCGGTGTATACCGTTTCGGAGGATCCCGCCGAACTGCTTGTGCTGAAGCTTGTCACGAAATCGCTCACCATGCTTTGCAGGTCAAGCCCGCTGTCCCTGGCTGTGCCTGCCTCGGCATCCTCCTTGAGCGTAACCGTGCGCTTGAGCCGGTACTTATCGGCACTGGCGACACTTGCCCAGGATACCGATATGGTGCTGTTTACCTCCGCCTGGCTGGGCACTGAAATGGTCAGTCCATCCACAGAGGGCGGGGTGACGGTATCGGAGTAGCCGAGGCTCCCGATTTTTGTGGGCGTATCGATGGTGGCTTCATCCGCGTAATCCTCGCCGAGACCGGTCACGCCGCCGACATTGGAGCCGGATGCGTAGATATCGCCCTCATCGGTGATGTAGTAGGTGGTGTCGCGCCCCGAAACAATCTTGATGATATTTTTCCCCGACAAAGAGGTGACCTGCGTCGGGGTGTCGATGCTGATGGGGGAGCCGGACACGCCCGCCTTGTTATAGGTGTTGTCGCCCCATACATACACGCTACCATCGGTAAAGGTGAGGTAGTTGGTGTCTCGGTCGGCATAAATGTCATTTATCTGTATGTCGATTGCGTTTTTGGAATCAATTAAAGCGTTGACCGATGTTAATAGTTTTGGTGTGTTTGTGGATATACTAGTTAATTGTTTTTTTGAGCTGTCACCCCAGCCATACAATAAGCCGTTAGCCATAATCATCGCATGCTTGGTACCCGCCCATACCTGATCTAAATTAGAATACTTGTACACAGACTGCACTAACATAGATTGATTATTGCTTTTTAATGACCCTGTCACCGTATTATCTGTATTTGTGCCGCCGTAATAGCAAGTAGCCAAAGATGGAGGGCTGCTAATGTACGTTATCTCTTTGATGCTTGTGGTTGATCCAGTGGTGGCATTATAATAGATATAGCGGTAATAGTTGCCGTTAAACTCGTAATATAGGTTCCCGTATGCACCATGCTCATAGTTGGGGAACGTTCCCCAATAATACAATTTATTATTGATATCGATGTATTCGGCGTAAGATTCACCGAGCCAAAGAGTTTTTATTTGCGCGCTTGACTTAACAAGCGTAGGTGATGTGCGGTCATTCATATCTCCAAGACCAAGCTGTCCGCTGTCGTTGCGTCCCCAGCCGTACAGATTCCCGCTGTAATCCTCGGCAAGGGCAAAATCGGCAGCGCCGTTGGTATACAGCTTCTTAAACGTGAGCGACCCGCCGATGCGCGCCCAGCTCTTTTGGTTATTGGTGTTGCCCTGCCCGTGCTTGCCGTAGTTGCCCGCCCCGGTGCTGTACAGCTCACCGTTAGTGAGCAGGACAAAGCTTGTGTTTTTCACGGCGGCTATCTGTCGGATTTTCGCCTTGCCCTGAAAAAAAGTAATTTCCACCGGCGCGCTGTAGCTCGATTGGGCGCTGTCCCCAAGACCCAGCTGACCAAAGGTGTTATCCCCCCAGCCGAGTACGCGCCCATCCGCCCGCGCCATGAGCACATGGTTATCCGCCACAAACTGCGCGACGGCGTTATCCTCCGCCGCGTACACTGCCCCGAAAGGGGAGCACAGCAGAAAGGAGAACGCGACCGTCACAAGAATCGCTAGAATTTTCTTCATCTTTTTTCACCTCTTATTATACTGAATGGGTTGATATGATGACAGAGGCAGGCGGTATTGCGACCGCCTGCCCCTGTATCCGAAAATATGGGTTGTATTCGTAGATTGGCTGGCTTAGCAGCCTTTGCACGGCGCAAAACCTTCGGACAGGCATCCCCATCCGGCGCGCCCGGTCAACTAATTGCGCCATGTGGTGTGTCAGGGTAGCCTCACAGATCCACAGCTCGTCGCAGCCCCCCAACAAGGGGAAGCTGATGGTCTGGTCAAACTCCTTCGGGTCGGCAATCAGCTCCGCCAGCAGCGGGTGCGCCACGACGGACGTTACGCCAAGCGTGGCAGCTCCGGCGCAAATCTCATTTGCCCGTGCCTCGTCCTGCTCATAGCTGCCGGTTCGGGTAAAGCACAGATATACGCGTTTCATGGCTTTGCCTCCAATTTTATTTGCTCACCTTCATCGGGATAGCATTTGCAAAGAATTTTCAGCCATTCCCGCAGGTTGGCAATCAGCTCCTTTTTTGCGGGGTTAAAATAAAGCTGCTCCACCCGCCACGGAATCCAGCGCTCAATCCGCGCGAGCGGCTCGCCGCCGTGAAAGCTGCTGCTGATCCGCTTCAGAAGGGCGGTGTAGGTTTCACCGTACAGGGCGTACAGCTGCGCAGACCTCACAGCTGCACCGGCGGGCGGCGGGCGGCTTGCGCAGCCTCCATGAGCGGTTCCGTCACCGGCGGCAGTGCGTCGCCCAGCCGCTGGTTGATTTGGCTGAGTGTTTTCATTTCGTTGTACGGGAGGTTTGCACCGTAGTCCGACTGCATAGCCGATTCGATTGCGCGGGTCATAGTGAGGAGTTCCTCCTCGCTAAATAGTTTGCTCCCCGGCATAAGCCCGGAGCGCCGGACAAAATCCTGCTTTGCGGCCTCGTAGTTAGTGCCAAAGTAATTGCCGCCATCCACCTGTTTGCCGTCGTA
>JAEZCT010000014.1 GCA_023433405.1 Bacillota bacterium | reverse complement strand
GCGGTGTTTTAGAAGCAATTTTTGCAGAGCTTGCGAAAGAATGCGATATGCAGGATTTGTCCTTTGATAGTACCTCCTGTAAGGTACATCAACACGCGGCAGGTGCAAAAAGGGGGCGGCAGAGCGCGGATTGACCCCTGAGCAAATGAAGAAAAGACAGGACATAGGGTTGTCACGAGGCGGCAAAAACACGAAAATCCATGCTCTTGTTGATGGCCTAGGCTATCTAATTCGTTTAATTTTTACAAGTGGAGAGGTCCACGACAGTAAAGAAGCTGTGGCGCTTTTAGAGGGCTTTGAGCTCTCCGAAAGTGCGGTCTTGGGCGACAAAGCCTTCGGAACAGTCGAAATATTAACCTATATACGAGAGAATAACGCCACGGTAGTGATTCCCCCAAAAAGCAACGCGGCTGATCCTTGGGATTGCGATTTTTACCACTATAAAGAAAGACATCTTGTAGAATGCTTTTTTAATAAGCTGAAACATTTTCGCCGTATCGCTACAAGATATGATAAGTTATCCTCTATGTTTCAGGCCTTTGTCTTCCTTGCTTGCATTATGATTTGGTTATTATGACAGATTTTTATATTTACCGGATAGACCCTAGTAAAAGCGAAGCAGGGACACCCTGCACCCAGCTCAAAGCAAGGGCAAACGGAGCACGGCTTTGTGACCAATACTAATCCCCTCAAAAAGTGTAGATAAAAATCAAGTAAAAACCCATAAACTAAAGTTTTTCACTTGATTTATATACACAATTTTAATTGTAATTGCATATGCGAATGCAATAAAAGGGACAATTTAAGCGAAAGGGCGTGGCCGTGGCATGAAAAACGCAAAGAGGGCTATTTATCCGGCAAGGCTTGCGGTTTTACTGCTGGTTTGTATTATCATCTCAGGCTGTATGGCATCGGAGGTGGATGCGCTTTTAGAGGAGATCGTCAACGCGCAAAAGGGACGGGCGGCGACAAGCAGCGCGCACTCGGCGACGGGAGATGATTTTTCGATTAACCCAGACGGCGAAGGGGAGCTTAGCTTTTCATCCGCACTGGAAAATGAGGTTCTTTCGCTGGTAAACGCAGAGCGAAAGAGCTTAAACCTCAGCGCGTTAACCGAGGATGAGGTATTAAAGGAAACTGCCCGTGCCCGGTGTAAAGAGATGCTGGAGTACAACCATTTTGAGCATACCCGCCCAGACGGGCGCGAATGGGCAAGCATTATGGATGAATACGGCTACCGCTACAGCGTTATCAGCGAGAACCTGCAAAAAGGGCGATCGGCTACCCTTGACGCGCAGCGCATCTTCGATTCCTGGAAGGAAAGCAAGGCTCATTACGAGGCGCTTATTGCCTCAGACATCACCAACACCGGCATCGGGGTTTATGTGCGCAAGTCGGATATGGGCTATGAATGGTATGCCACCGAGCATTTCTCCGTTCCCCGCTGACACATCCCTTACAGGGGCAAGGGATGTGAGGCTTTGGTTTGCCTAGGGATAGAAGATAGGGCATAAGATAATTGATAAAGATTAATTTGACAAACGCTTTACGCAACGCTACTATTAATAAAGAAAAGCCAACTGTGCCGACATATTATCGGACAAACATGCGCGTGGGTTCTGCCTTTCGTGCTTAAGGATGCAGAAATTAAGGATGGGCGCGCTTGTTATGTCTGTAGAACAACGATACGAATACTACTCTTCGTTATAAGCGGAAAAGGTGTATACGCTTATAACCGGATAATAGTATAAGGGAATTGCGCCCGGCGGGTTTTGCCGCACGGACAGCGCAATCCCCTTTTTTTCGGGAGAAAGGAAAGGTTACAATGAGTTACACAGAGGTGCGCACACGTTTTGCGCCCAGCCCCACCGGTTATATGCATGTGGGAAACCTAAGAACCGCGTTATATGCCTACCTGCTTGCAAGGAGCAAGGACGGCAAGTTTATTCTGCGTATTGAGGATACCGACCAGGAGCGCTATGTGGAGGGCGCGGTGGATATTATTTATCGCACACTCCGGGAAACCGGCCTGACGTGGGATGAAGGCCCCGACCTCGGCGGCCCCTGCGGTCCGTATGTTCAAAGCGAGCGCATGGGCATGTATCTTGGCTATGCCGAGCAGCTGATTGAATCGGGACATGCCTACCGCTGCTTTTGCGATAAGGAGCGTCTTGAGGAGGTGCGCAAGGTACAGGCTGCCTCCGGCATCTCCCCCAAATACGATGGGCACTGCTCGCGATTAACCAAGGAGGAGATTGCCGAGAAGCTTGCGGCGGGCGTGCCTTATGTTATTCGCCAAAAGATTCCCGAAGCAGGAAGCACCACCTTTTGCGATGTGGTGTTTGGGTCGGTGACGGTGGAAAACGCGACGCTTGACGATCAGGTTTTAATTAAAAGCGACGGAATGCCCACCTACAACTTTGCAAACGTTGTGGATGATCATCTGATGGGCATCACCCACGTCATCCGGGGCAACGAGTACCTTTCCTCCACCCCCAAATACAACCTTTTGTATCAGGCGTTTGGGTGGGAGATTCCCGTATACATCCATTGCTCCCCCGTCATGAAAAACGCCACGGAGAAGCTTTCCAAGCGCCATGGCGACGCCTCTTACGGCGACCTGATTGCGGCGGGCTATCTGGGGGACGCGGTGCTCAACTATATCGCGCTGTTAGGCTGGTCGCCGGGCGGGGAGAACGAGATATTCACCCTTTCCGAGATGATTAAGGCCTTTGATCCCTCCGGGATATCCAAGTCGCCCGCAATCTTCGATGGGCTCAAGCTGCGCCACATCAACGGCGAGTATATCCGCCGCCTTACACTTGAGGAGTTTACGCGCATTGCCATCCCATGGATTCGCAAAACTGTCTCCAAAGCCGAGGTTGACCTTGCGCTCGTATCGCAGGTATTGCAGGCGCGCACCGAGGTACTGGCCGATATCCCCGAGCAGGTGGACTTTATTGACGCCCTGCCGGAATATGACCTTGAGCTGTATGTGAGCAAAAAGATGAAGACCACTAAGGAGGCCTCCCTGGAGACCCTGCGCGGGGTTTTGCCGGTGCTGGAGAGCCTAAGCGATTACTCGGTAGAGTCAATTCACACCGCGCTGTTTGCGCATATAGAGCAGCTGGGGGTTAAAAACGGCGCTGTGCTGTGGCCTTTGCGCATTGCGGTTAGCGGCAAGCAGTTTACACCCGGTGGCGGGATTGAGATTTGCGCCATCCTTGGCAAAGAGGAAACTCTTGCCCGGTTGAAAAAGGGCATTGCCCTGCTGGAAGCCGCCGCGGGCTGACACAGGCAGGACGGATAAACCGCCGGGGGAAAGGAATGTTTGCAAGGAATGCAAAAAAATGTGTTGCGCAGGGTCAATAACGGGGCGGGGCTTCGCAAGCTTGCACGGCTATTGCCTGCACTTATCTTAGCCGCGCTTATGGCTGTTTCGTGTATCCATTCGCCGGTGCCGCCCTCCCGCTCTCAGGATTCCTCGGGGCAGACAGCGCCGGGATACTCGGAGGAGGACGCCTTGCCGGATGAGGACAGCGGGGAGCCTGAGGAGGAGCCTCCTTACGGGGAACCGGTACCCCCCGGCGCGGAGCTTCTTGAAAGGCTTT
Organism: Bacillota bacterium; assembly: GCA_023433405.1. Lineage (GTDB taxonomy): Bacteria > Bacillota > Clostridia > Oscillospirales > Ruminococcaceae > Acetanaerobacterium. Next base: position 1,304 of record JAEZCT010000014.1, on the reverse strand, counting down.
CGCAGCACTTTCCGGTCGGCGACCCCAAGGGCTGGCTTACCCTGCCGTCAACGACTATTAACAACGCCGTAATGTATAACCCAGACGATAACGAGTACTACTTAGACCAGCGCATCAGTTATGCGGGCAAGTTCGATAACGTTGGGGTAATCTTTGCCGATTACCGCAATACACTGGGCAGTCGGCGGGAATTATCCCGCAATACGATTCTTTACGGGCATAACGTAGAGCTGTTTGGCTTTTTCGGTCAGCTGTTTTCTCAGCTGCTAAGGTATCAGGACGTTAAATTTGCCACGGAAAACCAGTTTATCTCCTTCTCAACCGCGCAGGATGAGATGGCTTGGCAGGTATTCGCCGCCTTTACCACGGATACCGATTTTTATTACATTGAACCAAACCCGACGGACGACGAGCTGATGTTTATTGTTTCAGAGGCTTGTCAGCGCAGCGATTTCTTTTTTGACACAGAGGTATCCGCCGGGGATAAGATTCTGACGCTTTCCACCTGTACCTACAAGTACGGGCTGCGCAAGGACCAGCGCTTTGTGGTAATGGCAAAGCTGCTGCCCGGCACAGATGCCCATGAGCCTGTGACGGTGCTTGTCAACGAGAACAAAAAGCTGCCGTCCTTTGTGAAATAAACGGATGCACACATAACAAAAAGCCGCCCGGTTCTGCCGGACGGCTTTTTGTTATATCAGAATTAATAGCAGCTCGATAGCCACAAAGCATAGCATAGCTTATACTAATACTAATATCCGATTTAAAAGAGTATAAAAATCAAGTGAAAAGCTTTAATTTATGGGTTTTCACGCGGATTTTTGTCGACTCTTTTTGAGGGGATTAGTACATTGTTAAAACTAATAGTTGCATAATATGGCAAAGGTGATATACTTAAACAAAGGGGTGTATCAAATGCCAAAAAAGAAGTACAAAGTAAATCTTACCGATGAAGAGCAAAGGACTTTAAAGAAAATCACAACAACCGGAAAGGTGTCAGCGAGGGAAATATTGCATGCCAATATATTACTTGCAACCGCAGACAATCGGAGCGAAAAATTGACAGTTGCCGCTGCCGCGCAAAAATGTAACAGTACAACGACGACCGTGCAGATAATTAGGAAACTCTATGCAGAAGAAGGGTTCGAGGCGGCGCTAAAACGCAAAAAACGCGAAATACCACCGGTCGCGGCAAAAATCACGGGAGAAGTCGAAGCACATATCATCGCTTTGGCGTGCAGTAAAGTGCCCGAAGGGTACGCGAAATGGTCACTACGTCTTTTGGCAGACAAAGCAGTAGAACT
>JAEZCT010000006.1 GCA_023433405.1 Bacillota bacterium | reverse complement strand
TGCTATGACTGGTAATATAAGGTCGATTACTTTCCCTTTACCTGTGTTCTGCTGATTTTCGAATTCTTCGTATGGGCGTTCTTTCGTAGTATATAAGTCACCTTTCATTGCATTTTCTTCATGAACTCTCATTGGTCCAAAATCAAGTTTGAATAAAGCCATTCCGACTACCATAACAATGGTGAGCAATGCGTAAAAGTTATATGGAATGGAACGTATAAATAAAGACAATCCGTCCACATCATCAACTACACCTGTAACTGCCGCCGCCCAAGATGAAATTGGTGCGATAATACAGATTGGTGCGGCGGTTGAATCTATGATATAAGCTAGCTTCGCACGAGAGATTTTAAATTTATCGGTTACTGGTCTCATAACCGAACCAACGGTTAAGCAGTTAAAATAGTCATCGATAAAAATAAGTGATCCGAGACCAAATGTTGAAAGCATAGCTCCTCTTCTTGACTTAATCTTGTTAGCTGCCCATTGGCCATAAGCAGTGCTTCCACCTACCTTATTAATCAACGAAACCATGGTTCCAAGAAATACTAAAAAGATTAATATCCCTACATTCCCACTATCGGTTAATTTTGCAATCATTCCCTCCGAAAATAACGTTTCAGTTGCCTTAATCGGATTAAAATTGGCATATAAGAATGCACCTGCAACGATACCTATAAATATTGAAAGATATACTTCTTTCGTTATTAGAGCTAATGTAATTGCTGCAATTGGTGGTAGCAGTGCCCAAAAGGTTGCATAAAATGGTACTGTTTCCTCCGTAATAAATGCACTTGCCTCCTCAACTTCTTCTTGCAATCCTGATATACTAGCTTTTTTTTCTTCGCTCAACTGCTTTACTTCTTCCACAGGATTGTATTCCGTTTGCGTTGTTTGTTTTTCATTAGCACTTACCAAAGCTGGTTTTACCACAATCCATGGAGCTACGACAAGCATCAACGTGACTATTCCAGTAAAAAACAATATTCTTTTTTTTCCTGTCATATTACTTTCCTTTCTTTCATCCCTAATAAGTAAAAAAAATAGTCATGGAACAGTATTAAGCTGCTTCATGACTAAATAATTACAAGAATACCCTACGGTTTCCTTCCTATCCTTCAGTAATGATAGCTCTCCACATTTTATGTGACAGTCCGAGACATTTTCTGCAACGGACCAGCAACCATACTCCAGGCAAGTATAATCACTTCGGCAATCATTCCTTTCGTACCTTCTCCATTCCTGTTAGTAAAGGCAGTACTGATAATGATTGCACCTCTATCATAATCTTATTTATAACCATAACTGAAAAAGATCATAACATGAAGTTATGATCTTTTCAATACATTTTTAATGTTACCAGTAACATCCATATCTAGTATAATTCGAATTGATCTATTCTTTCTTTCAGAGTAAATGCTTCTTCTCTTAAAGCTTCAGAAATTTGAGCACTATCGATTGCAGTCGCCTGATTATGATCTAATACTTCTGCAATTTGCTCCACTGCTTCCGAAAATTGATTGATCAGTGTACTTTGTGACTGTGAATTATCAGTAATCACATCCATAATCTGTTTGACTTCCCTTGCTACCACTTCTGCATCCTTCGTCGACTTAGCAGATATATCTGCTAATACTACACCTTTTTTTACTGCCTCTAAGGTACGCTGTTTTAATTCCGATGTCATCTTTACTGCACTGACACTCTGATTCGCTAGATTTCCGATTTCACTAGCAACTACAGCAAACCCCCTTCCCATTTCTCCAGCTCGTGCTGCTTCAATCGAAGCATTCAAAGATAATAAATTGGTTTTATTCGCAATCTCTTCAATTGTTTGAATAATATTCACAATATCATTCGAGGACTTATTAATTTGCTCCATTGCATCCAATAATTCGGTTACTTTCTCATTACTTGTGATGACAGTCTCACCCATCTTATCGATCTTTTCTTTCGCTTTTATTGCACTTTCTGCACTTGAAGTAACTTGGTTTCTTATCTCTTGAATGGAAGCATTGAGTTCCTCAACCGAACTCGCCTGATCTGCAGTTGCATCAGATAACTTGCTAGCAGCAATTTGCATTCGTTGCGATTGAGAAGCTACTAATTCTGAGGAATCATTAATCCCTGTCAACGTTTGATTTAGCGAGGTGGAAATCTGAAGCATTGCTTCTTTTATTGCTTTAAATTGGCCACCATACTGTTGATGTAAGTCAACTTTCATCCTTCCAGTGGATATGTCCTGAAGAACCCGTGATATTTCATCAATGTAGTCTTGATACATATGTAATTGAGACAAGGTCTTATCTACAGACAATGCAAATGTTCCAAACTCATCTTTTGTCCTCATCTCTTTTGTAATAACAACGGTTAAATTGCCACTAGCAACTTCCTCCATAATTTCTTTAAACATAGCAATTTCACTACGAATTGACAACGAGACTACCCTCGTATAAAGAACTCCTAGAATACTCACTAACACAATAACCGATATTTCAATAATGAGGTTATCCGTTAATAATGAAATAATAAAATTAAAAAGAATAAAAAAAAGAGCTACCATTGCTAATGACGCAACACGTAAACGAATATTAAAATTTTTCAGCCGGTTACTTATACTTTCCATTTTATCTCCCTCATATTTGTATTGTTTATAACCCCATATGATAAATATCTTCCCGATGGTCTAACTGCTTTGAAATAACGATCTACTCCCCAAAGACTGCCCTATAGTCTGACTGAAACTTTTCAATCCCTTGTGTTGTTAGTGGATGTTTTACCATCTGCTCTATAACACTATAAGGTACCGTAGCAATATCAGCTCCAGCTAAGGCACAATCCATAACATGGATTGGATTACGTACACTTGCTGCAATAATTTCTGCTTCGATTCCATGAATATGAAAAATTTCTGAAATTTGTTGGATCAAATCAATACCAGGCATTGATATATCATCTAATCTTCCTAAGAAAGGGGATACATAAGTCGCTCCAGCTCTTGCCGCCAATAGGGCTTGATTTGCAGAAAAAATCAAAGTCACATTTGTTTTAATTCCTTCCGCTGCTAATACCTTCGTAGCTTTCAACCCTTCGATTGTCATAGGTATCTTTACGACCATATTAGGATGAATTGCTGCAATTTCTCTCCCTTCCTGGATCATTCCTTTAGCATCTACTGTAGTTGCTTTTACTTCTCCACTGATTGGTCCATCTACAATCGTTGTAATCTCTTGAAT
>JAEZCT010000017.1 GCA_023433405.1 Bacillota bacterium | reverse complement strand
CTATATAACTTGGATGCCGATAATCAGGCACCATTGAAAGTCTTTCTCGTATTAATTCCATTCTTATCACCCTTAGTCATTATATCCTATCTGGTGACAGTTGAAAAGTTTATGAAACGCACGTGCCGCGGCGTGGCTTCCCCTTATTAATTTTTATTAAGCGGGAATAGGCAACAGCCGGTTGCGGCCGATTAGTTAGCGATAACTAACTAATCAAATCATAGCATATGCCATCATTCTTGTCAACATAATCCTTTGCCCATAAGCCCGCTGCCGAATTATTATGCGCAATAACTAATACTATTCTCCGATAAAAGTGTTGATAAAAATCCGCGTCAAAATCCATAAACTAAAGATTTTGACTTGGTTTTTATACACTTTTTAATCGGATAATAGTATAAGAGAATAGAGGTAGTGATGTTTTAAAAGCGGATAAATATTTGTGCAATAATAATAAGGGGATTGGATATGATATATTGTAATACAACTTGATTGCAATATGTTTAAGTCACGAATAATACCTGATTACTCGCCAAAACGCAGCATGCCCTATAACCCATAACCGGTGGACTAACAGCGCAGCGGTATAAAAGCATTAATTTTATAAGCAAGGACCGGTAAGGGTGATGAAGTCACATACTTTTTCAAAAAATAATATTATACTAAAATTGTAGAATTTAATGCCGCAAAACATTGAGCCTGCTTTTGCGGCGGCAGACATAAATATTTAGAAAAAAAGGAGCGATACATGATGAAAAATAATAATGGCCGACCCGCCCCAAAAGAGTATGAAAAGAAAGCAAGAGGAGATATCGACTACCTAGACAGCATCTTTGAGCTAAACTCCGTTGCTTCGGCGACCGCCTTTACCGGACTGATTCCGTCTCAGCCGCTTTCCGACGAGGATATGGAATCCTATTCCGACATCTATGGGGTTCCCGTTCCGGAGGAGCTTGCGGGGGATGATGTACCGCCATCCAAAGGCGCGGGCAGGTATTTTCAGTCATAATAATCGGGACCGGCACTGTGGCAGTGCCGGTCCCTTGTTCTATGGTTATCTTATACTATTATCCGATTAAAAAGCGCATAAAAACCAAGTCAAAATCTTTAATTTATGGATTTTGACGCGGATTTTTATCAACACTTTTATCGGAGAATAGTATTACTTATGCTGTAATTTGCCCGTCAAAGCGCTGGCGTGATGGTTGTCGCTAATAATGCTCATGCCCTTGCCGCTGTTTTTCGCGAGGTACAGCGCCTCGTCGGCAGTTTGAAACAAGGTTACCGCATCCGCCCGGTTGCCACCGGTACAGGATAAGCCGCAGCTAAAGCTAACGCGCTTGGAACGTACCTCGGGAACTGCGGCGGCATCCATAATTGCGCGCATACCCTCAAGCAGCTTGTAGGCGTTGTAGACGCATATATCCTTTAACAGCAGTATAAACTCCTCGCCGCCCACACGAAAGGCAAGGATATTCTCGTTGCCATACCCGTTGAGAATATGAGCAAATCGCCGTAAAACGGAATCCCCGGCGGGGTGACCGAACTCGTCGTTAATGCTTTTAAAGTGATCCAGGTCAATGATCGCCATGCTCAGGCAAATTCTATCCGACTTGCAGCGGTTAATCAGCTCGGGCAGCATTTCGTCAAATGCCCGCCGGTTGTACAAACCTGTGGAGGGGTCGCGCATCAACTGTTCGCGCAGCTGCTTCTGGTCATCGCATGAGGACATGTATGAGTCGATGTGAAATTGACCGAACCGGATTATAATTTTGGCAAGCGCGTAGGATGCAAATAAAATACCCACCGCAACCCCAAGCTCGATCCAAATCCAGCGTTCAAAGCTGCGGGAAGAAAAGTACCCCATTTTTAATCCGCTGAGAAGCAGCCCAAAAAAGCTGATGAAAAAAATATGCCGCGTAATCTTTAGGTCGGCAAAAATCGCCGATATAAATACGGGTGTCATAAAGGTTGCCAGCAGCACGGCGGCATTGCTGTGGATAAAGCAAAGCAAAACGCACTGAAGGGTGATAAGAAGCAGCGCCGCATACTCCTTAATAATCAGCGTAAACCGGTCTGAGCGAAGCAACAGGTGGGCTCCGGCGGTAAACAACAGCATGGTCAGGCAGGGCAGTAAAATGTACCTCCACCAGTAAACCGCATTCGAAGTCTTATCATATCCGCGCTCCCAAAAGACCCAGACCGCAATGAGAACCGCCGCGCTGATGGCTGTCGCCGCGTAACATGCGTACACAATCAGTCGGCACCAGCGCTCTTGGGCAGATTGTCCCAGATCCGTTTGTAAAAATTCCCGGATTCTTGCTGCGGAGTTCTGCGTTCTGTCCATACCATCGCCCCATCTTCCAACGATTTTCCGCTCCCCCAATTAGTTGTCGTCCGACCTCGCGGAATATTGTGGGGAATAACAAACTGATTTGTCATGCCGCGCGACAGCCTTGAGAAAATCTTCGGCTTTGCTGCGTACCTAATAGGTCAGCCGGTTGGTTTTTAACAGCGGTCATGACACAAGAAAACTGGGGTGGGCTACCAATTGTAAAAAAATAAAGGTGTTTGCAGACCGGCTGTGTCAATAAGCGGAAGATATAAAAGAAAATGTATAATACAATAAAGAATAAGTCGTTTTCAAAGGTGTTGGATGCAATTTACCGAAATATATCGCAAGCATTCCCGAATTGGGTCTGCAAACACACAGGGGAGAATAGCGTCGTTTTTATAATTATTATAGCATATTTTCTGATAATCAACAAGAAGAATCGTTATTATTTTTAAGTTGTTGACGAAAAAATCAAATAAAAACTGCCCTGATATTATGAAAAGATGTGCTGTGTTAAGAAAATAATAGCAATTGCTTTAATTTTTTATCGCCGCATTGACAATTGCTTGTCACACTGCCTTGATAGAAAATTCATACTATTTATACTCTTTTAAATCGGATATTAGTATTAGCATGCTTCAGTCTGATAAAATTTCATGTTATAAAGCTGGTGTTAAAGGAAGTGTTGGCGCTTTGTGAAAAATCAGGAAATAGCAGCTTTTCTTTTAAACAAGGCACAGCACAAAAAAACGAACCGCACCTCCGCACGGTTCGTTTTGCTTTTTTCTATTTGCTTAGCTGCGGGGTCTTATTTTTCAAGCACGTTTTTATTGGGGCTGGATAGCGGCGGTGATACCCGTACCGGCTACAGTAAAGCTTTGCGATGCGCCGTCTTTATGAATGATGAGGGTCGCACCCTCACAGGGTGTTGAGAGAGTCAGCGTCACCGCGCCGCCCGCGCGAACTGCCGTAGCGGTCAAAACGGTTTCTCCCCCAAGGTTTGGCACGGCACAGGCTGCGGGTATGCCCTCTGTCGGCTCATACAGGTGCAGTTCTAGCCCTTGGGTGTAGTCGTAATCGGGACGCTGGCTGTTGTCCCCCATGGGCAGAAGGGTATTGGCTTTCACATAGAGCGGCAGCGAGAAATAATCATACCGCTCTTGATACCAGCGGCCGCCCTCACGCACCTCACCGGATAGCAGGTGGGTCCAGCGCCCCGCGGGCAGGTAGTAATCCACCGTGCCGTCCTCCCGGAAGATTGGCGCAACCAGCAGGCTGTCGCCCAGCATATACTGGCGGTCCAGGTAATCGGCGGCACGGTCGTGATAAAAATCAAATGCCATGGGGCGCATAACGGGTACGCCCTCCTCCCGTGCGGCGGCGGACATCGCGAACAGGTAGGGCATCAGCCGGCATTTCAGCTCGGCAAAGGTGCGAACCACCTCGCTGGCCTCATCATCAAACAGCCAAGGCACCCGGTAGCTGGTAGAGCCATGCAGGCGGCTGTGGGTGGAAAGAAGCCCAAAGGCAGCCCAGCGCTTGTAAACCTCAGGAGAAGCGGTTTGCTCAAAGCCCGCCATATCGTGGCTCCAAAAGGAGAAGCCTGACATGGCAAAGGAAAGCCCGCCGCGAAGGGTCTCTGCCATAGAGGGAAAGCTTGCGCTGCAATCGCCGCCCCAGTGTACGGGGAACTTTTGCCCGCCCACCGTAGCCGAGCGCGCAAACAGCACCGGCTCACCCGTTTTATCCTTCAGCGCCTCAAATACGCATTGATTATACAGGTAGGTATAGTAGTTGTGCATGGCACAGGGATCGGAGCCGTCAAAGTAGCGCACGTCGGTGGGTATGCGCTCGCCAAAGTCGGTTTTAAAGCAGTCCACGCCCATATCCACCAGCTTTGCAAGCTTAGAAGCAAACCATTTGCACGCGTCAGGGTTTGTAAAATCAACAAGCCCCATGCCTGCCTGCCATTCATCCAGCTGCTTTACCCCCCTGCCGTCGGCGCGCAGCAGCAAATACCCTTGTGCGGAGGCCTCTGCAAAGAGGGGAGAGCGCTGGGCGATGTAGGGGTTAATCCACACATCAATCTTTAAGCCCTTTTGATGGTAGCGGTCTAGCATCCCCTTAGGGTCGGGGAAGGTGCGGGGATCCCAATCAAAATCGCACCAGTTAAACTCTCGCATCCAAAAGCAGTCGAAATGGAACACATGCAAAGGGATATTGCGGTCCACCATACCCTGAATAAACGAGCTGGTGGTTTCCTCATCGTAGTTAGTGGTAAAGGAGGTGGAAAGCCAAAGTCCAAAGGACCATGCGGGCGGCAGGGCGGGCCTGCCGGTGAGGGCGGTGTAGCGCTTTAAAATCTCGCGGGGGGTGGGGCCGTATATGAGATAATACCGAAGCTCTTCGCCGGGTACCGTAAAGCCCACGCTCTCCACCTTTTCGCTGCCCACCTCAAAGGACACGTTGTCGGTGTGGTCTACCAAAACGCCGTAGCCCCGGTTTGTGAGGTAAAAGGGCACGCATTTATAGGCAACGCCCGAGGCGGTGCCGCCGTCCTCGTTCCAGGTATCAAGCTGCTGGCCGTTTTTTACAAAGGCGCCAAAGCGTTCGCCCAAGCCGTAGACGCATTCGCCCACATCCAGCGTCAGGTCACTGGTCATATAGGGCTTTTTTTCATCCCGCAGGTAGTTTTCCCCCGGACTCATGGAGGAGAGCTGCTTTTCCGCCTCCATATAACCAAGACCGCGCCAGCCCGTGGAGGTTAGCGTCTTTCCGTCCGCCTCAAAGGTGTAGCCCCATGTCTCGCGGTTTACCCGTACCGTCAGGGCTCCGGCGGTCATAACCGCCTCCTTTTCGGTGATACTCACCGCGGCGGGTACCGGCTGCTCGTTTTTCTCAAAGCGGGGCTCATGCTTTTCATACCCCTCGTGGTGAACCGCCCGTACCTTAAGAATCCCCTCGGCAGGGGCGGTAAACTCAACGGTAACCATAGGCAGCCCAATGGTATCACCCCGGCGGCGCACCTCGCGGCAGGGCGCGTAAACGCGCATTCCTCCGTCTATGGGTTCGATGTCATAGGCTTGCTGGGCATAGTGGTGATCCACGTCCTTGCGCATACACCAGTAACCTTCGGTAAACTTCATACTGCCATTTCCTCCCGCATGTTATGTAGTGTGCTGGTTGTAAAAGAATCTTATCCAAAAAGAACCGGGGGCCCAGTATCTGAAATTCTACTCCTTTCGAGGAGATTAGAATTACGACCCTTCGGGTTAGCATCATTATAGCGGGTGTGCATCACAATTGTCTACAATATAAAATAGATGCATTTACCATGCATTATTAAACATTCCGTACACCTTGTATGCAAAACAGCAAAAGAGCCGTTTTGCATTGCGGTAACTGTTCAATGACAATAAAATTTGCAAACCGGCGCGCGCACTTACCCCGAGGCAGCAAAAAGTAAGAGCTTTCAAACAGCACAATCCTATCATACTGCTTTCGCTGGTTTTCGTCACTTACATTTTGCATAAAACTGCCCGCTTTTAAAAAACAACACGCCTTGACCGTAAGCAGACGCAAAGTATCCGCCCCCGGCGGTTTGCGTCCGGTACTGACTATTAAGCGAACCAGCTGGAATTAATGGTATCGGGTAAAAATGTAACAAGTCAATTGAATTGCGCCCGAGTCTGTAGTACAATGTATATAAAATTTAAACCGGCGGGTGGGGAATGTAAGGTAATGATAAACAGCAAGAGCAGAAAATTGACAAAGATTGCGTTCGGCGGCGACTACAACCCGGAACAATGGCCTGAAGAGATTTGGCAGGAGGATATGCGACTGTTTGCCCTTGCAAGGATTGATACCGTCACGCTCAACGTATTTAGCTGGGCAAGCCTGCAGCCCGATGAGGAGACCTATGACTTTGAAAAGCTGGACCGGATCATGGAGCTTGTTCACGCAAACGGCATCAAGGTCTGTCTTGCCACCTCCACCGCCACACATCCGGCGTGGATGGCGAAAAAATACCCCGAGGTGCTGCGAACCGATGAAAACGGCACCAAGCACCGGTTCGGGGGCAGGCACAACTCCTGCCCCAGCAGCCAGGTATACCGCAAATACTCCGCGCAGCTAGCAAGACTGCTTGCCGAGCGGTACAAGGGCTACGACAACATCGCGGCATGGCATATCTCCAATGAGTACAGCGGCGTATGCTATTGTGAGAACTGCGAAAAATCCTTTCGCGTCTGGCTAAAACGAAAATACATAACGCTAAAAGCCCTAAACGACGCATGGTGTACCGCCTTTTGGGGACATACCTTCTATGACTGGGAGGAGATTGTCGCCCCAAACCTGCTCTCCGAGCACTTTGAAATGCGCGGCAGCGGGCGAACCATGTTCCAGGGCATCTCCTTAGATTACGCGCGGTTTAACTCGGATAACCTGTTGGAATGCTATCGGCTGGAATACGACGCCCTCAAGGCGGTTACGCCCGATATCCCGATTACCACCAACTTCATGTGGCTTTACAAGCCGCTTGATTATCAGCGCTGGAGCGAATACCTTGATTTTGCCGCATGGGACAGCTACCCCGCACCCGACGACCCGCCGGCGCGGGTGGCCATGAACCACGACCTGTTTCGCGGCTTAAAAGGGGGGCAGCCCTTTTGGCTTATGGAGCAAACCCCCAGCGTGACCAATTGGCACCCATACAACGCGCTCAAACGCCCGGGTATTATGCGACTGCTTAGCTATCAGGCGGTTGCCCACGGCGCCGATACGGTAATGTTCTTTCAAATGCGCCGCAGTATGGGCGCGTGCGAGAAGTACCACGGCGCGGTGATTGACCATGTCGGCACCGAAAACACCCGGGTATTTCGGGAGATAACCGCACTGGGAGAGGAGCTCGTTCGTCTTGGCGGCGCAACATTGGGCGGCAGGTGTGAGGCAAAGACTGCGCTGCTGCTTGATTGGAACAACTGGTGGGCTGTGGAGAACTCGGCGGGACCCAGCGACGACCTGCGCTATATCGAGGAGTGTATGCGGTTTTACACCGCGCTGCACGATAAAAATATAGCGACGGATATCATCGGTGTCGGCGACGACCTTACCCCCTACAAGGTGGTAATCGCGCCGGTGCTGTACATGGTAAAGCCCGGCTATGACCAAAGGCTCAAAAATTACGTCAAAAATGGCGGCACACTGGTGACCACCTTTTTCAGCGGCTATGTGGATGAGAACGACCATGTGCTGCCGGGGGGCTATCCCGGTCCGCTGCGGGAGCTGCTGGGTATCTGGGTGGAGGAGAGCGACGCCTTGCCAAACGGCAAGCAAAATACCATGGCCGTCCTTGACCGGGAGTACCCGGCTGTAATCCTGTGCGACCTGCTGCATAGCGAGGGGGCGGAGGTTTTAGGGCGGTACACCAGCGATTTTTACGCGGGAATGCCAGCGCTCACAAAAAACACGTTTGGCGAAGGGCAAGCATACTACCTTGCCGCCGCCTCGTCCCCCGCGTTTTACAGTGACTTTATTGGCACCCTGTGCGCGGAGAAGGGCATTGAGCCGGTGCTGGTCACCCCCCGCGGGGTGGAGGCGACCCTGCGCAAAAACGAAACGGGCGCGTACACCTTTGTGCTAAATCATACGGACGAAAAGCAGGAGATTGCGCTGCCCCGCGCTTATACCGACCTGCTGACCGGTACGGCGTATCCGCCCGGCGCGGTTCTTGCGCTTGTGGCAAAAGAAGTGGCGATACTGCGGCAGGAATAAACGCGCGCCCACAAAACCGTGCCGGGGCGCCCGACGTCGAAACACCTTTGACGCAGAGTATTGCAGAAAGGACGATAAAATGATAACTGATTGCTTAGATTTAAACCTCGATTACGCCGCCATGGGAATAAATAACGGAGGACAAGTCCCCAAGCTTTACCCCTACATTCTGCACCGCTCCCCCGATATGCACCCGGAAAGGCTCCGCCCCGCTGTGGTAATCTGCCCGGGAGGGGGCTATGTCATGACCTCCGACCGGGAAGCGGAGCCCGTTGCGTTACAGTTTGCCGCCGCGGGTTTTCAGGTGTTTGTGCTGCGCTACAGCGTAGCACCCGCCGTGTATCCCGCCGCGCTTACCCAGCTTGCCGCCGCTGTCTCATTGGTGCGAAGCAATGCGAAGGAGTGGCAGGTAGATCCCCAACGCATTGCCGTTGCGGGCTTTTCCGCCGGCGGGCATCTAGCCGCAAGCCTTGGGGTGTTCTGGCACGAGCCGTTTCTCGCCGAGCTGTTAGGAACCGTCAGTGAGAGCGTGAAGCCCAATGCCCTTATTCTCTCCTATCCCGTTATCAGCTCCGGGGAGTTTGCTCACCGCGGCTCCTTTATCAACCTCTTGGGCAGCCGATATGACGAGCTGCTGGAATATGTGTCACTGGAAAACCGGGTTTCAAAGCTCACCCCCAAAACCTTTCTCTGGCACACGGTGGAGGATGACGCGGTACCCTGTGAAAACGCGCTGCTGTTTGCAAACGCCCTGCGCCGCCATGGGGTACCCTTTGAGCTGCACCTATACCCCCGGGGCGGGCATGGACTTTCCCTTGCGAATGAGGAGACCCGAAGCACTGGCGGCAATGAGGTGGTAGCGGAATGCGAGGATTGGATCCGCCTTGCCTGCCGCTGGATGAAGAGCCTATAAAGACTGGCGGTTACAACAGTAAATGCAACCAATTATAAAATGAAGGGTAAGGTATTAATGCTTATGGATCGCACAGCTTATCTAAAGCGGGTTGAACAGGTCATCGCTTCCGGCACCTATCGCGATAACTGGGACTCCCTCAGTCGCCATAAAACCCCGGATTGGTTTTGCGGCGCGCGGTTTGGTATCTTCATTCACTGGGGGCTGTACTCTATCCCCGCATGTGACAACGAGTGGTACTCCCGCAATATGTATGTGAAGGGCATGAAGCCCTACGAGCATCACATAAGCGCCTATGGGGCGCAAAAGGACTTTGGATATAAGGACTTTATTCCCCTCTTTACCGCCGAGCAGTTTGACCCCGCCGTGTGGGCAAGGCTGTTTTTAGAAGCGGGGGCGCGCTATGTATTCCCGGTGGCGGAGCATCATGACGGCTTTCAGATGTACAAAAGCGAGCTATCGCATTTTAATGCCTATGAAATGGGGCCAAAGCGTGACCTGTTGGGGGAGCTCAAGCTCGCGATAGAACAGGAGGGGCTGCATTTTTGCACCTCAAGCCACCGTGCGGAGCATTGGTTCTTTATGGGGCAAGGAAAGGACTTTGACAGCGATGTGAAGGAGCCGCTGGTCCTGGGTGATTTCTACTGGCCCGCCATGCCCGAGCCGGATTTCTTCGATATTAACAGCCCGTCGCCCACCGAGGAGTATTTGCAGGACTGGCTGCTTCGTACCTGCGAGCTGATTGACCGCTACCGTCCAACCGCGCTGTATTTTGACTGGTGGATTCAGCATGTGGCCTTTAAGCCCTACCTTAAAAAGCTGGCGGCCTATTATTACAACCGTGCGGAGGAATGGGGCAAACAGGTGCTCATTAACTACAAGCACGACGCAATGATGTTTGGCAGCGGCGTAATTGATATGGAGCGCGGGAAGCTGGGCGCGCAGACCCCCTATGTATGGCAGACCTGCACCGCTGTGGCGCGCAATTCCTGGTGCCATACAACAGACAATGACTATAAGCCCACAAGCGAGATCCTTTGCGACCTTGCGGATGTGGTAAGCAAAAACGGCAACCTTCTGCTTAACATCGGTCCGAAGGCGGATGGCAGCATCCCCGCGGAGGATGAGCGCATCCTCCGCGAAATCGGCGCGTGGCTGAAGGTAAACGGCGAGGCCATTTACGATACCCGACCATGGAAACGGTTTGGCGAGGGACCCACCCAGGAGGCGGAGGGGATGTTTACAGAGGGTTCCGCCCAGTTTACCAGCGAGGACTTTCGTTTTACGGTAAGTGGCTCTTACTTTTACGCCATCGCCCTCAAATGTCCGGCAAACGGCAGTGTCACCATCCGCTCGCTGGCAGACCTGCCCGAACGGGAACGCCCCCTGTTTCACGGCGTGGTGAAGGAGGTTGCCATCCTGGGCCTTGCCGAAAAGCCGGAGTGGCGGCGCGACGCCCAAGGCCTGACAATATCTGCGCACAGCCTAAGCAGCGAGCTGCCGGTTGTGTACAGGATTACGATGGATTAACCCCTGTGAGAATTCCGTGTATCTTTGCATCCGCATATCGTGATAGTGTTTGGAGGCAGGCTTGTGGGATTTTTAATCGGTAGGCTAAAAGACCTCATTAACGGCTTAAAGGTCAGCAGGCAGCTTTACATGGTGTATTTTCTCGCGGGGCTCCTGCCTATCCTGCTTGTGGGCGGGTATTTGGTGTTAAACACCCGCTTTCTGCTTCTAAACCATTACTACGAGCAGGCGTCGGCAGATAACCTGCGCGTGCGAAACATAGTGCTGGATGTCACCACAATGCTCAACAACTTTACCGATGAGATTTTTAACGACTCGCAGCTTCAAACCCTGCTTAAGGACTATTACCCTACGCTGGAGGACTCCTACGCGGCCTGCCGAAGCTACCAAAAAATGAACAGCTATGCCATCAATTACACCGAGGTATCCAGCATTACGCTGTATGTTAACAACTTTTCTATCAGCGATCATGGAAACTTCAAGCGCACCACCCCGGAGGTCAGAGAGACGGAGTGGTATCAGCGCGCGGCAAACAGCGTGGGCAATTATCTTTGGATGACCAGGGAACGGGCCGACACGGGCGGTACCATCAGCACGGAGCTGACGCTGGTTCGCAAGATACCCATCTTCGGTACCAGTAAATTTGCGGTGCTGGTTATTGGCGTAAACCCGAACTACCTCAAATCCCGCATTGACACAAGCCCCCTTAAAACAGAGATTATGGTTAACGCAAGCCCCGTATTTTACTCCACCATCCGGGGGCATAACGGGCAGCTGCCAAAGATTAGCATGGAATATATGGCGGATCATTTCTACTTTTCCGGCGTGTCGGATTACGACGGAAATACCCGCCTGCTGCAAATCTCCACCATCAAGCCGGTAAAGTGCCAGGATAATATCTATATTATGACAATAGACAGCAACGCCCTGCCCGCGCTGGACCGCATTACGCTAATCTGCGTGGCTATTGTCGTGTTCAGCCTTCTTGCCACCATTGGAATGGTGGGGATGTTCTCCCATGTGTTCAGCGATAGAATTAACACCCTGCGGCGGGAGATGCACAAGGTGACCTGCGGGGATTTTAACATTATTGATGATTTTAGGGGAGGGGATGAGCTCACCGAGCTGTTTACCGACCTGAAAACCATGATTGAAAGCATAAAGCATATGGACGCCGAGATTTATGACGCGCGCATCTCCCGCCAAAAGCTCATTAACCATCAGCAGGAGATACAGTTTGAGATGCTCGCAAGCCAAATTAACCCGCATTTTTTGTACAATACCTTAGAAACCATCCGCATGAAGGCACACAACGCGGGGGATAAAGAGGTGGCAAACGCCATTAAGCTGCTTGGTAAATCCATGCGGCGAATGCTGGAGATGGGCGGTAAGCCGGTTACGCTCAGCTCGGAGCTTGACTATATCCGAATTTATCTTGAGATACAAAGGCTGCGCTTTACAGACCGGCTGGCATATGAGATTATTGTTGACGGGCAGATTAACCCCGAACGCCATCGGGTTCTGCCTCTGCTGCTGCAGCCCATAGTGGAAAATGCCATCGTCCACGGCCTGGAGGATACCGCGAAGGGCGGCATGATAAAAATCTTTATTTGCCGCAACCGGGATGTACTGGAGATTTCGGTGGAGGATAACGGTGCCGGAATGCAGAAGAAGGAGCTCGAAGAGCTGCTTGAGCGCATGAACAGGGAAAGAACCTCCAAGACAGTGGGTGGCATTGGGCTGTACAATATTCTGCAACGCATCGTGCTCTATTATGGGGAGGATTACGGGGTAACTATCACCAGTACCCACCAAAAAGGCACATGTGTTACCGCCACCCTCCCCTACAGCTACACGTTTTGCGAAAGTGAGCAAGGAAAGGAGCTGACGACATGAAGGTGTTGATTGCCGACGATGAACCGGCGGTTCGTATGGGGCTTAAATCCATCATCGATTGGCAAGGTCTTGGCATAGAAATCTGCGGCGAGGCGGAAAACGGCGCAGAATGCCTTGAAAAAATACTCACATTAGCCCCCGACCTGGTGCTGCTTGATATTCGTATGCCAATAATGCAGGGGCTTGATGTTGCCGAGCAGGCTAAAAAGCAGGGGTTTTGCGGTCGCATCATCATTATCAGCGGGTATTCCGATTTTAAATACGCCCAAACGGCCATACGCTTTGGGGTAAACTATTACCTGCTAAAGCCCATCGACGAAGAGGAGCTCGAGAGCGCCGTTAAAAGCATATGCAAGGATATTCTGCGGGAAAAGCAAAACTCGGCACACGCCGGCAGGTATATAGACAAGGCGAGGGATATGCTGCTGGCTGATATTCTGGAGGGCAAGGCGGCAATGGACAGCCTTGCGCCGGAAAGCGCACCGCAGTACGGGCTGGGCTTTTCTGAGGATTGCTTTCGTGTAGTGGCGGCCGAAAGTGAGGGAAATGAGCAGGAAAGCGCACTTGCAACCATGTTTGCGTTCTCCCACGCCGATAAGCAGCAAATAGAAACTCTGACCCTCCATGGGCGCAGCATCTATGTGTTAAAGGGCAGCCGGGTGATCCGTTCGCAGGAGGAGCAGGTGCGCGATATCAACCACCGGTTTGCCCAGTATCACCGGTTAGGGTATTTTGCCGCGCAAGGGCGGGTGGTAACCTCTGTTGCCGGGCTGCCCCAATCCTATCAGGATGCCGTCAGCTTGCTTGAGCGGCGGTTTTTCTATCCAAACGGCATATGCATTGCCGTTAAGCGGGATGTTGATGCGGATAAGCTCAGTGAAGACACCGTGAGCGATATTGATCTTGGGCAGTATATCCAGCGTATGCTGTCACTCATTGAGGCCTGCAACACCGATAAGGCCGCCGCGCTAATTCATGGGCTGGGGCAGCGTCTGTGCGTCATGAACGTGCCCCCGGAGGATATTAAAAGCCTGATTACTACGTTTTTAATTCAGATGAAGCATGGAGTATTGGAAAATTACCGCCAGCTTCGCTCCTCCTTTGAGAGTGACACGGCGCTGATTGCCTCGGTGCGCAGCGCCACCCGTCTGTATGAGATTGAGGATTATCTCAAGATTAAAACAGAGGGAGTGGTCGCAGCCATCTCCAACGATTCGCGCGACCATGTGATTGATAACCTCATCCACTACATAAACAAGAACTACGACAAGAGCTTAAGGCTTGAGAATTTGGCGGAGCTGTTTGGCTACAACAAGGCGTACCTTGGCAAGGTGTTTAAAAACAATGTGGGGGAGTATTTTAACTCCTATCTTGACCGGGTGCGCATTGGCAACGCCAAGGAGATGCTGCGGCAGGAACACTTTAAGGTCTACGAGATATCCGAACGGATTGGCTACAACAACATCGACTATTTTTACAAGAAGTTTCGCAAGTATGTGGGGGAGTCGCCCTCGGAGTACCGTAGGCGCCTCGGGCTTACAGCGGACAGTGAGGAACCGCAAACCGTGCAGGCGGAATAATGGAATCGTGTTATAATACTAATCTCCTCAAAAAGAGTGGATAAAAATCCGCGTGAAAACCCATAAATTAAAGCTTTTCACTTGATTTTTATACTCTTTTAAATCGGATATTAGTATAAATCAAAAATGAATAACCGCACAGCGGCGTGGAGTGATGCCGCCGCGCGCAACGAAAAATGTAACACAAAAGGGCACCCCACCGTTTCAAAACGGTGGGGTGCTCTTTTGTTGGGCATATTACTCTCCGAAATCGAGAAATGCGCTCTCGGCTTGCACCTTGCACATATCCCGGTAGATCCCAGGGACATTGATTAGCTCGTCATGAGAGCCGTTTTGCATAATCTCGCCGTTTTCGAGGACAAGAATCCGATTCGCCCGCCGGATGGTGGAAAGCCGGTGCGCTATGGCAATAATCGTCCGAGAGCCCGCAAGGGCTTGAATGGCCCTTTGTATCTGCGCCTCGGTCTGGGTATCCACCGAGGCGGTCGCCTCATCCAGTATCAGTACAGGCGCCTTGCGCAGGATTGCGCGGGCAATGGCAATGCGCTGCTTCTGCCCGCCGGAAAGCTTGGTGCCGCGCTCGCCCACCTGTGTTTCAAACTGCTGGGGCATAAGCATAATATCGTCGTAGATGCAGGCGGCCTTCGCTGCCGCAACAATCTCCTCGCGGGTCGATTCCGGTCGGGCATACGCGATGTTCTGGGTCACTGTGCCGTTAAAAAGAAAGGTATCCTGCAGCACCATCGCCATCTGGTTGCGCAGGCTTTCCTGGGTAACATCCCGCAGGTCGTGGCCGTCTATCGTCACGCGTCCGCTTGTTGGGTCATAAAAACGCGCCGCCAGACCAATCACCGTGGTTTTGCCCACGCCGGTAGGTCCCACAAGGGCAATCATCTCCCCCGGTTTTGCCTCAAAGGAGATGTTCTTAAGCACCGGCTTTTCGGCAAGATAATGAAACGCGACACCTTCATAACGGATATGTCCGCCGCAGCTTTTAAGCTCAACAGCATGAGGTTTATCCTTGATGTCGGTTTGGGCATCCAGCACCTCCAGCACCCGTTCCGCGCCCGCCAGGGCCTGCTGGGCGTTCTCCAGTAGCTGGGAAAGACCGGTAATTGGCGTGTAAAAGAGAGCGAGATATAAAAGAAATGCCACAATTTCCTCAATATTAAGCTGTCCCTGAAAGGCGAGGTAGCCGCCAAAGCCCACCACGATTACGGTGCCCAGCGCGGTTAAAAATTCAACCGTGGGGTGAAAAATGGCGTTGAGGCGAAGGGCGTGAAGCAGGTTTTTGGTGTACTCCTTTGTGCGCTCATACACCCGACCGCTCTCATACCGCTGCTGACCGAAGGCCTGAATCTCGTGTATGCCCGAAAGATTATCCTGCAGCTGGGCATTAAGAGAGGCAAGGGACACCCGCATTTTGCGAAAGCTGGGGCGCACCTTTTTGGTAATAACCCATGCCACAAGCAATAAAAGGGGAATTGGCGCGCAGGTTAACAGGGCAAGCTTTGGGTTTGTAAAGAACAAAATAACCAGCACACCCACCAGTGTGACTAAATTTGTTACCGATTCGGGCATGATATGTGCATATAGCAATTCAAACTCCCCGGTGTCATTCACAACGCGGCTCATCAGCTCACCTGTTTGCTTGTTGTGAAAATAGCTGAAGGAGAAGGACTGTATATGGTTATACATCTTCATACGCAGGTCTTGCACACAACGCCACGCCGCGTCATGGGCAAGATAGTTGCTTAAAAACCGGAACAGTACCCGAAGCAAATAAATTGCAAGCAGGGCAAGAGCGATTTGAAAGATGGTGCGAAGCCCCTGGTCGGTTACACCGCCCGATACGATTGCGGTCATACGGCTTAACAGCTTGGGTGCAAGCAGGTTAAGCCCGGTAAGGCCTAGAGTGGAAAGCGCGCTGATAATAAGCAGCCATTTGTATTTGTGTGCCTCTTTGGCAACCCGCCAAAGCAACTTCATAGTAATAGTC
This sequence comes from Bacillota bacterium, assembly GCA_023433405.1. Lineage (GTDB taxonomy): Bacteria > Bacillota > Clostridia > Oscillospirales > Ruminococcaceae > Acetanaerobacterium. Next base: position 7,253 of record JAEZCT010000017.1, on the reverse strand, counting down.
TCCTTTAAATTAAGTAGTGCCTAATCCTTTTGCCGTTTTTGCATTTCGGTATGAACCGCATATATTGGGAGCTTCGCCTTTCCTATGGGCTATTTGATAAAGATGGAGCGGGCGTCTTTATCCAGCTTTTTAGCGGTTAGTGTAATAAAAAGCTCCTCTGCCGCCGAGATGGACGCGATAACGCAGATGATTACGGCGGTAGTCTGCTGCCCCAAGAGCCAGACACCCAGGGGGAACAAAAAAAGTGCCAGCCCCGTCGCCTTATTGGCATAGGTGTGCAAGAACGCGGGCGCGCGGTATTTCAAAAAGCCAACGCCCAGCGAGGTCAGGCGCACCGCCGCAATAGAGGCTACCCAGCACAGTAGCCACCACGACCAATCCATAAGCGGAATAAACACCACAAGCATCACCCCGGAAAAAATAAAATCCGCCACACTGTCAAGCGTCGCCCCCAAGGAGCTTGTGCTACCCATTCGCCGCGCAATCATGCCGTCGGCGACGTCGCTTGCCCCGCACAATAGGTACAGCATAAAAAAAGCGGGGGAAAGCGGTCCTGTTAAAAGCATGGCAATTGAAAGTACAATACGAAGGGATGTAATGATGTTTGGCAGGTTGTTGTTTTTCATAGACCCTCCCGCAAAGCGGCAATCCGGAGAATGGCAAAACGGCGCACCGGCTTTTACGACCGCGCGCTCCCATTTTATCACGAACGGGGAAGGAAGTCTATTGCAGGAGGGGAAAAATCCACGGCTTTGACTGTTTGCTTGATGAAAGCCAAAACAGTAAAGAAGCGCTGCCTAGGATTATAAAACAAGCGCCCACGCGATGCGCGGACGCTTGCAAACAATCTTTACTACACGAGAATACTATTCGGCTTCGGCCTTCCACAGCCCATGCAGGTTGCAGTACTCAAATGCCGAAACAAGCTCTTCACCCTCGGCAAGCTCAAAATGAGCAACCGGCGACTTACCGACCTCAATGCTCTTGCGCTGGCCGCCCTGGGTGGTGTTGATATAAATCCAAGCAATGTGGTGCTCGGGGGTGCTGGGGTGCTCAACACTGCCAACCTTAACGGTAACGCTGGAGCCCTTTTGCTCAATGACCGGAACATGCTTTTCGGTTGCGGCATCTGTCGTGTTGGGGATAAGCTCCTCCATCTCCGACCCGCAGCAGCTCAGAGTGCCGCCGCCGCTAAAAATTAACCCCACGATATTTCCGCAATGCTTGCAGCGAAAGAATTTGTGCTCGCTTTTCATAATACAACCCTACCTTTCCGGCCTTGCCGTATGGAGGCTTGGCCATTAAAATTATGGTATTTGATATTGATTATTATGATTGTTATTATACCATATTGCTGGCGCAGTTACAACTGATTTTGAGGATAAATGTTACAATAATTAAGCCGTGCATTACCGATGGAAAACACCCAAACAGGTTATTGACTAACGTCTGGCTACATGATATATTCATACTAACAAAACATGGATTTTTCCCCGCCCTCCGCTGGTATTCGCGCAACCCACCCACAAATCGGCAATTTGGCGGCTGGCAGCCGCACATTTGGAGTGTGATTATGGCTAAAGGGAAGTTTGTGATTAAAACCACCCCATCGGGAGCCTTTCGGTTCGATCTCGCGGCGGCCAACGGGCAGGTAATTGCCACCAGTGAGAACTATTCCTCCTTGGCAGGCTGTAAAAATGGAATAGAGAGCGTAATTAAAAACGCTCCCCTCGCTTATTATGAGGATCAGACGTTGGAACGCTATGCAAAATGTGTAAACCCAAAGTTTGAGCTGTATTCGGATAAGAGCGGGGAGTACCGCTTTCGACTGAAGGCGCGCAACGGCGAGATTATTGCGGTGAGCGAGGGCTATAAGAGTAAGCAGAGCTGTGAAAACGGCATTGAGTCGGTGCGTAAGAATGCCCCGGAGGCGGATGTTGTTTCAGATAATTAGTAATATAACAGCCTGAGGATAGATTGGATGCAAAATGAATACAACTCAACTTATGGGGCCGCACGGTGCGGTCTTTATTTTTTGTCTGTATGTCTCTTTCGATTGCGTAATGGCAGGGTTTTTCGCAGCCATTTTGCAATCAGATCGCCGCAAAGCTCCTTTATGCCCAGCGCAAGTAAAAGGCAGGCAAAAATCTTTGACAGCCATTGGTCGCCAAGCCCTTGCGCAATGGAATAGCCTGCCAAAACGCCGGGGATACCGGTTAACAGCCCCCACAACGCGGCTTTATAATCCACCAGACGGTTCCTGCAATGAAAGATCAGCGCTATTACCGCCACCGGGATAAAGAACAAAAGGTTAACACCCTGTGCCTTTAATTGCGGGATATGGGCAAACGCCGTCAGATAGATTAAAAGCACGCCCCCGCCGCCCATCCCCAGAGCGCCAATGACGGCGGATGCAAAGCCCGCGATGGACGCGTACAGCCACTCCATCAGCGAAGCAGAAGACGAAACGCCGCAAACAAAATCAGTCCGCCAAACAACCGGCGCAAGAGGTTTGCGGAGGTGCTCTTTAATAAAAGAGCACCCACCGCGGCGCCCGCAATCCCCGCGGGGAGATAGGGGGTTGCATCTCCCAATAATAGCTGCCCGCTGGTAAGGTACAAAATGCCGCTGAGGATAGAGAGCGGCATGGTAATGGCAATGGAGGTCGCGTGTGCCTTACGCGCCTCAAGCCCCGAAGCTTTTAGCATTGGCACGGCAGCCATACCACCGCCCGCCCCGAATAAGCCGTTGAGCAGTCCCACCAGAAAGCCAAGGCAGAGTCGCGTCCATTTTTTCATCCCGGCGGCTCCTTTCAGAAAAACTGATCGCAGGAAAAACGTCCCGCCATTCTACACCTTTTGACGGGGATTAGTATTAGCTGCGGAAACCACCGCACGGATTTAAAAGAAAAAACGGTGATGAAACATATTGTTCCATCACCGTCCCTGAATATTCCGTTTATAGATTTTGCGAAAGCCGAAATAAGCGGCTATTAAAAAAATACCCGCCCGGCCGGCCGCACGGCAACACTAAACCCGTCCATCGACAGGGTGGGTACGCTCCCAATGAGTTCTCGCTCCCTTCGTCCGGCTTGCGCCGGGAGGTCTGCAATCCGCCACCGGAGGCCGCGTTCCCGATTAATGTTTGTTGGATTTAAAATACCGCACGTTATCGAACAGGGCAGGAAATTATGTCCATAAAAAGACGCACAACGCTCGCCGTAACAGTTTTCAGCAATGCTTACCTCGCGTAAAACACGCCAAAACGAAACGACTAAAAACTAGATAAGACCAACGCCATAACGGGCTTATTCTTCAAAATCAAACTCTTCGGAAAGTCGCTCTACGAAAATAGCCGCGACACGGTTAAATTCTTCCTCATCTTCAATATAAGCAAGAAATTCCTCGCCGTTTTCCTCTTCGCTTTTTAAAACAATCAGCTGACCGTCTTCATCCTCATCCTCAAGGTTTTCCTCGTCGGCGGGGATTAGTGCCACATAGTGCGTATCGTCGAGATCCAATTCATCCAGAATCTCAAACTCATGCTCGTTGCCGTCCTCATCGGTTAAGGACAGAATGTTAGGGCCAAACTCCATTTCGTCAGACATGACAACCTCCAACAGCCTTCTTGAGGCATAAACAGTTATTTATATCCGTTGTGCAGCGGTTTTGTGCTCCTCAAAGCAGGAATACCATTATACCTGTGTATTTTGCCCTGAATAAAGCAAACGAAAACTTGCGCAACCTTTATTGAACCCGCGCGTATGACCAAACGGTTAAAAAACCGCACCGTTAACGCGTGACTAAATTGTATGATAAATGAGACTGGATGTCAATAACAATTATTTCTAATGCATTATACATATATATTATATGCTTTGTTGAATAAAAATATTGACAATAAACAAATATAATGCTATATTATAAGCACAGAAGAAATAATAAAGCTGTTTCTTCACTAAAAAGTAAGGGAGGCGGTTCCAATGTACAATGAAGCTCCCCAGCAGTTGCAGGACCGAACGTATTTGGGAGCCTGCCTTTTACCTCAAATGCGCTAACGAGTACGTTCGGTCAAGCGTTTTTGGCAGTTGATGCGTAGCGTTCGCTTATAAAAAACATGTTTTGCTTATTTGTAAAACCAAGGGCTATGTGTTCATTGCGCTGTAAGGAAAACAGGGTAATTTTAGCATATGCCGCTAACAACAGTTTATGCGCGTCAATATGCCTGGGTGCGCACTGCTTTTTCGCCATAGAGCTGTTCGGGCATAAATGTTAATACAAGGATGATACCAATGGTTTACTAATTTAAGATCGGCACTTTATATATACCGGTTTTTCTTATTCCATTTCATAAAGAGGACTTTCCGGTTTGGCATCCGCCATACGGAAAGTCCTTTTTGTAAGCATTTTTGGTGTTTTAATATTTCATAAGCATGGCAATATTTTCAGAACCGCCGCCGATTGTCCAGAACATGACATAATCACCGCGCTGTATGGCGCCTTGCTTTAAGGCCTCATAAAGCACAATAAAAGGACTGCTGGTGCCGGTGTAGCCGTATCGGTCTCCGACAAACAGGCTTTTTGATTCGTCTATGCCCAAAAGCTCGCGGATTTCTTCAACATTAGCAAGCGCGTACTGGGAAAGACAGAACATTTTAATGTCCTCTATTCCAAGGCTGTTTTCCGTCATCAATGCCCGCATATTTCTAACAGCGGTATCGATAGAGACGTTTTTAAACGGAAGCCACCGCATTCGCAGCCTGTCCCGGTCGTTTGTACGAAACAGGTTGGAAAAACCGACCCCGGGAAACAGGATGTTGTTGTGCTCTGCGGAATTAACAGCGTAACGAGCGCCCAAGACCCCGCAATCCTCAGGGGTTTTTTCCAGTATAACGGCGCAGGAGGCGTCGCCATAATGTCCATAGCACAGCTCATTGTCGCTGTCCAGCAGCGGGTTGACGAAATCGCACCCAATCAGGAGCGCGGTCTTAACATTATCACTCAGGCTCATATATTTGCTAATTTGCTCCACGCTTGCGGTCATACCGGCGCAATTGACATTAATATCATAACAAATGCATTCCGGTTTGCCCCCAATTGCCTCGTGGATGTGGATGGAGCAGGGCGGGATGGTGTACTCAGGAAGGACGCTGGAATACGCAATCAAGTCAATATCCTTGCCGTTAAGTCCCGCTTTCTTCATAACTTGTTCGGTGACCTTCAGTGCCATCGACAGGTTCGTTTCGGTTTCGGAATCAATTAAGTATCGGCTTTTTCTGCCGATAATTTTTGTGAGGAAGTTGTCAATATCCTTATTGCGTCGTTTAAAATGTTCAATGTAATAATCGTTGGGAACCGATAACGCCCCGTGATAAACCTCGATTTCTTTTAGCTTAACGTTTATCATTGGCGTGACCTCCATTATTCTGTCACCGCCGCAGCCTGAACGAATAGGTAATGATTATAATATGTAGTACCATATAGTTGATTCGTGTACGCTGCGATCCATAAAGGAACTGGCGCAAAGTAATTATTTGCGCTGCGGCCGGACAGTTTTTCTTTTTGCCTGGTTACTTCACTTCAAAGGAGTTAAAACCGATTTCATTTGCCAGGCGCTGAACCTGCATTTTAACAATAACATTGGTGCCTACATTTAAAGTGACCTTGCCAAAGCCCATTGCCTTGTACATGTTAAGACAGCCCTTTAAAATTTCGTGCATTTCGGCGGGGGAGACAGCCAGATTTGAGGCATCCAGGTTCAAACTGCAATTTGCGGGAGTGATACTTGCGGTTTGCTTTTGGAACTCCGCAACGAATGCCTGCGCGTCACTGGGAGTAAATACCCCATCGCATATGACGTCTACTGTTTTGTCGCCTGTTGTAACCTTGAAATTACCCAATTGTTAACACGTCCTTTACGGTTTTTATATAACAGCCAGTGGCCGATGGCCTTTGACTATTTTTTACATACAGCAAGGCGGCAATTATGCTATATTGCATAATTATATCATGATTTCAAAAAAAGTATAGGAATGGTACTGGATATCACTATTGTTTTTATCGGTTTTTATTGTCATATAGCATACAATGTTTAGTCGTAGCCATGAAAATATTCACATAATGTAACTTATACTATTTTAAGGGTTTTTACTTCTCTTGAGTTAACCTATTGGTATAGAAGGAAAATATAAAAATTAGTGGATGCATAAGCCACGCGCACACTGTAATATTGCGTTTAAGCTCATTGGGACTGCTTGTGTTTTTCTTAGGATGAGTAAAATTGAATAGGACTTGTTTGAAAAATTGATACGCCTATGCCTTTTAACTACCCGGCAGTTCGTAATGCTGTTAAGAGCAATTGATTAGAATTTAGGGTTTTAAGCAGACAGCGGAAAAAGCAATATAAACATTAATAATGTAAGGGAACGCCCCAGCGTAGGTAGTCAGGCCTTGTACCGCTCTCGTTATAAACCCTAAAGGCTTAAAAAGCATAATGCGTTACCCTGCGAGTTACTCTATATTTCAACCACAATTACGAAAGTTTATAAAACCCGAAAAAAGGTGTTGACAAAGGGGGGAGCGCGTGGTATTATAAATAAGCCGCCTGAGGGACGGGGCGCCGAAAAGGGCGTAACTAAGCCAAAAGCGGGAAAAACGAGGGTAGCGACTGAACGCGAAAGCCGAGCAGGTTAAGAGCGAACAGAAAAGGCGCCTGAGTGAAAATGAACCTTGAAAATTGAACAACATGAAGAAAAACAAACCCTGATATTCCAAACGTCAGCAATGACGTTGAGGAACAAAAACTAGCGGTAAAACAGTCGAGAGATTGTTTTGCATAAACGCGAGTATTCGAAAAAGAGCATTTCAAATGCTTAATCGAACGATTTTAAGCCTTCGGGTTTAATATACCATTGATTAAGAGTTTGATCCTGGCTCAGGACGAACGCTGGCGGCGCGCCTAACACATGCAAGTCGAGCGGTTTGGCACTTGTGCCAGATAGCGGCGGACGGGTGAGTAACACGTGAGCAACCTGCCTTGAAGAGGGGGATAACGTTGGGAAACCAACGCTAATACCGCATAATATATCTTTTCCGCATGGGAGGGATATCAAAGGAGCAATCCGCTTTAAGATGGGCTCGCGCCCGATTAGGTAGTTGGTGAGGTAATGGCCCACCAAGCCTGCGATCGGTAGCCGGACTGAGAGGTTGATCGGCCACATTGGGACTGAGACACGGCCCAGACTCCTACGGGAG
>JAEZCT010000070.1 GCA_023433405.1 Bacillota bacterium | reverse complement strand
GAACAGGACTGTGCCGTGCAGCGGGTATTGATTGTTACCAGAACGGTATGCACTCTTCAGATAAAAACATGGAATTGAGTGAATACGCAAGAATAATTGCCCAATGTAAAGGCCGAGTATTCCAAGTGGCATTAGGAGGAGCCGGAGATCCGAATAAACATGAATGTTTTGAAGATATACTTTGCACTACGAGAGAGAACAATATAGTTCCAAACTATACTACGAGTGGATATTGCCTATTAGATCAAGAAATTGATTTATCAAAAAAATACTGCGGAGCTGTTGCGGTCTCACATTATTCGAGACTTGTTAGTTCGGGGAAAGAAGATAACCCATCAACAACTGAAGCAATAGAGCGATTTGTTGAAGCAGGTTGTATAACCAATGTTCACTACGTTTTGTCTAAGAAAAGCATAAAAGAAGCCGTACATAGAGTGAAGAATCACATGTTCCCCAAAGGAATTAATGCGGTAGTTTTCCTGCTATATAAGCCCGTTGGAATGGCTTCAAAAGAATATGTTTTAAAGTGCGATGATCCCGCTTACATCGAATTGCTGCACTTGGTTTCTACAATTGATAGTGACTGGCGATATGGTTTCGATACGTGTCAGTCACCTGCTATATATAGGCTAACTGATAGCCTTGCAAAAGAAGCTATCGAGTTTTGCGAGGCGGCCAGGTTTTCAATGTATATAGACTCAAAAAGTACTGCGTATCCTTGCTCTTTCGGTATAGAAGACAGCCGGTATTCTATCAGCCTCAAGACACATACACTACAAGAGGCGTGGGGATCAAAACAATTTTCAAGATTCCGGAACAATCAAAATGAAATATGTGCAGCTTGCGCTAATAGGTCATGTCGTGGCTGCGGGTTAGACTTCGGTTTCAGTTTATGTGGCTATAGTGTACAGGGACAGTGATAAAAGGTGAAAATTGGAAAATAAGATTTTTCAGCAGAAAACCCCCGTTAGGGAACGGTTAGGACTGACAGCCCACAGGCGGCAGATTTGATTCTGCCGCCTGCAGCTTTTTCTCTCCCCAATTTACTCTTGCCACCAAACCCTCATTCCATCTGAACCAACCCCTATAACGCCGAAAAACCGCTTAAACAAGCGGTTTTTCGAAGATAAGTGGTCGGAGTGAGGTGACTCGAACACCCGGCATCCTGCTCCCAAAGCAGGCGCGCTACCAACTGCGCTACACCCCGGGAAAAGTTTGCGGCACGCGACTTTGTCGCGTGCCGCAAGTGTCATCATAGCATACCGCGCGGCGGGTGTCAAGGCGGTCGGCCGGGCGAAAAAGCAAGGCTGGGGCGCGCGTCAGAACGCGAGCTTCGCCTTGAGGTAGTCGCCGAGGGAGGCGGCGGGGATGCGCTCCTGCTCCATCGTATCGCGGTCGCGGACGGTTACGCAGCCATCCGTCTCGCTGTCGAAGTCGTAGGTGATGCAGACGGGCGTGCCGATCTCATCCTGGCGGCGGTACCGCTTGCCGATCGAACCCGCGTCGTCGTAGTCGACCATGAATTCCTTTGAGAGCGACTCGTAAATTTTGCCGGCGCCCTCGGCGAGCTTTTTGGAGAGGGGGAGCACGCACGCCTTGAAGGGGGCGAGCGCCGGATGCAGGCGCATGACGACGCGGATATCCTCCTTGCCCTTTGCGTCGGTGCCGACGAGTTCCTCGTCGTAGGCGTCGCAGAGGAAGGCGAGCGCGACGCGGTCCGCGCCGAGGGACGGCTCGACCACATAGGGGACGTACCGCTCGTTCGTCTCGGGATCGAAATAGTCGAGCGCCTTGCCCGAGCACTCCGCGTGGCGGGAGAGGTCGTAGTTGGTGCGGTCGGCGATCCCCCACAGCTCGCCCCACCCGAACGGGAAGAGGTATTCGATGTCGGTGGTCGCCTTGGAGTAGAAGGAGAGCTCCTCCTTCGCGTGGTCGCGCAGGCGCATGTTGTCCTTCGCCATGCCGAGGGACAGGAGCCAGTTTTCGCAGAAGCTGCGCCAGTACTGGAACCACTCAAGGTCGGTGTCCGGCTTGCAGAAGAACTCCAGCTCCATCTGCTCAAACTCGCGGATGCGGAAGATGAAGTTGCCAGGGGTAATCTCGTTGCGGAAGCTCTTGCCCACCTGCGCAACCCCAAAGGGGATCTTGCGGCGGGTGGTGCGCTGGATGTTCGCAAAGTTTACAAAGATGCCCTGCGCAGTCTCGGGGCGCAGGTAAATCTCATTTTGAGAATCCTCGGTAATGCCCTGAAAGGTTTTAAACATCAGGTTGAACTTGCGGATGTCGGTAAAGTTTGTGCCGCCGCAATCGGGGCACTTTAGCCCTTTTTCCGCAATAAACACCTTGAGTTGCTCGTTGGACCAGCCGTCCGCGCTCTCGCCGGTAAAGTCCTCCACCAGCTTGTCCGCGCGGTGGCGGGTTTTGCAGTCGCGGCAGTCCATCAGCGGGTCGGAAAATCCGCCCACATGACCCGATGCCACCCACGCCTCGGGGTTCATCAGAATGGCGCTATCCAGCCCCACGTTGTGGCGCGACTCCTGCACGAACTTTTTCAGCCACGCCTTTTTGACGTTGTTTTTGAGCTCCACGCCCAGAGGGCCGTAATCCCATGAGTTGGCAAGCCCTCCGTATATCTCGCTGCCCGGATACACAAAGCCGCGGCCTTTGCACAGGGCGACAATCTTTTCCATCGTTTTCTGCTCGTTTGAAAGCATAGCACGTACCACCATTCCTGTTTGATAAGAATACAACA
>JAEZCT010000037.1 GCA_023433405.1 Bacillota bacterium | reverse complement strand
GTAGATAAAAATCAAGTAAAAACCCATAAACTAAAGCTTTTTACATGATTTTTATACACTTTTAAATCGGTTATTAGTATAAGAACCTTCGGCAAAATCCTGTTGCCCCCCGTATTTTGCCCTTGCTGTTCGCCCTGGTCTTTAGTTCTTCCTTTTTTTCCACACCTGCCACACAAGGCTACTTTGGTGCTGGGGTTACGGGGGTACTTTATTATCCTATAAGCCGGGCAATTTGAGGAAGACGAGGAGAAGGAATGGTCGATTTTTTTAAGCAGTTACTACTGTCCCGCGGGCTAGATTATGTGCTGGCACTGGATATAGCGATGGCTGCCGCGGTTCTCGCCATTCTCCTAATTAGTGTCCTTTCGTATCTGCTGGCTAAAAAGGTCGTATTAAGAATAGTAAAGGCGATTATCCTTCGAAGCAAATCCAAGTGGGATGATGTGCTGCTACAAAACAAGGTGTTTGAACGGGTCATCGGGATTATCCCGCCGCTCGTAATCCATATCTTTGCGCCGGTGTTTCCGGGCGGGCGGGATGCGATTCAAAAGGCCGCCTTATGCGCCATTGTATTTGTGGTGGTAATGGTGCTGGATAAGTTGTTCGATTCCATTGACGACATCTACCGACATTTCGAGGTATCCAAGTCGCGTCCCATCAAGGGATTTTTGCAGGTGCTCAAGATACTTTCCTATATCGTGGGGCTTATTGTTATCGTCTCCGCGCTGCTCGGCAGCTCCCCGTGGGTACTGCTCAGCGGTCTTGGCGCGGCGACGGCGGTACTGTTGCTTGTCTTTCAAAACTCCATATTAGGCTTTGTCGCGGGCGTACAGCTTTCCGCCAACAACATGGTACAGCTGGGTGACTGGATCGAGATGCCCAAGTTCGGCGCGGACGGCGATGTCATCGAGATATCCCTGCACACCGTCAAGGTGCAGAACTGGGATAAAACGATAACCACCATTCCCACGCAGGCTATGGTTTCAGAGTCCTTTAAGAACTGGCGGGGAATGCAGGAATCGGGCGGCAGGCGAATCAAGCGGGCAATACACCTCGATATGACCAGCGTGAGGTTTTGCACCGAAGAAATGCTCGAACGATTTGGGAAGATTCAATATATTCAAGAGTATCTATATAATAAACAAAACGAAGTGGAGTCGTATAATAGGGAGCAGGGGGTGGACTCCTCCAGCGTAGTAAACGGCAGGCATCTTACCAACCTTGGCACCCTGCGGGCATACATCCAACAGTACCTTGAGCATCACCCGGGAGTTCACAAGGGGATGACGCGGCTTACAAGGCAGCTCGAGCCAACACAAACCGGTCTGCCTCTTGAAATCTATGTATTTGCAAACACCACGGCATGGGCGGATTACGAGGGCATACAGGCCGATATCTTCGACCACATCCTTGCCGTTATCCCAGAGTTTGACCTTAGGGTGTTCCAGTACCCAACAGGGCAGGACCTCGGGAGGCAGTCCCTCACAGATGAAAATGCACCCGTTTCTTAATATTTCGCCTAGTTCATTAAAAATTACAACCGGTATCTTTTATCGGGTTAAAAAAAATAACCCCCTGTGCATTGCACATGGGGGTTAATACTATTCTCCGATAAAAGTGTTGATAAAAATCTGCGTCAAAATCCATAAATTAAAGATTATGACGCAGGTTTTTATACACTTTTTAATCGGATAGATAATAGTATAATAATCTCTTCAAGGTGAAAACCCATAAACGACGGTTTTTCACATGTTTTTATACTCTTTTCACTCGGCTTTTTCGGATAAAACTATATCGTCTCACACCCGGTATCTTGGGCGGCTATATAGGCCAACGCCTTATCGGTGCTCCAAAAAAACCGCTCGGCGCCTACGGATTGTGTGAGCCCGCAGCGTTCAAACATTTGCGCAACACCGGGCTGTACGCAGGCAAAGTATACCGCCGTGCCGCTTTCCGCCAAGCGCTTGCACAGCTCGTCCAATGCCTGCACCCCTGAGATATCGGCAAGGGGCACCCCGCGCATGGAGATGATGACCGAATCCTTATCCCCGCATTGTCCCAGCTTTTGCTCCAGCTTACCAGCGGAGCCAAAGTACAGGGGACCGGTAATGTACGCAACACTGGTATCCGCATGGCGGGGGCAGCGTTCATGCTCCTTGAGTCGGTCATTTTCCACATTGCTGACGGTAATGTCGATGTTGGATATCCTTACAACAAAGATGATAAAGGAGAATACCACCCCTGAAAGGATGGCGAGGGTGAGGTCAAAAACCACGGTAGCCGCCATAGTGATTAAAAACTGCGCGATGGCGGTCTTAATCCGACGGCGGAAGATGCTTTTAATCTCACTCCACTCATTCATGCGCCACGCGGTTACCATCAGCACACCGGAAAGCGCCGCAAGCGGCACCTGGCTCATAACCGGCGCAAGCAGAAACATGGAGGCAAGCAGCATGAGCGTATGGATTATGCCGGTCAGGCGGGTCTGCCCGCCCGATTTAATGCCCACACTGGTGCGCGCAATGGCCGCCGTGGCGGGGACTCCGCCAAAAAAGGGCAGCAGGATGTTGCCGATACCCTGGGCAACCAGCTCGCGGTTTGCATCCAGCCGTTCATTTTTCATCCTCCCGGCGCTTGCTCCGCATAAAAGGCTCTCAATAAGCCCTAAGGCCGCGATGCTTACCGCTGGGGCAAGCAAGCCGCTGATTTGCGGGAGGGATATTTGAGAGAGGGTCAAACGGTTGTCAAGCATCAAGGCTCTGGGAATTTCTCCAACCGCAGTCACATCCAGTGAGAACAGCATCTTTACCGCGGTAATAAGAATAAGCGCCGCTAGGGAGCCCGGAAAATACGCGTTAAGCCTTTTAGGGTAGAGCACCATAAACAGGATGACAGCGCCACCCAGCGCAAAGGAAACGTAATCCAGGGACTGGGGATGGGTAAAATAGCTTATTAACTTCATGAAGGCGCTTTCCCCCTCAGAGCTCAACCCGGTGAGGTTATCCACCTGACCCAGCGCGATGATTATCGCAATACCTGAGGTAAAGCCTGTGATAACAGGGGAGGGGATAAACGAAATAAGCCCCCCCAGCTTAAATACACCGCACAGCAGCAGGAGGACGCCGGATAACAGGCAGGCAATAAATACGCCCTGAAGTCCCTGCTTAAGAACAATCGGCACCAGAATTGCCGCCATGGCTCCGGTAGGGCCGGAGATTTGATAGGATCCGCCGGAAAAAATGCCAATTACCAGTCCGCCAATTATAGCCGTAATCAGTCCCGCCGCAGCGTCGGCGCCGCTGCTTACCCCAAATGCAAGCGCAAGAGGCAGCGCAACCGCCGCAACCGTAATGCCCGCGAGTAAATCCTTGGTAAATGTGCGGGGGCTGTAGCCGGAAAACTCCCTGCGAAGCGCAGTGATATACCCTTTAATCATCGTCGTATTAACCACCCAGCATATTATAAATCGGCTGTACCAGCCGTTAGAACAACGCAATCATTAAAGCAAACCACCATATCAACCCATCGGCATTTTACACCACCGCGCTCCGGCGCGCAAGCAAGGCGCGGGGTTTTCATGGTTATTACTAAAACATATTATCCTATTTACAAAGATTTTGTAGACACTACACGCATCTGTCGTGTTATACTATAATTAATCACCAGCAGGATAAAAGCCATTTTGGTTAGAAACGGAGAGGAGTCAACACATTCATGAACGACATCAGCCGCCTGATAGACGCAATGACCGATTACTATGCGGGCGACCCGCGCCGCACGGCACACTTTCTGAAGGTATACGCCTATGCGAAGAGCATCGGCGAACTGGAGGGGGTGGACAGCGACACCCAGTTTTTGATAGAAACCGCCGCAGTCGTACATGATATTGGCATTAAGGTAAGCGAAGCGAAATACAATAGCAGCGCGGGCCCGTACCAGGAGCTTGAAGGACCGCCCCTTGCTAGGGACCTGCTGGAACGCCTGGGGTTTGAGTCGGCGGTGATAGAGCGGGCGTGCTATTTAGTGGGGCATCATCATACCTATTCCGCCATAGATGGGCAGGATTTCCGCATCCTTGTGGAAGCTGACCTGATTGTAAATTTTCAGGAGGAAGAGGTCTCGGAGCAAAGCGCCATGACCGCATGTCAAAAGTATTTTGAAAGTAAGTCTGCCATACGGTTTTTAAAACGGCTGTACAGCTAAAAAAACACCTTTGAATACGAATAAAAAGGATATACCGCCAAATCGGTGTAATACGAAAATAAATCAATAAGGGGCGCGGCAAGCTATGCCGCGCCCCATGGTATTTTTCTCGTTATTAAATTACGCCGTATCGGCTGAGCGTATCAATCCCAAAGATAACCACTAGGGTGGAGGTGAATAAGACGCACGCAATCAGGTATGCGGCCTTCGCCCGCCGTGAGTGGAAATTACGAAGCAGTATAATGGTGCTCACCCAAAACAGGAGATACGCCAGCACATCAAACCCCGAATAGACCCATACGCGCGGTAAGCTTAAAAGCGCGGCAAGCCCCTGCGAAATTGGAATGCCAATGAGATGACCCACAGGCACAATTACCAATGGTAAGGTAGAAAGGGCTGACTTAGGTTTTTTACCCCTTAAAAAAACAAAGAAAAGCGCTGTGATAATTATTGTAATCGCAATACTCTCTACAACCACTGCCTGTCACCATCCTTCTGTTGCGTTGCATCAATTTAGTTTTGAAAGCGTTTGAATGCTATTGAAACATCTTCTTAAACTCTGCCGCAGCCTTTGCGCCGCCCACAGAGGTTGTCATCATGACATAGTCGCCGTTTGTTTCCACGACGGCGGCATCCAGCTTTGGAATCTCTCCGGGCACATAGTCCACAAATTTTGCGTGCAGGTCGGTCAGGCGGCTGTCAATGGCTTCCTTAACCGCCTCCACATCATCAGGGCTTTTCGCGCGAATGACACACACCTCGTCCACAAACGCGCCGGATGAACACACATATACTGCCGCGTCCGCCACAAGGTCGCGGTCTAGGCGGTCGTATTGCAGGTACAGACGCTCACCCTCCAGCTTTATGAGCTCGTCAAACTCTCCGGTTTTAATAATCTGCTGCGCGATCTCATCGGCGGGCGGAGTTTTCGCGGGCGGGGAACCGGCGCACGCACTGAGCAACAGCGTAAAAAGAACTCCTGCCGCAAAAACGGAAAGGCGAGGGGGTTGTTTTTTCATTTAAT
This sequence comes from Bacillota bacterium, assembly GCA_023433405.1. Taxonomy (GTDB): domain Bacteria; phylum Bacillota; class Clostridia; order Oscillospirales; family Ruminococcaceae; genus Acetanaerobacterium. The sequence goes on along the minus strand of JAEZCT010000037.1, from coordinate 54,891 downwards.
ATGCTTCCTCCAAGCTTACTATAACATAATGGAACGAATTAATTGTCAGGATTTTGGCGGAGCGGTATGAGTTTTAAGATATTCAAACCATTTCTCATAATACTTTGCGCCAAAATGGATGCCATCCTTGGGGCTTGCTTCGTCGGGGAGCGCCCCTGTTTCATCGGAAAGGGCTTCGCTTACATTAACATAGTATACGCGTTTTTCACCCGAAAGTCTCAAAAGCTCGCTGTTATATTCGTTAATTTTGGCATTTGTTATATCATAGGTATTCTTGCTGCTTGTTTCAAACTTTGCGGTAACAGGGGTAATGGGCTGGACGTAGATTGTGGCTTCGGGATGCTGCGCTATAATCGCATCGAGCATATTGCCGTAGCTTGAAATAAATGAGTCCTTGTTATCCGCGATGGAGTTAATCCCAATCATGATATAAATCTTTCCGGGGTCCATGCTGCCCAGCGCGTTAATCATGGGAATCTTGGCGTCTCCGGCATCGGTTTTAATAACCTCCCGAGTGAGTGTTGTGGCCGGGTTAATGCCCGTAAACGCAATCACCTTGGCGTTTGCCATAGTTTGGTACAGCGTTATGCCGTCGGTTACCGAGTCGCCAAAAAACACCGCGTCGTTAAAGTAGGTGGAGTCCACCCGCTCACTCTCGGGAAGCGGCACGCCAAATACTACCGCCGGCCGGGAGGAGGACGGCGCCTCGGAGGAGTCAGGCAGCTCAATATCCGAAATGGTATTGGCAGCATCGATCTTGGGCGGCTCGGATTCTACCATCAGCCCCGCGTCAACCAGCTCTTTGCCCTCCAGCACCGCAAACGCAAAGGAGCCTAAGGAAATCATTAAGAAAAGCACAATAAATATGGGGAGCCCCGAACGGCGTCGCCGCCGCGGCTTATGGCTGAATCGGCCTACCTTCGTCACCCTCGGCATAATTGGGTAATCCTCCTGACATTTAAAAACACTTGTCCGTTTACGCAAAATTTTCATCTACAACCGTATTATATTCTAACATACCCACCGAAAAAATCAAATAAATAATTTGTTAAGTTGTCAAGGGAATACCTAAATATTGGAATTAAAAATGATAAGCCGCACAGCGGCCAAAAAAACTGCCGTCGCACGGTTTATCGTGGGAGGTTTCGGATTGCTTATGCTAATATCCGTTTATCCGCTACAAGGCGCATAACAATCAAGTAAAGCGCTTTGGTTTATGGGCTTTCACGCGGGTAATTACCTGCATTTCTACACCTTTTGAGTTGAGGAGCTTTGAAGCAGCTGGTTATAAAATGGGGCTGACGTTAGATAAACAGGGACATATCCGATTCCTCGGCATTTGCGAGCATGGCGGCGGCGCCGCCATGCTTTACGCCATCCATTAACTCCTCGGGCTTAATTCCCATAACGTCCATACTCATAGAGCAGGCCACCAGTTCCACCCCGTTTTGCAGGGAGGCGCGAATCAAGTCCTCCAGGCTGTCAATATTCTTGTTTTTCATCACACCGCGAATCATCTTAGCACCCATGCCGCCCATGTTCATTTTGGAAAGGGACAGGCGTTTGGAGCCGCGGGGCATCATTAAGCCAAACATTTTGCTCATAAAGTCCTTGCTGGTTTTCACCTTTTCGGGTCTGCGGAGGATATTAAGCCCCCAGAAGGTGAAGAACATGGAAACCTTGCGCCCCATGGACGCGGCGGCATTGGCGATGATAAATGAGGCAATGGCCTTATCAAGGTCGCCCGAAAACACGATAATGTTTTTGTTGTCGCCCTTTACTCCCGCCGCGGCGCACATGCTCGCACCACCCTTTTTAACGAGTGCTGTAAAAATGCCCTTTTCACTGCTAACACCGCCAAAGGCATTACCGGTGCGGCGGCACCAGGCCTCCACATCGGAGGAAAACGCGGGGTCGGTGGTGCGCAGCTCGATGATTTCACCGTCCGAAGCCTTTTTCACCGCTTCGGCCAGCTTCATGACAGGTCCGGGACATTGCAGTCCGCAGGCATCCACGCGGATAGTGGGCGCGGCGGTGGGGAGCATAGTCTCGCTGTTTATGAGGATGCTTTCACTCTGTGTTTTCATACCTCTGCCAAAGATGCTGATATACAGGCGGTAGCCGCCAGAAAGGTTATAGCATTCAAAGCCCAGCGCGCCGAGGATTCGGCAGGCCACATAGCCGCGCAAACCAATCTGGCAGGTGGCGTACACGGGCTTTGAACGGTCAAGCTCGCCAATACGCGCGCGCAGCTCGTCGAGAGGGATGTTAATAAATCCATCCATGTGACCGTTACGGAATTCAGGCGCGGTGCGCACATCCAAAAGGGTTATGCTGCCGTCGCGGGGCAATGCCTCCACGTCGTGCCAGTGAAAGATATTTGCCTTGCCGGTAAGAGTGTTTTCCGCCACAAAGCCCGCCATATTCACAGGATCCTTCGCGGAGGAGAAGGGAGGGGCATAGGCAAGCTCAAGCTTTGTCAGGTCATATACCGTCATACCGGCCCGCATGGCGGTCGCGATGACGTCAATGCGCTTATCCACGCCGTCAAAGCCGACAATCTGCGCGCCTAAGATACGGCCTGTGGCGTTTTCAAAGATCAGCTTTAGCGCCATATTGACAGCGCCCGGATAATAGGACGCATGAGACGCGGAGTAGGTGAAGGACTTGCCGTAATCATACCCCGCCTTGCGTGCCTTCGTCTCGGTAATGCCGGTGGTCGCAACGGTAAGGTCAAAGCATTTGAGAATGCCGGTGCCTTGGGTGCCGCCATAGCTGCTGGGAATACCCGCAATGTTATCCGCCGCAATGCGCCCTTGCTTGTTTGCGGGGCCGGCAAGAGGCACATAGCCCGTTGTGCCAGTTACAAGGTCTATAACCTCCACCGCGTCACCCACGGCGTAGATGTTCTCATCCGAGGTCAGCATCCGCTCGTTTACCATTATTGCGCCCTGCGCGTTCACCGAAAGCCCCGCGTCCTTGGCTAAGGAGGATTCGGGACGGACACCCACGGAGAGCATAACCATATCTGCGCTCAGCTCCTGGGAGCCCAGCGAGACCTTAAGGCTGTTTTTGTCCTCCGCAATCGCCTTGACTCCATCGCCCAGAATCAGGCGCACGCCCTTATCCCGGATATGGTTATGCACATCGCATGCCATATCATAATCCAGCGGCGCAATAACGTGGTCGGCAAACTCTACAATGGTTACCGCCACACCCGCGTGTGCAAGGTTTTCGGCCATCTCCATTCCAATATAGCCGCCGCCCACCACCACGGCTGTCCGTGGCTTATGGATGTCGATATAATCCTTAATGCGGTAAGTATCGGGTATATTGCGCAGGGTAAATACGCGGGGGTTATCCGCCCCCTCAATGCGCGGCTTAATAGGCTCCGCACCGGGGGAAAGAATCAGCTTATCGTAGCCCTCCCGGTATTCTTCGCCCGTTTTAAGGTTTTTCACCGTTACGGTCTTTGCCGCGGGGTCTATCGCAACCACCTCGTTTTGCACACGCACATCCACATTAAAACGCGCGTGAAAGCTAGCGGGAGTTTGCAGGGTAAGGGCGGAGCGTTCGGTAATCTCCCCGCCGATGTAATAGGGCAAGCCGCAGTTGGCGAAGGAGATGTATTCGCCCCGCTCAAACATAATAATTTCCGCGTGCTCATCCAGCCTGCGCAGCCTTGCCGCCGCGGATGCGCCCCCCGCGACGCCGCCTACAATCAGGTACCTGCTCATAGCATTAGCCGCCTTTCCTAAGAATAAATTACCGTTTAAATATCATTGTTAAACGCTTAACAGGTAAAAACGCTGATACAATTCTATCTCTTTTAGCCTTAAATTGCAGTGATTAAGTCACACATGAGAAAAATCAGGCGGGCTTCCACCGAAAAATTACGATAGAAGCCCGCCTTGCTAGGTCTGTGCGGATTCTGCTTTTTAAGTGTCGGCCGCGTACCGGCTTAGTGGTCTTTGCCTGCAAGTACAGGAGGAGCGGTTTTGTCCTTCGGCTCGGAATCCGGCTCCTGCAAAGACGCCGCTAAGGTCTTCACCCTTACGTTTACACGCTCATACACAAGTAGACCGCCAATAATCAACACACCTCCTGCAAAGGTAGCGGGGGAGGGCATTTCGCCAATCATGATAAAGCCCATAATTGAAGCAAGAAACGGTGTTACAAACATAAAGTTGGTGACGTCGCTGGTTTTCTCCGCGCAGGAAATTGCAGTCGCCCAAAAAAGGTAGGCAAGCGCGCTGGGGAACAACCCCATGAAAATAATAATTGCCCACTGAATCGGCGGCGCGGCGGCAATCTCACCGGCGGCCTTGGGCATGAAAATCTGAAGCAGAAGCGTGCCCGCAAAGATATTGTAGGCGGTGGATTGCAGCGCCGTGTACCGCTTGGCATATTGGCGCTGAAACAGATTATAGAGGCTAATGCACAGCGAGGCCGCAAGCATCCAAAACACCCCTGTGTTCATAGAGATTACGCCATCCCACAGCGTCAGCACCAGGATCCCGATAAAGGAAATGCCAATTGCGGCCCAGCCCAAAGGATGTATCCTTTCCCGAAAAACCAGTCCCGCCAAAAGCGCGGTAATGACAGGCGCCGAGGAGATAAGAATGCTGCCCGTCGCCGACGACAGGGTGCGGGAGGCCTCGTTAAACACAATCATATAAACGGTAAAGCCCAGCGCCCCGGAAACCAGAAATTTTGGGATGTCCTTGAGAGCTGGGAGGCCTATTTTTTTAAAAAGAGCAATGATTAGCAAAACGGCAGACGCAGCCGTATAGCGCAGCACCCCTATCGAATGCACGGAATAATAGCCGAGCGCGAGCTTGGTAAGCGGAAAAGCGGATGCCCACAGAATAATGGTTGCCAGTGCAAACAAATGCGATTTGCTGTAACGACTGCGAATGTGTTTCATATGTTCCCTCGATTTTTATGTTTTGCATGTTCTTTGAGCTTTTTTTCGGTAAGCCTTAACCGGCAAGAATGTTTTAAATGATAAGGATTCGACCACAATAATAAGAAAAAATGGAAGGGCTTTGATATGACTTATTTCGTAATAGCTGCTCGAATTGTGTCGGCAATGGCACTCATTCTACTTTTGACACTGAAAACCGGCAGAAGAAACATCGGCGAGCTTCCGGTTTATGATTTTTTATCCATAATCGTAATTGGTAGTGTCATCGGCGCGGATATCGCGGAGCCGACCATACCCCATTTGCCAACGATGTTTGCCGTCGTGCTGATTGTTGCTTTGCAATATCTGGTTAGTTATATCCTAATTAACAACAAGAAGCTGGCGCGCAAGATTACATTTGGACCAACCGTGATTATTCAAAACGGCCAGTTTATTAAAGAGAATATGAAACGCCTCAAATACTCGGTGGAAAATGTGCTGATGGCGTTAAGAGAAAAGGATGTCTTTGACCTTAACGAGGTGGAATACGCCATAATTGAAAGCAGCGGCAATGTCAGCGTCCTCAAAAAGACCCGGTTTCGCGCGGCAACCCCTTCGGATTTTCAGCTGAGTCCCGACGCCAAGAGCCTGCCCATTCCCCTAATAATTGACGGAAAGCTTGTGGAGCGCAACCTGATACAGCTAAACCGGGATAAGGCATGGTTTTTTGCGCAGCTGGAGCAGCATGGTATCCGCGAAGTTCATGAGGTGTTTTATGCGGACTGCGACCTGCAGGGCAAGGTTTATGTATCAAGGCTTTCGTCCGAAAACGGGGAGAACAAGGTTCCTTCGCTGTAGCCTGCGCAATTTTTTGTAGATCGTTACACTATTATAATGCTCGGAGATTCTCAAGTCAATTATTTCCTTAGCAGTATTCGCAATACGCTATTCCGACAAAAGCGTAAATGCTGCTATAAGGCTAATCTCCTCTTGAAGTGTAGAATAGCGTATATTACCCGCGTGAAAACTCATAAACCAAAGCTTTTCGCTTTATTGCTATACACGGTTACCCTTTTAAATCGGATAATAGGATAAAAGGCTCGCGGCGGCATACCGTGAGCCTTTTATTTAAAAATGTAAGCTTACAGAAACCGGGCTAATGTACAATTAAACATACTTTCTCATACCCTCAAAATGTATGAAACGCGCCTCTTGAAACTGATAGGTGTTGAGCGGGCGATTGTCGCTGTCAAAGGTATGGGTGGCGATGCGAATGCCCGATTCATCGGGTGAGGTAACCGATACCACCAGCAGGGAATGCCCGAAACGTCCGGGCTCAAACCGGAGCTGGACCACATCCCCCGGCATAATTTCCGAAATCTGCGCCCTGCGCGCAAACGGCCCTTCGCCGCTGTTTTTAGTCATGAACTTATAAAAGAATTCCACCCCGGACCACGACGGAGTGCGGTTGGAGAGGTCCAGGTAATACCATCCATGCACCGGCGTATAGTTCATCTGGAGGCTGCCCGCGTACACACATTGTGATATAAAGTTGGTACAATCACCACCGTAGTTTTCAAAATCCGCGTAGCGCGGGTTGCGGGTAAACGCCCATTCGTGGGCGTAATTCACCGCCGCCGCGCGATTGTACTCAAAGGTTTCCAGCATAGCGCAACCCCCTATCCCGAATAAAGCAAATCCATCCTCTTTCAGTATAGCGTTTTGTTTTAAAACAGTACCGGAGGAATGGACATAATCTCAAAGAAATGTGCTTTGGTTCGGTTTGGCGCCCGCAATTGCAATTCTCCTTCGCCGGTGCTACACTAATACTAATTCCCTAAAAAGTGCAGATCGGCTATTGAAAAAGATAGAAAACACACAGAAAAGGGTGCGGGATGATGTTATACCGGATGCAGAACGGCAAGCTGTTGGAGGAGGAGAGCATATCTCAGGTACAGTCAGATTTGGCGGCAATGGGGGCGCAGTGGGTGGGTGTGTTCTCTGCGAAGGAGGCAGAAGCGGCGGCGGAACGCTTTGGCATTTCTCCCGCTCTGGCTGCACACGCGCTCTCAAACCGCTCCGCCCGGTTTGAGAGCCATGAGGGGATGGACGTAATCTGTATCAGCCTGCTGCGTATTCAGGGGCAAGAGGAGCCGTTTGAACGTGTTTCGATATTCTTTCAAAAGAACCTGTTGCTTTTCATGTGCGAAAACCCACTCACCGTAAATGAGCTTTTGGAGCGGGTGAAGAACGACGACCTGCCGGATGCCAGCCTAGGCAGGCTGCTTGGCTTTTTCTTTGAATATCTCATTGAAAAGGATTCCGACCGTCTGGAGGATTTAGAACAGGGTATCATTAACCTCGAAAACGAGGTGATTGTGGAGGATGCGAAGCGGGACTGCATCCACTCCATCATCTTACTGCGCAAGCGCCTAATGGTGCTTAAGCGGTATTACGAGCAGCTGTTGGGCGTGCTGGATTATATCACCGGCAATGAAAACGGATTATTTGACAAGGCGTCGCTGCGCGGCTTTAAGATACTCTTAAGCCGGGTGGATCGTCTGTACCACAGCGTGCTGAACCTGCGCGATTACGTCACACAAATCCGCGAGGCGTATCAATCGCAGGTGGATATCCGACTCAATGAAATTATGAAGGTATTTACGGTTATCACCGCAATTTTTCTGCCACTAACCCTGATTGCGGGGTGGTACGGCATGAATCTGGATATGCCCGAATACCGCCTGCCCTTCGCGTACCCAGCAATTATCGCGGTCAGCCTTGCCGTGGTTGCGGGGTGCGTGGTGTATTTTAAAAAGCATAAATGGTTTTAGATTAGCCGCCTGGTAAGATGCTTACGCAGGAAGGAGCGGGATGAAATGACCTTACAGCAGTTAAAGTATATGATAGAAATTGCTGCCTGCGGCTCTATGAACGAGGCTGCCAAACGATTGTTCATCGCCCAGCCCAGCCTTTCCAGTTCGGTGAGGGAGCTGGAAGCGGAGCTTGGCATCGAGCTGTTTACCCGCAGCGCGAAGGGGGTTGTTCTCACAACCGACGGCGTGGAGTTTTTGGGCTACGCCCGGCAGGTGGTGGAGCAGAGTGCGCTGCTTGAGCAGCGCTATCTTGGCAAAAAACCAGCCCGGCAGCTTTGCTGTATCTCCACCCAGCACTACGCCTTTGCTGTAAACGCCTTTGTCAACCTCATAAAAAACAGCGGCGCGGAGGAGTATGAGTTTACCCTGAGAGAAACCCGTACCTATGAGATTATAGAGGATGTAAGAAACCTGCGCAGCGAACTGGGCATTTTATATCTCAATCCCTTTAATAAAAAGGTCATAGTTAAACTGCTAAAGGAGAATCGGTTGGAATTTCACCCTTTGCTTCATGCAAAACCGCATATCTTTATCAGTGCGGGCAATCCGCTGGCAACCAAAGCGTCCGTGACTCTTGATGATCTGCGGGATTACCCTTATCTCTCCTTTGAGCAGGGGGAGTATAACTCGTTTTATTTCTCTGAGGAGATATTAAGCACAACCTTCCATTCAAAGAGCATCCATGTCAGTGACCGCGCCACACTGTTTAATCTGCTAATCGGCCTTAACGGCTACACCATTTCCACCGGCATTGTCAGCGCCGACCTAAACGGCAATAATATCATACCCGTATTACTTGAGGCGGACGACGAGATGCAGGTGGGTTGGATATCCAACCGTCAGGTTCAGCTATCCCATTCGGCTTCTGCCTACCTTGAGGAATTAAAGGCGGTTTTGATGGATTATGGGGTAGAGTTGTTATAGGTTTTTCCTATACATCCTGATCGATATTCTGTGTTACCATATATCTCTTTTGTCATGCTATATTGTTATTATCCTATCGGATAAGTCGATATAGCAGAGGAGAAATGGTAAAATGGCAATCTATCAAAACACTGGCAGACGTACTGTCGCCCCGTATCGCTACGACATAGTAGGCAGCTTTTTACGCCCGAAAGCCATTAAGGATGCGCGAGAGGGGTTTGCCTCCGGCAGGCTAACGCAAGCTGAACTGACACGGGTGGAGGACGAAGAGATTACAAAGCTTATAGCAAAGCAACGGGAGCTGGGACTTCAGGCGGTGACGGATGGGGAGTTCCGCCGCAGCTACTGGCACCTGGACTTTTTCTGGGGCTTTGACGGTGTGGAGCATATCCTCCATGATCACGGCTATTTCTTTCACGGGGAGGAAACGCGCGCGGATTCTGCGAGGCTATGCGGAAAACTGGCACTTTCTGAGCATCCCTTTTTTACGCATTACCGGTTTTTAAGGGAGACGGTGGGCGAAACTGTTCAGGCAAGGCAGTGCATACCCTCTCCCGCGCAGTTTTACGCGGAGCTGGTGCGTGGCAGCAATGAGGATGAAATTGCGAAATACTACCCGGACCTGGAGGAGCTGTACCACGATATCTCCGCTGTATACCGGGAGGCAATCCTTAAATTTTATGAGCTTGGTTGCCGAAACATCCAACTGGATGACTGCACTTGGGGGATGCTCTGCGACACGGGCTTTTGGAAGCAGATGGCGGGCGACAGCTACAACCCGGAAAAATTGCAGTTACTTTACCTGCGCTTAAACAATGAGGCAGTGAAAAACCTGCCCGACGACTTAACAGTGACCACCCATGTTTGCCGAGGAAATTATCATTCCACATGGGCAACCACGGGAGGATACAATCCCGTTGCAAAAACCTTGCTGGGCGGCGAGAATGTTTCGGCATACTACCTCGAATACGATACCGACCGCGCCGGTGACTTCGCCCCACTCAAGGAGCTGTCGGAGAACAAGCTGGTGGTGCTGGGTCTTGTCACCTCCAAAAATGGTGAGCTGGAAGAAAGAGAAGAGATTATCGCGCGCATTAAGGAGGCGGCGGGTATCGTTCCGCCCGAGCGCCTTTGCCTCAGTCCGCAATGCGGTTTTGCGTCCACCGAGGAGGGTAACATCCTCACCGAGGAACAGCAGTGGAATAAAATTACGCTGATTAAAGAGATTGCCGAGGAGGTCTGGGGCGCTTAACACGAATCTCCACAAAAGAAGTGGAATGGCAGATAAAATACGCGTAAAAGCCCACAAACCAAAGCTTCTCACATGATTTTTATCAATGATAGTGTGAGCGGGACAATTGAAGAGGGAGCCATCCATACCCGGATGACTCCCTCTTTTTCGTCAGACCTATTCCGGCATCTCAAAACGGCCCGAGTTTTTCTCTTCAAACGCCTTGATGCCGTGGTAAAACATCCAGTTAATGGGCGTGGCGACTTCAAGCTGCCCACCCAGCCTCACCATCTTTCCGGCGAACATCTCCACCTCCGTTTTGCGTCCGTTTTCCAGGTCCTGCAGGGTGGAGGGCTTGTTGGAAAAGGGCAGGTTCATTAGGGTTTTATCCTGCAAAGCAATATCCTGCTCACTCAGGTCAATGCCCAATCGGTTGGCAATCTCAATCACCTCGCGCATGGCGCCGCGCCGGATCTCGTTGGCGTGGTCGCTGGTACGAAATACCCCGAAGGGGATGCCAAGAAGCGCACAGGTCATATTTTCGCCAATGTTGCACATGAACTTAAACCACTGCCCCCGGATCATGTCCTCTTCGATGCTGTAGCGCACGCCGCTTGTGTCAAATAGCTCTTTCACACGCACAACCCGTTGGGTCAGCTCCTTGTTTTTGGCTTCACCGAAATGAACCTTACCAAAATCGGGGTCAAAATCCGCCACGCCGTCCTTCATGGCGATGGAAACGCGCATATAGGAGTACATTACGCGCTCCCAGCCGTAGACCGCCGCTACCTGCTCCTCGCTGTCAATTCCATTCATCACGCAAATAATTTGGGTGGATGGTCCTACCTGATGCTTTATATCCTCTATCGCCTTGCGCAGCCCGGTGTCCTTGATGGCCATAATAACCAAGTCCGCCGGGTCGTCCTGCAGCTCGGGCGTAATTACCGCAAAATGATGGGTGACGCCGTTTATGGTGACACCGCTTGACTCCAGCCTGTTTTTACGTTCTCCCTCCGCCAGTACGCGAAAGTTGCCCCTGCCAAGGGACGCATCCAGCTTGGGCGCGAAGAACGCGCCCATTGCTCCAAGGCCGATTAAGGTTACCTTTTTGATGGACATTGTTTGTGTTGTCTCCTTTTTAGAAATAAATATTATATTACTTTCATTCCCCATGGGTGCAAAGTACGACACGGCTTGGCAATAATTATACAGTTAGCCTGCCGTGTACCATAAAAAGGGCAATGTCTTGCACAGAGTTTTACCAAAAGCCATATGGATTGGGCATAACCGGTTTTCACAGCTCCTGTTTTATAGTAAACTAGATAAAGTACCTTCGTCAATCGGAAAGGGGAACGTAATTTTTGACTAAGCATATGACTTTGCACATTAAAGGGTATGTAAAGGAGAGCATTCTGGCGCCGCTGTTTAAAATGCTGGAAGCCTCCTTTGATCTGCTTGTGCCGCTGGTTATGGCGGCAATCATTAACGTCGGCATCGCCAACAGCGATACCCCGTACATTCTGCGCCAGTGCGGCATACTGCTGGTATTGGCGGCAATCGGGCTTGTGTGCAGCATAACTGCCCAGTACTACGCGTCCAAGGCGGCGGTAGGCTATGCAACAGGTCTTCGCAGCGCACTGTTTGGGCATGTGCAGCGGCTTGGCTTTTCCGAGATGGATACCATCGGAACCAGTACGCTCATTACCCGCATGACCAGTGATATCAACCAGGTGCAAAACGGCTTAAACCTGTTTTTGCGCCTGTTTCTTCGCAGCCCGTTTATTGTGTTTGGCAGCCTTGTCATGGCGTTTTGGGTTAACCGTGACGCCGCGCTGGTATTTGTGGTGGTTATCCCCGTTTTATCTTTGGCGGTGTTCGGCATTATGCTGCTCACCATGCCGCTTTATAAAAAGGTGCAGGGTCGGTTGGACCAGGTGCTGGGCACCACACGGGAGAACCTCTCGGGGGTTCGGGTAGTCCGCGCCTTTAATAAGGAGCAGGCGGAAATCAGCCGTTTTGAGACCGCTAACGAACTTTTAACAAAGCTTCAGCTCAAGGTTGGGCGGTTATCGGGGCTGATGAACCCCGTCACCTATGTAATAATTAACCTAGCAATCATCGCCGTCCTGTATACGGGTGCGGTTCAGGTAAACATCGGTGCGCTTAGGCAGGGCGATGTGATTGCGCTGGTAAGCTATATGGGACAGATTTTGATTGAGCTTGTAAAGCTCGCTAACCTCATTATTCAAATTACCAAGGCCGCCGCCTGTGCCGGCCGGGTACAGGCTGTTTTTAAAACCGAAGCCGCGATGAACTTCCCTTACGTCGGGGCAAACTCTGTGCGGATGGATTCGGAGGAGGCTGTGCGGTTTGAGAGAGTGTCGCTTGCCTATTCCAAAGCGGGCGATAACAGCCTAACCGACATCAGCTTTCACGCAAAGCGCGGACAGGTCATCGGCGTCATCGGCGGAACGGGCAGCGGCAAATCAAGCCTGGTTAATCTCATTCCCCGTTTTTATGACGCAACGCAAGGGGAAGTGTTGCTGTTTGGCAGACCCGTAAAAGAGTACCCCAAGCAGGAGCTAAGGCGTCTTGTGGGTGTGGTAATGCAAAAAGCCCTGCTGTTTTCGGGCACCATCCGTTCCAACCTGCTGGTTGGGGACGAAAACGCCACAGACGAAGCGCTGTGGCACGCATTAAGTTTGGCACAGGCCGAGGGTTTTGTCAAGGAAAAGGGGCTTATGCTGGAAGACCCAGTGGAGCAGGGGGGACGCAACCTATCGGGAGGGCAAAAGCAGCGGCTGACCATTGCCCGCGCAATCCTAAGAAAGCCAGAGATTCTCATTCTCGACGACAGCGCCAGCGCTTTGGATTATGCTACCGACGCGGCGCTGCGCAAAGCGCTGGGCACACTGCCCTCCGGTACAACCGTGTTCATCGTCAGCCAGCGCGCCTCCAGCATAAAGCACGCAGACCAAATCCTGGTACTGGACGACGGTCGCATAGCGGGCGCGGGGACCCATGACGAGCTTTTGGTTAGCTGCCCGGTGTATCAGGAGATTTACGAAAGTCAGTACGGTAAAGAGGAAAGGATGTGAGTGATTATGCCCGCAAAGAAGCTGCAACAGCTTAAGAATAAGGATACCCTAAAACGGGTGCTGCGGCATCTCGCTCCCTACCGCGCCTTCGTGGCAATCAGCCTGTTGTTTGCGACGGCAAGCGTCGCCACACAGCTCTATATCCCCATCCTATCCGGCAGGGCAATCGACGGTATGGTTGACAAAAATCATGTGGATTTTGGGAAAATTGCCACCATACTGGTTGTAATCGGCATCACAGCGGGGCTGTCGGCGGTTTTTCAGTGGGTCTTTAACCTTTGCAACAACCGCATCGCCTTTTGTCTTTCAAGGGATATTCGTAACCGGATGATGAAAAAGATAGAGTCACTGCCCCTATCCTATCTGGATGCCCATTCCAGCGGAGACCTGGTCAGCCGAATGATTGCCGATATGGACGCGTTCTCGGATGGCATCCTCATGCTGTTTACCCAATTTTTTACCGGGATAGTGACCATACTTGGCATCATTGTGTTTATGCTCTCCATTAATGTAACTATTACGGCGGTGGTGGTGGTGCTTACCCCACTCAGTCTGCTTGTTGCGGGGTATATCGCAAAGCGAAGTTACCAATATTTCCAAAATCAAAGCCGGGTGCGCGGCGCGCAAACCGCGCTGGTCAACGAGATGATAGAGGGTCAAAAGGTTGTGCAGGCCTTCGGGTTTGAGGCTAAAAGCCAGTCCGCATTTGACGCCATTAACGCCGAGCTGCAAGGAGTAACCCTTAAATCCATCTTCTACAGCAGCATCACAAACCCAGCCACCCGCTTTGTCAACAATGTTGTGTATGCGGGGGTGGGGCTTGCAGGCGCGCTGTTTGCTATGAGCGGCAACCTAACCATCGGTCAGCTTAGCATCTTTTTAAGCTACGCGAACCAGTACACAAAGCCGTTTAATGAAATCTCTGGGGTTGTCACCGAGCTGCAAAACGCCCTTGCGTGTGCCGCCCGCGTATTTGAGCTGCTGGACGAAAAGCCCCAAACGCCGGAGCCCGAAACCGCCGTGACGCTCAAAAGCGACGGACGGGTGGGGATAGAGCACGTCGCGTTCAGCTACCAGCCTGACCGGGAGCTGATTAAGGATTTTAACCTGTCAGTGAACCCGGGCCAGCGCATTGCCATAGTCGGCCCAACCGGCTGCGGTAAGACCACGCTTATCAACCTGTTAATGCGGTTTTACGATGTGGACGAGGGGCGCATTACGGTGGCGGGGGAAGATATCCGCGACGTTACCCGCTCCTCATTGCGAAAGAGCTACGGCATGGTGCTGCAGGATACTTGGCTGAAGGCGGGAACGATAAGAGAGAATATCGCCTACGGCAAGCCCGACGCGACGCAGGAGGAGATTGAGGCCGCCTCAAAGGCGGCATATGCGCACAGCTTTATTAAACGTATGCCCAACGGGTACGACACTGTAATCTCCGAGGACGGCGGCAACATCAGTCAGGGGCAAAAACAGCTGCTGTGCATTGCGCGCGTCATGCTCTGCCTGCCCCCTATGCTTATTCTGGACGAGGCCACCAGCAGTATTGACACGCGCACCGAGGTTAAGATACAGTCTGCCTTTGGGTATATGATGAAGGGGCGCACCAGCTTTATTGTAGCCCACCGCCTTTCCACCATCCGCGAGGCGGATGTGATTTTAGTCATGGACAAGGGCCGCGTGATCGAGCAGGGCGACCACGACGAGCTGCTTAGGCAGGGCGGATTTTACAGCCGCCTTTACTACAGCCAGTTTGAGGGTGCCGATGTTTAATACGAATGTCCTTAAAAAGTGTAAATGTTAAGATAAAATACCGCGTGAAAACTTATAAGCCAAGGCTTTTCACTTGATTTTTATACTCTTTTAAATCGGATATTAGTATAAGAAAACAGCCGTAAGGAGAGGCTTCCATCCTCGCCGTGCGGCTGTTTTTGTTTTAATCAGACAACACAATCAAATACCGGACGATAGCTTATCCGTATTCGTTTAGCGTTTTAAAAGCCGGGCAAGCTCCTGTGCCTTATCGGTTTTCTCCCAGGTGACGCCAAGATCCTCACGCCCCATATGGCCGTAGGCGGCAAGCTGGCGGTAGATTGGCTTGCGAAGGTCAAGCGCGGTGATAATGGCGGAAGGGCGCAGGTCAAAAAGCTCAAGCACCGCCGCGCTGAGCGCTTCATCCGGGACGATGCCGGTGCCGAAGGTATCTACCATTACCGAAACGGGGTGGGCAACCCCGATTGCGTATGCAATTTGCACCTCGCACTTCGCGGCAAGACGTGCGGCAACAATGTTTTTAGCCACATAGCGTGCGGCGTAAGCGGCGGAACGGTCTACCTTCGTAGGATCCTTGCCCGAAAAGGCGCCGCCGCCGTGACGGGAATAGCCGCCATAGGTATCTACAATAATCTTGCGCCCGGTCAGGCCGCTGTCGCCCTGCGGTCCGCCGATAACAAAGCGCCCGGTAGGGTTGACAAAATAACGGGTGTTCTCATCCAGCAAGCCGCCGCCGATAACGGGGTGAATCACCGTTTCAATGATATCCCGGCGAATCTGTTCCAAGGATACCTCGGGGTTGTGCTGAGTGGATACGACAACGGTATCCACCCGTGCGGGCTTACCGTCCAGGTATTCCACGGTTACCTGTGTTTTGCCGTCGGGACGCAGATAGGCAAGCGAGCCATCCTTGCGCAGCGTCGCAAGACGCTTTGCAAGCTTGTGCGAAAGGGAAATGGGCAGAGGCATAAGCTCCGGTGTTTCGTCACAGGCATAGCCGAACATCATGCCCTGATCTCCCGCCCCGGTGTCACTTGCGTCCTCTGTGTTGTCGCGTACCTCCAGCGCACTGTTTACACCCTGCGCAATGTCCGGAGACTGCTCGTCAATAGAGGTGAGAACGGCGCTGGTGGTGGCATCAAACCCGTATTTCGCGCGGTCATAGCCAATCTCTTGAACCACACTGCGGGCAAGCTTTGGAATATCCACATAGCAGTCGCAGGTTATCTCACCCATAATCAACACCATTCCGGTGGTAACTGCGGTTTCGCAGGCAACCCGCGCCAGCGGGTCTTGGGCGATTATGGCGTCCAGAACGGCGTCAGAGATCTGGTCGCAGATTTTATCGGGATGTCCTTCGGTCACCGATTCCGATGTAAACAGCTTTCTTGGCATAACAACAAACCTCCGATGTAATGAAATTTTAATCTGCAATTAGGAATGAGCAGTACAAGCGTCTCTTTGCGCAGCTGCCCTTAAAACGGGATTGATATTAGTATACGCAGTTTACCTGACGAGCGCGAATGCAATAAGGGGTAAATCGCAGAAAACCAAAAAACTCATAAAAATGAAAAACGCCCTGACCGATAAGGCCAAGGCGTAAAAAAACATGTACGCAAAGCCTCATCTCTCGTTTTAACGCAGGATTTGGCACCTTACATTTCTGCAGGTTGCCGGGTTTCACAGGGCCTGTCCCTCCACCACTCTCGATAAGGAAATATTCAATTCGGGTTAATTATACATAAATGCTCGGCACTTGTCAATGACGATATTGTCCTGAAAAAACCCGTACACGGCGGTATGTTTTTGCGTAAGTCGCACAACCTGTGATAATGGGGCAGCTCCCTACAGCGGCATATTCAGCCTTAAAACCTGTGAGAGCTTTTTATAGGACAGCATGGTGACAAAGGAGATTAAGAAGCACTTAATGATATTAAAGGGAAGCACCCCGAACAGGATGTATGCGCCTAGGCTGTCAATGGCGGGGTTAACCGCCGCGCAGGCGGCAATAATCGCGTCGATGGGCATAAGCTTGGAGTAAAAGGGGATAAGCAAAAAGTAGTTGGAAAGCGCCGCCACCACAACCATCACACCGCTGCCCGCAACGCAGGAGAGCAGCGCCCCCCGTTTTGTTTTGTTGGCTCGGTAGATATAGTGGGCGGTGAGGGCAAGGGAGGTGAGCATCAAAAAATCGGCGAGCTCTCCCACACCGCCGGTTTGGGTGGAAAGCAAATGCACCAGATCTTTTAGCAGGGCAACAGCGACGGTCTCCATCGGCCCCAGCATAAACGCCGCCAGCAGCACGGCAATGCCGCTTAAATCCACCTTTAAAAACGGCGGCATAAAGGGCAAAGGAAACTCAAGGTACATGAGTACCGCCGCAATTGCGGAAAACATGGCCACATAGGTGATTCTTTTGGTTTTTAAGGTTGCTTGCATAGGTAAGCGCCTCCTGATAATAATATGGCAACTGTTTCGGTGTAGGGGGCTTATGACGACTTTTTTGTTGCGAATTTTCCTTTATGCTATCGCCCAAGCACAAAGGATGTAATACAAATTTCCTCAAAACAAAAAGGCCCCTGAACCAATGAGTTCAGGGGCCGCTACACGACGGAAAAATGATGTGTCGGTACGGTTTCGTTTCTTTCATCCGGACTTTAACCGTCGGTTTTGGAATCACACCAAAATCTGCGGGTTATGTTCCCGCTCGCGGACTTGTGGCGCATGCGCCCATTACCGCCGGTGAGGAATTACGCCTCGCCCTGAAACAGATTGCACCATCATTATAGTTGCAGCGATTAGTTTTGTCAAGCCATACACATCATTTTTCCTGCAACATAGAATAAAACAGGAGTATTTATATTACACAGGAGGGTGATGAACCATGACAACAAGTGTTACGATTACGGTACTGGCACTGCTATCGGTATATGGTCTGTTGTGTGTGCTCAGTACGCTGGTTCGGCTGTTTCTCTTTCGCCGCTCTAAGGGGACGTTAATTAAAATCATCCGCCCGGACGTTGAGGATATTGAATACGCGGTGCGGGGCGCACAGTGTCAGCTTGCGGCCTGCTCACGCGCTGACGTGCCCATTATCCTTCTCGTAACCAAGGAAGAAGACCCGGAGGAATGCGAGATTGCGTCGCGCCTTGCAGTGGAGTACCCCAATATCACGCTGTGCAGCGAGCGAATGCTGCCCTTTGAGCTTGCGCGCATTGCCGTGGGTACCAACGCATAGCGCAACGCGAGCATTACGTCCTACATACTTAGCAGGTTTACAAACACAAGTAGCAGGTTTACAAACACAAGGGGAACGATTATACTAATAAAAGGACTTCGGGTCGTAATACGGATTCCGATTAAAAGAATTTAAAAGGGATAAACCGAACAGTGGCAAAACGCATTGCCGCCGCACGGTTTATCAATGCGATCATACGGTTTATAATCACGACAATACAGGAAACGCCCCGTGGTATTTCTTTCACGATAGGGTCATGTCTGCAACGCGATGCCCGAGAAGGAATGCCACGGGGTCATGCCTGCGTGTGGGATAGGGGTACAAGCCCAATCTGCAAAAGCAAGCGGGAAAGGCACGGTCGCAAGGAAATGAACAACGAGGAATTTGGCACACTGGAAGGTACGATAGAAACCATTGTGTTCCGCAACGAAGATACCGGCTTCTCCGTTTTGGAGCTAAACTGCGGAGGGGAACCGGTAATTGCGGTGGGAGAGCTTGCCGAGCTTAACGAGGGCGAGGAAGTAAAGCTCATGGGCAGCTATGCCACCCATCCCACCTACGGCAGCCAGTTCCGGGCGGTCACCTGCGAGGTAAAGCTGCCCGCCACCACCGGCGCGGTGCTAAAATACCTCGCCTCCGGCGCGGTAAAGGGCATCGGACCCAAAACCGCCCAGCGCATCGTGGACGCGCTGGGGGATAAGGCGCTGGAGATTATCGAAAAGGAGCCGGAACGCCTTTCCACCATCAGCGGTATCTCAAAGGCCAAGGCAAAGCAAATAGAGAACAGCTTTAAAAAGGTGTTTGGCATCCGCACGGTTATGGCGTACCTCAAGGGCTATAATGTGCCTCCGCTGTGCTGTGTGAAGGCGTGGAAGCTGTATGGCCCCGCCGCGGTGGATATCATCAGCGCGAACCCCTTTGTGCTGTGCGCGGAGGAGGTGGGGGTGGATTTTCCCACCGCCGACGAGATGCGCAAGGCACTTGAGCTGCCCGCGGAGATGTCGGAGCGCATACTGGCGGGGGTGTTGGGCGTTTTAGCCGACGCATGTCGCAACGGACATGCCTGCCTGCCATACGAGATGCTCATAGAGCGAGCCCAGCGGCTTTTGGAGGTTTCCGCCGACGAAATTGAGGATACCGTTTACGAGCAGTCTCAAAATGAGACGCTTATGCTCGAGACCGTCGCGGAAAAAGAGTACATCTACCTGCCCCAGTACGCCTACGCGGAGCGCTTTATCGCCGCCAGGCTTTCGATCATTATCCAGCTTGCGCCCGAGCTGAAAAACAGCTGGGAGAAGGAGATAAGGGAGCTCGAGGAGGAGATGGGCATCGCCTACGAGCGGATGCAGAAAAAGGCGATTGCTATGGCGCTCTCTAACGGCATTATGCTGCTCACCGGAGGCCCGGGTACGGGCAAGACCACTACAATCAAGGGAATTATCGAGCTGTATAAGCGCACCGGCGGCAAGGTGATGCTGGCCGCCCCTACGGGGCGCGCCGCAAAACGGATGACCGACCTGTCGGGCTACGAGGCAAAAACCATCCACCGGCTGCTGGAGGTGGAATACTCCAAGGGCGATAAGGTGTCCTTTCGCAGAAACGGCAAGAACCCGCTTGACTGCGACGTGCTGATTATTGATGAGTTTTCCATGGTGGATACCCTCTTGTTCGAGGCGGTGCTTGCGGCCGCGCGGCTTTCCTGCCGAATCGTACTGGTAGGGGACTCCGACCAGCTGCCCTCGGTGGGTGCGGGCAATATCCTGCAGGACCTCATTGACAGCGATTGCGTCCCCACTGTGACCCTTACCCAGATATTCCGGCAGGCCGCCGAGAGTCTGATTGTTACAAGCGCCCACGAGATTATTCGTGGCGAGCTGCCCTCTATCGACGTAAAGGATAACGACTTCTTCTTTTTGCAGTGTGACGGCGCGCAGGAGGCGCAGCTTGTGGAAGCCCTTTGCAAATCGCGTCTGCCCAAGGCCTATGGCTATTCTCCGCTGTGGGATATTCAGGTACTTTGTCCTACCCGGCTGGGCGAGCTTGGTACCGGCTCCCTTAACACGCGCTTGCAGCAGGCCATTAACCCCAAGGCAACGGATAAGCCGGAGGTAAAGGCAGGCTACGCTACCTTCCGCCAGGGGGATAAGGTGATGCAGGTGCGTAATAACTATGATATTCTGTGGGAAAGGGACGACGGCGAGAACGGTGCGGGGGTGTTTAACGGGGATATCGGCATCATTGAGCAGATTGACCGGCCCTCGCAGCTGGTTACCATCCGCTACGATGACCGCGTAGCGGATTACAGCTTTGACCAGCTTAACGAGCTGGAGCTTGCCTATGCGATTACGGTACATAAAAGTCAGGGCAGCGAGTACGAGGCGGTTATCATCCCGCTGGCAAAGCCCGGCCCCAACCTGTATTACCGCAACCTGCTCTATACCGCCGTCACCCGCGCAAAGCGGCTGTTAATTCTGTTAGGCAACCCCGAGGCGCTCTCCTACATGGTGCGCAACAACAAGAAAACATGGCGGTACTCAAACCTCAGACAATATATTATCGATGAGGTGCTGGGCGAAAGCAATTAGGCAGCCAACCCGTATTGTGTGGAAGGAGAAAACCGTATGCGTCTGTGGGAGCTTACCGCTAACATGCTGTTCACCAGCGTATGCCATTTTTGCGGCGATACCTGCGCCTACGACGCATGGATCTGCCCGGACTGCGCGCAGTCCCTCGCACCGATAGACGGCATAACCTGTGCCGTCTGCGGCAGGGAAGAAGGCAGCTGCACCTGTGCGCTAGAAAAGGATGAATGGGAGCGCTGCGTCGCGTCGTTTTATTATGAGGGAACCGCAAAGCAGGGGGTCGAGCTGCTGAAATACGGCAAGATACCTTTTATTGCCCGACGCTTGAGCGGCTATATGGCAAAACAGGTAAAAAGGCGCTATAAAGGCGTTCGGTTTGATGGAATTACATATATTCCCATGTATCGTTTAAACCGGCAAAAGAGAGGGTATAATCAGGCTGAGGAGCTTGCGCGGGAACTTGCAAGGCGGTTGGCTTTGCCGCTTGTTCGCGGGGTTTTGACTCAGTCGGTGCAAAATAGTCCCCAGCACTTGCAAAACCGCGAGCAGCGCCGTGACAACGTGGCGGGAATCTACCGTATTCCGACCCGAAGAAAGGCAAGGATTGCAGGGAAAACCCTGCTTTTGGTGGACGATATCACCACCACGGGGGAAACCCTGCGGGAATGCACCCGGGTTTTAAGGGCCGGTGGGGCGCGCGCCGTGTTCTGCGCCGTTTTTTGTACGACAAAACCGACAAAGGCTTGAAATAAACCAAGGTTGTTTGTATAATTAGTGGTAATGGTAAGCGGATAGACAAAATGTTTTAATTTAAACCACAGGCTTTACAGCCGCGGGTTTCTTTACTGATTATCAGAGTTTTGCGGGCCGGCAAAAAGGCCTATTAACAGCCGCTTTAAGAAACGGCGCGAATGCAGCCAAGCGCAGGAGCCGGGTAACCCATATCGTTAGCAAAACCGGGACTGACCAAGGCTTTTGTGTAAGCCTCCTGTGCGGGTCGCATAGACAGAAAGGAACGAATTGAATGGGCAACAGAGATATTGGGATTGATTTGGGTACAGCCACCGTCATTGTGTATATTGTTGGCAAAGGCGTGGTGCTCTGCGAGCCGTCCATCGTGGTGGTGGAGGCGTTGTCGGGCAAGATTGTAAGCGTGGGAGAAGAGGCGTTTAAGCTGCTGGGCAGAACCCCCGATAACATCCGCGCGGTGCGCCCCTTGCAGGATGGCGTTATTTCGGATTATGTGCTGACCGAGCAGATGATTAAGCACTTTTTGAAAAAGGCCTGCGGAAATATGATCTTTAAGCCTCGCGTGGCGTTTTGCGTACCCTCCGGTATTACGGATGTAGAATCCCGGGCGGTTATCGAGGCCGCCATTACCGCGGGTGCCCGTAAGGTTTACCTGATAGAGGAGCCTGTTGCGGCGGCAATCGGAGCCGGGGTGGACATTTCAAGGCCCAGCGGCTCTATGATTCTGGATATCGGCGGCGGCACCACCGATATTGCGGTAATCTCCTTAAACGGTATCGTGTGCAAAACCTCCCTCAAGATTGCGGGCAACAAGTTCGACGCCGCGTTAATCAAATACATCCGCAACAAATACAGTGTGCTCATCGGGGAAAAGACGGCGGAAAGCCTAAAGCAGCAGATTGGCTGTGTATGGGAGCCGAAGGAGGACGACCTGATGGAGATTAAGGGGCGCAACCTGATTACCGGGCTGCCCCAAAAGATCACCGTTTCGGCGGCTGAGACCAAGGAGGCGCTGGACGAGCCGATTTCTTTGATTGTTCAGGCCATCCAGTCGGTGGTGGAGCGCACTCCCCCGGAGCTTGTGGCGGACATTTCCGAATCGGGTGTGGTGCTCACCGGCGGCGGCGCCCTGCTGCGCGGGCTTTCGGAATACATCACGGCGGAGCTTCGCATGAAGGCGCGTGTGGCAGACGACCCCACAAACTGCGTGGCAATCGGTACCGGGCGTGCTTTCGAGTTTATCAGCATCCTTCAGGATGGCTTCTTTAACCCTTCGACCTATAAATATCAGTAGTAAACAAAGCGGGGGAGGACGCAATGTCCTCCCCCGCTTTGTTTTTACTCTTTTATGAATAATAGCATTACCGAATAAAATTTGTACGAACCCTGGCTTCCGCCTCGGGCAGGGGAATCGTATCCTTGCCCGCGTCCACCACCTTTAAAAGCCAAGCCATAGCCCTTGCATTCTTGCGCAGGGTTTGTATGCCCTCGCCGTCCTGCTCCACCTCACCCTTTGCGGTACCGTAGCCTACCGTCCAGTACTGGGATGGGGGAATTACCGTTTCGGCAAGGTTTAAGTAGTTGTTAAGCTGATGAATGGTATCCACACCGCCCGCGCGCCGCACCGCGGTTACAGAGGTTGCTACCTTGTATTTAAAGTAACCGGAGCTGGTATAGAACACACGGTCAAGAAACGCCTTCATCGTGCCCGCAATCCCCGCGTAATAGGTGGGCGCGCCAAGGATAAAGCCATCGGCGTTGCGCATCTTTTCGGCAATTTCGTTGACGGGGTCGTTCTTAAATACGCACAGATGGTCCTCAGAGGAGGAGCAGTGCCCGCAGGCGATACAGCCGTGAATCTCCTGCTGCCCAATTTGGATGGTCTCCGTCTCAATGCCCTGCTTTTCCAGCTCATCCGTCATCACCTTCAACGCGTAGCTGGTGTTGCCTCCCTTGCGGGGGCTTCCGTTAATTGCGATAACCCTCATTGGTATAGCCTTCTTTCCGGTGTAATGGTCAAAGCTTGTGTCAATTTGATTAGGGACAGGGCATATGAAAAGCAACAAGCCGCTCATCGTTGCGGCCGGTGTTTTGCGCCCTATTTTTAACCATATAGCAAAGAGCCGGGATTGTCAAGCACATGAAAAGGCATTGCGCAAAACAGGCGCATACCAGCTGTTTTATTATTCAATGCTGCCGCCGTGGAAAAAGCACTCATATACCTTTTGTGTACCTAAAAAGATATCCTCATAGCCCTGGTACCATTCCATACCGCCGCTTACGGTGCAGTGATAAGCAAAATCCCCGCTTAGGTACAGCATCGGCCCACGAAACGGGTATTCTATCGGAACATGGAACAGCGCTTCCTTGAGAAAATCGCCTGAAAACCCCTCGTCGGTTACGCGGCCGACATAGTTCATACCCCATACCGGTATTTGCTCCAGCCAAACAGCCTCCGCCCCTGCGAACTTTTCCCCGCCCAAATAGGTGTCGTAGTAGCTATACGCACCTTCGCTGTATTGCAGGTCGTGGGAAGCGGGACGGGAGGAGGCGATCTCGCCGCCCTTGCCCGCATAGGTTTCCTTTTTTGCCCGGCACAAGAACTCTGCCAGATTCAAGTCGGCGCGAAACCGTTCCTTGCCCAGCTTAAAAACACAGTCGTCATCGTCGGTTTTTAAAAGCCGGTCTATACTCACACTGAGAAGGGAGCTTAACCGAAGCAGGTTCCCGATATCGGGTGATGCCTGCCCGCTCTCCCATTTTGCCACTGCCTGGCGGGACACCCCGACTTTTTCCGCAAGCTCCTCCTGCGAAAGCCCGTTTTGCTTCCTTATGAGCTGAAGCTTCTGTGAAAAATCCATCTCATTCACCTCGTTGTAATATTTTCTTAAGCAAAAGCTGTTCACAAATTGGTACTATTACCTTATCATATCTTCATCGCCTTTACCATCAACCCTTCCTAGCGTTTTGTCAACCGTCGGTTGCGGGTTTTCGGCAGGAAATCGCGCGGCTACCGAATCCCGCTGTAATACTAATCTCCTCAAAAAGAGTCGATAAAAATCCGCGTGAAAACCCATAAATTAAAGCTTTTCGCTTGATTTTTATACTCTTTTAAATCGGATATTAGTATAAAATAAGTTATAGCACTAATTCCCTAAAAATAGTAAGCCGGAGCCTGTGTGGCATTCCACACAGGCTCCGGCAAATAGTTAGCGTAACATTATTCGTGGCGCAGCGCGTCAATGGGACGCAGTCTCGCAGCCTTGCGGGCAGGGTAAAGACCAAAAAACACACCAACCGAGCAGGAAAATAAAACGGTAATGATAATGACGGCGGGAGAAAGTACGGGAACAACCCCCAACGGAATGCAGATAGCAAACGCACCCAGGGTGCCAAAGGCAATTCCGATAAGACCGCCAATCAGTGTCAGGATCGCGCTTTCAGTCAAAAACTGGGAGAGTATCGCGCCGGTGCGCGCGCCTAGGGACTTTCTTATGCCAATCTCTCGGGTTCGCTCGGTTACCGCAACGAGCATGATGTTCATTACACCAATGCCGCCCACCACCAGCGAAATGCCCGCCACCGCCGCGATAAAGGTTTGAAACAGCGTGATAACCGTGCTAAGCTGGTCCACATACTTGTTCATGTTTTCGGCAATGTAGATTTGCTCGCCGGCGTTGTTGTGGCGGCGCTCTAATATATTCACCGCCGAGGAGCACATACCGTCTACCTGATCATCCTTTTCGGCGAGCAGATAAACGCTGCTTACGCTAGGCCGTTCTCCCGTGATCGAAAGATAGGTGGAATAGGGGGTGTAGATGATGCCGCTGCTTGCGCTGTAGCTAATCATGTTCATCTCAAACACGCCCACAATCCGCAGCGTCGCGTTCCGACGCATAATGGTAACATCAACGGTAAGCCCTGTGACATCGGTGCTGCCAAACAGCTTAATGGCAGTTCCCTCATCTATCAGGCAAACCTTGCTGCCCTGATTGCTTTCGGACTGATTATAGGCGCGCCCGCTTACCATGGTCAGGTTGGCAAGCTCGGGCAGATACTCGGTACCCGACACAAAAACCGCGTCCAGATCCTCCGAGCGTCCCTGTATAAAACCGCCCCGCTGTACCACAGGCGTAACCGCCACCATGGAAGGGATGCTTTTTTTGAGGATATCAAGATCCTCAAGGGTAATAAAGTCGTTTTCCTCCGCCTTTTTGCCATCCACGCTGATGGAGGCCGCGGCCTTGCCAATGCTTGCAATTTCGCCCATCAGGCGGTTCTGCGCGCCGCCGCCCGCGGAAATAATCATAATGACTGAAGAAATGCCGATGACTATGCCAAGCATGGTTAAAAACGAACGCATTTTATTCGATGCGATGCTTTTAATCGCCATCCTAACGTTATCCCAAAAGGTCAATGTATTACACCCTTTCTCCGCTGTACGGCTACGCTACCGAGTCGACCGTAACCGGCATTCCGGGCGCGAGCAGCGAGGGAGCGGTAAGAATCACCACATCGCCGGGCGCAAGACCGGATATGATCTCGGAGTGGGTTTCGGAACCGACACCAAGCTCGAGATAGTTCTTTTGCGCAATCCCATCCTTCACCGTCAGGCAGTAGGAGCCGTCGCGGTCGGTGCGGATTGCCTCAAACGGAAGCACCATAATGTTCGATTTGCTGGCCACCAGGATCGAGATATCGGCCTCCAGACCAAGAACGACCTTTTCGGGCAGCTCGTCAAAGGATGCCTCCGCCTTTACTACGATGGAGGTGCCTTCTATAGAGGTAACCGCGTCAATGTGCGATACCTTAGCCGCATAGGCATGTCCCGCAAGGGTAATGGTGGCTTCCTGCTCGGCGCGAACGGTGTTGATATCGTATTTGCCCAGTGAGAATTTTACCACAGGGGAGGAGATATCACGAATTACAAGGCAGGGGGATGCCGCCGAGGTCATGCCGCCCTCTACCATTGCAAGCTTTGTTACAACGCCGCCAATCTCCGCTGTAAGGCCGGCCTTACCCTCGTCTAACGCCTTTTTTGTGGAGGCAAGAGAAAGCGCGGTGATATCCATGCTGTTTTTTAGCTGACCGAGCTTCTCGTCGCTGATAATCGACGCGTTCGCCTGGCTTTTTTCGCTCTTGTACATGCTCAAATCGCCCTGCAGCTTTGAAATCTTGATGGCGTCCATCGCCGAATCCAGACCATCGATGTCCGACTCGGTGCGGAGGATCTGATCCTCCTTGGTGATAACCTTCTTCTTGTTTTCCTCATTGGAGTTGACGGCGTCCTCATAGGCAAGCTTTGCGCTCGCGTGCTGCAGCGAAGCCTGCTGGTAGGCGGTCTGCAAATCCTCCGGGTCAAACTCCGCAATCAGAGCGCCCTGTTCAACCACATCGCCTTCTTTGATGTGCAGCTTAGTCACCGAGACCTGAGCGGGCGCAAACACCGAGCGCTCGTTTGAGGATTCCACGGTGCCGGTCAAAGAGACATACTGGTTAATTTCGCCCGTGGTTGCCTTGGTGCCGGTCACATGGATGGTCTTGTCCATAAAAAAGATGTTGTACACAGTTAAGGCTGCTATCAGCCCCAGAATGACGAGAAGAACGATTACCAGCTTGTTCTTCTTCTTTTTGGTCTTATTCTTTCCTTCTGCCATGTCAGCTTTCCCCGCTTTCGGCCAGACCTATTCAAGCCCGACGCTACGCTATGTAATCTGTTTTTCATAAAACAGGATGCGATAGCTAATTATATAGCATTTTTTCGCCATTATCAAACATTGGGCTAAAAATTAAAATTAAATTTACATCACGTTATTTGTCTGTTTATGAAACAAGCAGAAAACAAACACAAATGACTAAAATATCCTAAAATTTTAAAGTAACATAGCGCAAAAGAACTCAGGGGGTAAGGATGCACAAGGTCTTATGCTAATCCTGTTTTACAGGTTATCTGCAATGCATTTACAGCGGAATTTGCTTTAAGAATTTCCTTCACGGAGCTTTGAACGTGGTTTGAGTATTTTGCTTGGTATAGTTTTAATACAAAAACAGTATAAAAGAAGGGGAATGTTTAAACTTTGTGTATTGCAATGGCGCACGGCGCACATTATAATAGAGTAAACCGGCAATCTTCGTAAGCTTTTTTCACGGTAGCCATCCGGCTGTACCGTGCAATGAAATGAAGAATTTAAAAGCAAACGGAACGGCAACAGAAAGGACTGAACAACCGAAATGGCAATTACAAAGCAATCCCTGATTGGAGAAGTTCTCGACACCCATCCCGATACGGCTCAGTTTTTCCTTGGCATGGGTATGCACTGCCTTGGCTGCCCCGCCTCCAGAGGCGAGAGCATTGAGCAGGCATGTATGGTTCACGGCGTGGACTGTGACGGTTTGGTCAAGGATATAAACGAATATATCTCCAACAACTAAATACGAAGTCTTTGGTTTTGGGAATAAGGATGAAGGCGCTCTATCCCGTCTGCGACAGCCTTTTCGGCTTTCAGTTGCGCGGCTTTGCAACCCCATCGAGCGGTTCCCTGAATAAAGGCTTGTGTGGGTAACCGTCCGGGGCGTTAAAGTATCGGGCGGTTTTTACCTGCAAAAAAGTCCGGTTTTTATTGGTGCGGCGGCACAAAATCTGGGTTTATGCCGGACGGCACGGCTGTGATCCGCCAAATTTCTCATTAAGTGACTATCATTTTCTGCTTATGTGGAAGAGAGAATTAAATATGAACGGTGGATTTCAAAAGTTTAAGCTGCGCATGTCCGATGCTTTGGGCACTTCAGTGCTTTCAAAGCAATTTATGGGGTTTGCGCTTGTACATACATTTTTTCTTATTTTCGCCAATCCCTACGGTATTTTTATCAATACTCTGCTTTACCGGGTGACGGGGGATAACCGTGCCATTTTGCTCTACAACGTAACCTTTTATTTCTTCTTTGCCCTATCCATGCCGCTGGCCGGATTATATATGCGAAAAACCTCACCGTTAATTTCAGCTCGAACGGGAATTGCGCTGCACATCCTGCTGTATGCCGCCTTCTTCGTGCTTTTGTTTACAAACCGTCTGAGGGAGGGCATGGTGCTTCTTGCGGCCATTGCGGCCATTGCGTCTACCACCTACTGGATTGCGTTTAATGTTCTATTGATGATGTTAACCTCCCGGAGAAGCCGCGATGTAGGGCTTGCGCTACTGGGCATGAGTGCCGGCGCGGTGGCGTTAATTATGCCGACCTTTTCGGGAAACGTTATCGCGCGGTTTGAAGGGATGACGGGGTACGTCATCATGTTCGGGCTTGCTATGTTTCTTTCTGTGGTGACCATCGTGCTCAGTACCAAAAAACTCCCGCCGGTCGAGGCGACCACCCGAAAGACTCGCTACAAGCTTGCGATTTACGATGTCATTCACGATCATTTGTGGCGTCTTTGCATGTGTACGGAGTTTATCCGGGGTCTGCGGGAGGGTACATTCGCCTTTTTCTTAAATGTGCTGCTGTTTGAGATTGTGCGCAACGAGGCGATTGTGGGAATTAACACCCTGCTTGTGGGTGTGCTTGCGGTGCTTGCAAACTGGACGATCGGGCGTTTTCTCAAGATGGAAAAAAGGGTCACATGGATGTTTTGGGCGGTAAACGTATTGTTTGTAACCTGCGGGCTGTT
The DNA here is from genome assembly GCA_023433405.1 of Bacillota bacterium. Lineage (GTDB taxonomy): Bacteria > Bacillota > Clostridia > Oscillospirales > Ruminococcaceae > Acetanaerobacterium. The sequence continues at coordinate 25,850 of JAEZCT010000037.1, read as the reverse complement.
GTTTTTTTCCCTCAACGCGGTTACAATTATGATGATGAGCGCTGTAAACGCGTACTTTAACGTAATTTTGCTAAACCCTATGGCGACCATTAACTTTACCATGTATTCACGCAATGAGCGCAGCGTTCAGGCAAAGTACGAATTCCTGGGCATCAAGGATTTTTGCCTAGGTATGGGTCGATGTGTCGGCGTAGTAATTGTTTTACTGTTTCCCCAGGTGCGCATTGGCTACCTGCTGGTTATGATGCTGCTGACACTGACGCAGTATTTAATGGTCTTTCTTTGTTCCCGGGAGGTGCGCCTGTTAAATCAAGAGGAAGCGTTAAACGAGCATAGGGAATAGAAGAACGGCACAGGAGAAGTTGGTTAGGAGGAAGAATGCAGACATGAAATATCCGGTTTTAGATGAACGCCTTGCCGCGGTAGCGAGCTTTGTGCGCAACGGCAGCGTGCTGGCGGATATTGGAACCGATCACGGGTACCTCGCCGCAAACCTGGTGGGAAGTGGTGTTTGCCCGTCCGCCTTTGCGTGTGATATCGGCTCTCAGCCCCTTGCGCGGGCGAAGGAGACCATAAAACGCTATGCGCTGACCGGACGCATTATCACCCTGCTTTCGGATGGTCTTAGCGCCTTAACACCCAACTGTGCGCAGGATATTGTAATAGCGGGGATGGGCGGCGAGCTGATTGCGCAAATTATAAGCGGTACCCCGTGGCTTGAGAATCCGGCAGTACGACTGATACTTCAGCCCATGACGCGCGCGGAGCATCTGCGCGCTTTTCTGTTTCGCAGCGGGTATGAGATTATGGAGGAGCGGGGCGTTTGCGCGGGAATACACTGCTATACCGTCCTGTGCGTTCATTTTACGGGAAGACGCCAAATGAATCCGGACGAGCTTGCTATATGCTTTGGCGGATTGCTGGCGAGTAAAGAGCAAGGTTCCCGGGAATATGTTCGGCGCTATTTGGCCACGCTGGAACGCAAGGCCGACGGCTTAAAGCGTTCCGGCTCAAAAAATCAGGGAAGCAAAGCCGATGGGGTAAACGCACTGATTAAGCGGGCGCGCGCCGTCGGCTTGGCGAGCAAATACGGCGAAGAGTTTGAGTATTCAGCGACTTAAAAGGTTTAGGAGGGGTGACTAATGTCTTCAGTAGGTGAGATATACGGGTATATCGACAGGGTAGCACCGTTTCGCCAACAGGAGAAGTGGGATAACTCCGGCTTACTGGCGGGCGACCACGAACAGCCTGTAACCAAGGCGCTGCTTGCCTTGGATATAACAAACGACGTGGTAAATGAGGCAATCATCCTTGGGGCGAGATTAATTATCAGTCACCACCCCGTTATTTTCCAACCGATAAAGGCCATAACAGCGCAGGGTTCCCCCATTGCGTACCGGCTGATTAAGCATGGCATCAGCGCCATCTGCGCCCATACCAATCTGGATATTGCAGGCGGCGGGGTTAACGATGTACTGGCACGCGCCTTGGGTTTAAGACGGGTTAAGGGGCTTAAAAGCCTGGCTACAGAGGATTACTACAAAATCGTGGTATTTGTTCCAAAGCCCAACGCGGATGAGGTAAAACATGCCATGGCAGCGGCAGGAGCGGGGACTCTCGGTAACTACACCGATTGCTCGTTTGAGGTGACGGGTAAGGGTGTTTTTAAGCCAAGCGAGGCGGCTCAGCCGTTTACCGGTAAGGCGGGCATTCTCAGGGAGGTACGAGAGGCACGCATTGAAATGATCTGCCCCAAAAGCCGTCTTGCCTCGGTTATAGCGACCATGAAAAAGGCTCACCCTTACGAGGAGCCCGCTTACGATATCTTTATTAACCACGCGCTCAAGGACAGCGTTTCAATCGGTCGGGTTGGCATACTAGAAAGCCCAATGACTTCGTCAGAGTTTGCGGCCTTTGCCGCCCATCGCCTGAGGGCTAAGGGGGTACGCTATACCCGGGGAAGCGCCGTAATCAGTACCGTAGCAGTTTGCGGCGGCTCTGGCTCGGAGTACCTATTGGCTGCAATCGAGGCGGGAGCCGAAGCGTTTTTAACGGGGGATGTTAAGCACAACGTGTTTATCGACGCAAAAAACTTAGATTACACCCTCATCGATGCAGGACATTTCGCAACCGAGATGCTTGCGGTCTCCTCCTTAAAGAATCGGCTACAAAATCAGTTTTCCGATGTTCAATTCATTCTCGGTAAATCCTCCGCGGAACCGGTGGACTATGTGTAGCCGCCTGGTAATGGGATGTGCCGCTGAGTAATCGGGCAGGTGGGATGGTGTTTGTTCGGCATACAATTATCACGTTATGTATTTTTAATATAGTTATATACAATAATCAATGAGACGCCGCGATTTTTATCAGCAAGGAAAGCTGTGGCATATTCTTGCGGTGTTTGCGGTTCAGATTTTTTTCGCACGTTAGTATTAGAAGGGATAATGCTGTTAACCGATAATGGACAGAAGCTGCTATAAAAACTTGAGTCAAAAAACATAAACCAAAGCGTATGACTTGTTTTTATGTGCTTTTGGTACGGAATGCAGTATAAGGACAAAGAAAATGGCACTAGACGGAGCGACCCTCTCGCTGGTTCGGCGGGAGCTATTGGACGCGGCGCAGGGTGCGCGCGTGGACAAGATACACAAGCCCTCTCGAGACGAGCTGCTCATACAGTTTCGCGCAAAGGGCGGGGCAATCAAACTTTTAATATCAACGGGGGCAGAGGGTGCGCGCATTCACTTCACCCAAGCCGCACCAGAAAACCCCCAGTCTCCACCCATGTTTTGCATGTTGCTGCGCAAGCATTTGGGAGGCGCAAAGCTTGCGGCGATTCGTCAGCATGGTCTTGACCGTGTATTGTTTTTGGATTTTGAAGCGACAAACGAGTTGGGCGACGGGGTTATCCTGACCTTATGCGTTGAGATTATGGGCAGACACTCCAATGTGGTGTTCATTGACGCAAACGGCAGGATTTTGGATTCGCTAAAGCGGGTGGGCATTGAGACCTCCAGCGTGCGGCCAATTTTACCGGGGATGCAGTATACACTTCCACCCGCTTCCGCACGCCTGAGCCTGATTGAAAACAGCCCGGGGGAGATATGCGAGGCAATACAAAACGCCAAGGATGGGGAGCTTTCAAAGGTCATCCTCACGGCGTTGGAGGGCGTATCCCCAATTCTTGCCCGAGAGATTGGGGCATATGCCTCAAAGGGTGCGCCACTGCTCAAAAGTGAACTGCTGCCGGAGCATTACGACCGGCTGCGCTTTATTACCGGGCAGGTGGGGGATATTTTGCGCGGCGGCAATGGAACGCCGACTATTGTTTTAGATGAATCCGGAAAGCCCATGGATTTTTCTTTTCTGGATATCAAACAATATGGAGACGGGCTGAAAACGGTTCGGTACGAGAGCTTTTCAAGTTTGCTGGACCAGTTTTACATTGAACGAGGCCGGGTTGAACGCACCCGTCAGCGGTGCCATGACCTCTTAAAGCTGCTTACCAATACCCAGGAGCGGGTAGCGCGTCGGCTTAACATTCAGCGAGAGGAGCTTAAAGAGTGTAAGGGGAGAAACGAATTAAAGGTAAAGGCTGACTTAATTAGCGCAAACCTTTACCGAATGCAAAAGGGAGACGCCTCAGCGACCTTTGAGAACTTTTACGATGAGAGCTTGACGGAGCTGACGATTGCGCTTGACCCCGCACTAACACCCCAGCAAAACGCTCAGCGATACTATCAAGAATACCGAAAGGCCGCTAACGCCGAGGAAAAGCTCCACAAGCTGATAGCATCGGGAGAGCAGGAGCTTATGTATCTTGAATCGGTACAGGATGCCCTCACCCGCAGCTTTGGAGAAGCCGACCTTGCGGAGATTCGCGAGGAATTGAGCGCACAGGGCTATGTAAAGCGTCGCGGGCAGAATAAGACGCAAAAGCTTAAGGCAATGGGACCCATGCGCTATCGCACATCTGACGGCTTTACAATTCTGGTGGGACGCAACAACATCTCAAATGATAGGCTGACGCTACGCGATGCTAAAAAGATGGATATATGGTTTCACACCCATAACATCCCGGGCTCCCATACCGTGCTGGTGACCGATGGCAAGGAGCCAAGCGCCGAGGCCATGACCACCGCAGCAAACATAGCCGCATACCACAGCAAGGCTCGCGAGAGCGCACAGGTGCCGGTGGATTATACAGAGATTAAGAACGTTAAAAAGCCGCAGGGCGCAAAGCCCGGGCTGGTGATTTATGATCCTTACAAAACCCTGTTTGTTTCCCCATTACGCGAGGAAATCACATCATTGGAAGACAAGACGGGGAGATAGGCTTGGGTGATTTGGCTAGCAATAAAATACCGTCGAAATAATTTGCAAAAACATAAAAAAAGTTATTGACATTTAGGCAATATCAGTGCTATAATAAATCCTGCGACGTGCGGCAGTGCTGGAACTGGCAGACAGGCACGTTTGAGGGGCGTGTGTCTTCGACGTACGGGTTCAAGTCCCGTCTGCCGCACCAAATTCCCATCTTAGAATGGAGAAGTTCTAACGATGGTGTGAAGAGTCCCTGAAGTCTCTGATTTCAGGGGCTTTTTTCATTTCGTCATATGCATTGACGGGCTTTATCTTTACAATATTGCAGTAAAATTATGGAGTCTGGATTCTTGTTGAGTCCCGACTTTCGTTTTTTGATGTAACCGAAAAAAGTGTCAATATGGCACTTTTATTTTTTTGTCTGCTTGGGACAAGGCAGACAAGCCTAACAAGCTTACCTTTGTTTTATGGTGTAACCAGTTTGCCCTTTCGTGAAAATCCGACATGATATTGAGTTCTGGGTACCGTTTTGAAAGTCAGTAATGGCGAATATCTTCAATCAACCTTTAATATATTGATGTATCACGATAAAAGGAGAAATTTTATGTCTACTTACAAACCAACCGATAACCAAAAAGCTCTCTTGGCGTTTTTGGGTTCCGCCTATTCCATAAAGCAAATTGATTTGGAAATGTGCCTGTATAGAAAACTCAATGCAAATTATGATATTGAGATAGTCGGTACTTATCGTAAAAACCAGCCTATTAGTGTTTTTGTTTGGCACATTCGCAACGGAGTAAATTATACTGCTCAGATAGCTGAGGAAGTCAGGAACATTACTGATTGGGATGTTCTGAAAAATACTTTGGACTCGTTGATTGATAAATACACGCTTTAACTTCAACCCCGAAGCAAAGTTCGCATTTTGGCGAATAAGGACAAACCGGTGCCACATATATTTTGGAAACGGTAATTCTAGCCTCGCGAATATGGTGGTGATATTCTATGACCGGTGAACAAAAACAGCAAATCTTCCTGCTTCGCAAAAATGGCTTAAGCTTTGCAAAAATCAGCGAGCAAATGGGGATTTCCAGAAATACGATAAAGACATTTTGCTGGCGCAACGCACTTTCCGACGGCGAAATGGAGAAACCGTATGAGAATCGAGGCTATCGGGGATTTTGCAAACAGTGCGGCAAGCAACTGGATCAGAAACTAAAAAGCCGCCCGAAGGTTTTTTGTTGCAATAAATGCCGCCAGATTTGGTGGAATGAGCATGACGGCCTGATGAAGAGAAAATCGCAGATTACAAGGGTCTGTCAACATTGCAGCAAGGAATTCATGTGCTATCCCAGCCAGAAGCGCAAATTCTGCTCACATGACTGCTACATACAGAAATATTTTCACTCGGAGGGAAAGCACAATGACAATGGATTATGAGAAATTCGAGGCACAGCGAAAATACTGCGCCGCCGTCTCTATTGGTATGGCTCTGAAAAAAGAGGGGCTTATTACAGGCACGGCGTTCAAAACGATCAAACACAAATTTGCGAAAAAATATGATCCGCTTATCAAAACAATCGGTGACGAACCCGCACCCCACAACCTCGAAGAAAAAGCGGTTGAATCTTAATTTGTTAAGCAATATCAAGGGTTTTTGCCCATACTGTTTTGACTTATCGCCCCAAAAGAGCGTTAATAATGGTACGGTTTTAACCGGAGAATCGGGGGTTAACAAGGATGAAGATATCCAAAATTGGGCCGCCAAAAAAGGAAGCTCCGCGAAGAACACGGGTTGCGGCATATGCCCGTGTGTCAGATGGAAAAGACGCGATGCTCCACAGTTTGTCGGCACAGATTAGCTATTACAGCGAATATATTCAAAACCACCCGGACTGGGATTTTGTGGCTGTCTATGCAGACGAAGCTTTGACTGGGACAAAGGACACCCGCCCGGAGTTTCAGCGGCTACTCACCGATTGCAAAGCGGGACTGATTGATTTGGTGCTTACAAAAAGCATATCTCGGCTGGCACGAAACACGGTCACGATTTTAGAATCTGTCCGGGAACTCAAGGAAATTGGCGTTGATATCTATTTTGAAGAGCAGAATATCCATTCCCTTTCCGGCGACGGCGAACTGATGCTGACAATATTAAGCTCATATGCACAAGAAGAATCAAGGTCTTGCAGTGAAAATGTCCGATGGCATATCCGGAAACAGTTCGCCGAAGGCAAGCCAACCGGCGGCAATATGCTGGGTTACAAGCAGATAGATGGGGTATTTACCATTATCCCCGAAGAAGCGGAGCTGGTGCGACAGATTTTTGATGACTATCTTGCGGGTATGGGCTTTACCGCTATCGAAAAGAAACTTCTTTCACAAGGTGTGAAGTTTACAAAATCTGCAATATCAAACCTTCTCCGTTCGGAAAAATATATTGGCGATATGCTTCTCCAGAAGACATTTACACTGGATCACATCTCCAAGAAGCAAATCAAGAACGAAGGTCAGATGCCGCAGTATTATGTGCAGAATTCGCATGAGCCCATTGTAAGCCGTGAGGTTTTCGCCGCAGTACAGGAAGAAATCAAACACCGTGCTGTGCATTTCAAGTGCAGTACCGAAGCCCCGAAAACATACCCTTTTACCGGCAAAATATTCTGCGACAAGTGCGGAGCCCATTACCGGCGCAAAATTACCGCCGCTGGTACTAAATACGAAAAGGCAGTCTGGATTTGCGGTACTTTCAATACCTACGGCAAAGAAGTGTGTAACAGCCAGCAGATTCCGGAGGATATTTTAGAAGCTAATTTTGCGGAGCTTGTTCATAGAGATGAATTTGAAGATACTCTGTTCAAATACCTGATACAAAAAATCCGGGTTCCGGAACACAACAAACTGATTTTTATTTTCGTTAATGGTGAAGAAAAAGAAGTCACATGGGAGAACAGATCCCGCCGGAATAGTTGGACACCTGAAATGCGTGAAGCCGCCAGGCAGCGGCAGTTAGCAAAAAATCGATCCAGGGGGGATAATCAATAATGGCGGGTAAGAATGTAACAGTCATTCCGGCAAGCATAGAGTTCATGCAAAACGGTATCACAAATTCCGTGGCAAAAAGAAAAGTCGCCGCCTACGCCCGCGTAAGCACAGATTCCGAGGAGCAGGAAAACAGCTATTTGGCGCAATGCGAGTATTACGAAAAATACATACTAAACCGTCCGGACTGGACTTTTGTTTCGCTCTACAGTGACGAGGGTATCACCGGCTGCAATACGAAAAAACGCGAAGGTTTCAAAACCATGATTGCCGATGCACTTGCCGGTAAAATAGATTTGATTATTACAAAAAGTGTGAGCCGTTTTGCAAGAAATACAGTTGACTCGCTCCAAACCATACGCAAACTCAAAGACCACGGTGTAGAGTGCTACTTCGAAAAAGAGCAAATCTGGACATTTGACGGTAAGGGTGAGCTCCTCATAACGATAATGTCATCGTTAGCGCAGGAGGAAGCGCGGGGAATTTCACAAAATGTTACATGGGGAAAAAGACGCAGTTTTGAAGAAGGCAGAGTTTCCATGCCTTATAAAAACTTTTTAGGCTATGCCAAAGGTGAAGATGGCAAGCCCAAAATCGTGGAGGAAGAAGCTAAAATCGTCCGCTGGATTTTTGATTTGTACCTGCAAGGCAAAACGATAAATGTTATAGCCAATATGCTCACAGAAAGCAGAATTCCGACACCCGGCGGCAAAGATAAGTGGGGCGTCCCCACAGTCAATTCAATTTTGCAAAATGAAAAATACGCCGGAAACGCAAGGCTTCAAAAGACTTTTACAACGAATTACCTAACCAAAGAAATAAAGAAAAACAACGGCGAAATCCCGTCCTATTGGGTTGAGGGATCGCATCCCGCGATAGTAAATTCCATTGTGTTCGACTTAGTTCAGGAAGAAATCGAAAAAAACCGCGCGCAGGGCAAAAAACGCCGCGCCGGTCAAATTTTCTCCAGCATGGTTTACTGCGGTGACTGCAAAACCGGCATATTCGGCTCTAAAACTTGGGGCAGTAATACGCCTTATCGGCACCGTGTTTGGCAATGCAATGAAAAATATCGGGTTAAAGGTGTAGTCAACTGCAACACACCGGCGGTTACCGATGATGAACTCCAACGCGTCTTTATTATTGCGTTCAACCGGATAATCGAAGATAAAGAAGATTACATTCAAGCCTACATTACGATTGCGGAGCAGCTTACAAATACCGAACGGCAGGACACGGAAATTGAAATGCTTCAGGAACGCTGTGTCGAAGTTTATGCCGATATTGAAAAGTTGGTAAAAGAAAACTCCCAACATGCGCAAAATCAGGCGGAATATCAGGAACGTTATGCCGATTTAGCTGCCCGATACGAAAGCCTGAAATCACGCCTGACCACTCTTGAAGATGAAAAGAAAAGCAAGCTTCTTCGCCGCCAGAAAATCGTCGCCTTTGTAGAAAATCTGCAAAAGCAAAACACCGTTCTAACCGATTTTGACGACGGTATTTTCCGCGCCATGACTGACCACATGACCGTGTACTCAAAACGGAATATCTCCGTCACTTTCAAGGACGGAAATGAGGTTCATGTAGATTTACTGGCAGTGTGAATAATGATTTTGAGGAGACCAGTTATGGCACGAAAATTGAATGAAGCCAAGGAACACGCCGGTTCCGAATGGCTAAAGCAAATGTTTTTATTAGATGACGATCATTTCGATGAAGAGCTGAGAAAGTGTGAAAAAGTGTATGTTACCGAATATCAAATCCTTATAGCTATTCGGCAACTGATGGATGGTGAGCCGATTGAAGATGTGTACATCACTCCCAATGTCATAAACCACATCACAAAACTTTCGGATGATCCCCTTGCATATGACTTGCACACTTTGCCTCTCGGCGTTGTACGCGTATGTCGTTTGTCGGACTTGTTTCGGCATATTGATGATGGTAGGCCTACCAACTTCAGACAGGGTTATTGTCACAGAGGTTCTTATGCAGTGATATCATATTGCGGCGGTAAAGGAAGAATCATTTCTTCAGAAGTTTCTATGCTTGCTGACAAAAACACATATTTGCATTCATGGGTTGAAGTGGAAGATAACGGTTTGGCCTTTGATTATACGCTAAATGCTTGTTTGCCTATCGTTGATTACAGAACACTTTTAAAAGCACAAAAGCCAATGTTGATAGCAGATGGGAATGTCATTGTTTCCGGCAAGCTTAGTTATCACACTTGGTTCAGGATGATTGAGAGCCTTTACGAATAATTTTTACCGTCTTACCAAGCAAAAAATGTATGCGATATCTCAATGTTCTCAGACGGCGAGCGTAAGCCCGCGAATACAGTACGAATAAACAACAATAAAGCCCCGCCTGAGCGGAGCCTTAATATTCTTTGCGCTTTGTTTCTATCAGCGTGTGCCGCGAGTGACACGCTTTACACAGGGCTTGTAGGTTTTCTTCAGCGTTTGTGCCGCCGGATGCCAGCGGATTTTTGTGGTGCACCTCTGTCGCCGGAACCAGCAGCCCTTTCGCTTCGCATTCCTCGCACAACGGGTGTTTGCTTATGTAAGTGTTGCGGATTTTTACCCACTTCCGTCCGTAGCGCTGACGGAAATCAGGGCCGCGGTGGTATTGGTTATATTCGCGGCTTATAATTGCTTTATGCTTCAGGCAATAGCTGCCATCGCGGATAAGTTCCGGGCAGCCAGGATATTTGCAGGGTTTGAGAGGTTTTGACGGCATAGTAAAATTCACTCCAAAATAGTTTCACTCTTATAATAATATGAACTAAGGTAATGTTTTATGAGAGAGCAACAGCCCCGCCGGAGCAGGAGCTGTGCTTTTTTATATATGCGGAGAATTATTCGCCCTTGAGTACCCACCATGCGTAAATCTCGCGACAGGTTTCGAGAAAATCGACAGTTGAATACCATCCTTTTTCAAACTCAATACGCTGTACAGTATCTATCTGAAACATATTCGTCACGTCGCTTGCGCGTATAGAAAGCAAATTCTGCCTGATTTCATCGGTAAAATTGCCGACAACTTTGAACTGGTCGCCGGGAACGATATTCAGCGTGGAACCGTTATCCCAACGGCAGAGTAGGTTTTCAAAGTCGTCCGCACCTGTTATAAGGGCTTTACTGCCCGTGGTCAGTCGTTTTTCGTAAGGGTCGCGCATGGGAGCTGTTAGTTCCACAACAGTTCCCGGCGGGTATTTTGCCAGTAATTCTTCTCGGGTTGGAAAGCTATTCATCGCCCTTCATCTCGCCTTCCTCGGTAATCTCCGGCTTTTCCGGCTTAGAGTACCTCCACGCGCTGTCGCCGGAAAGTCCTCGCATCATCAGCGTTCTGCATTTTTTGTACTCGCGTCCGGAAAGCCCCAAGCCCACAAGCCAGACGCGCATGGCAAACTTGGGATTCTCAAATCCTCCGGGATTTTTGGCAATAACGCGTTTTTTCTCTTTTGCCGTTTCACACAACTTGTATATAAACTGTACATAGTAGGCGGCATCTGCCGGATCGGATAGGGTGAACCAGTTAAACGCAATTTTATCCTCTGTTACCCGAATGGGCAGGTCTTCTGCGTCGAGAACCTCTTTCAGCAACGGCTCTTTAGCGGCAATTATCGCAGAAAGGTTGTCAATTTGCAGGTCGGTGAAATCGTTGGGGACTTCGACACAGAGTTTATCCGATTCGTTCGTTTCCGATTCCGACAAGGGTTCTCCCACAAGGGCGAAGAGTTTTCTGTGCTCGGTTATACCATCCGGGTTCGGCTTAATGTAAATATCATGCGCCTCGTGCGTGAAGTAAATGCCATAATTGTTTGCTTCGGCTTCTGCGGCGGTCGGGTAGACTATTTCAACCGTGAAAATGCCGCGTGGGGTTGTAAACTGTATTGGCTCTTTTTCCGGCTCCGCTTGCACCAGTTCTTCTTCCGGTAGCGGGCTGACTTCTGGCTCAAAACCGCGTTCCGCAAGCCCGACGAAAAGGTTAAGGTCGTACGCACCGGTGACTACGCCGGTTTTGCTGATTTCATACTCGCCTACCCGATATTGAAATCCGGGAGCCCCCAAATATTTTATAGGCGCGTTCAGCACCTCAGACATTGCCGCCACCAGCGACTTCCTGCGCTCGCCTGTAACGGCGAATTCGAATATGTTTTGCATATGGATTATCCTCCGTGTTTTAATGATTTTGCGGTGCAGTTCGTGCTGTCCGCATTACCATTTACGCTCTGTTTTGACATAAAAGCAAGTATCAAAATTGTCCATCTGATGCGGCGAAAAACCTTATGGTCAGTGGCTTTTCTGACATTTGACGCACCTGCCGGAACCGGCGGCGATTTGCTCAGCGAAGACGGATTATTCACAGAATGAATGATGTCCGCATACACTTATTATTGCCCTAAAATGCCGGTTACAAGAAATGGTTTCAACCTATTGTTTTTTTGTATAAATCCGATGGAACTATTAAATGAAAGTGCACCCAAAGGAGCATTTGAAACCCATATTTGAGGGGCTGAATAACACCCGAAAACAAAAGTCATGCGAATAGTGTTAATAAATAGAAGACTTTGGCGAAAGCTATGAAAAAACCTGAAACCAGTGAAAAGTAATCAAACCTATGAAATCTTTTTCGGGTGCAAAACAACACCGTTATATAACAATGACAAGAAAAAACGGCTGGTTACAGTGCCGGAAACGCTTGTAAAATAGGGCATTTTAAGCGTTTTATCGTGCCGTCAAAACCGTTAAAATATGAACTCCTAAATGCTCGCCACCAATTTTTGAAATCGCGACCGTTGTGCGTGCAACCCTACCGCGATACACGCTTAAAAGGCTGTAGAGATTGTGATCCCCCTACCCCCCATAAGGGGTTTTGGGGCTCACAGATTAGATGCTGGATGTCCGGAGCGTCGGGCAGTGGTAGAACTAAAAAACGAAAGTAAATGTTATTTTTGAGTCTTTCGTCGAGGACAAAAGAGGTTCGATCACCCGAATTCAAAGAGTGTTTTGATCCGAACCTACCGGCACTGTAAAACGATTCATTTGCAATTATAACGCTGCCAGTGGGCTTCATAACCTCGCATCCGTTTCTATGGGGCGTTTTCCCTGCAAAGCTCCCCATCTCTGCTCCTGCCGGGCTTTTTGAAGCCTTGTAGCGTATGTTGCGCCTGATAACCGTTACTTCTTACGCGAGAGAAAAGATATTTTATAACCGTTTGAAACTGCTACCTGTGCTACATTTTCATAAAGAGGTTTCATCCGAGCCGAGTTCGTCGCCGCCGCCCCGTCCGCTTTCAGGTTTGAGCAATCTGAAACCGTAGAGCATATTGGTGGCACCGCCGCCGGACTTCGGTCTGCGTTTCTCGACGCGAGCAACAGAGCGCATCGCATTGAGAAAGGAAGATGAACTCTCGATGTAATACCCATTGCGGCGGCACCACTTCTGATAAGCGGCATACACAGCAGAGGTGCGTTCTTCGGCGTTTACATCCGGCTCCAGCAGTTCTTCGATAAACTTACCGACCTTGTCGCTGTCGTGCCGGTAGTTTTCGGTTGCGCTTGACACAGCGGATGTTTGGGTTAAGCCCTCTTCCACTAAAAGACGATATCCTTCAACCAGCCAATTCAAGATTGCCGTCTGATTCTTCGGTTTTCCAAATTCACGTTTTAATGAATGATCCTGCTCTGATTCGGGAAAGTGGCGTTCAAACGGTATAACATGGACACGGTTGCTTTTGAACACCGACATATCCGTAACAATCGGCAAGTGATTTGTGTTTATATATAACTTAAACTGCGGCACGAAGTCAAAGCTGTTTTCGTGGAGGAAGCGAGCGTTCAGGGTGTCACGCCCGGTCATGCTTTTAATCTTTGCGCTGTTGAGAACAAGCCCTTTTGCCGGTTCTGAAATATTGGCAAAACGAATCCCGGCGAGTCGGGCAATATCCTCAGACGGGCTGTTGCTATTGTTATGCTGTCTAAGCGCTATAGTTTCCGGGGACACCGCCGCGCCGTAATCGCCCATAACATGAAGAACGCTTTCACACAGAGTTCCTTTGCCGTTTCTGGTCTGATATCCGTGCAGAATAAACAGGCATTCATACTGCGTGTCACCGGACAAGGTGTATCCGAACGATTTCTGCAGAAATTTTGCTTTCTCAATGTCGCCGCTCATAACCTCTGCGATAAAATTATCCCAGCGTTTGCATCGGATTTTCGGTGCATAATGCACCGGGGATTTTTTTGTGATTTTATCTTCCGGGTTGTGGGGCAGAAATTCCATGGTGTTTAAGTGGAGCGTGCCATTTTCGCAATTAAATGCAAAGATATCTGTATCGAATTCTTCCATTTGAATGGGATAAACGGAATGTGCTTCTTTCAGTACGGTATCACGGAAATTGTGGCTGTACCATTTGCGGCAATAAGCCATGTAGTCAACTTTTTTCTTTTCGTCTTCAAGACCAATTGCGTACCGGTTCAGTTCATCGGCTAACTGCTTGCAAAATTCGGATGCACGGACTGCGCCAATATCGGGAACCCAGCGGGTGTCATCAAAGCAGTACCACATTTTGCGCTCAGGCACATAACGCGCCACCGAACGGAAATAATCGGCGAAGAGCCTGCCTGCTCCGATATCTGCCCAGTTATAGCGCGGGTTTTCTTCGGGTTTCATTTCTTTCAAATCCGGTTTGCCGGTACCTGTTGGAACACGCTGTTTTTTCGGAATATGATAAACGTCTTTTATTTCACCGGCGGCTTTTTGCAGTGTTATCAGCCCGTATGTAGAACCTGCCTGCTGACGATCCCACTTTTCACGGAACAAACCGCTCTGACGGAACAGCCTATCCATCTGTGAAATATCTCGGTTAGTCCAGAATGCAAGGATGCCGCAAAGAGCCAAGTCCGCTTCTGATTGCGAAGAGTAATGAGAAAAATCGCCGCTCCACAGCATTTTGAAGTTGTTGCCGTTTCGGGCGTATGTGGCTTTTTTGATAACATTTTCATCGGAAAGATACGATTCGCCAGTTGCCGGTATATTTAGCAGCTCTGCCGAGTTTCTCTGCATGAACTTGTCGAGAAAATCCTGCAATTCCGCAGATTTTGTAAGAATGTCGCCGTCGCGGTAGACATCGCCGGTAACGGTCATAAAGCGGTTGGTGTTGCCGGAAATATATACTTCCACGCCGAGTGCACGATTGTTCATCCAGTATTTTGACTTATCAAATTTGAAGTCCGGTGCGTAGCCAATAATATGAAGACCTGTTCCGCTGGGGGAACGTTCTATGTAGCAGCCATCAAACTTCTCTAAAATTTTGACAGCATGAAGTTTCAGCGTTCTGTCCGGGTTGAAGCAATGATCGAGGTCAATCACAAACAAGCCGTCTGCAATGAGAAAGCCGATTCCGTCATACTGCTCAACAACACGGAGAGCAGTGTCAAAATCGGCAAAGCTGTTTCTGCGGTTGGTCTGCGCTCCGCCACCGGTGATCGGGTTATATGGAACTTTTGTTCTCCTGCCGCCCCGCTCTTCAAAACGCCAGCAGCAGAAATATCCGCGCTGACGTAGCGACTGTGGAATTTTTTCGTAGTGCATAGAAATTCGCTCCTTGTTATAGGGTTAGGGTAATCAGGATATGTATATGCGGCTTGTCAGGCAAAAACATTTTGTCCGCACCATAAAACGACGGTTTCAGCGATTTGGGTTCAAAACAGTTGCAGCTAACGTTAGCATATGCTATAATATATTTTGGGTTTTTGTACCTACGCAAAGGTGGTTGGTTTAATGAGGCTTGATGAACTCTTAAAGGCTATAAGAAGTGAACTGGGTATTTCACAGGAAGTGTTCGCACATGAAGTTCATGTGAGCTTCACCACTATGAATCGCTGGGAGAATGGGCGTACAAAGCCCAGCCACTTGGCACTTGTTTCTATCCGTGATTACTGTAAAGAAAAAGGCATTTCGGGTGAATTAATGTCTGAACTTGCAAAAATAAAATAAGTTACAGGAGGTGGATCGCTTTGCACAGTAACTTTGATTTTTTAACTGCACATTTTCCTGCGCTCGCAAAAATCGGCGGATTAGCTGAAGTCTACCTGTATTCCGATCCGAATACCTGTCTATATAAGTTGGGCGCATTGTGTGAAACGCTTGTTGGGAATATGTTTGAACTTGACAATATTTTCGTACCCCAGGAAAATGCCACGTTATCCAATAGAATTAAAATACTAAAGCGAGAAGGGATGCTTCCGCGTGAAATAGAAGATATTATGTTTGAATTGCGTAGGAAGCGTAATCTCGCTGTGCATGAAGATTATGATTCACATGAAGATTGCAAAACACTGCTTCGCTTAGCGCATACGCTGACCGTTTGGTTTATGCAAACATATGGCGACTACCACTATGAACCGGAAGACTTCACTTTGCCGCAGGACATAAGTGACCAGCCCAAATACAAAAGCCTTATTGCGGAGAATGAGGCGCTTGCCACTAAACTTGCAGCACTTGCTGTACCCGCAGATAATGTTACGCCAAGCGAACGTAAAACACGCGCAGACCTAACTGCCGGTAAACTGCGTCCGTCGGAAGCAGAAACTCGGATGCTTATTGACGAGCAGCTGCGCCGTGTGGGTTGGGAAGCCGATTCGGTCAATTTGCGTTATGCAAAAGGTACCAGACCACAAAAGGGCAGGAATATTGCTATTGCGGAATGGCGCACCGATTCAAAAGTTTGCAAATATGGCAATGCCGATTACGCTTTGTTTTGTGGTCTTAAGCTTATGGGTGTGATTGAAGCGAAACCCGCCCACAAAGATATTTCCGCAGTTATCGACTATCAATGCCGCGATTACAGCCGTGGAATCCGCAAAGAGGACGATCATTACTGCGCCGGAACGTGGGGCGAGTACAAAGCTCCGTTCCTGTTTGCTACAAATGGAAGACCCTACCTCAAGCAGCTTCAAATAAAATCCGGCATCTGGTTCCGTGATGCGCGAAGTAACAGCAATATTCCCAAAGCTTTGCAAGGCTGGATGAGTCCGCAGGGCTTGCTTGAATTACTCGAAAAAGACACAGCCGCCGCAAATACGGAACTTGAAAACACTTCAAAAGACTTGCTCCGCGACCCGGATGGGTTAAACCTGCGTCCATATCAAATAGAAGCAATTGAAGCATCTGAACGCGTTGTTATTAACGGCAAAAGCACCGCTTTGCTTGCTATGGCGACTGGCACCGGCAAAACCAGAACGGTTCTCGGCATGATTTACCGCTTCTTAAAATCCGGCAGATTTAAGCGAGTTTTGTTTCTTGTTGACCGCACCGCTCTTGGTGAGCAAGCGCAGGATGTTTTTAAAGAAGTAAAATTGGAAGACTTGATGACCCTTGATGAGATTTACAATGTCAAGGAGCTTGAAGATAAGGAGATTGAAAAAGACACCAAAATACATGTTGCAACAGTGCAAAGTATGGTGAAACGAATTTTATATAATGAAGGCGAAGCGATGCCCAGCGTTACGGATTATGATTTGCTTGTCATTGACGAAGCACATCGCGGATATATACTCGACAAGGATATGGGCGAGGATGAACAGCTTTACCGCAACCAGAGCGACTTTATCAGCAAATACCGCATGGTGATTGAATATTTCGATGCGGTGAAAATTGCGCTGACTGCCACGCCCGCCCTGCACACAGCCCAAATATTCGGCAAGCCTGTGTTTGAATACAGCTACCGCCGTGCTGTTATTGAGGGTTTTTTGGTTGACCACAACCCACCGCACCAGCTTCGCACGAAACTCAGCACAGAGGGGATTACATACACCAAAGGTGAGCAGGTTGTTATATATGATCCTGTGACCGGAGAGGTGGAAAACAGCGACGAGTTAGAGGACGAGCTTACCTTTGAAATAGAGAGCTTTAACCGACGTGTTATCACAGAGAATTTTAACCGAGCCGTGCTCGATGAAATCGCCGCCGATATAAACCCTGAGGGCGAAGGCAAAACCTTGATTTACGCGGTGGACGATAATCACGCTGATTTAATTGTCAAAATTCTCAAAGAAATATATGAACCGCTTGGCGTTCCAAATGACGCGGTAATGAAAATCACCGGCAGTGTTGGGGGCGGGAACCCGAAAAAGGTTCTGGAAGCTGTGAAACGCTATAAAAATGAGCGGTATCCCAGTATTGCGGTTACGGTGGATTTGCTGACAACAGGTATGGATGTGCCGGAGATTACGACGCTGATATTCTTGCGCCGCGTAAAGTCCCGTATTCTGTTTGAACAGATGTTGGGACGCGCTACCCGTCTTTGTCCGGCGATTAACAAGAGCTATTTCGATATCTATGACCCAGTTGGCGTGTATGAATCCCTTGACCCTGTCAGCACCATGAAACCCGTGGTGCAAAATGAATCCGCCACTTTTGACGATTTGTTGGAGGGGCTTGAGACACTTGACTCCACAGCAAAGGTTAATAATCAGATAGATTTAATCATTGCAAGAGTTCAGCGCAAAAAGCGGAACCTCAGTGATGATGCCCTAAAACACTTTGTTGACCTCTCCGGCGGCATTAACCCGACACAGATGATTGATAAAATTGAGCATATGAAATCCGAAGAAGCGAAAATCTACATCCTGCAAAACAAGCCGCTGTTTAAAATCCTTGAGTATGGCGGTGTTTGCGGCAGTCGTAAGATGATAATTGACAGCCATGAAGACGAGCTTATTAGCCATACCAGAGGTTACGGCGACGGCGTTTCGCCGCAGGATTATCTGGACGAATTCCGGCAGTTTATTATGCTGAACATTAACAAAATTGCCGCACTGAATGCCGTATGTACTAAGCCCCGCGAGCTTACCCGTGAAAGTCTTAAATCACTGAAGCTAGAGCTTGACCGTGGCGGCTTTACAGAGCGGCAGTTGAATGAAGCCTATAGAGAAATCACAAGCGCGGAAATTGCCGCCGATATTATCAGCTTTATCCGGCGGTATGTAATCAGCGCGGAGCTGCTTAGTCACGAGGAGCGCATTACCTGTGCGGTGAAAAAACTGAGGGGTAACCACAACTTCAATAAAATGCAGCTTGACTGGCTCTATCGCATAGAGAAAGCTTTGCTGTCCGAAACCGTACTTGACCGCGAGCTTTTCGATTCCGGTTCCTTCAAAACCGCCGGTGGTTATAACAAACTTGATAAAATATTCCTTGGCAAATTCGATGCGTACATGATGGAACTAAACGAATATCTATACGATGACGGAGGCAAAACCGCATGACCAATCAGGAGATTGTATCCAAGCTATGGAACTTGTGTAATGTGCTGCGCGATGACGGAATAACTTATCACCAGTATGTTACGGAGCTTACTTATATTTTGTTTTTAAAGATGACCCGCGAAACTGGTACTGACGGACAATTTCCCTCTGAATACCGCTGGGATGTGTTACGCTCAAAATCAGGCGTGGAGCTCAAACGCTTCTACAATGAGCTTTTACAGCATTTGGGCGAGAACTGTACCGGGCGTATCCGTGAGATTTATCAGAGCAGTCGCTCCAATATTGACGAACCGAAAAACCTTGAGAAAATCATTAATAACATTCACGAGCTTGACTGGTATTCCGCAAAGGAAGAGGGACTTGGCAACCTTTATGAGGGATTGTTGGAGAAAAACGCTGGCGAGAAAAAATCCGGTGCTGGGCAGTATTTTACGCCCCGTGTGCTGATTGATGTTATGGTGCAATTGGTAAATCCGCAACCCGGCGAGCTCTGCAACGATCCGGCTTGCGGCACTTTTGGTTTTATGATAGCCGCCGACCGTTACATAAAAGAAAACACCGACCAGCTTTTCGATTTGCCCGTTGATGCGCAAGTATTTCAGAAGAAAAAGGCGTTCACAGGCTGTGAGCTGGTTCACGATACCCACCGCCTTGCGCTGATGAATGCCATGCTCCACGATATTGAGGGGCAGATTCTGCTTGCGGACACCCTTTCTAATCAGGGCAAGCAGATGAGCGGGTTTGACGTGGTACTAACCAATCCGCCGTTTGGTACCAAGAAAGGCGGCGAGCGTGCTACCCGTGACGACCTGACTTATCCCACATCGAATAAGCAATTAAACTTTTTACAGCATATTTACCGCAGCTTGAAACACGACGGAAAAGCGAGAGCCGCCGTGGTTCTGCCGGATAATGTGCTGTTTGCCGATGGTGACGGGGCAAAAATCCGCGCCGACTTGATGGACAAATGCAACTTACATACAGTTTTGCGTTTGCCCACCGGTATTTTTTATGCCCAAGGCGTAAAAACCAATGTATTATTTTTTACGCGCTGCAAAGGCGAAACCGGCAACACCAAAGAGGTGTGGTTCTATGACCTGCGCACCAATATGCAGTCATTTGGCAAGACCACGCCGCTGACACACGCACATTTTGCCGATTTTATCGCCGCATACACCGCTGAAGACCGCTCCGCCGTTTCGAACGAGCGTTTCTCGTGCTATACCCGCGAAGAAATTGCCGCAAAGGCCGACAGCCTTGATTTGGGGCTAATTCGTGACGACAGCGTTTTGGATTACGACGACCTTGTCGACCCGATAATTAGCGGTGAGGAAATGATCTCCGAGCTGGAGGAAGCTGTGGACCTAATTGCCAGCGTGGTGAAGGAGCTGCGTCACCTTGGAGGTGAGAGGTGATGGCGAAAGTGAAAACATATGCCCCAGTTACGCCGGAAGAACAGCCCTACGCCCTGCCGGAGGGTTGGGAATGGGTAAGGCTAGGTGAAATTTGCAAAATTGTCACTGGCAAAGAAGATGCGAATTTTGCAGATGAGAATGGGGAGTATTTTTTCTATACCTGTGCTGAATTTCCGAATTTATGTAATAAATATGTATTTGAAGGCGATAGCGTCCTGATTGCTGGTAACGGTGATTTTCATGTGAATTTTTATGATGGAAAATTTAATGCCTATCAGCGCACCTATGTTTTGCAAAATTTTATTGGAACATCGGCAAAATATGTTTATTATCACACACTAAGAAACATTCAAGAAATTACAAGCGGTCATCGTGGTTCGACAATTAGATATATTAGATTGAGCGATTTAACCGATAGCTTTTTGCCCCTTCCGCCTTTTGCAACCCAACAACGTATAATAGCTCACATTGAAAGCCTATTCTCAAAGCTTGACCGTGCAAAGGAACTGGCACAATCCGCGCTGGATAAATTTGAGACCCGTCGTGCCACCATTTTGCATAAGGCTTTCACTGGCGAGCTTACCGCCGCTTGGCGTAGAGAACATGGGGTTGGCGATGAGAGTTGGGAGGTTAAAAGGTTCGATGAAGTTGCTGATATTAAAAGCAATCTTGTGGATCCCAGAAAATATCCCGATTTTCCGCATATTGCGCCAGACAACATCGAAAAACATACGGGAGTTTTGCTAAAATACTTCACCATTGCAGAGGACTGTGTAACCAGTGGTAAACACCGGTTTTATCCGGGGCAAATCATTTATTCAAAAATTCGACCGTATTTATCAAAACTCGTGGTTGTTGATTTCGATGGCTTATGCAGTGCTGATATGTACCCTATTGAAGCTAAGGGCAATACACATTATTTATGGTATTATATGTTATCAGAAGAATTTTTGGAGCAAGCATCGACAGCGGGTTCCCGCTCAGTGCTTCCAAAAATCAATCAAAAAGAGTTATCTGCACTTAAAGTGCCAATAACCTCCCTCCCCGAACAGCGGGAAATCGTCCGTATTCTCGACAAACTGTTTGAACAGGAGCAAAAGGCAAAAGAGCTTGGCGGCGTGGTAGAAAAAATAGAGCTGATGAAAAAGGCGATACTGGCAAGGGCGTTTCGCGAGGAACTGCAGTAGAACGGGAACGGCAAACATAGCAGAAACAGAAAGTAATGGAGGAATTATCATGGGCTTAACACTAAGTCAACAAAATGCAGTAAATATAGTTGACCAACACCTGTAAATGGTGGCTTGTGCCGGTTCAGGCAAGACAACCACTATGGTTGCCCGTATTTTGAATCTGCTCAAACAACCAGGCATTAAGCCTGAGAACATTGTTGCCGTTACATATTCCAAGAAAGCCGCAGCTTCGTTGAAGCAGAAGATTTACAAAGAATACGAAAAAGCAAATAACAGCCTTGAGGGTCTTGCCGATATGTACATTGGCACTATTCATGGTTATTGCTTCTCTCTTTTACAGAATTACAGCGACGACTTCAAAAACTACGAGTTGTTGGAAGATGTACAAACTCGTTTATTTATGAAGCGTTTTCGTAGAGATTCTGGTATTATGGATGTACAATATCACGCCAAAAACGGAAGCACCTACAATCTCGCTTATGACAATATGGCAAACGCGAAACTGCAAGAGGCAATAACTGCATACAAAACCTTTTTAGACATTGCCCGTGAATATGGTGTTAACAATCTTAATGCCGCACTACAAAGTCATATTGCAAAATATGAAAAACTTCTCGATGCCAAAAGCAAATTCGACTATACATCGATTATTGTTAAGACTCTTGCACTGCTTGAGCAAGGCTTATTCGATGATTACATAATTTCAACCGTAAAGCATCTAATCGTTGACGAATATCAGGATGTCAATGATGCTCAAGAGCGGATACTAAACTATTTCTACAGCAAAGGCGTTCTGTTGTGCGTTGTTGGTGATGACGACCAAACAATATACCACTGGCGCGGAAGCAATTTGACTTATATACGAGATTTTCAGACTCGTTATCAAAATGTACGCCGTGAGGATTTGGATTTGAACTTTCGTAGCAGTTGCGGAATTACTGACATTGCTCGGCAAGTTATCCAAAACAATCAAATCCGACTTGCAAAAGAAATGAAAAGCAATAACACGCAAACTTATGAGTCCGGAGATGTCATTGCCTATGATTTTGATGACCGACAGTCAGAAGTCAATTTTATAGTTCAAAAGATAAAGCAACTCATGGGAGCGGTATATACCAAAGACGGAAAAACCTATGGTTTGAATTATGACGATATGGTTATTCTTGTTAGCTCAGTTAAGAAAATACCTGAATTGATTCAAGCTTTGCAAGATAACAATATTGATTTTATAGTTGAAGGAACGCAGAAGCTATTTGAGGCTCCAGAAATTCAAGCAATTTGTACGGCGTTTCAAGATGTTTTTAGAATTATTGATACTTACGATAAAAAAATATTTAGCCGTTCTGCAGTTCAAATCAGCGACAAATTGATTGAACAGTGGACGCCCTTTACTCATTTGGACGATGCCAAAATCAGAAGTCTGCTTACAGATTTTGTTGTATTCTTCCATGAAACAGATTCTTATGAATATACTATTCAGCAAAATCTGAAAAACCTTTTTGCGGATTTGCAACTTTTTGGTAATGTTCCAGATGAACGCGTACTATATAATTGGGGTAAATTTACTGAGATAATAAACGATTTTGAGAAAATCTATCTTGATATGGAACCGACATATAAACTTCGTGCATTTGAAACATTTCTTCGAGATGATGCACCGTCTATTTACCCCGAAGGTTGGCTATCACCGAGCTTCAAAACAATTCGCAGCTTACGCATCATGACCTACCATCAATCCAAGGGTCTGGAATTTCCTGTTGTGTTTTTGCCATTCCTAACTCAAAATTCGATTTTCCCGTTGAAAAATCCGGGAGGCACCAGTGCTTGGGGAATTTTTAACAATGCAACAATAGAGAGCGCCTACAGAAATGATGATGAGAGCAACCGCCGTCTTTTTTATGTTGGAATAACCAGAAGTGAAAAGTTCTTAATCATGACGCGTTCACCTCAATCTTTTGGTACAAAAGGTTCATATAAAAAGCCGGCACAGCCTTATATTGAAGCGAAAAACTCTCAGTACGCTTTACAGGCATTGTCTTTAGATACAGTATATTCGCAATCTCAGGATAAAAAATTTTCTACAGATGAAGTTATCACGCTGAATTTTTCATTACTAAAAGATTTGTTTGACTGTCCGTTCAAATTTGAAATGCTTAATGTATTTGGATTCCATTCGCCTCTTAATATCCGAATGGGTTACGGACGTTCTGTCCATAACATGCTGGATTATGTGCATAAGAATTATCAGGCGATATCTGCATTTACCGACGATATAATAAGGAAGATTGTCAGCAGATATTTATATTTGCCTTATGGCTCACCATTACTCGTTGATGCGATGAAAGCAAAAGCGTTTCAACATCTAAAGGCTTATATCGTAAACAATCAGAACAATTTTTCGAATATACTATTTTCCGAAAAGATTATTGATTATAGTATAAACGAATATCTATTTATTGATGGCAGGATTGATTTAGTTCGAGATAGTCTCAATAACACCATTACAATCATTGACTTCAAATCAAGCGCAGAAGTCTTATCGCGTGAACAGATAAAAAATCAGCTTATGGTGTATGTTCTCGGCTTTGAAAGTTTAACAGGTGATATGGTTGATTTTATTGAATCATACGATTTCAATAAAAATGATCCAACTCGCATTCAAATAACTCAAGCAGATAAAGATGCTTTCAAAGCAAGACTTTCGGATTGTCATCAGGTAATTAGAAATTCGGATTACAAGAAAGTAGGCTGTGTTGACCCTGCAAAGGGAAAGGATTATTGTAAGAGTATCGGTTGCGAGTTCATTCGCAACTGCTTTCCCGAATAGAATAAAGACATATATTTTTTATGAAAGGAGGCGCAAAAATGGCTATTGAGCAACTCATTGCAGATCTTCGTGCAAAAGAATGCGATGAAACATATTGGGATTTTCGACGCAATGACCAGCGCGATCATGTTCATTCTTTGATTAAATATCCTGCGGTTATGGTTCCGAATATGCAAGGTGAGATATTCGACTTAGTACTAAAATATGATCCGTATATTCGCAATGTACTTGACCCATTTATGGGTTCTGGAACCATTCTTATAGAAGGGCTTGTTCGAAATCTCAATGTTATTGGCATAGACATTAATCCTCTTTCTTATCTAACAGTGCTATCTAAAACGCAAAGATATGCACGAAAAACATTGATAGAAAAAAAGAATCAGCTTTTACAACGGATAGATGTTGCCAAAACGACTTCCATTGAAACCGTTAGTTTTGATGGAATAACAAAATGGTATACTCGAGCTGTCGTTGAGGCATTAAGTAAGATTAGAGAGTGTATTCTTCAAGAACCTGATCTGAAATACCGGCGTTTGTTTTGGGTTACTTTTGCCGAAATTGCAAAGCAAGCCGATAACGCCAGAACAAGCACATTTAAACTCCATATAAAACTTGCAGAAGTTATTTCTGAATCAGATTATGATTGCTTCGACAACTTTATTGAAAAACTAAATGCAAATGTCAATGCTGTCATTGATTTTAAAGGATTACGTGGTGCTGAAACAAGCCGTTTATATTATGGCGATACGCGATCATTATTGCCTGACAGAAGAAGATTTCCTGAAAATAGCGTGGATTTGATTATTACATCGCCGCCATATGGTGATAATGCTACAACTATAACTTACGGTCAATACTCGGTTCTACCTCTGCGTTGGATACCTCTTTCTGATATTGACAAACTAGAGTCTATCCGGTAAATATAAAAATCTGTCATAATAACCAAATCATAATGCAAGCAAGGAAGACAAAGGCCTGAAACATAGAGGATAACTTATCGTATCTTGTAGCGATACGGCGAAAATGTTTCAGCTTATTAAAAAAGCATTCTACAAGATGTCTTTCTTTATAGTGGTAAAAATCGCAATCCCAAGGATCAGCCGCGTTGCTTTTTGGGAGAATCACTACCGTGGCGTTATTCTCTCGTATATAGGTTAATATTTGGACTGTTCCGAAGGCTTTGTCGCCCAAGACCGCACTTTCGGAAAGCTCAAAGCCCTCTAAAAGCGCCACAGCTTCTTTACTGTCGTGGACCTCTCCACTTGTAAAAATTAAACGAATTGGATAGCCTAGGCCATCTACAAGAGCATGGATTTTCGTGTTTTTGCCGCCGCGTGACAACCCTATGTCCTGTCTTTTCTTCATTTGCTCAGAGGTCAATCCTCGCTCTGCCGCCCCCTTTTTGCACCTGCCGCGTGTTGATGTACCTTACAGGAGGTACTATCAAAGGACAAATCCTGCATATCGCATTCTTTCGCAAGCTCTGCAAAAATTGCTTCTAAAACACCGCTGTCTTTCCATGTTTTGAAGCGTTCATGCACGGTTGATTTCTTGCCGTACTTCTGTGGCAACTCTTTCCACTGTGCTCCTGTGCGCCCTATCCACAGCGCACCGTTAAGCACATCTCGGTTTGTTGTTTTGCACGGTCTGCCCGGCTTACCTGTTCTCTCTGGTGGTAGCATATGCTTTATTCGATTCCATGCTTCATCGCTTATTTCGTATCCATTTGTCATCATTTTTATCACCCAGCATCTATTCTATCACTCTTTGT
>JAEZCT010000076.1 GCA_023433405.1 Bacillota bacterium | reverse complement strand
GCGTATGCCCACGGTGGATGCACCCTCCGGCAGCTGCGGCTGCACAGCAAGGTAAGCCGCGTTCTCCATCAGTGCGATCATCGACGGCGTGGCAAAAACCTCAGCCAGCCCGCTCGCCACCGCTTTGGCGGTATCCTTATACTCAACCATCTTTTCCACACGGGCTTTCAGCCCTGCCTGCACACTCAACTCCATTATGCTGTCTCCTCCTCTATTGCCGGCCGCATGCGGACGGATAAACCACTTCGTCCTTTTTCACCTTCATCGCCCAGTGCGGGATACCCGCCTCCATATATTCTTCCCCGTACTCGCGAAAACCGAACTTGCGGTATAACGGCATGATGTAAGTCTGCGCGCTGATATACAGCTCCTCCGCGCCGGTCGAAAACGCCTTGTATATGAGCACCCTGAGAGCAAGATCGCCCAGCTTCTGCCCGCGGTACTCCTTCTTCACAGCCAGCCGTCCGATCTTGAACACCGAACCGTCAAACCAGAAGCGTCCCGTCGCTGCCGGTTCCCCGTCCGCATACACCATCAGATGCAGTGCCTGCTCGTCAAACGCGTCGTACTCCTCCGTTTCGGGCACGCCCTGCTCCTCGATGAACACCGCCCGACGTATGGCGAACGGTTCGCTCAAATCCTCCGTACCGCGTAAAAACACACTCGTAATCATCCGTTTCCTCCGCTTATAAACGGGCTTATGCCCGCTTCATTCATCGCCGTCCGCGAAACGGCACTTTCCACTATATCATATAACCCGCGCATTAACCATTTTCAACACGCTTACGGCTTCAGCAGTTCCTTGGCGATCTCGAACTTCACCGGTCCTTCCTCCGTCGCCACGTCCACCATCACGATAACAAGCCGGTCGTAATACCCGTCCAGCCAGTACCCCGCAAACCAGGATATCTCGCGGGACTTATCGTCAAACTTTTCCGCGGTGCCCGTCTTGCCTGCAATTTGAACGCCACGGATACGCGCAGCCTTGCCGGTCCCTTCCGCCACCACATCATGCAGTATCGGCGTTAATATATCCAGCGTGCTGCTCTTCACCGCGCCGTTTATCCATACGGCCGGCTCGGTCTGGCTCACCGTGGTATAATCCAGCCCTTCCGTTCGGCACAACCTTTCTACCAGCACCGGCTTCATCATATCGCCCGTGCCGTTGGCGAACGCGGTATACATCACCGCCATCTGCAGCGGCGTGACCAGCAGCTGCCCCTGCCCGTAGCCCGAGTCGGCAAGACGGCTGCGCGTCATCTGGCTGTCCGAGTTGATCAGGTTGGCCTCCTTCACCGGCAGGTCAAACGGCACTGCGGATTCCATGCCGATGCGTTCCATATACTCCGCGAACGTCTCAGCGCCCAGCTTCATCGCGATATAAGCAAAATAAATGTTGTCCGACTCAATAAGTCCGTTATAGAGTTTCAGCGGCGTGCCCGAGTTTTCCACGCGCGTGATATAGCGTCCGTCCCAGCCCGCCTCGGTCGGCGTCCACTTGTTGTCCACGATCTCGCCTTCAAACTCCGTTTCCGGCGTTATTGCGTTCGCTTCCAGTGCTGCAGTTGCGGTAAAAGGCTTGATCACGCTGCCCGGCGGATACTGGCCCTGCGTCGCACGGAAAAACAGCGGCTGGTTGCTCTCAGGCGCCTTCAGAAAATCCCAGGTTTCCTCGGACATTCCGAAGGTAAAAAGGTTGTCGTCAAACGACGGGTACGTTGCCATCGCCTCCACGAAACCCGTTTTGGCATCCAGCACGATCGCAACGCCCGACTGGCCCTTCGTATAATCCAGATGCGTGCCGAGCGCCTGATACGCGGTCTGTTGCAAACCGGTATCGATCGTCAGCCGCAGATCCTGTCCTTCCTGCTTTTCCTTCTCCCACAGTGTGCGGATGTTACGCCCCCACCGGTCCTCAATGTAGACAATCTTACCGTTCTGGCCTCTCATCTGCTTGTCATACGCCATCTCCAGACCGGATACGCCTGCCTTTTCCTCCGCTGCCTGCCCCTCCTCGTCCAGCGGATATCCCATATAGCCCACCATGTGCGCCGCGCTCTCGCCCAGCGGATACTGGCGAATCGGCGTATACATCTTGTCGTCGATGCCCAGACCCGCCACCGCGAGCAGGGTCTGCCGCTGCTGTTCGGTCAGCTTGCCCGGCAAAAAAGCGCCCAGCGTCACGATGGGCGTCTTATTCTCCTGAGCCTTGTTGTATTTCTCCGTGATCTCCGAAGCGGATAACCCGGTCACCGGGCCAGCCGCTGCTGCCACCGCCGCAATATCCTCTACCTTGGCAGTGTCCATAAATACCGTATCGGCATAACCGTTGGCCGCAAGAACCGTGCCGTCCGCCGCAAATATCTCTCCGCGGCTGGCGGTCAGCGTTTTCACACGCACACTGCTTCCCGCCTCCATCTCCGGAAATATCAGCGAATAATCCCACATCACCTTGCCAGCGCCGCCAACTCCCGGCCAGACGGTCAGCCTGTAAGCGTTGGTAAACTCGCCGTAATCCTTTGTCCTGTACGTGGCGTTATAGGTATAAACGCCGTTTTCATCCGGCCCGTCAAGATCGGTAACCTCCACCTCTTCCACGCCC
>JAEZCT010000042.1 GCA_023433405.1 Bacillota bacterium | reverse complement strand
CGCTTGCGCTCCGGCGATATGTCCGCCAGCAGCGACGCCCGCCGTGCCGCGCAGTCCAGCAGCTCGGGCGACACGCAAAAACCCAGCTCCGCCGCAAACCGCGCCATGCGCATAATCCGCAAACCGTCGTCGCGTATCGTCACGTCCGGATCAACCGCCGCCGCGCACAGCACCTTATTGCGCACGTCGCTCAGTCCGCGCCCCGTCGGGTCAACCAGCTCCATCGTCCCAAGCTTCAGGTACAGCGCCCCCGCGGTAAAGTCGCGTCTTGCTGCGTCCTCGCGGATGTCCTGCGTAAATTCCACGCGGTAGGGGCGGTGCGCGCCGCCCGGCGGATAGTAGTCCCGCCGAAACGTGGTGTGTTCGAAGCTGTGCTTTTCGCCGTCCAGCTTCACGCGTATCTCGATGGTGCCCAGCTCCAGCGCTTTTTCCGTCACCGACAGCCCCGCCTCGCGCGAGATCGCCGCCGCCGTCACCGGGTCCGCGGTGGAGCAGATATCAAAATCGCCCCCGGGCAGCCCGAGGACGAGGTTTCGCACGTATCCGCCCACCAAAAACAGCTCAAAGCCGCGGGCGGAAAATATTTCAGTCAACACCGCAAAGCTGCGGGGGAGTTTTACATCTTTCAGTTCCATTTGCTCAAAGCGGCGGTGTAAACCTCTTCCGCCGGTCCCGTCATCAGCACGCGTCCGTCGCCGGTGTATTCAATGATCAGCCGTCCCACCGACAGGTGCACATTCACCTTGGGGCCCGTCAGCCCCTTCCTGTATGTCTCCACCGCGCTGGCGCACGAGCCGGTGCCGCATGCGAGCGTCAGTCCCGCGCCGCGCTCCCATGTCAGCACCCGTATGTTTTCCCTGTCCAGCACCTGCACGAAGTTCACGTTGCTCTTGCGGGGAAATATCGTATGCCGTTCAATCGCCGGTCCCAGCACTTCCGCGTCCACGGCTTCGATGTCGTCCACCAGCACCATCGTATGCGGCACGCCCATCAGCATCGATGATATCGTCACGGCGCGTCCCGCCGCCTCTATGTCCACGTTCTCCGCGTCGCCCTCGCCCTGCATCGGTATACTGGCGCGGTCAAACGACGGTTTACCCATGTCCACGCACACGTCCTTGACCTTGCCGTCTTCCACGACCAACTTTGGTCTTATAATCCCTGCCAGTGTTTCCACCGTCATGTCTTCCTTTTCCACGATGCCGCGCTCATATACGTACTTGGCAAAGCAGCGGATGCCGTTGCCGCACATCTCCGCCTCGCTGCCGTCCGCGTTGACAATCCGCATCCTTACGTCCGCCGTATCCGACGGGAGCACCACCATGATGCCGTCACCGCCCACGCTCAGACGACGTGTGCACAGCTTGGCCGCCAGAGCGTTCCAGTCGCGGCCCGTGCCATCGTCCTCGAACACCAGAAAGTCGTTGCCCAGCCCGTGCATCTTGGTGAATTCCATACGTTTCCCTCCGCATCGTTGTACCGCCATTATACTCTTACGTTAAATTGGACGCAACCTGCTGCAGACAAATGGCCCTGAGGGCGCTGCCCTCAAACTCCCGCTTAAGGGTCTTGCCCCTTAAGAATCCCACTGGAAATGCTGCGCATTTCCAATCAATCATACACGTTTTGTTTTAAGTTTTCTTTTTTCTTATACAGTCTTCAATTTCTTCTTTTGTTCTATAGTCTAGTGGGAAAAATGAATTTCTCTCATATAAAGGTAGACTGAAGTCTATATTATATTCGGTATTATATTCACAATTAGCAAAATCAGTAATATCATAACCATGTGATACATGTGTATTTTCTGGATTCAAGTATAATATAAGCCCAATTGGATAAGCAGATATTTCGCTCACAGCGATAGAGTCTGAATTCTCTAAATTAAAAAGCCATGTTAGCCCTGCATACCTAATACACAAATCTTTTGTAAGATACATGCATAGGCGATATTTCTTTTTATCTAACTCTTTGCTCGTTTTATTTAATATGAATTCTCTTAAGTTATCGTCAATAAAGTAATCTTTATTAATTGAGCAAAACATAGATAACATCTGTTTAATTATAGCAAGTGGATTAACTTTATATAGTTGCAAATGGGTAAATTCATTTACTATAAAATCTTCTTCTCTATCATACATAAGTTTTCCTATACTCCAAACAAATTTCGTATATTCTTTTCCATACCAGCAACCTGTGTTATTGTTGCAAGATTCGCACAAAGAGAAAAATCCTGCCCCACGTTGTTGTAAAGTATAGGTCATTCCAGAAGTATCCCAAGGTCTATTTTTTGTCGAGAACAACTGCTCTCCGGAGACAGATTTGATTTTTTTATCGTTGAACGTTGATAATGGAGGAACATGCTCAAATGTTAATTTTGAGTTTTTGCCACAGATATGGCAAATACCTTGCCGAGAAGTATCCATTATGAGATTCTCCTACTCATTCTAGACATTCTGTATATTTCGACATAATATAAATTTATTCCTTTTACCCCAGAGCTATTTAAATGTTCCAAAAATCCTCACGTGCAATAAACCAAATTATGCATCAGCTTGAATTATTGAATTTCTCATTCCATATTTACTAATCTCTCAGGTAGTTTTCTGGTACATATTATCCAAGGAACAAAAAAGGGGAAATGCAAAGCATTTCCCTGACTGGTTCCCCAAGGGATTAATCCCTTGGGCGGTGGTGTGGAGGCAGCGCCTCCACGGTCTTAGCCCATTATATCAGAACGTCACCAGCTTCCCATAGTAAGCGCACTCGAGTATCTTCTCCAAATCATCCACAGTCGTCTCGCGCGGGTTGAACAGCGTGCACGGGTCTAGGAACGCCTGCTCGGCAATCGCGCGCTTCTCCATATTGAACAAAAACTCGCGCACGCCCGCCGCCTCAAACGTGAGCGGCACGTCCAGCGAACGCGTCAGGCTCTGTATGCCCTCAATCAGCGAATTGATCAGTATCTTCTCGGTCAGCCCCGGCAGCCCCAGCCGCCGCGCGATGTTGGCGTAATGGCGCGAAGCCATGTAATCCTTCTCGTTGTAGCGTATCACGTAAGGCATCAGTATCGCGTTGCACAGCCCGTGCGGAAGCTGGAACGGCCCGCCGGTCTTGTGCGCCAGCGAATGCGTGATGCCCAGCTGCGCGTTGGTAAACGCCATCCCCGCGATGCACTGCGCCACGTGCATCTCGCCGCGCGCGTCAATGCAGCCGTCGTAAGACTCCTTCAAATAACCGTATATCATCGCGATGGAATGTATCGCCAGCGGGTTGGTGAAGCTGGAGCGGCTCTTGGCCACATACGCCTCCACCGCGTGCGTCAGCGCGTCAAGGCCGGTGTGCGCCACCAGCACAGGCGGCATCGTCGCGGTGATTTCGCTGTCCAGTATCGCGATATCGGGCGTCAGGTCAGAGTCGGCGATGGGGTATTTCACCTTGGTTTTGGTGTCGGTGATCACCGCAAATGAGGTCACCTCGCTGGCCGTGCCGCTGGTGGACGGTATCGCCACAAATATCGCCTTGTTTCTCAGGCGCGGCACCGTACCCGGCTCCTTGATGTCCTCGAAATTAAGCTCCGGGTGCTCGTAAAACACATACATCGCCTTGGCCGCGTCGATGGCGCTGCCGCCGCCGATCGCCACAATGATGTCCGGCTTAAAGTCCAGCATGCGCTCCTTGCCGCGCATCACCGTCTCCACCGACGGGTCAGGCTCCACGTCGATGAACGACGCGATCTCCATGCCGCATTCCCTTAATATATCCGCCAGCTTATCCAGCAGGCCGATCTTGGGTATCACGCCGCCCGTCACGATGAACGCGCGCTTATATCCTTTGAGATTCTTGAGCTCTCTCATGCTGCCCTTGCCGAAAAATATGTCCCTCGGAATGGTAAACCTGGCCATTAAAAACTCCTTATATATGCAGCGCCCGTCAGTGCAGGCTCTGGCATTATTTTCACAATTGATATGCCATCACTGTATCACACACCTCAGGGTAATACAACCGGTTCTTCCTTCTCTGCCGGTGAAATTGGTTACGTGGATCTCACTTCTCGCGGCGTGAACCCTAAAGGAAACTTGGGGGAGAGCGTCAAACAAACCTGTCATTTCGAGCATAGCGAGAAATCCCCTGTCAAGTGCTCCGCAGAGGCGAATCCTGCTGTGCTTGAATGGATATCGAGCCTTATGTGCCATTGGCACGACAGAATAACTTTTTTGATAAACCCTATTACTTGAGCTACTGTTTTTCCACAACAACAAACAGAGTGTGGATAAATCCGTCCGCTTTAACAATCAGGCAGTATGCGCCGGGCTCATCGGGTGCTTTCAATTCACCTTTCACCAGCAAATCCCTAATGTTTTCATCCGTCCCGTCATCCTTTTCAATATCCACCCAATAAGCCTGCGCGTCCGGCGGCAGGTTTACGATATCAAACTTTTCGGAAGGTTCCATTCTACACTGATTGACCAGATTGTTGTGGCTGCGCCAAACGTATTGTATGCCCGCTCCGCTGTCGTCCGCAAAGGCGTGCATTTCCGTTTCATATTCCTCCGTCCCGCCGTACTTGAACAACAGCCTGTGTTTATCCACAGTATCACCCCGCATCTGTGTATACCGCTGTACATTCCACACCTCAGTGGGC
Organism: Bacillota bacterium; assembly: GCA_023433405.1. GTDB lineage: Bacteria > Bacillota > Clostridia > Oscillospirales > Ruminococcaceae > Acetanaerobacterium. Next base: position 379 of record JAEZCT010000042.1, on the reverse strand, counting down.
TTGCCCTTCCAGTGATAGCTGTCCTGGTTCCACCCGATTTGGAATGAATTTTCGTCCGTCATAAACCGTCCCTCGCTGTCAAAGAAATCTATCGAAGACAGCCAGGTCTGCCCGTCGGCGATCAGTATATACCCATGCCGGTGATCTCCGATATCATCGGAGATAAATTCGTCAGCAGCACCGCTCGCGAAAGAGCCGACTGTTTTCACCGACTGCTTGAAATCGCCCTCATCGGCCAGTGTTAATCCATAGGAAATCGTGTGATCTTTGACTACCGTATAATTCAGGCTGAAATACTCCGGCCCAACCGCTTGACTAATCAGCTCGTTGCCCTCCATGTAATACAGATCCGGATAATCCTGATCGATTGTGTAACCGG
>JAEZCT010000021.1 GCA_023433405.1 Bacillota bacterium | reverse complement strand
ACATTTTCGCCGTATCGCTACAAGATACGATAAGTTATCCTCTATGTTTCAGGCCTTTGTCTTCCTTGCTTGCATTATGATTTGGTTATTATGACAGATTTTTATATTTACCGGATAGACTCTAGTATAACATACCCAAAAGTCAACCCGAAGATTTTGACAGTTTGCTACGAAAATAAAAAAAGCCCCACACGATGTGGAACCTTTTTCACGCCTTCGTAGTAGGTGCCGTCAAACTTGACTATGCCAAAAAATACTCAAACCGTTTCGCTCGGACATTGCATACCTGATACGGTGAAGCAGAAAACAGGCGGTCTAGTTTCCGACACTAAGCAGCTTTGAGAGCGGTGAAGCAGCGCAACAACCATGCTTGCAGGAAAAGAGTATCTCGTAGATTGGCGGCTACAGCCGAATGGGTAAGAGCACTGTGAAGGTTGTGCCCAACTCCTTTGAGCTTTCCACCGATATCCTTCCCCTGTGGTTTTCAGTAATGCGCTTTGCGATAGCAAGCCCCAGCCCGTACCCGCCTCGCTCGCGGAATCGGGATTCATCTGCGCGGTAAAAACGCTCAAAAAGTCGTGTGATATGCTTTGGGTCAATGGGTTCCCCGGTATTGTTGACCGTAAGGCGCACCTTTTCGCCCTGTCGTTCTGCCACCAGTGTCACACAACCCTCTTTCCCAACGTATTTGTAGGCATTGTCCAACAGGATGGCAACCAGTTGTTTAAGCTCGGTTTCCTTGCCTTTTACATACAGCTCGGGCGTAATCTCGCCAACTAAGGAAATTCCTTTTTCAAAGGCGATGGATTCAAACGGCAGCAAGCCGCTCCATACTGCGTCGCTGAAATTGAGACGGGCTTCCTGCGCCTGTGGTACTGCCTGATCGGATTTTGCGAGGAATAAAAGCTCCTCCACAAGCTTTTTCATGCGGTCAGCCTCGGCCTTGATGTACTCTATCCATTTCGCCTGTCTCTCCACCGTGTCCTCGCGGTGTGAAAGCAGAATATCAGAGTTTGCGAGAATAACGGTCAGCGGTGTTTTTAGCTCGTGGGATGCGTCCGCGACAAACTGCTGCTGCTGATCCCATGCGCGCTTAATCGGGCGCAAAGACCAGTTTGAAAGAAACAGACTGGCGAGAAGAAACGCCCCCAGCGCACCTGTACCAATTAATAGTGAGACAACCAAAAAATTTGCCATCGCCTGCCGTTCGGAGGTCATGTCCGCAAAGGCGATAACGATCCCGTCATTGTTTGTCCCACGCATAAACCGCAACCCAAGCGAGCTGACTGTACCGTTTTGTCCGCAATCCCGGAGCGCGCCTTCCACCGCCGCGGAAACCACTTCGTCGGATACCTTGACGTATTCACCGGTTATTTTTATAATTGCGCCATCCTCGCTCAGGGTCACGCTGAACACAGGAACGGAGGCAAATGGTTTGCGTGCGGGATCCTTGGAGCCGATCTCAAATTTGGGCGGCATCGGCTCGGAGCCACGGCTGATCTCCGCGCGCAACGCACTGCGGCTTTGCTCCCGCAGACCCTGATATGTGGAAAAGCCCAGCGCCGCAAACACGATAAGGAGCACCACGCTCACAAATACCATGTTAATAACGATAAACTTTCTGCGCAGCTTGCGAAACATATCTTGCATCCTTTCCCCACCGCAACACCTGCGGCGCATCAGTGATAGACGTTTCTAAGGAATCCGATATTCATTCTACTTTTTCTTTAAAGCAATACGAGTAGCCAGATGAAAAACCGCGCGGTGGCAATGCTTTGTGCCAAGACATGTTTTTTTATTTATGGCTCTTTTTTAAATCAAGCGCACCTATTGCGCTTCAAGGCGATATCCCACCTTGCGCACTGTTCCTACGTTTACTTTTGAGCCAAGATAGTAAAACTTCTTGCGCAAAAAGGATATGTAGGCCTCCACGTTGTTATCCTCCGCATCCGATTCCATACCCCATACCTTCGTGATGATGTCCTCTTTTGGAACGATAATCTGCGGGCTTGCCATTAAAAGCCGCAGCACCTCAAACTCCTTAAAGCCCAGATGCACCGATTTATTCTTACAGTGCGCCGTATGGGTGGAAAGATTAAGCGTCAGGTCCGAAAACACCAACTCCTCAATTACCACATCTCCCTGACGGCGGGACAGTGCCCGCACCCGGGCGAGCAGCTCATCGGGCGAGAAGGGCTTGGTCATATAATCATCCGCCCCGCAGTCAAGACCCGTCACTTTATCGTGTATCTCATCCCGCGCTGTCAAAAGCAGCACCGGCGTCGCCACCTTGTGCTGGCGCATGCAGCGCACGATGTCAAAGCCGCTTCGCCGCGGCAGCATCACATCCAAAACAGCCACATCGTAATGTCCGCTCAGGGCATAGCTTAACCCGTCGTCGCCGTTACCAACCACATCCACGCTGTATTTCTGTTCGGCCATTATCTGCTCCAAGGCTTCTGCCAGCCGTTTCTCATCCTCCACAATCAGCACTCGCATTGCAATGCGCCTCCCGGTTACATATGTTTAAAATTCTCGAAAGCATGTTTTCTGATCATGGTGCTGTCATACGGCCGAAGGCTTATGATAATATTACCCATTGCCGCTGACGAGATGCGGAATATCCGCTTTCACTGCCTTTATTGTATCTGCGTTAGCTTAAATTACTCTGAAAACGTTTTTTCAGAGTAATTTAAGTGTTGCATTGTAAAGTGTATGTAAAGGAAGACCCCTTAAGCATTTACTATATAACGTGTTTCGTAATAAGGAGTGAGGATTTCGTGAAACCATATCAAGATGTTTTTAAGCGCTATGAAAAAAAGTACCTGCTAGACGACCAAAAATATCAAAAACTTCTTTCTCTGTTAACAGGGTTTATGCTCCCTGATAGCTATGGGCTGCACACCATCTCTAATATCTATTATGATACCGACAACTATCAGCTTATCCGTACCTCGCTGGAAAAACCGGTGTACAAGGAAAAATTTCGCGTGCGCACATACGGCATAGCGAAAGCCGATTCTACCGCCTTTTTGGAGCTTAAAAAGAAGTTCAAGGGTGTCGTGTACAAGCGCCGCATTTCTGTGCCTCTTAGCGAGGCCATGCGCGTTGCCAACACAGGGGTTAGTCCGAATGATGGTTCTCAGATATTAAACGAGATCGATTGGTTCATGCGTTCCTACCACCCGCAGCCCAAGGTAGTGCTGTGCTACGAGCGGCTGGCTCTTTATGGTAAGGAGGACAGCACGCTGCGCGCCACCTTTGACAGCAACATCCGCTGGCGCGACACCGACCTCGACCTGACCCACGGCGATTACGGCACCCCGCTCATACCGGGGATGCGTATTTTGGAGGTAAAGCTGCCCGGCTCGATGCCTCTGTGGATGGCGCACCTTTTTAACGAGCTAGGGATATACCCCGAATCCTTTTCCAAATACGGGACTTGCTACAGACAAAATTTAATCTGCAAAACAGGGGTGATTGATTGTGCTTGACAGTGTATTTTCGGCTTTGACCTCATCCTCCACCACCGCGGCAGAAATGGAGCTTGGCAGCGTTCTCATTTGCAGCGCCGTATCCATCCTCCTTGGCCTCGTGGTCGCGTTCGTTTATATGTACCGCAATGTGTACGGCAAGAGCTTTGTAGTCACCCTTGCCCTTCTGCCGGTGATTGTGCAGGCGGTCATCATGCTTGTTAACGGCAATTTAGGTACCGGCGTCGCGGTGCTGGGTGCTTTCAGCCTTGTCCGTTTCCGCTCCATCCCCGGCAGCGCGCGGGAGATTGGTAGCATCTTTTTTGCCATGGCCATCGGCCTTGCCACCGGTATGGGTTACCTGACCTTCGCGGTGATTTTTACCGTACTGGTGGGAGTGCTGACCCTGCTGTTCTCCTGCACCCGCTTTGGTGACCAGCGGCACGCCGAAAAGCTGTTAAAGATCACCATTCCAGAGAATCTTGATTATTCTGGAATCTTCGACGACCTGTTTGCCCGCTATACCTTAAAGAGCGAGATGATTAAGGTCAAGACCACAAATATGGGCAGCCTGTACGAGCTGCACTACCACATCCTTCTGCGGGATATAAAACAGGAAAAGCAGCTTATAGACGACCTGCGCTGCCGTAACGGCAACCTTGATATCACCTGCGGCAAGGTACCCCTCAGCCGCGAGGAACTGTAGCTTAATTATAACATCTTAAACAAGACCTAGTACACAAAAACCAGAAAGGATTTATTTTAAAAACATGAAAAAGCTATCGTATATTTATCGTATAGCCATGGCGGCGGGAGCTGCACTGCTGACGGTTTCCCTCGCTGCGTGTACGGCAAATGTCACAAATGAAAGTCCTGTCCAGAATACCTCTTCCCAAACGGTCAGTAATCTTGTTCTTTCCGCCGCCGAGGTCTACGCGCAGGAGGACTCCGACACCAGTTGGGATGCTTTGACCGCCACCACTATCACCTTAAGCGGCTCCTCCGCCTCCATAAACGGAACTGGCGCGACCGCGGCCGGTGGAGTGGTTACAATTACCGCCGCAGGAACCTATGTGCTGAGCGGCACCCTGACCGACGGTCAGATTATAATACAGGCGGGCAAGGAGGATACGGTTCGCCTTGTTTTAAACGGCACGGATATCTCCTGCTCCACCAGCGCGGCAATAGACGCCGAACAGTCGGGCAAGGTAATTCTTATTCTGCCAGAGGGAACAAAGAACACGGTAGCCGACTCGGCACAGTATGTTTATCCTAACACAGAAACCGACGAGCCTGCCGCCGCGATTTTTTCCAAGGATAATCTCACCATCGCCGGCTCCGGCTCCCTCACCATTCAGGGCAACTACGCGCACGGAGTCTGGTCAAAGGATGCCCTCGTGATTACCGGCGGCGTCCTTGACGTCACTGCGGTTAAGGACGGTCTGCGGGGACGCGACAGCGTCGCGGTCAGTGACGGCACCTTTACCATCCGCGCGGGTAACGACGGCATTAAGGCTAACAACGACGAGGATGCCCAAAAGGGCTGGATTCTACTGGATGGCGGCAGCTTTACGATTTTGGCGGAGCATGACGGAATACAGGCCGAAACGCAGCTCCAGGTTAACGACGGCGTATTCTCTATTACTGCCGGGGGCGGCGCGCAAAACGCTGCCGCTCAGGAAAACAACGGTGGCATGGGAGACCCTCAGCAGGGTCGAGGTCAGTGGGGCGGCGGCAACGGCAATACTCCAAGGCAGGATATGCAAGGCGGGGCAGGCACCGCGGCAGCTTTCTCTGCCGTTCCCCCGTCTCTTGAGCAGGACGCCCCTGCCCTGACCGCAGCGGATTCGGCCCAAATGATGGTACAGGAGGAGGCATCGGACAGCGCGAAAGGCATGAAAGCGGGCGCCAGCGTCATTGTCGGAGGCGGTAGCATCACCATTGATTCGGCAGATGACGCGGTACATTCCAACGGGAATGTAAATATTCTGGACGGCGTGTTTGACATCCAGACAGGCGACGACGGCATACACGCGGATAACGCGGTAGTCATAAACAACGGCACCATAACCGTTAGCAAATCTTATGAAGGTATTGAGGGCGCTACCATCGACATCAACGGTGGGATTATCGATATCACCGCAAGCGACGACGGCCTGAACGCCGCAGGTGGAAGCGACCAGAACGGCGGAATGGGCGGCCCCTTTGGGCAGGATAGCTTTTCAGGTGGCGGGGATTACTACATCCGCATTTCAAACGGCAGCGTTACCGTCAATGCCTCGGGTGATGGCATCGACTCCAATGGAAACCTTTACTTTGACGGCGGCACCACACTCGTCAGCGGGCCAACGAACAGCGCAAACGGTGCGCTGGATTACGACGGTACCTGTGAGATTACAGGCGGCACCCTGATTGCGACGGGCAGCTCCGGTATGGCACAGGCTCCGGCCTCCTCATCCGATCAGGCATCCCTAATGGTATACTACTCTGAGACCCAAAAGGCTGGCACTGCCGTAACCCTCAAAGACGAAAGCGGCGACACTCTTGCCTCCTTTACCTCCGCCAAGGATTTCGACAATGCGGTTATCAGCACCCCCGAAATGGTTCAAGGTGAGAGCTACACTCTCTATTCCGGCGAAACAAAGCTTGTCTCCGTCACCCTTTCGGCGGTGACTACCGCCATCAACAGCGACGGATCTGCTGCCTCCATCGGGGGAAGAATGGGCATGGGAGGTAACGGGAGGCCTGCCGGAAATAGATAACATGGTTATCCCTTTGAGTCAGCCAACAGAAAAGTCCAGACAAAGGGACATATAAAAGTTTATAATAAAGGCATGATACTAAAAAGTGAGGAAAAGCGTCATGTCAAAAGTAAAAAGAATGTCTCTGTATCATTTTCAACAACAGTTCAGCAAAGAATCCCATTGCAGAGAATACTTGTTCCAAAAACGTTGGCCGAAGGGTTTTCGGTGCCCCCATTGTTGGGAAAGCAACCATTGCAAACTGTCAAATGGTGCGATACAATGCGCCAAGTGCCATCACCAAACGACTGTCACTGCTGGCACCGTCATGCATCGTAGCCATCTTCCGTTGACAAAATGGTTTCTGGCAATGTATTTTGTATCTCAAGATAAACGCGGAATTTCTGCGATACAGCTTCAGTCGATGATAAATGTCACTTACAAAACCGCATGGTACATACTAAAACGAATTCGTTCCTCTATGGGTCAGCGCGACGCTACGCATAAACTGAGTGGTGTTGTAGAATTTGATGACGCTTTCTTTGGCGGTCCTACCATTGGTAAGAAGCGTGGACGCGGTACTGAGAAAGCAAAAGTATTCGTGGCTTTATCTTTGGATACAAAAGGTAATCCCTTATTTCTCAAAATGAGGATCACACAGAATATTAAGCAGACTTCTGTCATGAAATTCGCTGAGAATACCGTTGAAAAAGGCAGTAAAATTCTCAGCGACGGCTATCGAAGTTATCTCCCGGCACTAAAAGCTTTTCTCCATGAGCATAAAGTCTACAAGCCTGATTCAGGTTCCCTGCATTGGCTGCACATTATGATTAGTAACGCAAAGGCTTTTATTCTTGGCACCTATCACGGTTTACCGAAAGCGTATCTACAGTCTTATTTGGATGAGTTTTGCTTTCGTTTCAGCAGGCGTTATTTCGGCGCTTCCCTTTTTGACAGACTTGCTGTTGCCTTAGTCACCTCTTTTTCGGCTTACTCAAAGGGATAACCATGATAGATAATATTCGAATAACCCCAACGTGCACTGCGCATCGTATCATAAGTTTCGACAAGACAAATATTCTAGGGGGGAAAATCATGGGGAAGTTGTCGCCATTGGCAACCGGTTTTTACTACATACAGAACCTCGTTCATCAGCTCTCGTTTATCGATGCTTGCACAGATGCTTTCCGCGATTTTCTCCTTCAAATAAACCATAGATTCGGTCCCACTGGCTGTCTGTCAAGTCGCTTGGATATCTCATCTTTTTACCCCCAAAATGTTTCTTCTTATAATATCGGGGGCCCTGGTCTTTTCTTGAGTACGGGTTCTGAAACCCAAAGATCAGGATAATCTATCGAATAAGTTAAATAGCCACTATTTTTACTTATACTACTATCCGATTTAAAAGAGTATAAAAATCAAGTAAAAAGCTTTAATTTATGGGTTTTCACGCGGATTTTTATCGACTCTTTTTGAGGGGATTAGTATTAGTGACTCATACTCTGCTCCATACCAATTTTTATTCGCCCTCATGAGTTTAGCTTTGCAGGTGATATTTTTCCATGCAACTTTGTCTTGAGCGGCACAATTATTATTTGATGGTAGAGTAGACTGCAAATTTTCTTGATTTGAAAATATGGAATTTGTACTAAAATTGCTTGGGTTAACATGTATTTATCTACGGGCTGGAAAAAGTCTGAATGAAGGAGATATTTTCTTTGCCGGTGAGTGAAGGAGTGAGCACTTAAAATGATGTGTTTATGTACCTTGCTTGGGCATATATCAGTTGACAACGCACACAAAGTGGAAGTCATTATGGTCAAAGTGCTTGACGGGGCATGCATAAACCTGATACACTATTATTAAACAACCGGTTAGTTATAGCAAGAAGGCAATAATTAAACAAATCTTACTAAGCAAATTCGCGGCGATATCAAGCTATTTAGAATTTATGCTCTCTATGGCATTTCCCTTAAAACTTTCACGGGAGCTTCGTGGGAACATCAACAGGCCCCCGATGTTGTAATCGTTATTAATTGCGGATAAGGAGTACAATCCATGCCTTTTGTAAAAGACGAAACAGAAGAAACAAAAAATCGGATTGTTGAGGTTGCAAAGCAGCATTTCTCCGAGGATGGGTTTGACGCAACCAGTGTAGACGGCATTGCGAAGGATGCCGGTGTCAATAAAGCGCTCATTTACTATTATTTTAAAAGCAAAGAGGCAATATTGGATCATATAATCCAAAAACTGTTTGATGATATGGCATCCATTGCAAGAAGCTTTATTGAGAACAATGTGGTTGCAATGATTAGAGCAGGAAAGCTGGACATTGAGCGTGAACGATGGCGCTTTTCATCCGAGGCAGACGCACAGAGCTTTTATAAAGCGGGGCTTCGATATTATGAAGAGGTGGTTGATTTTGCTCTTTCCCATCGAAGTGTGGTCAGGATACTCATATTTGAATCATTGAAAAACAGCAAGCATCATAACGACCTTTTTCGCGTCATGGACATGTTTTACAACAAGGATGAGGATTCGCTGTTCATGACCATATGCAATGCGGATCAGGATTTCCATTTGTCGCCGGACAATTTGATTTTTAAGCTCTTTTTCGGCTTTATCCCTCTGTTTAATTTTGCAGCCTATTACGATGACTTTGTAAAATCCAGTGGGATAAGTGAAGTGGAAATACGCGCTTCATTTTTGCAGGCATATGCAAAGATGACTTCCGTCTACTTCAAGGGCGCTGAAATTATTGTATAGTAAATTATACAATGGTTACTCATAACGAGCCGCTCTTAACGCAACAGAGCGTTATCATTCTACTTTATTAACAAAATGGATAGTTTTATAAAACATGGTCAAATCACGCAGCAAAAGAACGTATTGTATTTCATGTCAGAGGAGGTAACAATATCTCAACTTTTTTTAACAGGTTTAGCAAGACCTCTATGTATGGTGCAAAGTATATTGTGTTGGTGTTAATCGCAGTTACATTTATCCTGTTCGGGCTTTCTGTACAACCAATTGCAAGTGTACTGAGAGGCATAGTAGCTATTGTGGTTGAGCCGGCAATCCTGATTACTGATTATATGGCGGTTGGAGGAATTGGCGCCGCGTTTGTTAACTCAGGGCTTCTTATGCTGGTATCACTTGTAATGCTGCTGCTGCTTAAAGTGGAAATAGGCGGAGTATCTGTCGCTGCGGTGTTTTTAATGGGGAGCTTTGCGTTGTTTGGGAAAAACATTGCAAACGTATGGCCTATTATTTTTGGTGTATGGCTCTATTCCAGATTAAAAAGAGAGCCCTTTAAAAATCATGTGCATGTAGCTTTACTTGCTACAAGCATCGCGCCAATGGTAACGGAACTACTGTTTATAACAGAAATGGCACTATGGGCGCGAATCGTTCTGAGTCTGGCTGCGGGCATTGGTGCCGGTTTATTGATTGTTCCGCTATCCGTGAATGTTCTCAAACTGCATGAGGGGTACAATCTGTATAATATCGGATTCTCCGTGGGAATTTTGGGCACAGTATTTGTTTCCGTTTTCAAATCCTATGGGTACACAACCTACACCAGAATGGTGTGGAGTACAGGTAATAATCAGTTGCTTGCAATGTTCCTGCTGTTGCTTTTCCTTAGCATGATGGTAATTGCTGTTTTAATGAGCAGACGCGTCTTTGTTAATTGGTGGAAAATCATCAGACTGCCCGGTAGATTAAGCAGTGATTTTATTGCAGCAGAAGGGTTTGCTCCGGTGTTACTCAATATGGGAATTAACGGGTTGTTCGCATTAACCTATATTTTATTGGTAGGGGGCAGTCTAAACGGCCCGACGATTGGCGGTATTTTAACAGTTGCGGGTTTTGGCGCGTTTGGAAAGCATTTTCGCAATATTACTCCCATATTCATCGGCGTGGTACTTGGCGGTATCACAAAAACATGGAACATAAATGATCCAGCAATCTTGATAGCGGCATTGTTTGGCACTTCGTTGGCGCCCATTGCCGGACAATTTGGGTGGAAATGGGGCGTTGCAGCCGGCTTCATTAACTCCTCCGTGGTCTTAAACTCCGGAATTTTGCATGGCGGTATGAATTTATACAACACCGGCTTCTCGGCCGGTATTGTTGCGGCGTTAATGGTACCGATATTAAACATATTGGGGCGACCGAAATTATTGCTAAAGCCAGATGATTTATAGAATTATTTCACCATCACAGATACAATTGTATATACATAACGATGGAACAGCCCCCAAAAGTCAAGGATAAAACTAAAAAAATAAAGTCATATATGAGATTTACACTCATACATGACTTATTTTGGTGCGCCCGGAGGGACTCGAACCCCCGACCTACTGGTTCGTAGCCAGTCACTCTATCCAGCTGAGCTACGAGCGCACATTTTTGCTACAATCAGCCTTACTATAATATCATGCAACGAGCAGAATGTCAATGATATTATGCGTATTTTTCACGTGAGTTTCACAAACTCCTAAGCAATTCCAACAAAGCATGTTCGCTGACCAAGCACCTTAGGAGGTTAGACTTGATACTTCGCTTTTTAGGTTGCAAGGCCATATAGTTACGGTGAATAAGCA
>JAEZCT010000008.1 GCA_023433405.1 Bacillota bacterium | reverse complement strand
CCGTTTGTTGACTGCGTCAGCTGTGTCGCTACCCACCAGTTGACGACATATCTCCCCGGCAGGTTAAAGGTGATAATACCCGTAACGGCGTTGTAGCTGATGTCTCCCGCCGAGTAAACCAGCGAGTCAAAGATTACGGTTCCGCCCGCGCCAACAGACCCGCCGGTTGTTCGTTCTATTTGCAAAGCAATATCGCTCATGCGAATCCTCCTGTTTTTAGCTTATACTATTATCCGATTTAAAAGAGTATAAAAATCAAGTCATAATCTTTAATTTATGGATTTTGACGCGGATTTTTATCAACACTTTTATCGGAGAATAGGATTAAACAGCCTTTTTTTTACAATAAGAAAAGATATCCCTTGAAACGGTCTACCTCTTCTACTACAATTTATGTTTTACGCGCAGCTTTCGTTACCGTATTTTATAAAAAGGGCGTATTTGCCGCAAAAATATCCCTATCGTCTTATCCTGTTACTTTTTTACGGCTTGCTTGCAGCCGGTTAATTCCAATCTCTCTAAATAACTCCTTGCTTTGTACACGTCTAAATCGGATAGTAGCATAAACGGAAAAGGCACGGCTTTCGCCGTGCCTTTTCCGTAAAATCAGCCAGGGGATGAGTAATTTATTTTACACCAGGGAAAGTGTAAAACACATAAAAATGAAACTACCGACTTACCTGTGTTTTACACTTTGGAAAGCTGTAAAACACATAAAAATAAAACTACCGACTTGCCCGTGCCTCACACTCAGGCAAAGCACCGCAAAGCTGCCCTATTTCCCGCTTTCGCTTGCGTGTGCGCCTTTTATTGTATGCCGGCAAAAGGCACTGCATATAGGTATAGTTTATTTTAATAAGCCTTGTAATAAGCGCCAAACTGTAAAGCATGGAGAAGCATCGCCTCTTTTTTTTAACAATCGCGCTGTCAGCGCAGTGTGGCAAACAGCTTAGGTGACGGCTTGTTGGATTGCTTTGGGATGGTGACGATGTACTCGATATAATCGTCCCGCTCCACCTGCCTTGCCTGGGCATTTACCCCCGCCTTTTGCATAATGGTAACGGCACGGGTGACGGTATTGATAAACAGGCGCACATCCTTTACCACAATCACCTTATCCTGCCGCTGCTTGGGGATATGGCTTAACAGCTTATTGATGTATTCCTCGGTGCGATCCACATTCAGCCCGCGGGATACTATAAACTCCAGCACCTCGGTGCGGGTTTGCGGGTCTTCTATTTTTAGCAGCGCACGCGAATGCCGTTCGGTCAGCTTATTATCCAGTATCATTTTCTGCTCGTTCTCGGTCAGCCGCAAAAGCCGCAGCTTATTGGCTATGGTGGATTGTGCCTTGCCAAGCCTTTGAGCCGCCTGCTCCTGTGTAATTGCCCAATCATTAATGAGAGAGCTGTACGCAAGCGCCTCCTCAAAAAAGGTTAAATCCTTACGCTGCAGGTTCTCAAGCACCGAAAGAATTGCCGATTGCTGCCCGGTTGCGTCAACAATAATGCAGGGTACCACACGCAGCCCCGCAATCTGCGCGGCGCGCAGGCGGCGCTCCCCCGCTATCAGCTCATACAGCGAGTCCTTCATCCGGCGAACCGTCAAGGGCTGCAATACGCCGTTTTCCTGAATGCTGGAGGCAAGGCTTTGCAGCTCCTCCTCATCCATGTTCTTGCGTGGCTGGGCGGGATTGGGCAGAATATTCTCAATCGCAATCTCCAGCACCTTATTGATGGTTTTCTCGCGGGAAAATACAGCCATATCCGCGCCTCCTTCCTTGTATGTGTTGCCCGTCCTTTTTTAGCAATTCTCACTTAAGCGTATAAAAAGCCAAGTTACGCTTTGGTATCGGGGCTTTGACGCAGATTTTATCAGTACTATTATCGTATCATCGTACTATGGATAAGCAAAAAGGCAAAAAAACACTCCCCGCCTGTCCTATCTCTGGTTGTCCCTTTTACCGTTAAGGACAGGATAGCACAACGGGGAGTCGTTTTCCAGTATTTTCTATCTTTTGTTTGCGACACAAGGCACGGGTTTTTATGCCGCCGCCTGAGTATTACAGCGGGCTTTTTGTCATTTTGGCATAGGGGCGGGGGTATTTTGGCGCGGTCTGCGATATCTTTTTTATCATCACCACACTCCGCTCGTTATCCCCGGGTAAGGAGAAGCGCACGACCTCCTCTATACTGCCGCCAAGCTCCCTCACCGCTTTTTGTGCCTCGCAAAGCTCGGTATCTATATTTCCGCTCTTCATCGCGGCAAAAATACCCCCCACCTTGACAAACGGCAGGCAGTATTCCGAAAGCTCCCGCAGGTGCGCAACGGCACGGGCGGTGGCTGCGCCGTATTGCTCCCGGTGCTCCGGGGTGCGCCCAAGCTCCTCGGCACGGGCGTGAAGCGGCTGGGCTGTAATGTGAATATCCTTTACAACCTCCCGCAAAAAGGTCACCTTTTTGCCTGTTCCGTCACACAGCGTCAGCTCCAAATCGGGTCGGACAATCTTAGCCGGGATACCGGGAAAGCCCGCGCCGCAGCCCACATCAATCATTTTCGTCCCCTCCGGTATCGCCACCTTATGCACCAGCAGAATACTATCAAGAAAATGCTTGAGCGCAATGCCCTCCTCATCCTTGATGGCGGTCAGGTTCATGCGGGCGCCCCACTCCAAAAGCAGCTGGGCATAGCGGTCAAACTGTAAAAGCTGCCCCTCGGTAAGCAGTATGCCATAGTTCGCGGCGTTTTCCTTCAGGATATTGGTTATCGCTGACATAGCGTCCTCCTGTTTTTTAGAACCTGTTCTCATAAGTGTGAAATACCATAGAGACGAGAAATTTTTTAGCCAGACAAGGCGAAAAGCGCAGGAATACTTGCCGTATTCCGAGCATTTTCAACGCAGTATGGCGGAAAAATT
>JAEZCT010000007.1 GCA_023433405.1 Bacillota bacterium | reverse complement strand
TCGGTACTCTAAATGAAGTAGAAAATAACAAGCTGCCGCGCGGAGAGTGGTGAAACCACTCCCCGCGAGGATTATACTAATTTCTATGAACATTTATAAGCCGCCCGATAGAATAGATTCCCTTAAAACAAGATTCGAATTACCTCCAGGAAGGCTTGGACTTCGTGTTTTGGAACAGCGTACGATAACGGAACATAAACACTATGCAATATGGAAAAACTATAAACATTCCTCTAATTTTTATACCCCGCACTTGAAAAAGCACCTGGGATAAGGTAATATAGAACCATAAAAGATGGTCGGCGACGGCTCGGTTCCTAACACCTTGAGAAGCGGTGGCCGGCATGGGAAAATGGAAAAAAAGGATATGCCCCGCGGGTGGCGCATAGATGGATGCGGCATAACGGCGGGACGAAGGGAACAGCAAAATGGCAATGACGTTTAACGGAAAATATCTTAAAGGCTTTATGGGCTCTCATGAGCTTTCGGCACTTTCCGGCCAAATTAAGGATGCTCATGAAAAGCTGCACAGCAAAACCGGTCTTGGCAACGATTTTCTGGGCTGGGTGGAGCTCCCCACTAATTACAATCAGGTGGAGTTTGAGCGCATTAAGCGTGCCGCCGCCAGAATTAAGGAACAGACGCAGGTCTTTATCGTTATCGGCATTGGCGGCTCCTATCTGGGTGCGCGCGCCGCGATTGAGCTTTTGCGCTCCCCCTTTTACAACAGCCTTAAAAAGGATACCCCCGATATCTATTTTGCCGGCAATAATATTAACCCCTCCTATCTGTCGGAGCTGCTGAGCATCTGCGAGGATAAGGATGTTTCGATTAACGTGGTGTCCAAATCCGGCACCACCACCGAGCCTGCCTTGGCGTTTCGCGTATTCCGTGAGCTGCTTGAAAAGAAGTATGGCAAGGACGGTGCCAGAGAGCGCATCTTCTGTACCACCGACGCGAACCGCGGCACCTTAAAGGAGCTGTGCAACCGCGAAGGCTATGAGACCTTTGTGATTCCCGACGACGTAGGCGGTCGTTTTTCGGTGCTGACCGCCGTGGGGCTGCTGCCCATCGCGGTGTCGGGCGTGGATATTGACGCCGTCATGCAGGGCGCAAAGGCCGCGCAGGATGGGCTTATGAGCCCGGAGCTTGATGAGAACGACTGCTACCAATATGCGGCGGCTCGCAACTGCCTCTACCGCAAGGGCAAGTCTGTGGAGCTGCTTGTCAGCTACGACCCCTCGTTTGCCATGATGGCGGAATGGTTTAAGCAGCTGTTCGGCGAAAGTGAGGGCAAGGACAACAAGGGGCTTTACCCTTCGTCTGTCACCTTCTCCACGGACCTGCATTCGCTGGGGCAGTTTGTTCAAGAGGGCTCCCGGCTGATGTTTGAAACGGTTGTCTCTATTAATAGCCCCAAGCAGGACCTTTTTATTAAGGACGACCCGGAAAATTTTGATGGGCTTAACTTTTTATCGAACCAGAATATGAGCGTAGTCAACCAAAAGGCGTTTGAAGGCACCGTGCTTGCCCATACCGGCGGCGGCGTACCGAATATTCTGCTTGAAGTGCCGGAGATTAACGGCTATGAGTTTGGCTATATGGTATATTTCTTTGAGAAGGCCTGCGCGATTTCGGGATATCTCCTTGGGGTAAACCCCTTTGACCAGCCTGGTGTTGAAAGCTATAAAAAGAACATGTTTGCCCTGCTTGGCAAACCGGGCTTTGAAAGCCAGAAGGCGGCTTTGGAGGCTCAGCTTAAGGGTTAATCATCCGCTCTCTGAGCGTGTAGGATAGCCTGCCGCGATACGGCAGTATAAATTTATCAGGATTGTGCGTCGGGGTATCTATGCGCAGTGCAAATCCGCGGATGAGGGAAAGCAAATATTATCAGGAGGTATTCTTATGATCAAGCTGATTGTCGGTAACAAGGGCGCCGGAAAAACCAAAACCCTGGTCGATCTCATCAATCAAACCGCCAAAAACGCGAAAGGTAATATCGTCTGCATTGAAAAAGCGATGAAGCTGACCTTTGACATCGAGCACAGTGTCCGTCTGATCGATATCGTGCCTTATCATATCTCGGGTTACGACGCCTTTTACGGCTTTGTAGCCGGCCTGTATGCAAGCAACTATGACCTGACCGATGTGTTTGTGGACGGGATCCTGAAGATTGGCGGCAAGAACCTTGATGAGTTTGCGGCCACTCTGGAGAAGCTTGGGGCGTTAAACGAAAAGAACAATGTAAACGTGGTGTTTACCGTTTCCTGTGAACTTGCGGAGCTGCCCGAAAGCGTCAAAAAATACCTCTAGCCTTTATTGCCAACCACCCGCGCAAGACGACATAATGAGTCGCGGGCCTCAGCGGTTTACGCGGGCCTGCGGCTTTTTTTGTGCTTTTGTCTTACTTAATCTCCTTAAAAGAGTAGGGTTTGCAGATAAAAATTTTGTGAAAAAACCCATATACTAACGCTTTACAATCGGTTATTCGTATTATGATAAAATACTGATTACAGTCCCCGCATATCCTGCTACAGGTGGGTCATATAATTGGCATTGCCCCATGGCTTTGCTAACGTAACGCACGAAATGTAAGCTGCCAAGGTTCATCTGTTTGTGATTTTACTGATTTTCATGTCCATACAGTCCCTTCTAGCCGGGCTGATGCAAGAGGAGGTTCTATTTTGAATAGGTTTAAAAATCATTTGCTGATGCGGGCCGCGGTGCTGTGTACCGTGCTGTGTCTGCTTTCCGTAACCCTTACCGGGTGTATTCCTCAGCTTATTGGCGGGCTACTCGGCGAGCTTACCGAGCAATCCGCCTCCGGCGGGAGCCATGCGTCCTCCCCCCTCAAGGAGGATTATTATGACTTTATCAACGCGGATTGGCTCAATACGGCGCAGATTGGCAGCGGGGTTCCCTCCATCAACAGCTTTTATGAGGTGTCGATGCAGACCACTACCGACCTGCTATCCACCCTTATGTCTTTAGGCGAGAAGGCGGAGACCTTCGACAAGGGCAGCGACGAGCGTCTGCTGGCCGATTTTTATAACTCGGCTATGGACTACCAAAGCCGCAACAAGGACGGTCTGGCGCCCGTGGAGCCCTTTCTGAGCGCAATTGACCGGGCAACCAGCCTGACGGAGCTTACCGACGCGCTGATTATGATGGATAACGCGGGCATTGGCAGCTTTATTACCTGGGATGTGAGCCCCGATTTTTATGACAGCTCTAAAAATGTGCTGTACCTGTTTACCGGCTACATAGGAATGCCGCAAAAGGAATTTTATCATGACACCGACACGCATACCCAGGCAATCCAAACGGCTTACATCCGCTTTCTCACCACCCTGTTTGGCCAGACCGCGCGCTACAGCGGCACAGCCGAGCAGACCGCGCGCGCCGTTCTTGCCTTTGAAACAGAGATGACCACCGCGTTTCTTGACGCCGAGCAGCTAAACGACGTCACCGCCGTATATAATAAGTTGACGCTTGACGCACTCAAGGACCGTGCCGCCGGCTTTGAGCTGCAGCGGTTTTTCAAGGCCACCGGCATTGCGGATGCGGGTGTATATATCGCCTCCAGCCCCGGGTACTTTACCATGCTCGGCAAGCTGTATACCCAAGAAAACCTGGATATTCTCAAGCAATACGCTACGGCGATGGTTTTGGAGCAATCCGCAAGCTTTCTTACCCAAGAGCTGGAAGCGGCGCAGACCGAGTATTCCAACGCCATCAACGGCTCCACCGGCAGCCTGCGGGACATTGAGTTTGCCTACAACACTGTAAACGATTATCTGGGCGAGCTGCTCAGCAAGATCTATGTGGAGAATTATTTCAGCGACGACCTGAAGGACGAGGTCACCGATATGGTCACCATGATTATAGACACCTACAAAAAGCGCTTGCAGAGCCTTGACTGGATGAGCAAGCAAACCAAGCAAAAGGCCATTTTAAAGCTGGATGCCATGCGGTTAAAGATTGGCTACCCCGACAGCTGGACGGATTACTCCGGCGTGGATATCCGCTCCTACGAGGAGGGCGGCAGCCTGTATGGGAACATCATAAGCCTGTATGAGCGTCTTTGCAAGGCCTCCCTTGCAAAAATTAATACCCCGGTAGACAAGAACGAGTGGGGGATGCATGCCCACAATGTAAACGCCTACTATAACCCCTCCAACAATGAGATTGTCTTCCCCGCCGCGATTTTGCAGCCCCCCTTCTTCGATTCGGGCGCGAAGCTGGAGGCTAACCTGGGCGGCATTGGCGTTGTCATTGCCCACGAGATCTCCCACGCCTTTGACGACAACGGGTCGAAGTTTGATGAAAACGGCAATATCAATAACTGGTGGTCGGACGCCGACCTTGCGGCCTATCAGTATAAGACCCAGCGTTTGGTGGAGCAGTACGACGGCATTCGGGTGGAAACCGGCGAGTATGTTAACGGCACACTGACGCTTGGGGAGAACATTGCCGACCTTGGCGGGGTAGGCTGTGTGGTGCAGGTTGCCAAGGAATATGGAAACGGCGACCTTGATACGCTGTTTCGTTCCTTCGCGGTTTCCTGGCGTTCTAAATGCACCCCCGAGTACACCTCCTACCTGCTCAAGGCCGATACCCATTCCCCCGACAAATACCGCGTCAATCAGGTGCTTATGAACATCGACGATTTTTATGGCGTATACGGTGTGGACGAGGGCGACGGTATGTACCTTGCGCCCGGCGAGCGGGTCACCATCTGGTAGTTTTAGTACTAATCTCAATAAGAGCAGAATTGTAGATGAAAATCCGCGTGAAAGCCCATAATTTAAAGCGTTTTATTTGATTTTTATACTCTTTTCATTCGGTTAAAGCTTATAAAGCCACAGCCACCAGCCGCAACGATCATGCGGCTGGTGGCTGTGGCTTTATATCCTATTGCTTGGGATAGGAACAGCGAAAATAACCAAAATCCGCAACTCCGCCGGGTTGCTTTGTGGCGTACGCAAACACAGCTGCGCGATAGCCCACAAAATGCGCCAAACGGTATTCCATGTGCAGGGGCTCGCCAATTTCGTTCCAGCAGGCTCCGTCGTCATAGGAATAATAAAAACGAACAAAATCGGTGCCGTCGGTGTAATCGAAGGTAAGCTTCAGGCAAACCGTATCCCCCTTCAGGGGCTGACAGCATACCATCTCCTCCCGGTTCCCTTCCCCGCGGCAAAACACCAGGCTCTTTTGGCCGCCCACCATCCAGACTCCGGCATAGCCAAACAGATGCTGAAAGGCCGCAAGCCCCGCACGGTCTCCGTCCCGAAGGGCGGACGCGTCAAGCTTTACCCAAAAGCAGGATATTGGGCTGATGGTTCGCTGGGTAAGGGTGTTGCGCGCCTGCTCAAGACATGGGGAAACCGTTATAGCCTTAAGGCGCAGGTGCCCCGGCCTTTCGGTTACCGACCAGCCCTCCGCGCAGGGATTGTGGTTCCATTGCCAGGCGAGCTGCAAGCTGTTTTTGGGATAGTCAAACTCATCGTTGGCTACGACGGGAGCGGAAATGTGTTTTTTATAGGGAACAGAAAATGTAAGCGGTGCCCTCCCGTCCACGCCCAACTCCGGCCAGCCATCCCGCCATATTACCGGCAGAAGCACCGGGCAGCGCCCGACGGCGCTTCTATCCTGAAACAGCATGGCATACCACTCTCCGCCCGCGCCCATAAACAAGCCGCCCTGTGCAACGCCTTGATTTTGGTAGCCCAAATCGTCATTGAGCACGACCTTGCCCTCATACCGCCCCAGAAGCTCCTTGCAGCGGTAGCACCACTGAATACGTCGCGCCGCTTGAGGCCACTGAATCACCATCAGGTAGTAAACGCCGTTTATCTTGTGCATGTGGCTGCCTTCACAGTTAAGCCCCTCTACCTTTGGCGTATCCACCAGAACCCTATCCACCCCGCCGGGCAAGATTGCCATTGCATCGGGCTGCAGCTCGCGGATGTAAATTGTGCCGTTGCCATAGATGATATAGGTTCTTCCGTCATCGTCAAACAGCAAAGAGGGGTCATGATGCCTTTTGCCCAACCGCGCATACTCCCACGGACCGTTGATAATATCCCTAGTACGGTATACGAAGGTATCCTGCGCGTCATTGGAATTAAAGCACACATAGAACCAGTTGTTATGATACCGCAGACAGGTCGCCCAGGAGCCTTTGCCGTAGATGTTCTTTTCGTTTTGCAGAGTATGCCCGTCATTCTCCAAAAAGGTGTCGTATACATACGCTACCACATCCCAATGGGCGAGATCGTACGAGCGCAGGACGGGAATGCCCGGCATGTAGTACATACTTGTTGCGGTCATGTAATAGACGCCGTCCACGCATATGACGCTGTTATCCGGGAAATCCGCCAGCAGCAGCGGGTTTTGCACTGTTGTTTCTGGTTTACTCACTGAAAATCTCCTTCTCACCTGAAACGCCGCCTACGGCATCTCATTATAACGAACCTTGTTTAAAGCGACGACAGGCTATAAGCGCGCATCGAGAGGTCTTTTAAGAC
Organism: Bacillota bacterium; assembly: GCA_023433405.1. Classification (GTDB taxonomy): domain Bacteria; phylum Bacillota; class Clostridia; order Oscillospirales; family Ruminococcaceae; genus Acetanaerobacterium. Next base: position 45,496 of record JAEZCT010000007.1, on the reverse strand, counting down.
GGAATTAGTCTGTGAGGCACACTAATACTAATTTCCTCAAAAAGTGTAGAATTGCAGATAAATATACGCGTGAAAAACCATAACCCAAAGCTTTTTTACTTAATTTTTATACACTCTTAAATCGGATATAAGAATAAAATGAACCGCAGCCGCGGGCGTTATCACTACTGTTCTCCGATTTACCGAAAACCAGTAAAAAGCGATGAGGAGCCGGACGCACACTGTTTCCTACTTTATCACAAGTTCCATCACCGGGCAAGCGGGAATTGTGAGGTTTATGCCCGCCTCTTTCTTGTGGATTCCTTTATACTAATAACCGATTTAAAAGAGTATAAAAATCAAGTGAAAAGCTTTAATTTATGGGTTTTCACGCGGATTTTTATCGACTCTTTTTGAGGGGATTAGTATTAAATAGCTGAAAATGAGCCTTGTCGAGTGCGACAAAGTCATTTTTTGCATCCATAGCGCCGCTCAGCACACGAGCGTATACCGTTTTTCCCCAAAACGGGGCAAGGGGCATTCCAGCTTCTTCGCCTGATCGGCGCTGAGGTTTGCAAGGGTGACATATACCGTGCCATCCTCAGCGACGCTTGCGGACACATCCAGCCAGGGAACCTGAGCCATGGGTGAAACCCTATCAAAGGTCATGTACTCCACCCATTCGCTCATTTCCTGCACTGCCCCGCTGCCCACGTTGCAGTTTATATAGGGCTCACAGCCAATTACAAACAAGGCCAAATCCACTTTTATTTCGGTACAACCGTAACGCTCAGGGTAAGGCTGCGATATTTGCTGTTTATGTCCCTTGCCTCGGTCATATCCAAAACCGGGAACCCATCCTTGTGAAAATGCACCCTGCGTATGCCGCTGCTTCTGGGCCCGTCCTTTTCCACCCTCGCGTGGTAGGTACACCAGGTAATGCCGTTTTCGTCCCGAACATAGGCATTGTGCCCGGGTCCTGTCTCCCCTTTTACGGAAAAGGCAGTGAGCAGCGGATAATTTCCCTTCACCCAGCTGTTACAATCCAACAGGTTTGCGTCAAGCGGTACGGACAGCACCCCCACGCAATAGGTATAATCGATGAGGGCACCGGAAAAGGTTAACAGCAGCATATCCCCCACAAAAAGCGGATAGGGCCCCTCCTCCACAAACACATGGTTATTCGACCAGCTGTAATCGGGCTTTGAAATCGGCACCGGATCGCTGATTAACCGCCACGGCTCCTTTGGGTCAATCTCCGCCACATAAATCCACGAGCCTAGATCATGAGGAACCATATCGCGCTGCGCCCACGCCACATAGCTTCTGCCATGCACCGCGAGGTATGTCATATCCAGCGTCAGCCCTGCATCGTTTAAAAAACCGCCGTCACGGCGCCGCAGGGGAACGGGTTTTTCCCAATCCTCCTTATTGCGGATATCGCCGCCCTTTTTCAGCCTCATGACATGGCAGCGTATCTGCTCAAACCCAACCGGGCTGCTGGCGAGGAAAATGCAAATATCCTCCCCCACCAGGTGAATCTCGGGCGCCCACAAAAACTGTACCATGTGCTCATACATGCGTGTGTTAAGTATTTCGTATTCCGCCGCGGTGGCAAGCAGCTCCAGCTTTTCGGCCTTTCGCACGGATAAGCTGTTGTTCCCGTCCGCGTCGTTGGTGGCTATAAAGTAATAATTCCCCTTCCAATAAAACACACAAGGGTCGGCACGGTAAATGGCAAAGGGGAAGTAAAAGGACGGCTGACTCACCTCTCCCGCAATGGTATAGGTGCCTTCCTTTCCCCAGTCAATATCCTCGGTATGCCACCTGACGGCTCTGGGCACACTGGTTCCGTCGCTGTACAGGTACTCGGCCTGCAGCGTCGATAGCTCCTCCTTGCCGCAAACCGTAACGGCTTCGGGCAGCCTGACCCCAATATTCTCTGGAACCGTGAGGCGCTCAAGCAGCTTTTCTCCGACCCTACCGGGAATTGACAGAATGTTTGCGGGCCGAGCACCCTCTATGCCAGACGCAATGACGTCGCGTTTGAGCATCGGAGCAGGCTCCGGTGCAATAACAGGCGCGGCAAAGTCATCGAATAAGGACTGGTAGGTTTGATTGGCCGCGTCGCACCACTGGAGGAGATACTTCTTTTCCTGCGAAAGGTATGCGCAAGTGACATAGCAAATATGCTGGTCGGAATGCAAATCGACGAGCCCGCACTCCGTGTATCGGAGAAAATCGCGGGTGGTAAACAGCAGAACCTTTCCTTTGCTCAGCTCGTCCGGTTTGCCGTCACACTCGGTTCTTACAGCGACTACCCCGTATTCCTCTCCCTGTAGCCGGAAAAGGTAGGGGCTGGTAAGGTTTTTTGCGGTTAAAGTGCCGTTGGCGTTTTCAGTGGCTTTGGCAAACAAAACCCCGCAGTTGTGGTTAAGCGGAGTAAACCCGCCATTCCCGCTACGGTAAGCAAGGTGCATACTGTATGCAAGCTTTTCCTCATACATCTCTGCCGGTTCGCGCGTATAGGCAAGAATTTCAAATTGTTGGCTTGACATTGCTTTTCTCACTCCCAGTGGTTGATTATGGGTGCGCGCTCCGTGCGGGTGCCTGACCCCTCTGCTAACGCCTTGGGTCTATACTCACCGTCACGGCATGTTTTAGCTCTCCAAATGGGCCGGGCAAGCGCTTAGCCGCCGCAATCTCCCCGCCAAAAAAGTCATTGGGCACAAGGTCATAGGAATCCACCCTCGGCACCTTGTCCAGCTGACGGACAAAGCCGGGCTTCTCCCTGTGCAGACGAAACGGCACGGCGGGCGGGTCCGTATTGTCAAAGGTGATCGTATAGTTTTCCGTGTCCACCGCTATGCGCAGGCTTCCCTCGGCGGAGTTTAAATCCTTATTGTAAAACTCCTGCCAGGCGGGCAAATCAAGGCACGCCTCGGGCGCGGGATAGATTACGCGCAGGTAGCCTCCCGGCATATTGAGAAAGAGGTTGCCGTCCGAATCGTTCTTCTCTGTGGGGAACTTGATTGCTGCCTCGCCGCAATCGTAGAAGATGTTGTTATAAAGCCTTGCATCGCGGGAGGTGCCGCCCCGGCTTGCTCTGTCGATGCGAAACGCGACGGGCTTTGTAAAGTAGCCGGCGCTTCTGCACTTACCCATAAAGTTGTGGGCAATGCGCAGGTGATCGGTCCCCTCGCCGTAGATTGCGTAACCGTTCACCGGGCCGTTTTCCTCCATCTTGTACCATCCGGTGGATCCCGGCTCCTCCTTGAGAGCGGCGGGGTCAAAGCGCCCCTCTACGTTCCAAAAGAAATTATTGTCGATCAGGTTGGTCCCGTCGCGGCTGCACTCAATAAAGATTGCCTCCCGCTGCTCGATGCCGTCAAGGAACAGGTTGGAGGTAATGCGGTTGTTTTCATTGGCAACATCCAGCCACAGATGGTCGGCGCGGAAGGTTTTGGTGAAGATGTTGCGCCGTATGAGGCTGTTGCGGCAGTTGTGCGCCTTAAACCCGCCCGCCTCCCAGGATAGCTCCATCTTCTGCCACCCAGTGCCTGATATGAGGTTGTCCTCGAGAAGGATATTCTCCACAAACATGGCAGCAATGGCGCAAACACCCACGTTGTGAATGCCGCAACGGCGGATAATGTCGTGGCCCAAAACCAGCCCGCTATCCATAGTATGGTGCCAGCATTCATTGCCGATGTCGATTCCCACGCCGTTTGACCAGTCAATTGTACAATCCTCAATCACCCAGTGATGCCCCCGGTACAGCGAAATCGAACCCCGCTGCGGTACCGGCGCACCCGTTGCGGCATGGGCGCACACAAGCCCCTTTACCCGGATATACGACAAAAACGGAATCAGAGGCGCAAAGCACTGCTCCCTGCAGGTTAGCTCAATGACATGGTCTGCGGGGTTCGCGTCGCCGGGGAGACGAAAATGCACCGTCTGCCCGTTCGCCTCCACCCAATACGAACCGGGCTGCAGCGACATGTGATGGTACAGCGGGACCTGAACCAGCGGCTTGCCGTCACAGAATACCATGCCCCGGCGGTTGAGGTAGGTGGTCATATCGGTCTTTTCGTACTCGATAAACAGCCGGTCGTGAAGGATATTGACGGCACAAAAGGGATTGTAGCCGCGAAAAGCATCCGGGTTAAGGGCAGTTGCCCAAATTGGGACATCTGGGGGAGCGGCGTCCCATGGGGACGCGCCCTTGCGCCAGCCTTCGCTTGGCACAAACGCTTTCGCAACCTCCGACGCCTTAATGACGACCTCGTCATCCTGAAAATTCTCATATGAAATCATGCGCGCGGGGCTTTCGCCTCCGCGGGCGGGACGAACACATTCGCGGTAGGTGCCGGTGTGAATGAGCACCCGCGTACCCGGCTCCGCAACGGCGGCCGCTGCGTTAATGGTCGCAAAGGGATGCTCGGGGCTCCCGTCATTCGTGTCCGCGGCGCCGGGATGTCCTGCCGCAACGTGAAGCTCCCGGGTGTACTTGCAGGGATCCTCCCATGTGGTAAAGAAGCTGCCGTCCGGAAGGCGGGCGGTAAGGTCGTTATTCATTCCTTTTCTCACTCCTTATCCTTATACTAATATCCGATTTAAAAGAGTATAAAAATCAAGTGAAAAGCTTTAATTTATGGGTTTTCACGCGGATTTTTATCGACTCTTTTTGAGGGGATTAGTATTACATTGATAAAGAGGGTGCTAAATAAAGCACCCTCTTTGCAATAGGCAAGGCAAATGCCACTAATTAAAAATTCCCAATTTAGTACTTTTCAAAATTCATCTTGCCACGTTAGCTTAGTTAGCCAGAGCCTTTGCTCTCTCGTCAACAAGGGCCTTGAGCTTCTCGGTATCAAATTGAACCAGCGTATTCCAGTCAAAGCCGTCCAGCGTGGTCTTGAGGTCACTCCAGATCTTATCAAACTCAGCCTGATCCTTCGCGAAGACCATCTTCCAGGAGGCGTCGCATACCAGCGGACCACAATTGCTTCTGATGAGCGCGATATCCGTGGTATCCGGCTTGAGGTTTACGTTCACAAAGGGCACTACGCTGATTGTTTTGGATTTTGTGAGGTAATCCACAGGGTTTTCAGCCTTAAAACGTTCACTCCACTGCTTGGTTGTGGTGGTTTTGGCCTTCTCAACCTCTGCGGGCCAATAAAGGGTACCGTAAGGAGTGTTGTTGGTGGGATTAATGCCTACGCTCGCGACCATCCACTGGTTGACCTGAAGCATTCCATCGGCATACAGACCGCCGCCGAATTCTTCGGGCACGGGAGAGTTATCCATCAGTGCGGTCTCACCTACAGCTGTGCGCACAAACCCGTTGCCATCTGCCGCATCCTCATAAGTGAAGCCATAGATGCCGCCGTGAATGACTTCGAGACCCTTGGGGCTGGACATCCAATCCATGAGCTTAATGACTCTTTCCTTCTTCACAGGGTCATTCGTGCCACAGGCAAACGCTCTGCCGCTGCCGAAGTAGGGATCGGAAGGTTGATAGATAGACATATCCTTAATGGGTGCCATAATAAAGTTCTCACCGCTGTTACCGCGGTCGGTAGTATTCCAGAAGCCCTGCTGCCAGTCATTCCAAATTAAGAAAACGCGCTTGGAGCTGAACTTAGGCCATACAGCGTCCCAGTTCTGTGTGCCAGAGTCCGGGTCGATGACACCGGCTTGATTTGCCTCAAAGTAGAACTGAAGGATCTTTTTATAAGCGCCCTTATCGTCGGTAAGTTCCATCATGCTGCCGTCTGAGCCAAGCAAAATAGAGCTGTTGCCGTTAACGATTTCCTGGCCGTACCATTTTGTGAGCTGGTTGACGTTCTCCATAGACGTACCATCCCAGTCAGGCCAGAGGGTTATGCCATAGCTTGGGTCGCCCGCGGCATTTGTCGGGTGCTTATCCTGAATTTGACGAAGCACCGATACCAGACCCGAAAGGTTTTCTATCTCAGGCGCGCCAATTTCGTTGTAGTAATCCCAAAGAACAGTGGGAGCTACACCAGGGATGATGGGTGAAAACGTGGTCGGGCTTGTGTTAGCCATCTCACAGGGCCACGCATAGTATTTGCCTTCGCCAACTCCCTCAAGGGAGGTATTGTAATAATCCAACTGGGGCTTGTACTCCTCAAAAGAGACAAAGGTCTTCATGCCGTCGGTGATATCCACGACTAGCCCCGACTTGATGCCGGCCTGAATATCCGCGTTATCCATAATAATTAAGTCGCCGAGGAAACCGGCTGCGGCACGGGCTGCAAAGATATCGGCGCCCGCCACCTGAGGAGCGATGATGTTCAGCGTAACGTTAAGCTCGTCTTTTAGAACCTTAGCGGCCCAGCCGACCTGCTCGCCTTGAAAGTTTGCGGGCTGTGAATAGACCTCAAGACTAAGGGGTTCTAGTCCCCCAGCGCTGCCGGACGGGGTACTGCTGCCCTCCGATTTGCTGCTGGAAACGTTTCCCGGTGACGTTGAACACGCTGTGAGTAACAAAGAAATAGCAAGCACTGAAGCAAGCATTGCTGCAATTTGCCTTTTGATTTTCATATTCTCGTCCTCCTTAAATCATTTAGTGACGCGTATATGCTGAATCCCTTTCGGAATATCAACCAAGCTATGAAAATGACCTGTTTTTGGTCACATTTCTTATTGAGAATAGTATTACAACTATTTCCTACACTTTATTTGGGGAAAACATTAACCCTTTACCGCTCCAATCATAATGCCCTTGACAAAGAAGCGCTGGAAGATTGGGTATACCAGCAGGATAGGCAGTGCCACGATGATTGTTACGGTCATTCGGATGGAGGTTTGCGTCTGCGCATTTGAAAGCATAGCCGCCGCACTTCCCGAGGTTGCATTAATAATCGCTTTTAATGACTGTGACGACTGCAAGTACCGGTACAGGATAAACTGAAGGGTATAGTATTTTTCCTGCGTCACCAGCAGCAGTGTATCCTGAAAGGAGTTCCACTGGGTAACGGCGGAAAATATAGCAATCGTAGCCAATATTGGTTTTGCAATTGGCAGCATAATGCGAAAGAAGATTGTTAAAACTCCCGCGCCGTCACAATCAGCAGCCTCTTGCAGCTCCTTTGGCGTGGATTCCAGATAGGTCTTGGTCAATATGATATAAAACGGCGAAACCACGGTGGGCAGAATGTACGCCCAAAAGTTATTGGTAAGTCCCAGATTCATCATTGTTAAATACCAAGGGATAATGCCCGCGTTAAAGTACATAGTAATAACCACAAAGCGGTACCAGAATTTGCGTTTCCACACCGTTTCACGCGTAAACATATATCCCAAAAACGCCGCGCACAACACAGTAAATAGGGTTCCAATCACCGTTCTGGCTATCGATACGGTTGCCGCCTGCACAATTCCAGGTATTTTAAAGGCCTCGATGTAGTTTTCCAGATGCAGCTCTTTTGGATACCATACCACGGCTCCTTTTTCGCTGAGCTTGTTGTTGCTGATTGTGTTGATAAAAATATAGTAAAAGGGATAGATGCAAACAAACGAAAATAGAGTAAACACCACATAAACAACCGCGTCCAGTAAGATGTCGCTGAGTGAACGCTGCTTAATCTTATTGCGTTTTTTTATAAAAACATCACTTTGCCTAACCATTGCTGCCTCCTTATATGATGCTTTGCTTGCGCACCAGCTTTGAGAATGAATTGGCGCCAAACAGCAGCACAAGACTCACTATACTTTTCAACATACTCAAAGCAGTTGAAACAGAATAGACCGGCGGTTTGCTGGTTGAGAGGTTATAGACATACAAATCCAAAACCTGTATATACTCTCTGTTCCATGAGTTTTGAAAAACGTAATACTGCTCCATCCCGTTGTTCAAAAAATTGGATATATTCAAAAGTAAAAGAACAAAAAATGTTGGCATTAATCCGGGTAATGTAATATACCAAATACATTTTATTCGAGTGGCTCCATCAATACGAGCCGCCTCATAAAGCATTTCATCAATTCCCGCGATAGCGGCGATATACATAATTGCCGCCCACCCGAGATTCTTCCATGTAAGCCACAGCCACATTTTTAGCCACATGTTACTGCTGGATTTCATGAAATCGATGGGGGCTGATATCAGACCCCAATCCTGCAGTACGCTGTTAAACATGCCATTGTTGCTCATGAGCAGAAAAGCCACCGAGTACACCAATACCCAACTGATAAAGTTTGGTATGGTGGTAACCGTCTGCACGAACTTTTTAAACCTTACCGCCTTGATTTCGTTGAGCAGAATGGCAAATACCATTGGCAGCCACGAAAACGCGAGTGCGATACCACTCATGGCGAAGGTGTTTCGCAGCACTTCTAGTGTCTGCTTTATGTAGGATTTACTTTGGAAGAGAACCTTAAACCATTTTAACCCTACAAACGAATCCCACGAAAAAGGAAGCGGCGGCTGATAATCGTAGAACGAGTATATCCACCCATATAATGGATAGTAGGCAAATATCGCCACCAGCACAATAAACGGCGTGATGAGCAAAAATTCCCGGTAAGAGCGCAATTTTCTTTTACTTATGGTCTTCATGTGTCCCCCTTCTTGCGTATAACAGCTTATGATTACGTTGCCCCGACTGAAATCCATAAGGGTAACCATCACGCTTTACGCGCAAATAGTTGTAGTTATTGTACATATTTATTTTTTATTATTTATATTTATTGTGCTATATCAATATATTATATGACTGTTAATATATTTACAATGATTTATTATCCTATATAAATGACTTATATGCTAAAAAAACTGACTTATATTACGGTTTCATCCTGCTCCATTCATTAGTCAGCACAACGCAAAAGCCCCGCGCACCTGCCTTCCATTGAGGCTATGCGCGGGGGTGGGTGATACTTTGTGCAGCAAAGACATCCGCCTTAGCTGTTTTTTCTGTACTGGTTTGGAGTTAGACCGGTCAATTTTTTGAACTGCCGAAAAAAATGCTCCGCCGATGTGTATCCGCACAGCGGGATAATCTCTGCCACAGAGTACCTGCTGTTTTTTAAATACCGCTTTGCAAGTGTAATGCGGGCAGTAATTACGTCCCCCATACAGGTTATATCGAAGGTTTGCCTGTAGGTATTTTCCAGATGACTGACGGAGAGATTGATTTTTTTCGCCATTAAGGGCAATGTCCACTCGATTTCCGGATGTTTAAATATTTCATCCTTCAAATCATATACGCTTTTGCAAATATTTTGTGCAGGCGCGAAATCAAATCGGAAGGATATTTTTGTAAATATTACCTGCATTAGTTTTTCCATAAGCAGTTCTTTATTGGGATTGGAAGACACAAATTCTGTGGTAATTAGCTGAAACAGGCGGTGGTAATACCAGGCCTCTTCAAAAGGGATAGATTCCACAGCCGGAATTTTAGCATTAAAATAGTAATCGTCGTCTGTAATAAATCTGGTATAGTCATTAGCATATGTGTTGTCGCATGCTCTGTAATGATAAACCTGATGAGGTCGAAATAACATAATACTATTCTCCGGATATTTTATATAATATCCATCAACATTAAGCTCGACAGGGGTATGGATTAAAACAATCAACCAAAAGGAGTTCCTTTCATTGGAACCATACTCAAAATCCTCTTTATGCACTGCATCGTATTCCGCTGCCAAAACCTTAAACATATTATCCTCCACTCAGTATACAAAATGAAAACAACGTTAAGAATGCAAGGACGTGGAAGACTGATGGTCGTATCTGTAACCCGCTAAGACAACGCCGCGCTAGCTTAAGTTGCCGCCTTGCGCTTGATGTCTATGACCGGAAGTTTCAGTTTATTTCTATAAGCATATGCTTATTATATGACTTTTATCCGATTAGTGTCAACACAACCCGTGTAAATCTGTGCTTTTTTCATTACGCAAAAACTCTCGCGAACGAATTTCTAACCCTGATTATAAAATAGAGTACGCCACCTCTTTTCATTTCCGTTTAGTTAGGAAATACATTTGTTAAAATGGATAGCAGAAATATATAAAGAGAAAACAAGAATTATTTTTTAATTATCTCAATTTTAGGTTTGTTAAGAAATCTTTACGACTAAATTTATTGATTTTATGAGCTTAACTATATATAATTAATATAGTATGGTCAAAGCAGCAGATGAGGGCGGTCGGATATGCCTATGACGAGCTGTCAAAGGGAAAAACGCCTGCGTTTTCTTTTGCGGCCATATCAAGAGCCAGTTGACTGCTACCGACCTGCCCCCTCAAACCATCTCGTTTTAATTGCAGCAAATAATTCTGTAGAAACCCAAAAGCACACTGCGGACTAAAAAAGCGCCGGATGATGTGCGGTAACTCACCCTAATATTATTTTTAAGACGAGATTCCTGTTACTGTATATGGAAACGGAGGTGCTTTCACATAGCACGGGAAATAAGCAATTGAAAGGATGGACATGAGTGAAACTATTGGCTTCTAAATTCAAAGATGTTATAATGTCTGTAATGCCTATTGTTATTTTGGTATTAATTTTACATTTTACCATTGCCCCGCTTGAAACGAATTTGCTCATCAGCTTTTTAATCGGCTCTTTGCTGGTGGTGTTTGGTCTTGCGATTTTTCTTTTGGGTGTTGATATTGGAATCACTCCCTTGGGCAGCATGACCGGCTCGTCTCTTGCAAAAAGCAACAAGTTATGGATTGTACTGATTGCCGGATTGATTCTCGGGTTCTTTATTTCCATAGCAGAACCGGGACTGATGGTATTGGCCGGCCAGGTGGACTATGTGACATCGGGACAGATCCCCTCGGTTACCATTCTTGTTTTGGTTTCTGTGGGACTGGCCATCATGCTTTCTTTGGGATTCTTGAGAGTATTTTACAATGTCCCCTTGTATAAAATACTGATTGTCCTTTATCTCATAATCTTTGCTATGGCAATCTTTGTGTCCCGAGAGTTTTTGGCTATCTCCTTTGATGCTTCCGGAGCGACGACAGGCATACTGGCCGTGCCGTTTATTCTATCGCTTTCCTTGGGTATCTCAAAGCTGAAAAAGGACAGTAAGGCATCGGAAAAAGACAGCTTTGGGCTCGTTGCAATCGCCTCCACCGGAGCGATTATGTCACTAATGATTCTAGATTTAGTGATGCCAGCCAGTAACTACCCTTCTGGCCTTGAAACAGACATCGTCGGTTCAGGTTCCATTCTTGAACCGTTCCTTAAGGTATTGCCGGGCAATCTGCAAGACAGCGTCATGGCCATTCTTCCCCTACTGGTTATTTTGATGGTGCTGCAAAAGGTTTTTTTTAGACTTAAAAAAAGGGAACTACGCAAGCTTCTGACAGGCTTTGTGTTTGCTTTTATCGGACTGTTTGTGTTTTTGCTCGGTGTTAACGGCGGTTTTATGGATGTAAGCACCAGCATCGGTGAAGCCCTTGCACTAATGGACAACAAGGCTTACATTATCGGCATAGGCTTTGTGCTGGGGCTTGTTACAATTTTGGCCGAGCCTGCGGTTTATGTGCTTACCACTCAAATTGAAGAAGTTACCAGCGGCTATGTCAAGAAAAGCGCTGTGCTAACCGCACTCTCCCTGGGAGTGGGACTCGCTGTGGCAATGTCTGTCATTCGCATTCTGTTACCCAAGCTGGAGCTTTGGCACTACCTGCTGCCCGGCTACATCATTTGCCTGATTATGACGCTTTTTATTCCCAAGATATTTGTCGGCATTGCTTTTGACGCGGGCGGCGTAGCGACCGGGCCCATGACGGCGACCTTTATACTGGCTTTTATGCAGGGGGCGGCCTTTGCGTTTGAAGGTGCCGACTTAATGCGGGACGGCTTTGGGATGATTGCAATGGTCGCAATGATGCCGATTATCACCTTGGAATTTCTTGGACTACTATTTCTTATAAAATCGAAAGCCAAAGGAGCTAAGAAAACGGATGAATAATCTTGACGCAGTACCCGGCTTTGTGCTGATTCATGTTGTGGTGAATTACGGTATGGGCAGCAAGGTTCTGCACAGGGCAAAGGAGTACGGTGTGCGTGGGGGCACGATTATGTCGGGAAAAGGAACGGTGAATAATTCCTTTTTGAATTTTTTGTCTCTCTATGATGAAAGAAAAGAAATCGTCATTATGGCGGCGGACTATCAATCGGCGGATCACGCGCTCAACGGGCTAAGTACCGATTTTCACTTTGAAAAGCCGAACCATGGAATCGCATTCATTCTGGATGTGTTTTGCATTGCGGGATCGCAGTTATGCACGCTCCGCGTAAATGAACAGGAAAGAGGTGTCAACAAACCCATGTTTTTATTGGTTACCGCCATTGTGAACAGAGGTTCCGCCGAAGATGTTATCGAGGCTGCTACCGCTGCCGGATCAAAGGGCGGCACGATAATTAATGCCAGAGGTTCCGGTGTGCACGAAACCAGCAAGGTTTTTAATATGGCTATCGAGCCGGAAAAGGAACTGGTAATGATTTTAGCAAAAGACGATGTGGTGGATGCGATTGTATCCTCTATTCATACAAAACTGGAGCTCGACAAGCCGGGCAACGGGATTGTTTTTGTACAAAATGTTAACAGAGCTTACGGTATTTATGAGTAGTATAGCGGCCTCTCTACCGGATCATTCTACTCTTGTTAAGATTAGTTTTATACAAAAAGGACCAGCCTAATGGCTGGTCCTTTTTTAAAACTCCACCTCATACTGAGTAATGATTCAAAAGTGTATCATGATTCTGGTTTATATATTTACCTACCCTAAATAATGTATTATTATAGATAATATTATCAAATATATGTCAATAATACATTGTACACAAATTATTAATGAGGTTGTGAAATGATTGAATCGTAACAAGCACGAAGGTTGCGTTCTCAGAAGAACTGTTAAATGAGGTAATCTATACCGCTTGTCTGGAAGACATCATGATAAAACAGCAAGCGATTAATGGTAACCATACAGCAGCGGAAAGCGCCCGAATCTCATAGTCTCTTGTTAGCCTGCGGGAGTGGTTGCCGCTTGCCGTTACCCGGAATAGAAAGGGCTGGTTTAAGGCTCTGAAAACAATTGACTTCGTTTTAGAAAAACAGTATAATAATTAAAAATATATTCAATGAAAATAAATTTACCATTTTGGATGTGTAAAAATGACCACAAGAAAAGAACAAAGGGAAAAACGACGGCAAGATATTCTTAAAGCTGGATTGAGTATTTTTGTCCATAAGGGGTTTGAAGCAACAAAGATAAATGATATAGCAGAAAAAACAGGAATGAGTGTAGGGCTATTGTACCATTACTTTGGGTCTATCGAGCTTTTACATGAGGAACTAATTAATCTTGGCCTATCAGGTCGTACAGGTCAATATTTCCCTCAATATGATGACCCGCCGGATTATTTTTTTAAGGCTGCAAAGCACATCTTTGATATGGCAAGGTCCGACCATTTTACCGCGCAATTATTTGTGCTGGTAAACCAAGCAGAACGCAATCCCAATCTGTCAAGTAACTTAAAGGATAAGCTTAAACAAAACGATGTGATTGTAAAGTCAATTACCCTCATTGAAGAAGGTCAATGTCAAGGGAAAATCCGCAAAGGAAATCCTTTGGCATTAGCGTTGTCGTTTTGGCTTTCCATACAAGCATATATGGAAATGATTGCCCTTAACCCAGATACGCCATACCCGGAACCCCATTGGTTTATTGATTTACTAAAGGTCGGTAAGGACAGCGAAATATAAAACATTTTAGGAGTAAACAATATGTTTCTTGAAAAAAGCAATTACAGTAGAAAAGCTTTGCTAAATAAAACCATCCTGCTAACAGGTGGTGGCGGAGGAATAGGCTATGAAGCTTCACGCGCATTCTCATATATGGGGGCCAATGTAATCATTGCAGAAATAGATGCCGAAAAAGGATGGGATGCGCAAAGACAAATAAACGAGGAATACAACAATGAAAACGTAGACTTTTATCAGATTGATATTTCGGATGAAAAACAGATTGACGAGCTATATCAGTATATAATGGACAAATATACTCATCTTGATGTCATTATTAACAATGCTGCTGTTGTTCCGATGGGCGCGATTAAAAAAGTTCCTATCTTCGATTGGGATTTAAGCTATGCGGTCAATTTGAGAGGTCCCGTTCTCTTAACACAAAAATTTCTACCCTCCATGAGTGACACTGGTGGAATTATTGCCTTTATACCGTCGGCAGCAGTCACCCCTTACATGGCGGCTTACGAGATTTTTAAATCCGCTCAGGTGGAGCTTTGCAACACTTTATTTGAAGAAATATCCGGAACTAATATTATTGCATACTCAATAGCTCCCGGATTTGTAAAAACTGATACGGCGGCTAAGGCAGTAGAAATCGTGGCTTCCTCGTTGGAAATTGAAGCTGATGATTTTTACAAATCACTGGAAGAGGTCATTTTGGACGTTGAGCTGGCAGGTGTTGGTTATGCTGTTTCAGTCGTAAACGCGCAAAAGTATAACGGACAAATGACATCTTCTTATCAAGCATTGGTAGATGAAGGGTTAATCATTGATAATACGGTAAAACGAGATCATTCGCAAATACAGGTTGACTATGACAGGTTAATGACGCTATTTACAAGCATTTCAAACATTTTTTTTGACCAATACCAAAGCTGGCAAAATAAAAAACTGTTTCAAAAGCAGTTTATACTTAACGACTTTAAAAAGCAAATGGGGCTACCGGCCGATAGCTTTAAAAAGAAATTGGAAGCTTTGCAAAGTCAGGCCCAAAACCATCAATGGGATAACTTTTTAAGCAGTAAGGATTTATTCGCAAAATTACAGAGCTTTTACGAACACCAAAAAATACTTCTTCAGGGCTATGAAAAAAACGTGGAGCAGCTCGCTAACGATACAGCTCTTCTAAATAGTTGGATTGTTACTTTACAACATATAATTGATATATTGTAAACTATTCCCCCCTATCATATATAAGAGTGGATGTATTACAGTTATAGAGGGAAAGCGTTTGGATTTTCCAAAAGCCATTTGGTTTTATTCAATGCTACGCGCTCTTTGGTTACGATTAAATTGACTTGTGAAATATGGCAGACTATAATGAAATTAACGCAGCTTTAAAGAGATGCATCGCGTTATCTTTGCAAGGGCGTATTACCTATAGCAAGGGAGACAGGAGCGTTTGCAACATGCCTCGGTCGTATGCTGATAATCGACCTGCAGCAGGTACAGAGTTCGAAATCAAAACCTTATAAAAAGGAGCGATACCATGTCTGAAATGAAGAACAGCAAGCTGGTATATGGCAACCTGATTGGCGGACAGTGGGCGCATTCGCGCTCCGGCGAGCTGATTGCCATTCATTCTCCTGTGGACGGCTCATTGGTAGGGTCTGTACAGTCCGTCACTAAACAGGAGGTAGACGAGCTGGTTGAAATAAGCCGCAGTAGTCGGGAGAGCTGGGCGCATACGCAGATGTATGAGCGCTCGGAAATCCTGCACCGTGCGGCAACCTTGCTGGAGGAGCGTGCGGAAGAGATTGCAGAGATTTTAGTGATGGAGATTGCAAAGGATCGAAAATCAGCGCTCTCCGAGGTGCGGCGCACCGCAGATTTCCTGCGGTTTACGGCGGATGTAGGCAAAAGTGTAGAGGGCTTTGCTGTAAGCGGCGATAATTTTCCTGGCGGCAGCCGCAACAAGCTTTCCTATGTGCGGCGGGTGCCCCTTGGCACCGTACTTGCCATCTCCCCCTTTAATTACCCCATCAATCTGTCTGCTTCAAAAATTGCACCCGCCCTCATCGCGGGCAACGCGGTTATTCTCAAACCCGCCACCCAAGGCGCGGTGAGCGCGCTGCATTTGGTGAAGGCACTGCACGACGCAGGGGTACCCGCGGGAGTTCTTGGCACCGTAACCGGTAAGGGCAGTGTAATTGGCGATTATATTGTGACACACGGCGGTATAGATTTTATCAATTTTACGGGCAGCACCGAGGTGGGAAGGCATATCTCACAAATTTCATGTATGACCCCGCTGCTGATGGAGCTGGGCGGAAAGGATGCCGCCATTGTGCTCGAGGATGCCGATATTAAATTTGCGGCACAAAATATCGTGGACGGAGCGTTTTCCTATTCCGGTCAGCGCTGCACTGCGGTCAAACGCATTATTACGACAGACGCGGTGGCGGACCGGTTGATTCCGGCACTGATGGATGGTATTGGTCGATTGACGATGGGCGATCCCCGAGAGAGCTGTGCGATTACGCCGCTGATTGACAGTAAGGCTGCCGATTTTGCACAAGAGCTGATAGCTGACGCGGTGAAAAAGGGCGCAGCGCTCGTAACTGGCGGAGGGCGCGAGGGCAACCTGATACAACCCACTCTGCTGGATAGGGTTACGCAGGAAATGGATGTGGCTTGGAAAGAGCCCTTTGCCCCGGTGCTGCCCATCCTACGGGTTCGGGACATAAAAGAGGCCATTGACATCGCGAACCGGTCGGAATACGGTCTGCAATCTTCTGTGTTTACCCATGACATTAACCAGGCGTTTTATATTGCAAGCCAGCTGGAGGTGGGTACCGTACAGGTAAACAACAAAACCGAGCGCGGTCCGGATCATTTCCCCTTTTTAGGGGTGAAGGCCTCCGGTCTTGGCACACAGGGGGTACGGTATTCCATTGAAGCTATGACCCGCCTTAAGGCAATTACCATCAATCTGCAGGAGCAATAATGATTGTGTGTGCTTAATAATAATCTCAAAAAGTATGAGTTTTGCAGCTAGAAATACGCTTGATGCCCATAAGCTAAAGCTTTTCTCTTGACTTTTATACTCTTATTAATCGGTTAATAGACTAAAACTTTATATGATAAGAATCCGTCAGCCAATCAACTCTTTACTTCGATTGGCTGACGGATTCTTATTCTGGTTTTATTTGAAGGGAGGTTAATCATGCCTGAATAAATCGTCGTTTCCCAAGACTCTTCTTACAAGTGTCAGGTAATCGTCACCTAGCTGAATGTTCCTGTTCACAAGCAAAACCGCAATGCCGTGAACCTTGCCCCACATAGTTAAAATCATTTCATCCTCACTGCGCGTGTCCTCCGGGTTTTCCTGCCTGTATCGCTTAATCGCGTTTAAAAAGGTAGAGAAAGGATGCTGCTTAACAGTGACCCGCTCAAACAGTTGCGGCGCACCCTCTATGAATTTAAAGGGGTTATTCAGAAACAGGATGCGAAGAATAGCAGGGTTTTCAACAAAAAAACGGACGTAGCAAACCCCCATTTCAAGAAGCTGGCTGCGGATATCATCCTCAAAGCGGTCTACCGCCCCACTAAGGCTTGCGTTAAAGGATTCCAGTGCGCGAAGCGCGATGGCCAGCACCAGCTCGTTTTTATCCTTAAAATGTCGGTATGGTGCCGTTTGGCTTACATTGCAGGCCTTAGCCACCTTGCGCAGGGAAAGTGCTTCGTACCCTTCCTCGTCCAGCAGTCTCAGCCCTTCGCTTATAAGCGCCGTCTTTAAATCCCCGTGATGATAGCTAGACACAAATTCACATCCTATCAAAAGTAATTATTTATAAATATGAAATAATTATACCACAGCATGTTGACAATGTAAACATGCTGTGGTATTGTAATGTTAACGTCGTAAACATAAGGAGAGAATTGGATGAAGGCCTATATCATTTCAGACAGCGAATACGAGAATGCGGACTATCAACGGCTGGATGCGCTGCTGACCGGTTACTTGACCGAGCACGGCTATGAGATCAAAAAAGAGGCTCTGGACAGAAAAAGCCTTGCCCATTGCATTGGCTGCTTTGGCTGCTGGGTCAAAAGTCCGGGGCGCTGCGCCATCCCGGACCGGATTGATGAAATTAACCGGGAGTACATCCAAAGCGACCTAGTGGTTTATCTGAGTCCCATCATTTACGGTCAAATCAGCGCGAATGTGAAAAATGCGATTGACCGTTGGATTCCAAACGTACTCCCTACCTTTTACACCCGCAAGGACGGCTCCACCATGCACCCGCCCCGCTATCCCTATGAGCCTCAACGGCTGATGCTGGGTTACGGAGCGGCCTCTGAGGAGGATGGCACTCTGTTTAAGGATATTGCAAGCCACCTCAATGATGTTAATGCTTTCGTTGATACCGGCGAAGATGCCCGTATTCTCAATCTGCTTAACAGCATGACAAAAAAAGCGGCAGGAGGAAAAAAGTAATGGATAACACTCAAACCAACCGCATCGCGATTCTGGATGCCAGCCCCAAGGTAGGCGGCTCGTCCGCTTCGGCGCTGTTTGCCAATAAGGCGGAGGAGCGGATGCTTGCCAAAGGCATTACCGTATTTCGCGCAAATGTTCGCGCAAGCCTTTCCAAAGGCAGTACCAAAGAGGATTTTGCCGAGCTTCGGCAGGCCGACGCAATCTTAGTTATCATGCCGCTTTACATCTTCTGTCTGCCGGGGGTGCTCATGCGATACCTGCAGGATTATGAAAACAGCTTAAAGGAGGAGCCGTCGGTAAAAAGCCCAAAGCTGTATGCCGTGGTGAACTGTGGCTTCCCCGAGGCAAACATCAACGAAGAGGCTGCCCGGGTTATTCAAAGCTTTAGCCGCGCCATTGGTGGGCGTTGGGGCTTTGCGGTGCTCATTGGAGAGGGCGGCATGGTTGTAGCGGCGCAGCAGGCTCCGTTTATGCTGAAGATGTTTGATGCGCTGGGGCAAAACTTTGACCGGATGGCGGAGGATATTGATACGGATACCTCCCGCCCAAACGTATCCCTCCCGCCGCCGTTCCCAAGAAGGCTGTACTTAATGTCAGGCAATATGAATTGGAAGCAAGAAGTTCGCAAAGCTGGCCTGAAAAAGAACGAGCTATATGCAAAGCCCTATGAACGCTGAGAATGGTATGGCTTGTTTGCACAAAAACACAATAAATACTTATCCATCAATTTGTGGGCGACACCGCATTCCAAGCGAGCTGTACGCAAAGCTGTTGAGCATCCTTGCCTAGTAAGCACTGCGTGTAATTTCCTCTATCCGAGTGCCGCTCGACTGTGGTTATGCCAAGTTCTCGTCCACGGGCTGTGGGCAGCTTTATACCTTCATCCGATTTAAGGTAACCCGCCTCAATCAATAGCTTATTCAGGCTCTGACCGCTGGTTTTCCCTTTGCCATGACGGATGAGAGCCGCATTGATATTATCCGCTACGCGAGAGATTTGTACTGGGCTGTCATCAATTGCAATTTGCTCGGTGAACAGTTCAAACGTGAGCTTAGGAAGATTATTATTCGGCTCCTCATTCGGCTGGTTCTCTTGCAAAAGGCGCAAAAATCGCGCGCCGTAACGCTCTAGCTTGACCTGTCCCACACCGCTTACATCGAGAAGGTCATTCTCAGTTCGAGGGTGTTTCCTGCACATGTCCACAAGAGTGGCGTCTGAAAAGACGACAAATGCAGGGACCTTTTCGTCCTGTGCAATTTCAAGCCGGAGTTCTTTAAGCTTTGTCAGCAGTCCCTCGGATAGCGCGTACCTTGGTTCCTTGGCTCGCTTCCTTACGCGTTCTGCCGGAACCAAGGCTTCGGGCTTATTCCCACGAATGGTGACTGCCACGCCACCAAACAGGACTTCATTCGCTTTGGATGTGGTGCTGAGATAACCGTCGTCATAAATATACCCCAAAGCAGATAGGCGATTGGCTAGCTGCCGGATGTATTTGCGGGGAGCACCCTTCATGATGCCAAAGGTGGGCAAATCGGTAAAGTCCTCTGACTTTCCAAGAATAATGTCGGCGGTATGGGTAAACATAAACCGCTTTCCCGCCTTATTCAAACGCAGGATATGGGAAAGAAGCTTTTGCGCATCCACCGTCACATCGGTTTCATTAAAATTACCATTGCAATTGCCGCAATTGCCGCAATCATCGGTTGATTGCTCACCGAAATAGCCAAGCATATATCGGCGCAGACATCCATCCGCTTCACAATATCGTTCCATTTGATTGAGCAGCTGTTTGTTGCGGGCAATCTCGCTAGGATTTTCGCTTCTCCCAATAAGAAACAGCGCGGTATTGATGTCTTTGCGAGTATAGAATAAAATGCAGTCTGCGGGGAGACCATCCCGTCCCGCGCGCCCTGCCTCCTGATAATAGCTTTCCACACTCTGAGTGATGTTATAGTGAATGACGAAGCGCACGTTGGATTTATCGATTCCCATACCAAAGGCGTTTGTTGCCACGATAATCCTCACACGGTCATAAAGGAAATCGTCCTGTGACTGGCTTCGATCATTGCCCGGCAACCCTGCGTGATACTTTGCCGCCGGATATCCGTCGGACTGCAGGCGGTCGGTGAGGCTTTCGACCTCCTTGCGGGTGGAGCAATAGATGATACCATTGCCATCATTACCTTTGATATATTCAATGAGCGCCGAATACTTATCCTTTGCATTTGGCTGCTTTACTTCAAAATACAGGTTGGGACGGTCAAACCCGGTTACCAGCGTTAGGGGGTTTTGCAGCCTCAGCGCCGCCAGAATATCCTCGCGCACGCGCGGTGTTGCGGTTGCCGTAAAAGCCGCCATTACGGGACGTGCGGGCAATCCATCCACGAATTTCGTGATATCCAAATAACTGGGGCGGAAGTCCTGCCCCCACTGGGAGATACAGTGCGCCTCGTCTATGGCAAGCAGGGATATTTGCATAGCTAAAGCAAGCTCCATCATAGAAGGCGCAAGCAATCGCTCCGGGGCGATGTAGATGATTTTATACATCCCGTTGCGGGCATTATTCATCGCCCGGTTCCATTGAGCCTCGGTCAGTGAACTGTTGATAAATGCCGCCGGTATGCCATTTGCCACAAGGGCTTGCACCTGGTCGCGCATAAGGGATATGAGCGGCGAGATTACCAGGGTAACGCCCGGCAGCAGCATGGCAGGCACTTGATAGCATAGTGATTTTCCTGCACCCGTGGGCATAACGCCCAGTACATCCCGCCCGTGTGTGAGCGCATTGATAAGCTCGGCTTGCCCCTCGCGAAACTCATCATAACCAAAGTATCGCTTGAGTATTTCGTTTGCGGTCACTAATTAGCTCACCTCCGTTGCAGCGAAGCCTAATATACTAAATCCCCATCCCCTCAAAAAGAGTGGAATGGCCGATAAGAATGCGAGAAAAAGCCCATAAACTAAGACTTCACTTGATTTTCATACTCTTTTCAATCGTTTATTCGTATTACACCCTAAGCAAGCCACGAAAACCTCTAGCCGCATAATACGACTGAGCGCCGTTGTGGTACACAAAAACCCTATCATAGCGGCAGTCACAAAAAAGTGCCCCGCCCAATGCCCGAATCTTTTCGGGCGTTTGAATCCAGCTGGAGGTTTTCACGTCAAACACACCATGCTTTTGCAGATCGCGGTATTGTGCTTCATTTAGCAATTCTATTTTCATGTCGTCCGCCATATCTACGGCAGAATTCTCCGGCTTATGCTCCTTGCGCGATTCTAAAGCCTCACGGTCATAGCAAATGCTTCTGCGACCGATGGGGCTTTCCGCTGAGCAATCATAAAAGGTGTATTGACCTGTCTCCTTTTCATATCCAATCACATCGGGTTCTCCACCAGTCATCTCCATTTGATAAAGCGACCAAAGCTTTATGGGCTGAGCTTTGAGTTTTTCTTCTATTTTATCCCATTCCAAATTCGGATGCCGGTTCCCGTTTGCTTCATATCGTGCCTTTACTGAATGAAGCAGCTCCTCAATTTGAGTTACCGTTAGCTCTGTTTTTTCATTCATCATACAAACCCTCATTCTTTCCTTGCCGTTGATTATCGTTTGACAAAGCACGTCACGATAGATACTTTTACCGTGCGCATGTTAATGCTATTATAGTATCGCCCTCTGCTAGATTACAAATCCGCCATTGGGGCTGAGTACCTGTCCGGTTATAAACCTCGCGCGATCCGACGCGAAAAAGGCGATGGCGGCGGCGGCATCGTCCGGTGAACCAATCATTCCAAGCGGAGTCTCCTCACGAAGCGAAAGAAGGGTTTGCTCGTCCAATACCCCGCTCATGGCCGTATCTATAACCCCGGGTGCCACGCAGTTGACGCGAATTCCGGAAGGTCCCACCTCTTTTGCCAATGCTTTAGTCAAGCCGATGAGCGCCGCTTTCGCGGCGGAATAATGCACCTCGCAGGAGGCTCCCACCATACCCCATATCGAGGATACATTGATGATAACCCCGGTCTTACGGCGTATCATCTCCGGCAGTACCGCTTGGGTGCAATAAAACGCGCCATCCACATGAACCGCAAACATCCGGTGCCATTCCTCCTGCGTTATCTCAGTAAACAACGCTTGCCCGGCTATGCCCGCATTATTGACCAGGGTATCGATAAAACCATATCGCTTCTGCACCCTTTCAACCATTTCGTTTACCTGCTTGGGGTCGGATATATCCGCGCGAAACACCGCCGATTCCAATCCTTCGCGGCACAGCTGTGCCGCCAGCTTTTGCGCCTCCGGCTCATGGGTATGATAGGCCAGCGCAACAGCAAAGCCTTCTCTCGCCAATAAACACGCCGCACTGCCGCCTATGCCTCCGGAAGCGCCTGTAACCAATGCCACACGCCCCATTTTCCTTACCCTCCAATTAAATATTGAGAAAAGGGCGGGCAACTTTGCCCGCCCTTTGTGTCCTTTTGCTATTTGCGCTATCGAAGCGTTACAAGGTAAGCGATAGCATCTCGAGTGCGTTTTATATTCCATTATCCGCTTAACGGAAACAGCGTTATAATTGTCGCAGGAGGTAGTTCATGTAGCTTACAAAATGGGAGAATACAATCCCTGGCTCCTGCAAATCGGGACACCAGCGCTTTACCCACTCCAATGTGATAAACCCGTCGTAGCCGTTATCCTTCATCAGCTTTAAGGCGTCGAACACAGGAACGTCCCCATATCCCATCATCCGGTACTGCACCACGCCGTTTACCATTGCGGAATCCTTGACGTGGACGTACCGAATAAAGGAACCAAGTACTCCAATGGTTTTTGCCGGCGGTTCCCCAAAGTAGCGAAAGGGATGATGAATGTCCCATAAGATACCCTTGGCGGAAGAATTAACTTTTTGTATAAACCCAAGCATGGTATCCGAATCCGCAAGCGGACCGTTGGTTTCTATCAGAGCGGTAACCCCTTTGGTCGCGGCATAATCACAAATGGCTTGATAATTCTCAACCGCCGCCCCAAGGTCGGCATCGTCAGTTGGCTGCGGTACGGGGGTAATCATCACACGGATATACGGAGTGCCCAGCGCTGCCGCCAAATCAATGGTGCTTCTGGCCTCGGTCATACAGGCTTCGGCCTTTCCCTTCAGTCCAACACACGCGCCGGTTGCCAGCATCGGAATGCTCATCCCGGATTTCGCAAACCGCTCCTTTGTGGAGGCGATGGCTTCATCCAAGAAGGGTCTTGCTTTGGGCGCAAAAAGCTCCCCGCCAATCCCTCGAACCTCTATTCCGTTAAGCCCTAAATCCTTTGCTGTGGCAAAAATTTCATCAAATGACCAGCCGGGACAGCCCAGAGTAGAAAACGCCAGCTTCATGAAAGTACTCAGCCCCTTCTGCTATCACTTTATAAACGATTCAACTACTTCAATGCAGCAGTTTAAAACTGCTCCATCAATCTCGCCCGTATATAAAATCTTCATATTGCTCTATAGTCCAGCCCTCCGGAATAATCGGGTCGTTGTAGATCCCGCCATCCATCCTGCCCAGACTGACGCGCAGCATCAGCTCGCCCGGCATACGCGTATAGCCTACAACACATCCCGTAGGGATATTATTATCGTACACTTCGGCGATGGTATATTTCACCTTCAGTTCAGTTAACAGGGCTTCCGCCTCGGCACGACCCATTCCCACAATATTCTCAGGGATCGGAGCCGGGCCCTTGCTTACCTTGATTGCGACATTGCTCATACCATCCACCTTGGTGTTTTCCGGTGGGTTTTGCTCGTAGACTACACCGGTGGGGTATTCATCGTTATAATCCTCTTCCTCAATGGTCAGGGCATACTTGACCATAAAGTCAGGGTTATTTTTAATCGTATCGAGATAACTGCCTACAAAGTTTGGCAGGTAATATGCCTCATCGGTTGTTTGCCCGCCGCTTTGCACCGGCGTGACCGTGTTGGAACGGGAGGCGTTGTCACCGGCAAACACCAGCAGGTTCTGGTCAATATCCTTTAAAATAAGAAATAAACCTGTCAATAAAACCGCAGAGGTAATAATTGTGGAACCGAGCATGTATAAAAAGTTTCGCGTTCTAATCTTTCTTTTAACTACCCGTTGTTGTTTTTGCTCTGTTTGCGGCTGCCGATACATTTCATCACCTCGTTTTTCGCCCATAATGGCGACATCTTCTTTTTCTTTTTCTTTCTTTGTCTTTAGGCTTTGCGTTAGTACCGAACAAAATTCACCGACAGTCTGCGTACGCTCCAAAGGGTCGAGAGCCATAGCCGCAGTCAGTGCATCCGATATAGCGGAGCCAAGCATAAAGTTTGCTTTTCGCGCCGGCTGCAGGGTATCGGCTGTCTCCCGCCGAAGGGCATCGGGCGGGTATACTCCGGTTAGCGCGGTATAGCATACGGCCGCAAGGGCATATACATCCGTCCATGCGCCCTGCAAGCCGGTCAGGCTGTATAGCTCCGGGGCGCTGTAACCGGCAAACAATTCTGCCGCCAGCTCACTTTTTGCAGTACGCGCCGCCGCAATAGCAAAGCCGCCAAGATAAAGGCTACCGTCCTCCCCGGCAAAAACGGTGTCGGCGCTGATGCCACGATGCCATTCTCCGGTGGAATGCATCGCTTCTACCGCCGAAAGGATTGGCGCTAACCGCTGGGAAAGGGTTTGAACGGTCATCGGACCATTTTTCTTTATATACGCACGAAGGGTCGTCTTGCCCGGATAGGCGTATATTGCATAGGCGGTGTTGTTCTTTTCAAAAAAATCCAGCACCGGGAGCAGACCGGAGTATGTACGAAGCCGCTGCAGCGCCTTGACCATATCGGCAAAGTCTGAAAGCAAGGCCTTGTATTGCGTTTCCTTTCCCTTAATGGGGAGTACGTCATTCCCGCCTTTTTCCCGTACCGCCAAAAGGTCCGGCATATATTCCCGTATTAACACCTTTTGGTTCATTGCATAGTCGTAGCCCAAATAGGATGCACCTTCGCCATTGTAGGTAATTAGTCTGCCAGCGACAAACCGTTTGGATATCTGCGAGCCTGCCTTAAGGTACAGGGGATGGTGTGGCGCAGTCGCGTCAAACCCGCAGTCGGGGCATACGCTTTCCTGCTGCGCCTCACGCATACAGCCCATGCACAGGCTTTTGCGCGCTAAGTTTTCCATTGTACTCAGATTCTCACCTGCCTGCCTTTTCTATCAAGCCTTGTGTAAAAACAATTATAATTACCGCACTTTACAAGGCAATCCCTATGGTGCGCAGGTGCGCACACACTCATTATAACGCACACAAGGAAAAATATCTACCGTTCTATGCAAAAACATCACGGCAACAGCATTTACTTTTGGCCCGTGAGAATATATTCCAAAGAAGAAACAGACAAAGCAGCGCGAAACATTTTCTTTCGGATATCGATTCTGCCGAAATCAGATGCCTGTAAGAGGGGAAGAGCGATTTTTCTCAGCACATTCAGGTTGAGCGGAGAATGATCTCGTCTTGCCCGGGAAGCATCCTCACGAAAAATCACGTCCAGACACCAGTGAAGCTGATTTTCAATGCCCCAACGTTCCCTTACTGCCTGAGCGAACTCCTCAATTTTTGTTAGTGATGTAATGAAAAACCGTGTTTCTGTGCGGATTTCGCCCTTTTCCTCCACCGTGAAAAAATGT
The DNA here is from genome assembly GCA_023433405.1 of Bacillota bacterium. Taxonomy (GTDB): domain Bacteria; phylum Bacillota; class Clostridia; order Oscillospirales; family Ruminococcaceae; genus Acetanaerobacterium. The sequence continues at coordinate 19,579 of JAEZCT010000007.1, read as the reverse complement.
CCTTAACCATTCCTGTTTCTCAATTCCCAAGTTCTCCATGTCCGTGAAATCTTCGCCCCCGCATACGATGGTGCACAAGCAGATGACCAGTATAAAACACATCATATCTATTTTGAAACTATTGCAAGTAATTTCGAAAACATTGCACGGTATACCTTGAAAAAACATGACGATTGGCGTAATATAAAGGTGTGCTTCTCTGTTTTGCCAAAAGAGGATCGGTGCAAATTCGCAAGGGCGCGGATGGCGAAAACGCGTTCTTGCTGGTTTTTGCTGTAAAAATACGCCTTCGTCTTTTGGGAAAACAGCAGACAATGAAAGCAGGAAGTCCGCGCAGCCACATTCCCACACAACCGCGTAACGATTGTAAGACGGTCACTTGCAGCCGGATTGCTTTTTTAAGCAAAGCTTAGGGTTCTTTTCGCTGCATGCAATTGAACGCTTTCTTATTTTACGGGTTTTCTGCAAGCAATTCTGTCAAATGAAAAGCGAAATTCGAAAGGAATGGTCTGTTATGAAATTTATCGTTGAAACCTCCGCGCGTCATGTGCATGTGAGTGCGGCGGATTTGAAAACCCTGTTTGGCGAGGGTGCGAAGCTTACCAAGAAAAAGGATTTATCTCAGCCCGGGCAGTTTGCGTGTGAAGAACGTGTTACTGTGGTGGGCCCTAAAAATACGCTTACCGGCGTTTCCATCCTCGGACCGGAAAGACCCAGCACTCAGGTGGAGCTTTCCGCCACCGACGCGCGCGCCATTGGTATTGCGGCACCTATTCGTGAATCGGGTGATACCAAGAGCAGCGGCAAGTGCAAGATCGTCGGTCCCAAGGGGGAGGTTATGCTTGAGGAGGGTGTTATTGTTGCTAAGCGCCACATCCACGCAACTCCAGCCGACGCCGAACAGCTTGGCGTAAAGGATAAAGAGGTTGTTGCCGTTCGCGTTAAGACCGCTGAGAGAAGCCTTGTGTTTGAGGATGTTGTGGTTCGCGTTTCCGATAAGTTTGCGCTTGCCATGCACATTGACACCGATGAAGCAAATGCGGCAGGCTGTGCCGGAGCGGTGGACGGCGAGATTATTCGGCTGTAGGCTCCTATCTCTCATGTCACAGTTTTAAAGAAATAATAATAGCAAGGGGAGCGGATTTTTCCGCTTCCCTTGCTGTTTTACGTCTAATACTAATAACCGATTTAAAAGTGTATAAAAATCAAGTGAAAAGCTTTAGTTTATGGGTTTTTACGCGGATTTTTATGGACTCTTTTTGAGGGGATTAGTATAACTACTTATCGCTTTTTAATGCAGAAGCTGTAGCCTTATACTAATTATAATTTTTCGCTTTTCACTGTTCCTAACACACGATTAGGATTATGCCGCTAAACACTTAATACCTCCGCGCTTTCCTTTTTCCAGTCCCGATAGATCTGGGTGATTACCTGCTCGATGGGAGCTTTGCGTATTTCGATATCCTCCACCCCATCCATCTCAGACATTCTGCCCATGAGGGCTTTTACTGGGGTTTTCGCAAGGTCAAGCTCATACTCATGCACCCCTCTTGCAGAGGAGAGCAGGCGCGCGTTCTCAATCTCAGGGGCAGTCATCCCCGCTGTTGTTACCGTCAGGCGGGTGGGGCTGCCCGTTAAATCCCTGAGCTTTGAAAACTCGCCGTCAAAGGCTATGCGCCCGCCCGAAATCATTAGGATACGGTGAGCCATCTCCTCTAAATCATCCATATCATGGCTTGTGACCACAATGGTAACCCCGTTTTCCTTGTTAATCCGTTTTAAAAACTCAATCATCTGGCGCTTTGCGAGCACATCCAGCCCAAGGGTTGGCTCATCCAAAAGAATCAGCTCCGGCTTGTGCAGCAGCATTAGGGCAAGGTCGGCCCTCATACGCTGTCCAAGCGAAAGCTCCCGCGCAAAGGTCTTTAGCAGCTCCTCCAATTCCAACAGCTCCGTGACCTGTGCTAGTGTTTTACGGTAAACCTCCTCGGGGATATCCCAAACAACCTTTTTCCACTCAAAGCTTTGAATAATCGGATGATCCCACCACAGCTCCGTGCGGTTCCCAAAAAGGATGCCAAGCCGGCGCATAAGCTGCACACGCTGTTTTGCGGGAGATAAGGAGAGTACGCCCACCTCACCCTGTGTGGGCAGCAGCATTCCCGAAAGCAGCTTCATGGTAGTGGATTTGCCTGCCCCGTTTGGTCCGGCGTAGGCCATAAATTCCCCTCTGGCGATCTCAAAGGAAACATCCTCCAGCGCGGTAATGGTCTTTTTCTCGGGCTTAATCAGGTTATGCAAAATTCCTTTGGCACTGTTATCCCTTTGCCATTGGATAAAGGTTTTGGTAACATGACGCAAACTAACGGCGGAATCCATAGGGTACATATCGGTTAGAGCCTTTTTTGACATAATGATTCAATCCTTTCCGAAATACAAAACGTGAAATTATCGCAAGTATAATGGCAAAGAGCAGCGGATAATAGGCGCTAAGCCCCAGCGGCGGTCTGCCCAGCAGGCTAAGGGTGGGAAACCACGCCATAAGCCCTTCAGGCAGAAGGGTAAGCAAACCGACCTGCACGAAGGCAGGCATTCCCGAAAGGGGAAATGTACTTAAAAACCATGTGCCTTCAATTGCGACGCTGGAAATCTCCTCCGCCGCGACGGGTGCGTAAAAGGCCGCGGTCGAAACCAGATACGCCCTTGCCACAATAATGACCATGGTTACGATAAGATAGCCGATAAGCGCCAGCACCCACCAGACCGTAACCGGATAGTCTAGGCGGCGAATGGCCACCACCAGCAAAATTACCCCAATGATAAAATTAGTGCTGCCGGTAAAAGGGGAAAAGCCGTTGGTCAAAAGCTGAACCGGCAACGGCAGCGGCTGAACGAAAAAGTGTTCCAGCTGGCCGCGTCCGATGATTCTGCTAATATGGATATTGTTCTGCATCGCAAACAGCATGAACAGCCCGGTAACGATGGTGGAATATGCCATCATAAACAGAACCTCGTCGGAACTCATTCCTCCTATGCCGTCAAAGCGTAGCGCGATGAGAAACACTCCCGAAATCACCGACAGGTTAGAGATAACATCCGCCAAAATAGCGCCAATGGCGTATTTTGTGTCCCGCAGCAGCCATACCAGGTCTATTTTTGCGGCAATACCATACAACCGGAGAATGCGTTTTAAACCAATGTTATGCTTCATAGCTGACCATCCCTTCCTGAGATTTGCGGAATACGAAAAGCGCCACCGGCCATAGGATTAGGTTCCAGATTAGTTGAAGGGGTATAATCTCTGCAGCACTTCCCGCGCCCACGAAAACAGAAAGTGCTGCGCCGCCAAGGCAGGCGAACGGTTGGTACCGCATGGCATGATCCAATCCAAACGGCAGGAACTGAATGGGGATAAACGTACCCGATAACAGCGAAACCACCGCCGTACGAATGCGGCTGACCAGCCAGCTCACGTTTTTTAGCTTGGCGGAAAGGCACGCAAACAAAAGGTCAATGGCAAAGCCCAGCGAAACACACAGCAACAGGCTGATAAAAAACAAGGGAGATGCGGGCAAAAGGCTTATGCCCAAAGCCGGAGCTAGTAATGCCATGGGAAACGCGAATAGCGCAAGCATTGGCAGCCACCCCCCCACCGTCTGTGTGATGAGCTGCCCGACCATGGAGAACGGGCGGCTGTACAGGCGGCGTACCACCCCTTCGGATAGCCATCCCGAAGCGGAGGTTCTTACAACCAGCAGGTCTGCAAGCAATGAACTTAAATAGGTGTAGGTGAGCATTTGGGACATGGTCATATCCACCCGCGCGCCGGATAGAATAACCGAGCGCCACAGGTAAACAAGCGGCACCAGTGTAAAGATCTTAACCAGCACATCAGGCAAAAGGTATAGCAGCCCGCCGTTTGTCACCTGCAGGCAGGACATTTGGGCGGTTTTTAAATACTTATGCATCGAATTAACTCCTTAATTTTGGGCATAAAAATGCCCGGGTGTCCGTACAGAACACCCGGGCGGCTACAGTCGGCACAGCCTGCGTCAGCAGGCTGTCGCGATGTAAGGCAAGGGGTGGTTCTTACGGCAGAAATGGGCAGAACTATTGTGTAATACCATAAAACCGGCACAAATAACCGGCAAAATGGCGCACCTAGCCCTCATTTCTGCATTCATAAATGAAACGCCCTCAAACTTCGCATGTTCACAGCACGAATACCCCTTACTACCGCGATCAAAAGCCGTCAGCATCAACACCCCTCACCTCCTTTCACATCAAATTTCTATTATTATACTCTGCTAAAAATATAAAGTCAATCTTTTTTTATAGCGCGCAAACCTTTTCCAGCAGCGCGCGTGCCGTGCCGCGGCTGTAATAGCGCGGCACCGGGTATACCCCGTGACATTCCCGGAACGCCGCCGCAATGACCTCGTCGATATCCCCTGCCGGAAACTTCTCAAAACGCTGGGGAATTAAAAAGCGGCGATTGAGCAAAAACAGGCTGTCTACAAACTTTCTCGCTTTCCTTTGAGTGGGATCCCCTGCCTCGCATACTCCCGTTAATTCCCCAAGCCTTGCGAAATGTGCGGCGCATACAGGCAGGTAGTATTCCATCACATGAGGCAACAGCACAGCGTTTGCAAGGCCATGGGGAATGCCGTACCTGCCGCCCACCGTATGGGCATAGGCATGTACATACCCAACATAGGTGCGGGTAAATGCCATTCCGCCAAAGAAGGAAGCCACTAAAAGGGCCTCTCTAGCCTTCAGGTCATGGGGGTTCTCCATGACACGGGGCAGGTTTTCATAAATCATCCTCACCGCCATAAATGCCTTTTGGTTGGTCTCCCCATCGGCGTAGTCCGCCACGATGGCCTCCAGCGCGTGGGTGAGGGCATCGAGCGCGGTGTGTGCCGTGGTATGGGGCGGCAAGCCTACTGTGAGGGAGGCATCCAGCACCGCAAAGGAGGGCACCAGCTTTGGGTCGAGAAGCTGCTTCTTCGTATGGGTCGAGGGGTCGGAGATGACCGCCGCCACGGTGGTTTCACTGCCTGTTCCGGCTGTGGTCGGTACCGCAATAAAGGGCGGCAGGTGCTTTTTAACCTTGAGAAGCCCCGCCAGTCCAGCCGCGGGCTTACCGCTGGATACGGCTGCCCCCACCGCCTTTGCGGTATCCAGCACCGAGCCGCCGCCCACCGCCACAATAGCCTCACAGTCCCCATAGCTTTGCTCGGCCTCATTCACCACATCAAAGGTGGGATCGGGGAGCACTCCGTCAAAGATAGCCGCCTCAATGCCCTCCGCTTCAATGCCCGCCAGCAGACCGTCCAGCAAGCCCAGCTTGCGCAGCATCCGGTCGGTAATAATGAGTACCTTTTTAATATCCATCGCAAAAAGCAGCCCGCCAACCTCCTTTACCCTGCCCGCTCCAATATAGGTCACGGGCGTGGGCTTGTTTACCAGCTTAATGACGGGCTTGCGCAACCATATGCTTAACTTGGCAAAAAAACTCATTTGTGAACCCTTCCCTTCCCTTACTAACAAATAATTGCGCCCTCTTTGAGCGCTTACCGGTATCCGATCAGGGACAGTTTAAAAATCATGTCAAACGTTTTCTTTGTTGAGTTTGACACAGTTATTTATAGTTCCTGGTATCGAAGAGCGGTAATGATACTAAATCCCGTTTTAATAATCAGAGATGATTAACCGCACAAAAACGTGGAGTAATGCCACGGCGCGGCTTATCATTTAATTCTTTTCTCGTTTTTCTCATGTTAAACGAAAAATAGTATGTGTTGCCTCGTCAGAAAGAGGGCGCTATTCCGGTTGGCGCGGTTTGAAATGCAGCTATGATTATTAGCGCTTTGAAGGCTAAGTAAATTGCTGCGAAAGGTGTGCCTGACAGCAAGTGTATTGAAAATGATAACTCTGTAGAAAGTATGTGTATTGTGACGATTATACTCTGATGTTTATGCTTGTAGCAATAGCGATTAGGACAACTCTTTTAGTAAATTACTCGTTGCAATTACATCTACGCCAAGACCCAGCACATTGGTTATTACCGCGTCGCCGCAGGCGACCGGTGTTTGGAGCACAACCTTGTTAATTTCCCCCATCACGTCAAAAATGCGGCTTTTGGGTATCTCCGATGAAACCCGCACGGGGAGTACGGGGGCACTGGCAAACACGGTTTTAACGGTGGAGCAGATGGTGCGTGTAGGGTTTGTCTGCTCATCTATCGCAAACTTTTTGCCGCGTGGGCAGCCAAAGCCGGTCACCTCCAGGGTGTCGCCTTCCCCTCTTACCGACATCGTGCAGCCGCTTGGGCAAACAATGCATACTAACTCTTTCATGCCAATGGTTCCTTTCTGGACTGTGTGCCTACGCAAGCTCAAAGGTCACCCGCGATTGCGGTGTAAGGCCAAAGGGGGTGAAATCCATCTCCAGCCGCTCCATCTCCGGCGGGCGCAGAAAACGGTATTTTTTACGAAATACCTCTTTACCGTCCACGTTCACAACCAGCGCACATTCCTCCATCACCTCGCGGCTGCGAAAATACAGTACCGCCTTTTGCTGTTGGCTTACGCTTAAGCGCTGCGGCACCAGGTATAAAAGTCTCTCCCCTGCCCCAAGCTTTATCTGGTGAGTGCCGCCCTGCCCGTACGCGGCGGCGGCGCGTCCGGCGCTTTCTCCGCTCTCGGACACATAATCCACCAGATCATTGACATGCAGGGCATTGCCGCAGGCAAAGACGCCCTCTACCGAGGTCATCAAGCTTTCGTCGCAAACAGGTCCTTTGGTTCTGGGGTCGATTTCAACGCCGAGTCCTTCCGCCAGCTCGTTTTCGGGAATAAGCCCAACCGACAGAATGAGCGCGTCGCATTCCACAAACTCACTTGTCCCCTCTATGGGGTTCATCCGCTCGTCCACCGCGCAGATTTCCACGCCAGAGAGCCGCTCCTCACCAAAAACCCGTGTGACGGTCTTAGAGAGGTGCAGGGGGATGTCGTAATCGTGCAGACATTGGTGGATGTTGCGGGTAAGTCCCGACGGAGTGGATTTTGCCTCGTATACCCCCAGCACCTCTGCGCCCTCCAGCGTGAGACGCCGCGCCATAATCAGGCCGATGTCACCGCTGCCGAGAATCACGCATTTTTTGGAGGGCAGCTGCCCTAATAGGTTAATATAATACTGCGCCGTTCCCGCTGTAAAAATACCTGCGGGACGGGTGCCGTGAATAAACACCTGCTTTGCGGTGCGTTCGCGGCACCCGGTTGCGAGCACCAGCGCCTTCGCGCTGAGGTGCTGTACCCCCTCCCGGTTCACTGCGGTCAGCGCGAAGCCATTCCGGTTCTTTTCTATTTTTGTGACAAAGGTAAGGGTTAGCGCCTCAATACCCTCTTTATGAAACTCCTGAATGAACCGTTCTGCATACTCAGGGCCCGAAAGCTTTTCGCCGAAGCGCACCAGCCCAAAGCCGTCATGAATGCATTGCTTTAAAATCCCACCCAGCCGCGCCTCGCGCTCAATGAGCAGCACATCCGCCCCCGCGCGTTTTGCCGCGACAGCAGCCGCAAGCCCGGCGGGGCCTCCGCCGATGATAATCACATCCGCCTCTTTTCGGTTCATTGTGCCGCCCCCTTTGTTTCGCCGTAGGTGATAACCGACTGCCGGGAGCTTTTTCTCACCTCAGACAGCGGCACACCCAGATGCTCGGCAATAATCTGCATGACCAGCGGGGAGCAAAAACCGCCCTGACACCTGCCCATGCCCGGACGCAGCCGGCGCTTGATGCCATCGAGCGTCGGAACGCACACGGGGGAGCGGAGCGCGTCGATAATCTCCCCTTTGCTCACCTCTTCGCAGCGGCAGACAATCACGCCGTAATCCGGGTTTTTGCGAATCAGCGCGTCCCGCTCCTCCTCACTCAGGCAAGCAAGGCGCGGCGTGGTTTTGCGAAGCGGATTAAAGGTCTTGTTTTCGAGCACCTGTCCGCTTTTGGAAAGGTACTCCACCGCCCATTGCCCAATCTCCACGGCAATGGCGGGGGCGGCGGTCACACCGGGAGACTGAATGCCTGCCGCTTGGATGATATTATGGGTGAAAATGCCCTTGCGTACCACGAAATCCTCCTCGTAGGTAGCGGCGCGCACCCCAGTGAAATAGGCAATGATGTCGCTGAACTTCAAATCCTTGGCAAGGTGCTGCTGAAGCTTAATAATTGCCTCCACCTCGTCCCGGCGGGTTGCCGTATCCTCACGGTCGGGGGTCTCTACTGCGTTGGGGCCGATAAGCATGTTGCCGTGCACCGAGTGAATAAGCCCCACACCCTTGGTGTGACCGCTGCTTGTTAAGGTGTTAATAAAGAATTTCAACCGTCCCGCCAGCCCCTTGGGGCGCTGCGCGTTCTGATACGGCAGGATGCTGAAGGGCGACTTTGCCATGCTGGTATTGACCATAAAGCCGGCCTTTTTGTCGGTGATAATATCGGTGCCGCGGCGGGGATGGATGGTGAAGGTTCGGTCACCCGCCATTTCGGCGACCTGGTCCGCGTATACGCCCGCGGCGTTGATAACAAGCTTTGGGTGGAGCTTCCCACGGTTTGTCGTCACACTCGTCACATGGCCGTTATTCGTTTCCATCCCCAGCACGGCGGTGTTCAGGCACAGCCTTACCCCGTTGCGCACCGCGTTCTCCGCCAGAGCAACCGTCATCTCATAGGGATTGGTGATGCCGCCTATGGGCATGTACATCCCGCCAATCACAAAATCCGGCAGGCAGGGCTCGTGCTGTTCCAGCTCCTTGCGGTCTAGGTAGCGCACACCGGGTATACCCAAAAGCTTCGCGTTCTGGCGCAGAAGCCATACGGGCAGCCTCTCCCATGGCTTGCAGCACAGCATGACCTGACCCTTTTGCTCAAAGGGTACGTCCATTTGCCGGGACAGTTCGGCATACATGCGGTTGCCCCGGATATTATAGTAATGTTTTTTTGATTTTTGGGAGAAGTTGATGCCCACATGCACCACGCCTCCGTTGGCGCGCGAGGCACCCACAGCCACATCCGCACCTTTTTCCACGAGGATGGTGTTAAGCTGCCAGCGGGAAAGCTCCCGCGCAATGGCGCAGCCGGTAATGCCGCCGCCGATAATCAAGACATCCGGAGAGGCTCCCTCCAGGCTCTGGTCTGCTTCTGAGGGAAGGCGGGGGCTTGGCACAAAGCCTTTTAATGTAATGTCATTGATGACGCCAAGATACCGCTTCTTATCCACAGCATAATGCCCGGCCTTTACGGCCGTTTTCCAGTCCTCCACCTCGCCGCGCAGGACGATAAGCCCGCGCTCCTCGGTAACTGAGATGTTCGCCGAAAGCTGACTTATTTTCTTTCGTAATTTGCTTAGTTTACTCATGCGATGCTTGCTCCCTTTTTTGCGGCAATGGTTCGCTTAGCTCAGACGGGCACCCGCCTGGACTGGATGGTTTGAAGCTCTTCCCGGATTTTTTGCTGCAAAACATAGACCTCGCTGTCTATGTTCCATACCCCCAGCCGCATGATCATAAACGGCAGTCTCCATCGTATAATTTCGGCATCCGTCATGCCGGTGACCGTTTTGTATTGCCTGAGGTATTTTTTGCATATGCCCTTGCGGATGGACTCCAGGATTGCGGCGACCACCGGGTTGAGACCGGGAATCATCTCCCCTTCGTTGAGCAGGTACAGCGTGGCTGCAACGTCCGCCGCCGGATGTCCGTGTGCGCCTGTCATCCAATCAATTATCGTAGTGCTTACCCCGTCGGACATGATATTATCCGGGTGAAAATCCAGGTGCAGAATGGATTTGCCGTCGGGGAGGGAGCTAACATAATCTGTTATCGTCTTTTTCTCGGATTCCCGCAAAAAGCGAAGGGGCCTTGAGGAAAGCAGGTCGATAACAAACTGCTTATAGCTTCGGATATTGGTCGCCTGTGTATGATGCATCTTAACCTGGAGCTCCACCATCATCTTGGGTACGGCAAACACAATACCGGGCTTTGACCCCGCGCGGGCTATCAGCGTTTTGCCCGGAACCCGTTCTATAATTATGCCGGTGCGGTTGCCTACCTGAACATGCCCGTAGCATTTGACCTTGGATACGCCCTTTTCGTAGGTCTCGGTGGTGTTAATCTCCTCGTTTTCAATCAGGTTTGGGGAGATACCTTCCAAAAACAGCTTAAGCAGCTTACCCCCCTGCCAAGAGTAAATTTGCGAGGAACGACTGGTAAATAGGGGCTCGCCGAGATCCTTAAGCGTATATGCACCTTCCTGCATAGTCAACCTCTCCTCTGTCTGTGAATTTATTGTCACGCTGCACGGAGCGCTTTCCACCTTCGGACCTATCCCCTATCACAATTTCATCGCCGGTATTTTACGGGGAGTATTTGTTGTTTTCAATTTAAAGTTATGTAGGCAATATATGCAAAGTTGTGAGAATAAGCACAAATGTGATTCACTTTTGTCTCTCTTTGTGGTTATAATATAATATAACGCACTGTCTGTCAACGCAGATGAGCCTAAAATCACAAATGTGACAGATTTTTGGTATTTTGAACAGATAAGGAAATAGAATTTGTCGGAAATTAACGGAGCTACTTGACAAATCCGCCTCCTTACCCTAAGATTTTAATAGTGATTATCATACTGATTTTCATGAGTTACTTGTCCCCGAATACCTGCAGCGCGTTTGCCGAAGTCTGCGCGGGCGCACACGCGCACACACGCCTTATACTAAATATCCGATGTAAAAGCAGATAATGCATAAAAATCAAGTGAAAAACTATGTTCTTTGGGTTTTTCACGCGGATTCTTATTTACCATTCTACTCTTTTTGAGTATATTAGTATTATTTGCGCGGCGGGTACTCGAATTCAATAACAGGTGGTGCAACAATGACCCTCAACTACGATAAAATGGTTATCCTGCGCATCGCAAAGTACTATTATCTAGACGGGCTCAGCCAGCAGGAGATTTCGGATAAGGAAAGCATTCACCGTTCACAGATCTCCCGCATTCTTAAGCTTGCGCGGGAGCTTGGCTATGTCCAAATTCGTATCTCAGCTCCCGACAGCTATACCGCCGATACCCTTGCAAAACGGGTGGAGCATAAGCTTGCTCTGGAGGAGGTTCTAGTCGCCCCCTCCCTCTCGCCGCAGACCAGCCAGGATGAATCGCTTTATTTCTTCGCCGCGCGCCGTCTGGAGGAGATTTTGCCCCACTGCAAGAATATCGGCATCGGGCTTGGCAAAACGCTTTACCATGTGGCAGCCCAGCTTACCACGCAAAGGCTGGATGTGCAGCCCGATTTTTATTCTGTGGTGGGCACCTCGGGCACCGACAACCCTTACCTGCAGGCAAGCGTCATTCTGGATAATTTTGCGCGGCCTTTTCACGGGCGCTGTCACTACAACAACTTTCCCATCTGCCTTTCCCGCGCCATGATGTCCCCGCTGGACATCAGCCGGTTCCAGGAGCTGCAAAAGGCTTACCAGCTGCTAGATACCATCGTGCTTTCCATTGGTGGGCCGTTTAACCTTGAGTACCCTTACCTTGAGGAATTTTCACTGGTGGAAAAAGAGCTGGACACCGCAAAAGCTCTCACACGACCCCACGGGAACCTTTTGGGTCATGTTTTTTATAATGACGGCGATATCCTCACCCTGCCCGATAAATACCTGCTTACCAGCATGAGCCTTGCCCTGCTGAGGCTTGTGCCTAAGGTCATCTGTATAGCCTATGGCAAGCACAAGGCCGATTCCATCATAAGCGCCGCACGCCATGGGTATATTAAGTCCCTGATTACCGATGAGGCCACAGCCCAGACTATTTTAAAAAACAGTGGGACTGGGGCGTAATACCCTTTTTGAAGCGCATTGAACCAATTATTAAGGCAAAGCCTGCGCCGCACTGTTAATTATTATCATAACAAAAACCGGCATGATTTTGAGACGTTTACTCAAACTCATGCCGGTTTCTTATACTAATATCCGATTTAAAAGAGTATAAAAATCAAGTGAAAAACTTTAATTTATGGGTTTTCACGCGGATTTTTATCGACTCTTTTTGAGGATATTAGTGTTAGTTACCTTGGCTCTCCTGCCCTGAGTCGCTCCGGTTGCTCGCACCCGTTCTTTCGTTTCTAATGCGGCCAGTATACCTGCTGTAAAGAATACCCGCCGCAATTACAATCAGTCGAAAGGGGTAAAGCAAAAACGACCAAAACGATGGGGTACGCCTACCCGCTATAAATACTGCCGTAGGGCCGTCGGCCCCGCCGATAATGCCAATGGAGGCGGCATCCCGAAACCGCCCAATGATCGCCCATGCCACCCCCGCCAAAACGGCGGCAACCGAAAATACGATACCCGCGACAATTAGTGCACGCCTAAGCGTCCGATTCATGTCTAACCCGCCCTCTGCCATCATATGATTTTTATATTATTATCATCAAATAGTTAAATAAAGTAAAATGCCTGAACCTACGGCTTATGCCGCAGTACTAGACACACACGCCCGGTTATGAATCATATCTGCCGTTGCCGGAATACAGGATATACTGTGAGAGGGCGTAGCGTTTAATTGCGTTAATCTGCGCCTCTCCACCATCCTCTGCGGTATAGGCAAGTACCGGCAGTATTCGCGTATCACTCCCGACGCTGTCTAGCAGGTACTCCATAAATGCGTCGGTAAGCTCCCCCGATTGTGCTGCGGAATCGGTAATCACCGTTTTACCTATGGTGATTCCCTTATCAAACGCGGAGGGAAGGATGACCGGCGCAATGTTCTCGGCGGAAAGCTGCGAAGGACCTCCCCCAAAAACCAAGTCGCTTTTAGTGAGGTAGTCACTGGCGTTGTAGGACACAATAAGCTCACAGCCGGTTGGGGCAAGCTGATCGCGAAGCTGCGTAATATACTGTGAAAGCACCGATAAGCGCGAGTCGTTGGATTTTGGTCCAAAATACGCAAGATTTAACGCCACGCCTTTGGGATAATGCAGGCTGCTAATCATGACATAATGAGCGCCGGAGGCTGCAATTTCCCCTGCCAGTGCAGAAACATATGCCGTACCCTCGATAGACTCGGGGCTAATCCACGGCTTGCCGCCTTCAGTGGCGTAGTTATCCAGCCACATGGTGGTAATATCCTTGGAATAACGTGCCGCCGCGCCCTTGATTTTGCGCGCGGCAAGTGGGTTTGAAAACGCGTCAAGCTTTGCGATGGTTCCAATCCCCTCGGCGGAAAGCGCCTGAATTCGCTCATCAAGCTCCGGCGAGTCCTCCATCACCGCGCCGATTTCCTGTGATTCGGCAAGGCTTGAGTTGTAATACAGCACTCCGCTTGCATCCATAACCTCGATAACCGCAGTATTCAGCCCAAGCTTTTTTGCGCTGGCAATAAACTCCTCAAAGCGCTCGTCGTCCGCAAGCACGGTATAAGGCATAAACGCCGCCTTAATTTGGTCAAAGCCCACCGTCTCACCCTTCGTCGGCTCAGGCTCGGAGGATGGCGCGTCGGACGGTGTATCGGATACAGCCTGGCTGCTTTGATTTTTTTGCTCGTCAATGCGCAGCTTCATCTCGCCGGTGACAAAGCTCATCACCGGGTCGGCAATGCTGTAGCCAACAAAAAATAGCACACTCATTAACAGCACCCCGCCAATAATGCGCCAGATACTGAACCGGCGTTTGGTAGAGGGCTGATAAACCTGCTTATGTCGTTTAATCTTAAACTGGGACTGCGGCAAGTTCGACACCACCTTTCATAGGGTCGGCAGATGGAACATCAGACTTTCCGGCAACCATGCAAAGCCTGCTGAAACAGCGGCAGTTTAAAACGGCAGCTGATGACCGATCAGACCATATAATGCCAACGACAGCAAGCCGATATACAGCAGCGTAACCGGCAGGCCGCGAAACGCCTTGGGTATCACCACAGTTTCCAGCCGGCGACGCCCCTCGGCAATGAGCAGTGAGGCTATGATAAAGCCCGCACCGGAGCCAAGCGCAAAGCCGGCCGTCTCTATGAGGGAATACTTGCCGTTGAGCGCAATATAGATAATACCCAGCACCACGCAGTTAAACGCCGCATACGGAAGATAGGCACACACATATTCGCCCGCAGACTTCATAAACCGGAAAGCGGTAAAATATACTATATAGTATAGTATGACAATGCAAAGAATAAACAATATTGGGCGGACAAAAATACGATAGCTCCAATTCGCGATGAAAAGGTTAATTCCAAAGGCCGACATGGAGGCCGCAAGCGCCATAAAGGTTACCATGGAACCAAAGGCAAAGATATGCTTTGCCCCTTTTGCCGAAAACAGCACCGTGCTTGCCCCAATACCGCTAGACAGCACCACATTTTGCAATAGCGCGGCGGTAGCGGCAAAGATAAAAAACTGCAGCACCTGTTCTGTCATGTGACCACCTCCGTGAGCAGCTCGGTTTTTTGATCCGTACTTGAACTAGCATCCTCTTGTTCCTGAAGATGCAGCGCCATCTGGCGGCGCCGGGTGGAACGCCTAGCGGCATACTGATACATCGCCGCGAATAACCCTAGCAGGATAAAGCCCGAAAACGGAAGCAAAATTCCGCTGATGGGTAGGTTGTTTTCCGTCGTAATGCCCCAAACCGTTCCGTTGCCCATATATTCGCGCACCGCTCCGATTACGCAGGCTACAAACGAGTACCCAAGCACCTGCACCAGCGCGTCGAGAAATACCCAGCGGGTTTTATTGCGCACACCAAAGGCCTCGGCGCGCACCACTACAATGGTGTTGGTTACTAAAAGCGGAAGATACATACCCGTTGACTCCCCAGTGCCCGGCAAAAGGTAGCGTAGCAGCAGCAGCCCAGCCGCATACAGCACCGCGGAGAACACCATGTAAATCGGCACGCGGTGCATAAAATCCAGCCGTCGCTTAATCAGCGAGGCAAGCAACAGAGTGGGAATTACCGTAATGGCAAGAATGAGCGAAATTGCCGCCGCGTTCTTTAAATAAATGGAGGCTACGGCTACCGGAGCGATGGTCAGCCCGTTAACCAGCAGCGGATTGTTTGTCCAAAACTCCTGCAGCTTAGACCCGAACCTGTTTAATCGGCCATGGGAATTTTTAGCCATGACTGCTACCGCCCCTTCCCTGTGCCAGCGCCTTTACAGGCTCTTGCGCACCTTCTTTTTCGTTCTCATGCTCGGGTACCCGCTCTTCTTCCGCATCACGCTCAGGGTCCACCGTTACAAGTATTTTTTTGGAGGGACGTCCCGACCCATAGCCAAAGCGGGAGTGAACGGATGTTGAGAAGAAATCGTACCGCAGCCACAGCGCGAAACGGTCAAGCGAGAAGGCAAGGGCATTCATGAGAAGCACCGCAAAGATAAAGCCTTCCTCAAAGCCGCCGAAGTAACGGAACAGCATGGTTAAAATACCAATACCCGCGCCATACCAAATCTTTGCCGCGGGCAGGCTTGGTGAGGTTACCGGGTCGCTGGCTACAAAGGCGGCACCAAACACGATGCAGCCCGCCAGCAGCTCATAAATCATGCTGATGAACGCGTTAAACTGCACGCGGGGAAATAGAAGGGCAAACGCCCCTGCCGAAACGAGCAGAGAAACCGGAATATGCCATGTGATTGTGCGCCGGATAAGCAGAAAAAACAAGCAGCTTACAATGACCAAAATAGAGGTCGCGCCCATTGGTCCTGAAAAGTTCCCGAGGAGCATCAATAGCAGGTCGCCCGAAGGCTCGCCATGTATCTTTAATACGCTTGCGGGAGATTGCACAAGCTCCGGTTTTGCGGTAAGCAGCACCGGTATTTGATCAAACGGCTTGGGAAAGCGAAAAAACGCCTCAGGCCAGCATACCGCACCAAAGGCAAGCCCCGCGCAGGCAGGATTAAACAGATTCGCCCCAAGACCGCCGAAGGGGTGCTTTGCAATAAGCATCGCAAACAGGCAGGCCGCCACCAGCACATAATAGGGCGCGGTGGCAGGCAGCAGCAGGGCAATTATTAAACCGGTAAGCACCGCCGAAAAATCGTTGAGCTTTATGGTGCGGCCCGCCATGCGCCGCGCAAGGAGGTCCACCACAAAGCACAGCGCCGCCGCATAAAGGCCCATAACCACGGTGCGCGGCCCGTAATAGAAAAAGGCCATGGCATAAAGGGGCAGCAGGGCGATGATTACGTCGGTGAACAGGGTATGTACATTTTCTTTGTATCGAATATTAGGGGCTTTCGCTGCTTGCAGCTCCATTATTCCCAAACCCCTTTCATAAGCGCCTTTGCGCTTTCTATGCAATCGGTGAGCTCAAGGTTTGCGGGGCAGACGTAAGAGCATACGCCGCATTCTATACAGCGATCCACCCGCAGTTTCGCAAGCATTTCGGTATCCTCCGCCAAAAAGCTCTTGTGCAGGTAGTTTGGCGCAAGCTTGCGCGGGCAGCTGATGACGCATCTGCCGCAGGAGATGCAGTTTAGCACCGGCTTGGCAATCGGCTTTGAGAAGGTGAGCAGCGAACGCGTGGTATACAGAACAGGCAGGGTTAAATCCTCAATGGCCGTGCCTCTCATGCTGCCTCCCAGCACCACCCGCGCCGGATTTTTAATCATTCCGCAGTATTCAAGCACCTCACGAACTGTAGTGCCGACGCGCACCTCAATGTTACAGGGGTTCCCCACGCAATCGCCCGCCACCGTGATGATGGTGGTGTTCTGTGCCTTTTCCTCCGTAAAGGCGCGGTACAAATGCAACAGTGCCTGCGCGCCGATGATATAGCACCTGCCATACTTTGAGAGGCTCTTTTTTACCCGGTCCCGGATGGGGTAGCGCCCAAACACTCGCCGGACGGGAACCTCGTACAGCTTGCCGGGAATGACCGTCTGCGCGTCGTCAATATCCGCGTAGGCAAGGGCAAAACAGGTTTTAATGTACGCCGCATCCGCGACGATTTTTAAAGCGCTTAATACCTCCGCACTGTTTTGCAGCAGGGTATTGATGTTGGAGGACACATACGGCTGCTCGTCAACCGCATCGCATACAACGGCTTGATAAGAGCCTCCAAATAGAATCGTCAGCTTATCATAGAGATACTTGCCGTCGGTTTCATCAATAA
This sequence comes from Bacillota bacterium, assembly GCA_023433405.1. Taxonomy (GTDB): domain Bacteria; phylum Bacillota; class Clostridia; order Oscillospirales; family Ruminococcaceae; genus Acetanaerobacterium. Next base: position 2,422 of record JAEZCT010000007.1, on the reverse strand, counting down.
TGCACGCCCTTTCTGCAATCTCTATGAGCTCTTCCGGCTCGTACTGCTCAACATCGAGCGTTTCCTTCCTGCGCTTTAGCAGACTTTTACGCTTTTTCTTGGGTTCCGGCGTGCTGTCGGCAACCTGTTCCTCCAGCGTGCGCTCCTCCTCCTTGGGCTTTGGGGTAAAGCGCATAAATGTCTTGCACTCAAGACGCGGGTAATCGAGCTGATACCTGCCCAGCAGCACCGCGTCCTCACTGAGCGCTTTGGGCAGCGCGTTGCCGTTCTCATCATAATCGGGCAGATAGAGCGACCGCGGGTTAATAAACTGCTTTTGCTTGCGCGAAAAAGCAGGTTCCTTTGCCTGATACAGGTTCTCACCGCTTAACCAGCCTGCAGCCATCTTATGACCATGCCTTTCTGGTGTCGTGCCTCTCTGGCAGTTAACCGATTTCTATGTAAGGTTTGCTTTTTTGCGAAAAACCGCCGCAACAGCAAACGGTCAGTCGCCGAGTGTGCGCCGCCAAGAATGCGGCATATAATGATAAGGGAGCATCTGGTCCCAAAATCAGTCTGTTAACGCAACAGAATATCAAGCAGCTGCTTGTTTGAACCGACCGTAATTGCGCCAAAGCTATAGGTATCAATCGGTTCGGCAGCCCGAGCAATGTGCCCGGCAGTATATTCGCTGTACCAATGCAGCCAACAAAAACCCGCAAGGGATTGGATAGATCAATATTGACAGATGTGAAGAAAGACCGCGACCCAACTACTTGGATTGCTGGAGGGTGATGAACAATGATTATCAAGGCCATTAACAGCGACAAGATCAAGATTCTGCTGACCACTTCGGATATGGAACGACTGAACCTGACCTATGAGGAGCTTGACTATCAAAGCCCCTCCAGCAAACGCGCAATCTCCGAGCTGTTGTCCTTTGCCAAGGTCAAAACCGGCTTTGATTTTACCGGTGCACGCCTTTATATCGAGGCGTTCTCAAACGGAGACGGAAGCTGTACGCTGCTGTTTACAAAGCTTGACAAGGCACCCTCCACCGAGAGCCGAAAAAAGCCGTTTGTCACCGACGCATTGCCTGTAATATATGAGTTCGAGCGCTTTGACGACGTCGCCCGGTGGGCGCGCTCCTGCAACGAAAACATTTCACCCTTAGCGCTTTATACCATGAGCGGACACTACCGCATCGTGCTGGGGGCCAAAAGCGCACAGCTGGCCGCGCCGACCTTAAGTGAGTTTGCCCGGGTATGCGGCGGGGGCCTTACCGACCTTTCGGTTTTGGATGAACACGGAAAGCTTTTGCTGACAAAGGATACCCTAAAAACCCTTAAGAAGATGTAATGCGGGGTCATGCGTTCTTCATGGCATGTATGGCGGCGGCATAATCGTCGCGCCCAAACACCGCGCTGCCCGCCACAAGCACATTGGCTCCCGCCTCTTTCACAAGATATGCGGTGTTCTCGTCTATTCCCCCATCCACCTCTATGTCAAGCTCGGGGTTCTCCCGGTCCGCGTGGGAGCGAATGAGTCGGATCTTATCAAGCATTCCGCTCATAAACCGTTGCCCGCCAAAGCCAGGCTCCACCGTCATGACCAGCACCATATCCACATCCGACAGATAAGGCAGCGCTGTTTCGGCAGGGGTTTGCGGTTTGATGCACAAGCCGGCGCTCATGCCCAATGAATGGATATAAGCTGCCGCCGCCCGAATATCGGTGACGGTTTCAATATGAATCGTAAGGATATCCGCTCCGGCATCCGCAAACGCCTTTGCGTACACGAGGGGGTCGGTTATCATCAAATGTACGTCAAACGTGAGATCGGTGACCGGGCGCAGACATTTTACAACCGGCGGACCAAGGGTAATGTTAGGCACAAAATGCCCGTCCATGACATCTACATGAATCCAATCCGCCCCCGCGGCCTCGACCCGTCTGATCTCGTCGCCCAGACAGGAAAAATCGCTGGCAAGAATGGACGGTGAAACGATGATTTGCCGCAACAAGCTTCCCCTCCCGTTTCCTAGCCGCCGCATTTATAAGTTGCTGACGGCAGCGACTGTTTCTTGAGCTGTCGCTTACTGTCTTATTTTAAACCACCAAGGCTAAAACGTCAACAATTCGGTGAAGGAATAAACGCAGTAATAATTGAATAGTTCGTAAACTTTTGGCTGGGCTTATTTGTATGGGACAATGATGCAAAAGAAAAAGCAGGCAAAAACAGCTTCGCGCCTACAACCAAGGCTGACAGAAACAGAGCCAAAAACGCACAGCGGCAAATTTATCTCGCCGCTGTGCGTTTTAGAACCTGTTCTCATAAGTGTGAAATACCATAGAGACGAGAAATTTTTTAGCCAGACAAGGCGAAAAGCGCAGGAATACTTGCCGTATTCCGAGCATTTTCAACGCAGTATGGCGGAAAAATT
>JAEZCT010000086.1 GCA_023433405.1 Bacillota bacterium | reverse complement strand
CCTATATAACTTGGATGCCGATAATCAGGCACCATTGAAAGTCTTTCTCGTATTAATTCCATTCTTATCACCCTTAGTCATTATATCCTATCTGGTGACAGTTGAAAAGTTTATGAAACGCACGTGGGTAAACCGCGAAAACAGGTTGACACGGCTTTATTATTCTGGTATAATATATTGCATATGTGAGCAAAGGTTTACCCTTTGCGTCTTTTTACGTATAGACGCATGGTAGAAAACCGTTTGTTTTGCATGGTAAGTGTGGCAGTAGGTCGTTTTTGATCTATGCTGTTCGCTTGCGGGTATGGCGGAACTGGCAGACGTGCAAGATTTAGGATCTTGTGCCGTGAGGCGTGCAGGTTCGATCCCTGTTACCCGCACCAAATTAAAGTCATGTATGAGGATTTGAACTCATACATGACTTTTTGTTTTATTTATGATAAAATTTAAGATACACATTATTTATATAATAGGAGACAAAAGGGGAAGGCAATGACAAATATACTGATGATAAACGTGCCTTATGCCGGGCACACAAACCCGACTTTACCCTTGGCTGCTGAGCTGGTTAAGCGGGGGCATTCCGTCGTGTATATCAACGCCCCTTCCTTTCGCGATAAAATCGAGGCAACCGGTGCCGAATTTGTTCCCTATTCCAATTTCCCGGAAGATCTAACGGAACAACAAATCAAAACTCGTTGCTTCAGAGCTGCTTTTAATACGGCATTACGGCTTAAAAGGAATTTTGATTTGCTGATATACGAAATGTTTTTCTATCCCGGTAAAGTTCTTGCCGAAAGGTTGGGCATTCCGTGCGTGCGGCAGTTTTCACAGCCAGCATGGAACTCTGAAACCATGCGGTACGCAACGACAACCTTTAAACTTTTCTGTAAGCTGATTGACATGCAAGTAATGGGAAAGAAAAATGCTATAGCAATGGGGATGAATGGGAAAACACTCATAGATTGCGTGATCAACGATAAGCCAAATTTGAATGTAGTATATGTTCCGAAGCTGTTTCAGCCGAAAAGCGAGGGCTTTGATGAGCGATATGTTTTTGTCTGCCCGCCCATGAGAGTAGTAACGGCTTCCCACGCAGAAATTCCATACGATACCATGCAAAAACCCATTATTTATGTTTCAATGGGGAGTATTATGAGCAGCAGGATTTTCTGCAAACGGTGCATCAAAGCATTTGGAGGCAAGAACTTTTCTGTGATTTTGAACACAGGGAGAATAGACCCAAAAACGCTCGGTTCGGTCCCTCAGAATATTTTCCCTTATTCCTTTGTGCCTCAATTGGAGGTTTTGCAAAAAGTCGATTTGTTTATCACCCACTGCGGGATGAACAGTGTGAACGAGGCGATGAGCTTTGGGGTTCCCATGCTGGCAATGCCTGTAATCAATGACCAGATTGCCAATGCCAAACGGATTGTTGAACTTAAAATAGGACTGCGCATGCGTGCATTCCCCGCAACAGCGCACACACTTTACAAAAGTGCTTTGCGAGTTTGTAATGATACGGGCATAAAAAAGAATGCTGCTTGTATAAAAGAAAAGATTGCAAATGAAAATAATTTTGAGGACATAACTACCAAAGTTGAGGATTGCATAAAGCGGATAGTATGAGCATGACTGGAAAGACCATAATAATGTTGATTTTATGATTGTATTGTTTGAAGGCGTAACAGGTCAAGTCCTCATTTAAAATAGTTTGTTATCCTAATTTGACGTAGCTAGCAAGTAATAAGCTGCATTTTTGTTGGAAAAACCAATGAGAATGTAGCTTTTTTCATACACAGTTTCTAAACTCTGTTTTTGAAAATTGCTTGACAAAAAAGTTTGAATCTGCTATGTTTTAATTAATTTCATATCGCTTAACGCGTTGAAAGGGAGCAGTAGTCTGTTTTGCAGGTTTCAGAGAGCCGTGGTATGCTGAAACACGGTACCTGCTAGGCTGAGGAACTCGCCCTCGAGCGGTCGGCTGAAAGCGGCAGGGTTCGCAAATAGGCTTGAACGGCTTTCCCCCGTTAAAGGGAGCCTTGTTTTTGGGCATATCGCCTACGACATGAATAAGTGGGTGCGCCTATCCGCGCGCCAACCGGAGTGGTACCACGGAGGTAGTTTTTGCTTTCGTCTCCATACGGACGTATTTTTTGCGTCCTTAGTATGGAAACGAGGGCTTTTTTTATTGCCTGGTCGCTGTTTGTACGCAGCCTTTTGCATCAGGGGCAGAGTATACTATTTCCCTCAATTCGCGTAAAAAGCCATAAACCAAAGTTGATGACTTGATTTATACCTTTTTGCTCAATAGTGAAAAATGGGAGATTTGTTTTTTGCAATCAAGACCCAGACAATCAACCCACAGGAAGTGAATAAACCAAAACCCGTTGAACATGCGGGAAACGATGAGGAAGGAACTGCGCATCATGCACGAGCTGATTGAAATTACCATTGGGAAACTCTTGAATAGCCTGGGGGAGAAATACCCCGACAGCCTTGCGGTTAAATACACCGACCGCGACTTTTGCCGCACCTGGAAGGAGCTTGACGACGAAGTCGAGCGGCTCGCTCGTGGCTTTATGGCAATCGGCATTAAAAAAGGAGATCATGTGGCCATCTGGGCCACCAATACCCCGGAGTGGATATTAACCCTGTTTGCCACCGCAAAAATCGGGGCGATACTGGTGACGGTAAACACCAACTACAAGGTGTTTGAGCTGGAATACCTCCTTCGGCAATCCGACTCCAAATGTCTGGTAATGATGCACGGCATTAAGGACACCAGCTATGTGGATATTGTAAACGAGCTTTGCCCGCAGCTTCAAACCTGCCGGCCGGGTGAGCTTACACACCCCATGCTGCCGTTTTTAAAAACGATAGTGTATGCGGGTGACCATACTCCCTCCGGGATGATTAACTTTAAGGAGTTGTATACCAAAAGCGATGAGATACCCGTAACGGAGTACGATGCGGTTGCCGCGACGCTTAACTGCCACGAGGTGGTAAATATGCAGTACACCTCGGGTACCACCGGCTTTCCCAAGGGCGTTATGCTTACCCACTACAATATTATTAACGACGGCAAGAGCATCGGCGACTGCATGAAGTTTACCCATGATGATAAGCTGTGCATCCCCGTGCCGTTTTTCCATTGCTTTGGGCTGGTGCTTGCCATTATGGCATCCATTACCCACGCCACGGCAATGGTGCCGATTGAGCATTTCAGTCCCATTCCGGTGCTGGAAGCGCTGCAGAATGAGGAGTGTACCGCGGTGCATGGGGTACCAACCATGTTTATCGCGTTGCTTGAGCATCCCCGCTTTCAGGAGTTTAAGTTCCCGCGTCTGCGCACCGGCATCATGGCGGGTTCTCCCTGTCCCATCAAGGTAATGCAGCAGGTCGTGGATGAGATGAATATGTCCGAAATCACCATCGCATACGGCCAGACAGAGGCCTCCCCCGTATGCACCCAAACTACCACCGATGACAGCATAGAGGTGCGTGTCTCCACCGTCGGACGGGTACTGCCCTTTATTGAGGCAAAGATTGTAGACCCCGAGACTGGTGAAACACTGGGACCGCACCAGCAGGGTGAGTTCTGCGCCCGGGGCTACAATATCATGAAGGGCTATTATAAGATGGAGGAGGCCACCGTCGCCGTTATAGATCAGGATGGCTGGCTGCATACCGGCGATCTCGCACAGGTGGATGAGCGCGGCTATTACAAGATTACCGGCAGGCTGAAGGATATGATTATCCGCGGCGGCGAGAACATCTACCCCAAGGAGATTGAGGAGTTTTTATATACCCATCCCATGATTAAGGATGTGCAGGTAATCGGCGCGCCGTCTAAAAAATACGGCGAAGAGGTAATGGCCTGCATTATCCCGAGGGCAGGCGCGACACTGACAGAGGATGAGATTAAGTCTTTCGTTCGCGCCTCCATGGCTCGCCACAAGGTGCCGAGCTATGTGGCGTTTATGGAGTCCTTCCCCATGACGGCAAGTGGTAAAATTCAGAAGTTTAAGCTGCGGGAATGGGCGGTGGAAGCGCTCGGCCTTCAGGATGCGGCGAATGTAGAAACCGCTTAGCCTAAAATACCCTTGTGCCTTATGCATACGGGACGAAGGCAACAGGAGAGATGCAGACAGCCGTTGCGGCTTTTTCACCAAATTTTACAGACGCATATGTTTTTGCCACGGCAACAGCATTTACTTTTGGCCCGTGAAAATATATTCCAAAGAAGAAACACACAAAGCAGCGCGAAACATTTTCTTTCGGATACATGCCCTTTTTCAAGTGTTTTGGTGCGGGTACATTCATCGATGAAACTCTCGAAAAACAACTTCACATCATCCAATAGTATGGATTGATTCCCTTTTAAGCCAATGACGTAATCCGCTTCCTTCTTGGTGATTTTGGCGGCAATTTTAGAACCTGTTCTCATAAGTGTGAAATACCATAGAGACGAGAAATTTTTTAGCCAGACAAGGCGAAAAGCGCAGGAATACTTGCCGTATTCCGAGCATTTTCAACGCAGTATGGCGGAAAAATT
>JAEZCT010000019.1 GCA_023433405.1 Bacillota bacterium | reverse complement strand
GCACTTTCTTTTCCTGCCGATTGTCGTTTACTTGTGTCAGGTACTCTAGCAGCTCGTTCATCTCCCTCTCACCCCATGGGATATATCGGCTGTTGTTCATGGTTTTTTAACTCATGCGTTTGGCGTGTACACTATATGATATAGTCAATTATGGCCAAAAAAATTCACCTTCATGCATTGGGAGGCTTACCTTAGTAGGAATCGGGCAGCACCGACTCGGCGAGCCACTGGTCGAAATACCTGTTCACCGTTTCCCCGTCCTCATGAATGGCGGCGCGAAGCTCCTCTACTGAGTTAAATTTCCGCTCATCGCGCAAATAACGCAGCAGGTTTACCTGCACCGGCTTGCCGTACAGGTCGCCGTTGTACCCGATAATCCAAGTCTCGCTGACGGGGGCAATGCCATCGTCCACCGTCGGGCGAACCCCAATGTTGGTGACAGCCGGGTATATCGCTCCATCCAGCCTTACAAACGCAGCGTAAACGCCGTAGCGCGGCACCAGCATGTGCGGCTCAAAATGCTGGTTGATGGTGGGCGCCGCCAGCTTGCGCCCCAGCTGGCGGCCGGGCTCAACGCTAAAGCAATAGGAATAGGGTCTGCCAAGCAGACGCGCGGCCTGCTCTACCTCCCCGCGCTCCAAATGCCCGCGGATGAGCGAGCTGCTTACCGGCTTGCCCTCGAGCAGCATATCCGGAACAACCGTAAGGGAGACCCCCTTTGCCTCACATAAACGCCACAGCAAGGACACATCCCCCGCAGCCTGCCGCCCAAAGCGAAAGCTGCCGCCGCAATAGAGTGCCTTTGCGTGGAACCGTTCGGTCAAAAGCTGCACAAACTGCGCGGGTTCCAAATCCTTAAGCTCCGCAAAATCCGGCATAATAAAATAATCCACACCCATAAGCCGCATCTGCTCCGCTTTGGTTTCTCCGGATAGGATGTTCAGGCTCCCTTTGCCGCTGGTGGGGTTTGCATTTGTAACAGTAAAGGAAAAAACACAGGTTTTAAAGCCCCTTGCCTTTGCTTCGGATGCACTTTTAATAACCAACCTGTGACCGAGGTGTACCCCATCGAAATAACCGAGGGCAATTGCCGTGGGCTCGGTTAGCTTTTGCGCGTTCAACGTAGTTATTGTAACCATTCGGGTTAATTCATTCATTCCTCTCATTATGAGTAGAAGCATTTACCGCTGTGTATGATTGGTGAAAAAGGAAAGACGCCCGACACTACCTGCGCCCGTTAAACTTCGGCCCCCTGCTGCGGCTTGATACAATGGAGCCAAGAATCATAAGCATCAGCAGCAGCACAAACGCTACCAAGCCAACATAAAACCATACGGACTTGGTGGAGGCCTTTACCACCTCCAAAATATACAGGATATCACTGCGCTCTGCGTCCTCATCCGCCAAGAGCCGTACACTGCCTACCTTTTCGCCCATTACCATCAGCTCCACCGAGCCAATGACATCCCCCTTTTTTACAGGGGCATTGATAAAGGATGGGATGATAATGCGCTGTATCACATCATCCTCACCGGCGTTTGCGGGTACCAGGGCGGAAAAGCTGCTTTCCGGGCGCAGGTAGAGGTAATCCTTATCCCAGTTAAGCTTTAACGGCACCTCTGTGGTAGGCTGCTCGTTGTTAAGCAGGTCTTTTACTACAAAGTTATTAAACGCCCAGTCGTATAGCTTACGGCTTTCGGTAAACGCGGCGTTTTCATTATAGCCATCCGCCGCCGTGCCATAGGGCGCGCCCAGCATTACAATCAAATAGGTGTAACCGTTTTTTGTGGCGGTGGAGATAAAGCAACGGCCCGCCTCTTCGGTGGTGCCTGTTTTAATCCCCTTGACATAGGGGTAATAGCTGTCCGAGCCCTGCACCTGCATCCGGTTGGTGGTTCTAATATACTGGGTGCCGCGCTTATTGGAGGCCTCCAGGGTGTAGGTGTTGGTGGAGGCAATATCCATAAAGCCGGGCAGCTTCATGGCATACCGGGTTAAAAGGTACATATCCAGCGCGGTGGTGTAGTGGTCGGGGCTATGCAATCCGTGCGGGTTTACAAAATTTGTATTAACCGCGCCAATCTCCTGCGCCTTTTTGTTCATCATCGCGGTAAAATCCGAGCGTGAACCGCCCACATAGCTTGCCACAATGCTTGCCGCCTCGTTGGCGGAGGGCAGCATCATACAATAAACCAGATCGCGCATTGTGCGGTCCTCACCGGGAATAATGCCGGCGTTTGAAATATTCATACCCTTAAACTCGTCCCAAACCGTACCGCCGCAGCGCACAATGGTGCCGTCAAGGTCCGCGGTATTCTCAAGGGCTAGGATGGTTGTCATAATCTTGGTCAGCGAGGCGGGGTAAACCTGCTTTGCCGCGTTTTTCTGGTACAGCACCGCTTCCGTGTCCAGGTTTACCATATACACCGCCTCCGCGTTGACCGCAAAATCTGGTGTATACTCCGCGTGTACCGTAAGAAACGGGACAAAGACAAGGAGGAAAAGCGTCAAAAAAACCGTCGCACCAATTCTTCTCATGTAGACAATCACTCCGTAAGTGTGTATTATATAGTTATTAAAGCCAAATATGGTATTTGACTCAGACGAGCGTACAGGCAAGCATACTCACGGCATAACTTGCATACTTCCTGCATTATTATAGCAGAATATGCCCGAAAGAAAAAGTTATTTTTATTGCGGCGCCAGCCGAAAATAAAGTAGCGTTGCGAAAGAAGAGATTTTACAGTGAAGCTTGAAGGCAATAATTACGGGTTTGACACCTTAATGATTCATGCGGGGCACCAGCCGGATCCCGTGACACACTCCGTCTGCCCGCCCATCTATCAGACCACGGCATATGAGTTTGAAAGCGCAGACCACGCGCGGGCGCTGTTTGAGCTAAAGGAAAGCGGCAATATCTATACCCGCATTATGAACCCCACCGTAGATACGCTGGAACGCAGGGTTGCTGCGCTCGATGGCGGTGTTGGCGCGCTTTGCATGGCGTCGGGCCATGCGGCAATCTTTGCGACGATGCTAAACCTTGCCAAAGAAGGAGATGAGATTGTATCCTCCTTTAACATATACGGCGGGGCGATTAACCTGCTGGGTGTCACACTGAAGAATATCGGGATACAGGTTAAGTTTGTTAACGCCGATAACCCGGAGGAGTGGGAGAACGCCGTTACCGACAAAACCCGCGCGTTTTTTGTAGAGGTAGTGGGCAACCCCAACGCCAATGTTGCAGACCTTGAGGCGATTGCCGGCATAGCCCATCAGCACGGCATTCCCTTGATAGCGGATTCCACCTTCACCACGCCCTACCTTTGCAAGGCCATTGAGTTCGGGGCCGATATTGTCATCCATTCCGCCACCAAGTTCCTGGGCGGGCATGGCACCTCTATGGCGGGCGTGGTGGTGGATAGCGGAAGCTTCCGCTTTGAAGGCAACCCCCGTTTCCCTCAGTACAATGAGCCGGATGTGAGCTACCACGGTGTTGTGTTTGCAAGGGACTGTGCAAATGCGGCGTTTATTACCCGCCTTCGGGTGCTTATGCTGCGTGACCTTGGTGCCTGCCTATCGCCCTTTAACGCGTTTATGATTTTGCAGGGCATAGAAACACTGTCACTGCGGATGCAGCGCCATTGCGAAAATACGCAAAAGGTCGCCGAGTATCTTTGCGCAAATGAGAATGTCTCCTTTGTCAATTATCCCGGGCTTACCGGGAGCAAATATCATGCGCTTATGAAAAAGCAAATGCCCAAGGGCGCGGGCGCGGTGTTTACCTTTGGGCTGAAGGGCGGAAGAGAGGCAGGCGTTGGGTTTATAGACAGCCTGCGGCTGGTAGGCAATGTGGCAAATGTGGGAGATGTGCGCACGCTGGTGATTCATCCTGCAAGCACCACCCACAGCCAGCTGTCGGATGAACAGCTGCGGGAGGTGGGTATCTCGCCGGATACGGTGCGGCTTTCCATCGGACTTGAGGATGTTAACGACATCATCGCCGACCTGGAGGCCGCTATCCAAAAGGCGCGGTAAAGCCAAAAGGCTTTCATCGCAATAACCATGGATTGGGGTGGCTGTCGTGATCTATCTCACTGGCGATACGCACGGGGATATGGGCCGTTTTAAAAGCAAGGCCGTAAGAAGCCTGCGCAAGGGTGATTACCTGATTGTGTGCGGCGATTTCGGCTTTGTATGGCAAGGCGGCAAAGAGGAGGAGCGGGCGCTGCGCTGGATCGCATCACGGCCGTACACCACACTCTTTCTGGACGGTGCCTACGAAAACACAGCAATACTCGAGCGTTATCCCGAGCAGGAGATGTTAGGGGGAATGGTTCGCGTACTGGGCAAGCGCCTATATATGCTCAAGCGAGGGCATGTGTTTACGATTGAGGGCAAAACAATCTTCGCCATGGGCGGCGGGGAAAAAGAGGACAGCAATGTGCGCCGGGATCTTGACCCAGTATGGGCGCGGGAAATGCCCACGGTAAAGGAGCTGGAGGATGCCGCCCTGCGGCTGGAGCGCGTCGGCTACGCGGTGGATTATGTCGTAACCCATGAGGCGGCTACCACCATTAAAAACGCGTTGAACATACGCCAGCACACAATTAACCCGCTTAACACCTTTCTGGACCGGGTGCTGCGCACCTGCTCCTATCGGTATTGGTTTTTTGGCTGCTACCATATCGACCGCAAAATCAGCACGATGCAGCGTGCCTTATTTAAGGATGTGGTACCCATAGAGCCGCTGCCCGATAAGAAAAAACGAAAGGTCAAGGCGCGGCCACGGTAGGCCGCATGGGATGACCCCAAGAAACGTCTAGGGAGGGCAAGGATATGCAGCAGCACGAGCGTGTGGTTTTGGTCAGCTTTGGCGCGTGGCTAACTAAGGATATTGACGCTTTTCTTTCATGCTTTGCAAGCGGGGTTCACTACCGCGAATGCTATGGGCCGGAGTATTTTGGCATAGACCAGCTTAAGCGCTGGTTTACCGAATGGAACCGGCGGGGAACCGTGCTGCGGTGGGATATACTGCGGTTTATTCACCGGGATGAAACCTGTGTTGCGGAGTGGTACTTTGAGTGCAGCTACGATGGGGTTGAAAGTGGGTTTGACGGGGTTTCGCTCATCACCTTCGACGGGGATGGCCGCATGACGCAGGTGAAGGAATTTAAGTCAAAGGCGGAGCATACAAGACCCTACCAGCCGACAGATGCCTAGAAGAGAAAAACCAAACGCGGAAGCGCCCGAGGGCCTTCCGCGTTGTTATTATACAATGGGGTCAGACGATAAACTATTCCTGTATTTCTATGGTAGTAATAACGATGTCCTCAAGGGGCTTATTATTTGCGTTCGATTTGGCGAGGGCAATCTTATCTACCACATCCATGCCCTCTATGACATGCCCGAATACGGTGTGCTGCTTATCCAGCCACGGAGTGCCGCCGTTCTCCTCGTACTTCTCGATGACCTGCGCGGGAAAGCCCGCGGTCTTCATCTGCGCGAGAAGGTCTGCGGTAACGGTGGGCGCCTGCACGATAAAGAACTGGCTGCCGTTGGTGCCGGGACCGCTGTTTGCCATGGAAAGGGCGCCGCGGAAATTCCACAGGTTGTCGGTAAACTCATCCTCAAAGGGCTCACCCCAGATGCTTTGACCGCCGTAGCCGTCAAGAAAGTCGGTGTCGCCGGTTTGAATCATAAAGTCGTTGATGACGCGGTGGAACAGCACCCCGTCATACTTGCCCTCCTTGGCAAGACCCAAAAAGTTTTCCACCGTTTTCGGCGCTTCCTCAGGGAACAGAACGATCTTGATATCCCCCATGCTGGTTTTAATAACCGCCGTCGTGGATTTGTCTGTGACCTCTTTGTACTGCTTCAAAACTATTTTGCCTCCGCATCCTGTAAAGATGAGCAATGACGCCGCAGTACAAGCAAGCAGCGACAATGCCAGCCGAAAATTTCTCATAACCTTCATAGAATATGTAATCCCCCTTAACACCCGTCGCGGTTCGCGCGGGTAAATCCAATGTCCGCGCCGAAGAACCCGGTTGGGACATCCTTTTACAGCCTGTTGTCACGGTTTGAATTCCATTATAGCCGATTTGCGTCGTGCTTTCAAGCACGAAACAATTTACCAAGGGGCTGAAAAATGATAAATGCAAGTAAACATGCAAAAAGAAATCAAATTAGTATAGGCGACGGATTGACGATTTATTCTGCTATCCAACTTAAAACCGTGTAGTGTATAAAATGATGTGAAAAGCAGCTCGCCGAGGTTCCGTGCAAAACGCAATAAAAAGCATCAAACCGTTGCGGTGGGGCTGGAGAGGGCTTTTTTTTCACCGCTTGCGGCCGGCAAAAAGAACTCAAAAATGATGATGTCAAACCGCTTTTGACAGTATGCAATGGGGTCGGTGTCGCGCACCGTCCACCCCACCAGCCTGCCGCCAAGGAAGCGGTACAGGTCAAGGATTGGCCTGCGGGCATCCTCATGACGGTATGCCACGAAATGGGGCCGGGTAGCAGCGTTAGTGAGGAGGGAGGAAAGCATTAGCCCTTGCCAAAAGGGCAGTCCTTTGTAGTTGCGAAGCCCAGCCGAAAGCTGTCCCCGCACCACGGCCGGGCGGTTTTTCCTAAACCAGCGCACAATGCCCGGGTGAAAGGACTCAATGCAGTAAGGCCCGTGGTAGCTGTCCAGCAGCTCTACCGCGCGGCGGCACAGCTCGTCGTTGCGCTTGGTGGCCTTTAGCTCCACAATCAGCGGCACACGCCCGTCCACCAGCCCAAGGACCTCCTCAAGCAGAGGAATGCGCTCGTTGGTTTCCTGCAAAGGGTAGCAGGCTAAATCCTCATAGGTACACTCGGCAACTTTTTTTTCCACCCCGCACACACGCGTGAGAGAGTCGTCATGAAATACGACCACACGGTTATCCGTAGTGAGGTTTAGGTCCAGCTCTATACCATAGCCCGCCTCCGCCGCCAAGCCAAAGGCCGCCAGCGAGTTTTCGGGTACCGTTTTGTCCTTGGTGTGCAGCCCCCGGTGCGCATAGCTATGCGCCCACAGCCGTTTGTCTGCACTTTTAGGGAAGTCACCGGGAGAAAACAAAAAGATAATCAGCAATAAAATGCCGCAGAGAACTGCGATAAGATAATACGGCATACAAACCTCCTTCTCCGCGCGGGAAGCTGCGCGGAGGACTCAAAAAAATAGCGGCGGGGGTATATCGGCGGTGGTGTTGGGCGGGCTAATCCGCCGTATCAAACGCCTCCAGCGTTACCGCCGGGGGGATGGGCTTGGAATCGCCGTGCTTAACAAACAGCATGGTGATAAACGCAAGGCCGATAAACAGCGCGCCGTAGGGCAGCAGGGTGTAATAGCCCACATGCTCCAGCAGGCTGCCGGAAAGAATGGGCGTAACGATTTGCGCCGACATGGAAAAGGTATAGTATAGGCCGGTATATTTGCCAACATTCGCGCCCTTGGACATCTCAAGCACCATAGGCAGTGAATTAACGTTAATGGACGCCCACGCGATACCCGCAAGCGCAAACGAGACAAACATAAGCGGGGTATAGGCCGTGTAAAACGCGGCGGAGCCAAAGACCAGCGTAAGCAGCGTAATACCGAACAGAATGGTTTTTTTACGTCCGATTTTAGAGGAGATAATGCCGATGGGGATAAACGTAATAATTGCCGCGATGTTCGCAAGCATTAAAATGGTAGCGGACTTTGATTCCGGAATATCCAGCGCAACCAGCGCATACTTGGAAAACGCGGTGGTAATGGCATTATAGCCCATAAACCACAGGGAGATGGAAACCAGAATAAAAATCAGGCTCTTGCGCACGTCAGCGGGCAGCTTGTGCTGGGCGCGCACCGCCTCTTCATCCACATTCTCCTGCGCCTCCTCCACATCAATACCCACGGCGGCGCTTTCCTGCCGCATTTTATGTACCGACTTAGGCTCGTTGACGGTAAGCTTGAGGATAGCCGTTCCCGCCAGCATTATGCCGCCGGTGGCCAAAAACAGTGGCCAGTAGTTGATGTTCTGCTTATTGGGGGCAAGCACCGCAAGCAGGGCAAGCACCAGAATGCCACCCACAGAGCCCATCAGGTTAATTACGGCGTTGCCCTTCGAGCGCAGGGGCTTTGGGGTGATATCGGGCATAAGCGCGACGGCGGGGGAGCGGTAAAGCGCCATGGAGAGCAGCACAAAGCCGAGAGCAACCATAAACAAAATGAGGTTGCTGGTATTCGCGGCATAGGGAATAAGCATCATAGAGGCGACCGCCGCCACGGTGCCGATGAGGATATAGGGCATTCTGCGTCCGATGGGGGTGCTCGTTTTATCCGAAAGCGCACCGAACAAGGGTAGCATAAAAAGGGCCAGAACGTTATCCAGCGACATGATAACCCCCGCCACGGTATCACCGATGGAGAAGGCCTTAAGCAGGATGAGCGGGATGACAAAATCGTACAGCTGCCAGAAGGAGCAAACGGTCATAAATGCAAGTCCGACCAGAATGGTGCGCCGGTAATCGAGTTTCATACATAATCTCCTCTAATACTGTTCTAGCTTTACGGCAATCGGGTTTTCTGCCATGAGGTTCTTTTTATACTAATATCCGATTTAAAAGAGTATAAAAATCAAGTGAAAAGCTTTGATTTATGGGTTTTCACGCGGATTTTTATCGACTCTTTTTGAGAAGATTAGTATTAGTCGGCTATACCGAGCAGTAATAAGTATATTTTCCTGCATAAAAGTATACCATTTTGCGGTATACATATCAATTGCAACATAAAATCTTTACATGAAGGAATAGATGTTGTAATGAAGTAATAAATTATATGAGTAAGAATGATAGAAATGGCAGCGATTGCACAATGCAAGGTAAAGAAACGGTAAAATTCATCGGGTCCGATGTCGGCGCGGGAACGCCTATGGGGCATTGTGCTTTTACGCACGCTCTGCTATAATAATGCCAGTAACCGGCTGCGGATGATACAGCAGCCCAAACCCACCGAAGGAACGGGGAGCCGCCACGATGATTATCAGGGGCAGATTGCTGAAAATATCGAGCTGTACGCTGCGAATGTGCAAACCTAGCTGAGGCTTCGCACGCCATACCGCGCGGCGTCTTTTCCGCGCGCGGCTCAATATTTTAACAGCCTGTTAGCCGTGGGTTAGCGCTCACCGGTTATCGGCGGAATGGAGCAGTTATGCCAATTTGCATATCTAATTCCCTTCCCGCAGCCAAGGTGCTGGAGGAAGAGAATATATTTGTTATGGTTGAAGACCGGGCGCAGCACCAGGATATCCGCCCGCTGCGCATTGTTTTGTTAAACCTTATGCCCAAGAAGATAGAAACCGAGACCCAGCTTCTTCGGGTTTTAAGCAACTCACCCATTCAGGTGGATATCGAGCTGCTTCAAACAGCCACTCATACCTCCAAAAACACTCCTCAGGAACACCTTTTAAAATTCTACCGCACCTTTGACGAGATTAAGGAGCAGCGCTTTGACGGGATGATTATCACCGGCGCGCCGGTGGAGCAGCTGCAGTTTGAGGATGTGTTTTACTGGCAGGAGCTATGCGAGATATTGGAGTGGACCAAGACCCATGTATTTTCCACCTTTCACATCTGCTGGGGAGCGCAGGCGGGGCTGTACTATCATTACGGCGTACCCAAATACCCGCTGGATGCAAAAATGTTTGGGGTCTTTCCTCATCAGGTGCTGGTGGAAAAGCACCCGCTCCTTCGCGGGTTTGACGAGGTCTTTCTGGTGCCGCATTCCCGCCATACCGATGTGAAAAAGAAGGATATACTCAAAAACGACGAGCTAATACTCCTCACCCATTCGGAGCAGGCGGGCGTGCATATTGTCGGCTCCCGCAACGGCAGGCAGATCTTTGTGACCGGGCATTCCGAATACGACCGCATGACACTGGCGGAGGAGTATTTCCGCGATATTGGCAAGGGACTTTCCATTGAAATGCCTCAAAACTATTTTCCGCAAAACGACACGTCCAAGACGCCCTCCTTTACATGGCGAAGCCACGCGAACCTGTTGTACTCCAACTGGCTCAACTACTTTGTGTATCAGGAGACCCCGTTTGACCTGTCAAAGCTGGGGTAAAGGGGAGGGCCTTTCTGTTGAGCGTAACCGGTATCCTGCGCCTGACCGCGCATACGGCGCTGGTGGCGGCGGTATTATTTTTGCTGTGGGCCGCCGTAAGGCTGTGGCTTTTGCGCACAGAACGAAAAAAAGGCCTGCCTCCGCCCAATAAAAAAGCGGAGCTTTTACTGTGGGTGTTTGTGTTTTACCTCATTTGCCTTGTTCAGATTACGGTGTTCCGGTATGGCATTAACCCGCAGCTGTGGCAGACGAGGGAGTCTTTGCTGGAGACGGTAAACCTTGTGCCCCTAAAGCACACCATCAAGCTGTATTATGCCTATACCAAATGGTATTTTTACTATAACCTGTTGGGAAACATCCTGTGGTTTGTGCCACTTGGCGCGCTGCTGCCGGCGGTAAGCGACAGCGGTAAGCCCCCCCGGCGGCGGGGCTTTTGGTACTGTACGGCGGCGGGGCTTTGCTGCTCCCTATGCATAGAGCTGTTGCAGCTTTTGTTTGTGACGGGGATTACCGACATAGACGACCTGCTGTTTAACACCCTGGGCGCGGCGCTTGGGTATGGGCTGTACCGCCTGATAGCCCTGCCGAGAGTCAGGCGAAATAAAGGGCTACACAATAAATAGTCAATGATTATAAGAACCTGTTCTCATAGCATGCAATACCATTTAGACGGCAATTTTTCCGCCATACTGTGTTGAAAATGCTCGGAATACGGCAAGTATTCCTGCGCTTTTCGCCTTGTCTGGCTAAAAAATTTCTCGTCTCTATGGTACTTATCACTTATGAGAACAGGTTCTAATACTAATCCCCTCAAATAGAGTCGATAAAAATCCGCGTGAAAACCCATAAATTAAAGCTTTTCACTTGATTTTTACACTCTTTTAAATCGGATATTAGTATAAGAACAGGCACGCAAGGATTTTCCCTTGCGTGCCTGCTTTGATGCAAAGGTTGCATTGGGTAGTTCTGTATCGCGGATTTTTATAAGGTCCAATCACTGTCCTGGGCTTTCGGCGGAGGCGATGACGACAAAAAGCATGAGCCCCTATTCGGTGAGCAGCAGAATATCCTTTGGTGGGATTGTGAGCGTCAGCGGGCGGTTTTTTCGAGCCGACCACTCCTGCTTGCCTAGCTCCCAGCGCAGTGTGCCTGCGTTTTTTGTGTCCTTGCGCCGAACCATCAAAATAACCGAGAAGGTGTCCTCAATAATCTGTACAATTTCCGCTTCAAACCGGTTGGGGTCGGCGGGGTCGGTGCTTTCGGTGAGACAGTGGGCGCGTATACCGATATGGGTAATGCCGGCATCCATGGGGAGCCCGGTGGTCAGACGCTGCCCCCAACCCTCCGCAAGGGCCTGATAATCCCCCAAGCGGCTGACTGCACAGATGTTTTTACACCCGGTAAGCAGGCAGGCCGCAAGGGTGCGCGGGGTGTGAAACAGCGACCATTTTTCGCTGCAAACCTCCACCTTGCCTTGATTCATAACCGCTATGCGGTCACACAACCGGTAAACCTCATCGCGGTTGTGGGAGACAAACAGCGTAGTACCCTCAAACTTTGAGAGGGTCTCACGCATATCCTGCTCGAGCTGCCAGCGCAGGTAGCTATCCAGCGCCGAGAACGGTTCGTCCAGCATTAAAATCTTCGGCTTGGTGGAGAGCATTCTTGCCAGCGCGACGCGCTGCTGCTGCCCGCCCGAAAGCTGCGAGGGGTAATGCTTTTCAAGCCCTTCCAGATAAAAATCCTTAACCTTTTGCGCAACAAACTCTTTTTTGCCGCCTTTGCTTTGCTTTATACCAGAAGCAATATTCTCTTCCACCGTCATATTGGGAAACAGGGCGTAGTTTTGAAACAGGTAGCCCGTCTGCCGGTCGCGGGGAGGAATGTTTATGTGCTTCTTTGAGTCAAACAGGGTGCGTCCGTCAAGCACGATGGTGCCATAATCCGGTTTTTCAATGCCCGCGACGCATTTTAGCGTCATACTCTTGCCGCAGCCCGAGGCTCCAAGCAGGGCAAGAATCTCATTCTCCGCCTCAAGCTTTACATCCAGCGTGAACGCGCCAAGGGACTTGCGGATATCAATATAGAGCGACAATTACGTTATCCTTCCTTTCTCCGCCCTCTCGCGGCTTATCCCACTATGGTGCGGCCATAGCTTTTGTTAAAACGGTTCATGAGCAGCATCATAATAAAGGAGATGCCCACAATCAGCACAACCCAAATCATGGCCTGCTCGCGGTTGCCCGCCTGTACGGCGGAGTAGATAGCGGTGGACATGGTTTGTGTGCGCCCGGGAATGTTACCCGCAATCATAATGGTTGCGCCAAACTCACCCAACGCACGGGAGAAGGCAAGCACGGTGCCGGCCATAATACCACCCCGGCAGTTGGGTACGATAATGCTCCAAAAAATACGGCTCTCGCCCATGCCCAGCGTCCGCGCGGCATATACAAGGTTAGGGTCAAGCTGCTCAAACGCGCCCCGAGCGGTGCGGTACATCATGGGGAAGGAGACGGTCACGGCAGAGATTACAGTAGCGCCCCATGTAAAAACCACAGATATGTTGATAGCCGCAAGCAGCTGCCCAAACAGGCTGTTTTTACCGAAGATTAGCAGCAGAAAAAAACCCACCACCGTAGGCGGAAGCACCATGGGCAGGGTGAAGATGCCATCCAGCAGCCCTTTAAAGCGGCGCATGTTCGCCGTTTTATACGCCGCGAAGATACCGGCAAAGAACGTAATGACGGTAGCCAGCAGCGAGGTTTGCAGCGATATAATAAGCGGAGCAAGCTCCATACAATCAGTCCTCCTTATACGAACCAAAGCAGAAATTAGGTACCCCTTATACTAATATCCGAATTAAAAGAGTATAAAAATCAAGTGAAAAGCTTTAATTTATGGGTTTTCACGCGGATTTTTATCGACTCTTTTTGAGGGGATTAGTATTATATCTGCCAAAAGCCCGTTTGGCAAATTAAAAGCAATAAACCGCACAGCAGCGAAAAGCATTGCCGCCGCGCGGTTTACCATGAGAGTCTATGTGTTTGGGTCTATCCCGTTTGGCTACGGCTGCTTAAGCGGGATTAAAATGGGTTTATGCCAGGGTAAAGCCGTATTTTACAAACAGTGCGCCGGATTCTGCGGCGGATAGATAATCCAAAAATGCCTGAGCGGCCTCTGGATTTGCGGTGGACTTAATGAGCGCCGCCGGGTAAACAATCTTCTTATAGCTGTCCGCGGGGGCCTCGCTTGATACAATGACGCTGTCGGAAACTGCCGCGTCGGTGGAGTAAACAACGCCGGCATCCACCTCGCCGGTTTCCACCCAGGTAAGCACGGTGCGGACGTCGGAGCCGTACACTGCCTTTGACTTGATGGCGTCAAGCAGGTTCAGTGAGGTGTAAGCCTCCTCTGCGTACTGGCCAACGGGAACGGAGGCGGGATCGCCAAGACCAATCTTCTTCACCTTGTCGGTAGCGGCATCTTCAAAGGTCAGGGCGGCATTGGGGCTGTCCTTAGGCACAATCATAACCAGCTTGTTGACGAGCATGTCCTTGCGCGATTCCACGATGATCAGGTCCTTGTCCGCCAGTGCGTCCATCTGCTTTTGGGCGGCGGAGAAGAACAGGTCGGCGGGGGCGCCTTCTTCAATCTGGGTTTGAAGCGCACCGCTTGCCGCGAAGGAGAAGGTGACGGTTACATTGGGGGCTACCGTCTTGTAGTTGCCCGCAATTTCGGTCAACACATCGGTCAGGCTTGCAGCTGCAAGCACAATCAGCTCTACCGGGGGCGCGGCAGGCTCGGAGGAAACCGGGGTTTCGGAGGAAGCGGCGGCGGATGACGCCGGCGCGCTGCCCGGTGCGGGCGCTTCTGCCGCACAGGCGGCGATGGGTAGCATCATGGTCAGTACCAACAGTACAGCCACGATTTTTTTTGTGAGGCTAGTCCTCATTCTCAACACTCCTTTGATTTTGGCTTAATATATACCTTACCTTCTGCTCGATTACCAGAGCCGATAATCGATCCATGTCCAGCGCGTAGTGCCCCTCTGCGGCATGCAGAAATTTCTGCATATCACAGTTACCACTGCGCTCTCCAATCCCCATGATGGTGGTATCCACATACAGTGCCCCGGCCTTTGCGGCGGCCAAAGAGTTTGCCACAGCCATGCCAAGGTCGTTGTGATTGTGAATCTCTACCTCCATGCCGGTATGATTAATAAGCTCCGCAACGGAGCTGAAGGTCCTTGACGGGGTTAGTACCCCCACGGTGTCTGCATAACGCAGACGTTTAATGCCCAGTGATTTCATAAGCTCCGCCACCGAGATCATAAAGGCGGAATCCGCTCTTGAGGCGTCCTCAAATCCAATCGTTACCTCCACACCCTTGGTCAGGGCGTATTCCGCGCAGGTTTGCGCGGTTTTTAAAAGCCACGTTTTGTTCTTTCGCAGCTTGGAGTAGATCTGTGTATAAGAAACGGGTATGCTGAAATGTATGATATCCGGTTCGCAATCGAGGGAATGCTTAATATCCGAAAGGCTCATACGGTTCCAGACCGCTATTTTCGACTTTTTACGGTTTGCCAGTATCTCGCGCACGGTGTCCTTTTCGTAGCTGCCCATGGCGGGAATGCCCGCCTCAATTTGAAAAACGCCGGCATCGTCGAGCAAGCCGGCGATAAATACCTTCTGCTCCTTGTTCATTGCAAAGCCGGGGCTTTGCTCCCCGTCCCGCAGCGTAGTATCCACTAGGTATCGACGTTTTATCATCTGCAGCTCTCCTTATACTGGTTTTAATTCCTAAGCGTTTGTTTGTATTAAAATCAGTACCATAACCGCGCCCGTTTTTTGCGCACGGTCTTTGGGCGGCGAGTAAATCCTGGTAAGGTCAGTTCAGCCTGCGGTAAATGTCCGCAAATTCCTCGTCAGTAAGGCTGTGCTGGTTCTCAATGCTTTGGTCGCGCACAGTTCTTAACAGGGTGTCTACATCCACAGAGCGGATGTCAAGCCCAAGCTCGCGCAGCTTTAGCAGTATGGCTCGTTTGCCGGAATGCTTACCGACAATTAGCCGGCGCTGGTTGCCAACCAGCTCCGGTTTAAAGGGCTCGTATGTGGACGGGTTCTTTTCTATGCCGTCTATGTGTATTCCAGCCTCCATGTTAAAGATGTTCTCACCAATAACCGGCTTGTTGGGCGGCAGTCTGCGTCCTGTAATCTCCTCCACCTGTTCGCGAATCTTCGGGTAGATGCTAAAATCAAGGGTAGGCCGGTGGCGTATCTCCAGCCGCAGAGCCATCATGACCTCCTCAATGGCGGCAAAGCCGCCTATACCGGCAAAGCTTGCGGCAACCTCTGTGCCCCCGCTTAGTATCCATTCCACGGCAACCGCCGTAGCGCAGGCATACTTGTTTTCGGGGCATAGCTGAGCGTTGCCCTTTACGGTTTTGCGTATTTGCTCAAAGGCAACCTCATAGTCGTGGGCTATAATGTCATCAAGCCCTCGAATGCGCACATTCTCAAGGCTGAAAAACTGGTTTAAGAAGTTAATTTCGCAGATGTCGTTGGCCTGTATCTCATTTATCACATTTTTAGGCGATGCCTTGCCGCTTTTGCGGCATACAAAACGGGTAAAATTGGGGAAGCGGTGGATGTCCGCCGGACTGTCACAGCGCAGAATGTAGCTGCCGCCTTCGGGCAGCTCACCGATTTTTAGATATGCGTCCACAGTAAGCTCTATCCCATCCGGCTTAAGCTGTACCAGCAGCCCGCAAAGTCTGCGCAGCTGGGCGCCGCTCGGCTCGTAAGCATCCAGACTGCTTAAGGTGATATCCGTAATGCGAATCATTTTGTCGCTCCCCCTTTAACAGTATAGGTTTGGGTGTCAGATCTGCAGCTCCTTAACGACCTCTCCGTTTTCAAAATGCTTTTCCACAATAGTCTCCACATCCTCCGGCTTTACGCCGCCGTACCAAACACCCTCGGGGTAAACAACCACAATAGGCCCCCGGTCGCAGATGCCGAAGCACCCGGTGTTGGATATCATAACATCGCTCGAGAGGTCGCGGTCCTCCACTTCCTCCATAAACCGCTGAACAATGTCAACGCTGCCCTTTGTGTGGCAGTAGCCCTTCTGGGTGCCGTTAATACGGCAGCTGGTGCAAATAAAGACATGATACTTTGGTGTTACCATTTTCTTTTCCTCCTCATATTAACATACAACATTTTATCCTATATTCAGGATAACCACAATGAATATAACGGGAGTATTGGGGGGTTAGTTTTTGCAACAGGGGGGCAATGAGCGGTACTATACCGCCTTCTCAACCGCCTGACGCACGGCGTCCTCTATGCGGTCGTAGGTGGTAAAGATGCGTATGCCCTTTTCGTGAAGCTTATCGGAGGGGGAAACCCCAATGCGCAGGGCAAGCACCGCGTCGCAGTCTGACACCGCGGAGAGGATGCTGTCCATCTTGCTTCCCTTATCGCCGCAATCCTCATTGCCGTTGCAGTATTTGGCTACCTTGCGCTTTTCCTTAAAGCGGACGACTTTGCCGTCGCTCTCGTAGATGTAAAACTCATCCACATGCCCGAAATGCTGGTCTACCAGAATGCCGGACTTGGAGGCAACCGCATAGTTTTTTAATACAAGCGGCGCCTTTTGCTCCGGCTCGCAGCCGGTGCAGCCCCGGTAATTGATGGAAAGATCGTTATCCAGTGTGCCGATTGCGTCGGCGCGGCACTGGCGGCAGTGGTACATTTGCTTGATATGAACCTCGCTCTTTTTACGCAGCTCGGTAATCTCCTTGTTGCTGACAAGCGGCAGCTCCTCAAACGCGCTGCCCTTGACGGGGATAAGCTGCATGATGTTGGTGATGTATACCCCAAGCTCCTTAACCTTTTTTACAACCGCCTCGATATGCGCGTCGTTAATGCCCTTTAGCACCACGGTATTCACCTTGCACACAATGCCCCGTGCTGTGAGGTATTTAAGGCCCGCCATCTGGTTTGCCATTAGGATGGCCGCGGCGGTCTCTCCGGTATAGCGTACGCCCAAATAGTCGATATGATGATAGATTTTTGCGCCGATTGCGGGGTCTACGGCGTTCATCGTCACCGTAACATGGGTTACGCCAAGGTCTATGAGCTCCTGGGCGTACAGCGGCAGCATCAGCCCGTTGGTGGAAAGGCAGAAAACCACATTGGGGTCATACTCCCGAATAAGGGATAGGGTTTTTTTCGTGTTCTCGAAATCGGCGAGCGCGTCGCCCGGGCCCGCAATACCCACTACCGTCAGGTTGGGCATCTTCTCCTTTACAACGGCGTATTTTTGAAACGCCTGCTCTGGGGTAAGCACCTCGGTGGTAACACCGGGACGGCTCTCGTTGGGGCAGTCGTATTTGCGTACGCAGTAGTTGCACTGGATGTTGCAGGCGGGAGCCACCGGGAGATGAATCCGGGCATTTTTGCCCGCACCGCAGTTGTAGCAGGGGTGCGCGGCGGTCTTTTCCGCTATGGTGGCGGTTGCCGGTACGGCTTCGGGTTTTGCTGTCAGTTCATGTATGGGCATCTCCAGCCTCACAGTCTCGCCACTTTCAGGGCGATAATACTTATTGTATAATTCCTTACGAAAGCTGCTCTCGGTTTTCGCCAGCATTTCATTGGTGATAAGGTCAAGCAGGCAAAGAGAGCCGTCGTAGCCCAGCATCCTCACCCGCTGCCCGCCCATGCGGTCGTGGATGGGAAAGCCGCAGCGCACCAGCGGCAGACGAAGCTTTTCGGCAATGCGCCGGCCGTCTGAGCTGCCGATAAGCAGGTTTGCCGAGAGCTTGCCCGCAAGGGTCTCAATCGCATCAAAATCCGTATCGTCCAACGCGGCATATTCGGTGACCATCAGCGCGTCGGCACAGCGCTTCATCAGGGGAAGCACCGCGTCGGGCAGCGCCTTGCATACCGAGCCGGTGGTAGCAAGCACTGGAACCACGCCGTTTTCGACGCAAAGGCTGACCAGAGAATACACAAGGTCAGGCTCGCCAAAGATGGCGGCACGGGCGGCGGCGTTATATTTGTGGGAGTCTATCATCGCGTCGGCAAACCGCCCGCGCTCCTTGCGCAGGGCCTCCGGCAC
The DNA here is from genome assembly GCA_023433405.1 of Bacillota bacterium. Taxonomy (GTDB): domain Bacteria; phylum Bacillota; class Clostridia; order Oscillospirales; family Ruminococcaceae; genus Acetanaerobacterium. The sequence goes on along the minus strand of JAEZCT010000019.1, from coordinate 55,233 downwards.
CGTGCCGCCCAGCCCCTTTAGGGCGTTTATCAGGGCGTCGGTGTGGGTAAGACCCACCGGCAGGGGCAGTCGCAGCAGGGGTACGCCATACCGCTCCCTGAGGTAGGCGGCGGGGGAGATATCATCCGAAACAAAGCTTGAAAGCTCGATGGTCATGCGCGCCCCCGCCATCTGCGCAATGTCGCGGATGGGGGTACCGCCCGGTGAAACTCTGGAATAATCCCGGTTATGCACACCGTCAAGACGTTCCGAAAGGTCAGGCAGCAGGATGGCGTCTATGCCCATCTGCGCAAGCAGGTCTTTGAGGTATCGGGTGTCTGCGGGTGAGAGCTGGCCGGTGATGAGGTTCACCCGATTGTTCGGCGTCTGATCCATCTCGGTATGCTCCACCACCGCCCGCAGCGCCGTAAAAAAGCCCTCAAACTGTGTTGCGCCGTAGCCCGGGGTGGCGACGGGGATAATCCTGACCTTGGTTTCGGGGTGCTCCTCATAATAGCGCTTGATGATACGCGGCAGATCCTCGCCAATGGTCTCGGCAAGGCAGGTGGTCGCCACGCCGATAACCTGGGGTTTATACTGGGCGATGAGGTTATCAAGACCCTTAAGCAGGTTTTCCTCCCCGCCAAATACGGTGCCGTGCTCGGTAAGGGAGGAGGACGCGATGTCCACCGGCTCGTTATAATGGGTTGCCATATGGCGGCGAATGTATGTAGAACAGCCCTGCGACCCGTGCAGGATGCTTACACACCCCTCAATGCCGTAAAACGCGGTGGCGGCACCCATGGGCATACACATCTTGCAGGGGTTTACCGTAAGACTTACAAGATTCTGGCTCATCGTATCACTCCTTCAGGGTGGATAAGGTGCACTAATACTAATCCCCTCAAAAAGAGTCGATAAAAATCCGCGTGAAAACCCATAAATTAAAGCTTTTCACTTGATTTTTATGCTCTTTTAAATCGGATATTAGTATAAATTCGTTTGCTTAATTTTTTTTAATTCGGGAATCAGTATTCGTATCAGATGCTCTGCCTGAGGGCCTCGCAGCTCCATACGGGGCTGTTTAGCGAGAGGTTTATTTCCCGCACGAAGTTTTCAACTCCTTCAAAGCCCGCCAGCGCGTGCTTGCGCTCATGGTTATGGTCACAGAAGGCGATGCCCAGCTTGTAGGCAAGCGGGCGTTCCTTTACACCGCCCACCAGAATCTGCGCGCCCTTTTGCTTCATAAAGGTTTCAAGCTCTGCGGGGTTTGCGTCGTCGAGGATAACCGTATCCTCCCTCACGATATTCTGGATGATTTCATACTCATCCTTCTTGCCGGTTTGGGTGCCTACCACCACCGTGTCAATTCCCAGCTCGTTAAACTGGCGGATGAGCGAAATGGCCTTGAACCCGCCGCCTACAAAGATGGCGGCCTTTTTGCCCGTCAGCTGGGGCTTATAGCAGGCAAGCAGTCCCTCCAGGCGCTTTGCCTGTTTTGCGCAAAAGGCTTCGGCACGGCGCAGTGCCGCATCGTCACCCAAGGCCTGCGCAATGCGCAGCAGGGAGTTTGTGGTGTCCTCAATGCCAAAAAAGCTTACCTTAATGAAGGGAATGCCCATTTCATCCTCCATGCGGTTGGCAAGGTAGGTGCTGGAGCCCGCGCACTGCACGATGTTAAGGGTCGCCGAAGGCGCCTTTATCAGCGTGTCGTAGCTGGAATCCCCTGTAAAGGTAGAGACCACGCGTATGCCGATTTGCTTCATGTAGTTCTTAATAATCCACATCTCGCCCGCGAGGTTAAAGTCCCCCAGGATGTTAATGCCCGTTTGCTTGGGCTGAGCCTTGTGGGGGGTAATCAGCTCCATCAGCGCGTTGCAGGCCATTTTGTAGCCAAGGCTTTTGGTTCCTGAAAAGCCGGGTGCCTTTACGGGTATTACCCGTATGCCATACTTCTTTTCCGCCGCCCGGCATACGGCCTCCACATCGTCGCCAATAACCCCCACAATACAGGTGGCGTATACAAAAATAAGCTTGGGCGCGTGCTTTTCCACCAGCTCCTCAATGGCGTCGGTAAGCTTCTTTACACCGCCAAACACAATGTCTTTTTCCCGCAGGTCGGTGGAGAAGCTGTTGCGGTACCGCTCCGAGCCGCTGGAAAGGCTGCCGCGGATATCCCAGGTGTAGCTTGCGCAGCCTATGGGTCCGTGTACAATATGAAACGCGTCGGTGATGGGGTTAAGCACCACTCGCGCCCCGCAATACACGCACGCACGCTGGCTAACCGCGCCGGATACGCTGGCCTTATCGCATTCTATCCCGCTGCCGTTGCCGCTGCAGCCGCCTTCTTTTAATAAAATCGAGCTCTTGCGCTCGTTTAGAACATTTGTTGTTTGCATACGCCGCCTCCTTAGCCTGACTGACCGGGAACCGCAAAACACCCACGCAAAACCCATATTTGACAAGGGACAGGGTTTAATACTAATCCCCTCAAAAAGAGTCGATAAAAATCCGCGTAAAAACCCATAAACTAAAGCTTTTCACTTGATTTTTATACACTTTTAAATCGGTTATTAGTATAAAATAAAAACCGCACACCGCAATAAGGCACAGCCCCATTGCGGTGTACGGTTTGGTATATATTGGGTGTTGAGAGGAATTAGCAAATAAGAAGTAAGATGTAAGATGTAAGCTTGATTATACTATACCAAAACGCAAATGTAAACATGGTTTCAATGTAAGAAAAAAAGTGTGTCCTTTATGTCCTCAAAAAAGGGAAGGCCGCTACATGACCATCTCGACATCTTCGTCTGCACAGTCACGATCCTGCCGGTCCATAAGCGCGTTCGCAATCAGTTCAACCACACGCATCGCGCCCTTGTAGCCCACAATTGGCATATAGGAGTGGATGTAGCGGTCAATAATTGGGAAGCCCACGCGCACGAGGGGAATGTCCTCGGCTCTCGCTATCTGCTTACCATGGGAGTTACCCAAAAGCAGGTCTACAGGATCGTTCTTAATCCACTGGTGCAGCTCAAACAGGTCTGCGGCATCCTTCGCCACGCAGCCCTCCACACCATATTTGGCAAACAGCTTTCCGGCAAGGCGTGTAAATTCCGCCTTGGGTGTGCCGGTAATCACATACTTCGGAATCATACCCATCTCAAGGGCAAGGGCAGTAAGCCCAAGTACGGTATCGGGGTCGCCGTAGATTGCCACAGACTTTTTATAGTAATACTGGTTTGCGTCCAGCATCACATCCACAAGCTGGCCGCGCTCCTCCTCAAGCGAGTAGGGAACCTCGCACTTTGAGTAATGCGAGAGAGCCGAAACATAAGCGTCGGTATTCTGAATGCCGATGGGCAACGGCAGAAGCTGATACGCCACGCCGCATTTCTTTTTAAGAACCTCGGCGGGCTCCTCATTGGTAATGGTGCCAAGACCCAGTGTCAGATTGCTGTCGCCAAGACCAATAACCTCGGGAATGGTGGTGCCGCCCTTGGGGTACATATCGTAGTGTCCGGTCATGGGGGCATCCATTACGCCGCTGGTATCGGGGAACATGGTGTAGGGCACGTTTAGCAGCTCTGCAATGCGCTTTAGCTCCCGCATATCGCCGGGGTTGATAAAGCCGGGGAAGATGGCGACCTTGCCGTTTTTGGTTCCGCTTGATTTGGAAAGGTAGCGGATAAAGCCGCACATCATGTTATAAAAGCCGGTGATATGGGAACCAACATAGCTGGGGGTATTGGTGTGAACCACCAGCTTACCCTCGGGGATATCAATATCCTGAATAAAGGCGTTTAAGTCGTCGCCGATGGTTTCGCTTAAGCAGGTGGTATGTACCGCGATGATGTCGGGGTTATAGATATCAAAGATATTCTTTACCGAGGTTTTTAAGTTGCTGCCGCCGCCGAAGACGGAAGCGCCCTCGGTGAAGGAGCTGGAGGCTGCAATGGCGGGCTCCTTAAAATGACGGGTAAGGTACATTCTGTGGAAGGATACGCAGCCCTGTGAGCCGTGGCTGTGGGGCATACACTTGTGAACGCCCAGCGCCGCGTAAATGGCGCCTACCGGCTGGCAGGTTTTGCAGGGGTTAATGCGGATTGCGCTGCGCTCGGATACTTCTTTTGGCGTCATGGACAGCATTATTCTTCACCTCCGGTCAGGGTACCCTGTAGGGTGGGCTCAAGCTTCCAGGGCGGGGTAATATAACCCCATGCGGGCGCATACAGGCTCATGGCAACGTCGCGGGCAAAGGTTACCGCGCCGCGGAAGCCGGAGTACGGGCCGCTGTAATCATACGAATGCATTTGGCGGGAAGCGATTCCCGACTTTTGAACGATGTAACGATCCTTAATACCTGAGAAGAAGATGTCGGGCTTTAAAACCTTAAGCAGCTCCTCGGTCTCAAAGTGGTTAAAATCATCCACCACCAGCGCACCGTTCTTCATTTCCTTAATCATACCCGCATACTGCTCAATAGATACCTTATCCTTGAGCTGCTCAAGCTGATCTTCGGTCAAAAACACATGGAACTTTTCAGGGTCGGGGGAGACGGTAATCTGCTCAATATTCTTGCTGTCCGCGTCCTCTTTGATGTCAGGAATAACGTCGCGGCCCTCGTAATCGTCCCGGTGGGCGAACTCATAGCCAGCGACAATGGTTTCCACGCCAAAATCCGCAAGCAGGTTCTGGTAGTGGTGGGAGCGCGAGCCGCCTACAAAAATACCCGCGGTCTTGCCCTTGAGCTTGGTCTTGTAATACTCCACATCGCTAAAAATCTCAGCCAGCTCATCCTGAATGACCGCCTCGGTGCGTTCCATGAGCTCCTTGTCGCCAAAAAACTCGGCCATTTCCCGCAGAGTTTTAATGGTGGAGCCGATGCCGATGAAGTTTACCTTAATCCAGTCGATATTATACTTGGTTTTCATCATCTCGGCGATGTAGTTAATGGAGCGGTGGCACTGCACCAGGTTGAGGTTTGCGGTGTGAGCTACCTTAAGCTCCTCGTAGCTGCCGTCGCCGGTGAATACCGATACGATGTCGTAGCCGATGCGCTTTAGGATGCGTGAGGTCTCCCAGCCGTCGCCGCCAATGTTGTACTCGCCGAGAATGTTAACCGAGTAGCGCTTGGCGGGGGTGGAGTCGCCGGTGCCGATGACGCGGCGCATGAGGCCGTTGTTTGCAATGTGGTGACCGCCGGACTGGCTGACGCCCTTATAGCCCTCGCAGCTGAATGCGATGCACTGAATGCCGTATTCCTGTTCCGCCCAGGAGGCTACCGCGTGAATATCGTCGCCGATGAGTCCGACAGGGCAGGTGGAGCAGATCATGACACATTTTGGCTTAAAGATCTCCACCACCTCGGTGATGGCCTTTTTAAGCTTCTTCTCACCGCCAAATACGATGTCCGGCTCCTGCATGTCGGTAGAAAAGCAATACTCAAGAAAGTTTCTGCCATCCTCTGTGCGGCCCTTATGGCGGCGGGTGCCCCAGGTGTAAAACGCGCAGCCGATGGGTCCGTGGGTGATGACTGCCACATCCTTAAGCGGGGCGAGCACAACGCCCTTACATCCGGCGTAGCAGCAGCCGCGGTTTGTCATAATGCCGGGCACGGTGCGGGTATTGGCCTGAATGCTTTGGGAGCTTGGTGCCTCCTCTATCTGGATTACATGCTCCTTGCGGTTTTTATAAACCCTTGCGCTGTATTTTTCTAAGATTTTGGTTTTGGCGTCCAAAGTGTGACACCTCCTTAATTGACCTTATCGGTCGAGTTTTCGCCGGTTCTGATCTTATAGGTTTCGGCAATGGGAATCACAAAGATCTTTCCGTCGCCGGGGTTTCCGGTCTGGTTGACGCCGATGATGACCCTAACGGCATCATCCACACGGTCGTCGTCCACAATCAGGGTAAAGAAGCGCTTGGGGATAAGCCGTGCCGTTTCGGTCAGGTGCTCGCCCACCGGAGATAAGGGCAGCTCGCCTGACGCCACAACCGCCTGGAATAAGGCGGGATCAATGCCTTTTTTGCCTCGGCCTAAGCATTTGCGGCAGGAAAAGGAGGGGAAGCCTTCCTTGGCAAGCGCCTCTTTGGTGGGGTTAACCATGTTAAGGCGTATAAAAGCCATGACCTCTTTCATAATGATGAGCCTCCTTTCTTATAACCCTGCTTTGCCGGTGCTGATGGTATAAGCCTCCTCCACGGGGCTGATGAAGATTCTGCCGTCACCAAAGGTGCCGTTTGCGCCGGTTCTTGCATTGCGCATAATCACCTTCACCACATCGTCCTTATCCTCGTCCTTTACCACGATAAGCAGCATCTCCTTGGGGATTTCATCGTAATGAACCTCGCCAACGGTAATGCCCTTTTGCTTGCCGCGTCCATATACGTCCATTTTCGTAACAGCGGGAAAGCCCGCCGCCAAAAGCTCCGAGAGTACAATGCCGGTTTTCTCTGGGCGAATAATCGCTCTAACCAGTAACATATGATTGTGCTCCTTTCAAAAATCAAAGGCTTAAATTTTTATATGTCCAGGATGCCGTGCTCCATCAGGATCTCTTCCAGACGCTCCTGCTTGAGGGGCTTTGGTATGACAAACATGTCGTTGCCGTCAATTTTGGAAGCGAGTGCGCGGTATTCGTCCGCCTGACCGCAGGAGGGGTCGAAATCGATGACGGTTTTTCTGTTAATTTCTGCGCGCTGCACCATGTTGTCGCGGGGAACGAAGTGAATCATCTGGGAGCCAAGCTCTTTTGCGAATGCGGAAACCAGGTCGGCCTCGCCGTCAACCTTGCGGCTGTTGCAGATGATGCCGCCCAACCGAACGCCGCCGGTGCTTGCATACTTTTGAATGCCCTTCGAGATGTTGTTGGCCGCGTACAGCGCCATCATCTCGCCGGAGGCCACGATGTAAATCTCCTGCGCCTTCCCTTCGCGGATAGGCATTGCGAAGCCGCCGCACACAACGTCGCCCAGAACGTCGTAGAATACATAGTCAAGGTCCTCGGTGTATGCGCCAAGACGCTCGAGCAATCCGATTGAGGTAATAATGCCGCGTCCCGCGCAGCCAACGCCGGGCTCCGGTCCGCCGGACTCCACGCAGCGGATGCCAGCGTAGCCGTTTTTCAGTACGAGGTCGAGGTCAATATCCTCGCCCTCCTCGCGAAGGGTGTCGAGTACCGTCTGCTGTGCGAGACCTCCGAGAATCAGACGGGTAGAATCCGCCTTAGGGTCACAGCCTACAATCATAATGTGCTTGCCCTTTTCACCAAGGCCTGCCGTAAGGTTCTGCGTAGTGGTGGATTTGCCGATGCCGCCTTTGCCGTAAATTGCTACCTGTCTCATACATCTTACCTCCATTTTTGCGGGTAATTGAAAAAAGAGCCTTGAACAAACGCACCGTTGCGCTGTTCAAGACCCCTTTGTCTTACCGTCGGAAAAAATCTATGTCCCAAGTATATGGATTTCCGGGCAGATTCACAATACACGCAATTGTAAAAGTAGGCAGCAAATTAACGACCTAAACTGTGCAAAACCAACATTGTTTTATTTGGCGCTTGACGGAGAGGGCAAAAGCAATATAATGGAATCATATATGCAACGGGGCATAGGGGCTGCGGTCTCCTGTGCCCCGCGCTTTATTAATAAGGTCTTAAAGGCAGTTGCAGGGCAAGCATACGCCTTACACGACAGTATAATTATTTTGAATGCGGCTTCTAACCCCGCTTTGGGTCGGGAGCCTGGAAAGGACGTGACGGATATGGTGAATCTTCAGATTGCCGTACTGACCGACGCGCTCGAACACCTGGCGGAATTTGAAAAGGTGTGCAGGGTGAAGGTGTATGAGAAGGAGGACGGCAGGTGGTCGGCAGTCCGGCAGGTTGCCCTGTCCCTATACCCGCTCGATACCCCGGCGGCGGTGAGGCAGAAGGCAAAGGAGCTTGCGGAGGCGGCGGAAGGGTGCAAGGTACTTGCGGGCAGCAGTATGATTGGGTTAGCCTACGGCATATTCGACCGGATGGGCTTTGCGATTTTTGAGCTGTCCGAGCTCAGCGACGCCGAGCTTAACGGTGTGGCGGAGGATCTTGCGGAGGACGAGCGGAGGAAGACCGAAACAGAGCAGGTTATGCCCTACCCTGTGGAGACCGGCACCCCCGGCGTTTACCGCCTGGATTTGATCGCGCTGCAAAAGGAAAACCCGGAGATATCCTCTAAGAAGGCGATGCGTCCTTTTTTTGAGAGCACGCCGTTTCTCACACTGGAGCTCATCTGCCACCATCTGCCCCCGTGGCTGGAGAACGAAGGCGGCATTACGATTGAAACCACACAGTCAGACGGTCATCTCCGCGCCCTGATTGCCAAGAAGTGCTCTGTTTGAGTATAATGCCCTAAATGCAATACATATGGTTTATACTGCCCCCGTTATAAAACCAAAAGTGCCGTCGCTTTGCACCACGATTTTTACTGGCTTTATGATAGGAATAGGGGACGCAGCTTACAAGACATAATCCGCCATGCGGTTGGGTGTCGGGCGGCAAAAAACAGCCGCAGCAGTGTGTGGCGCCAAGCGCCGGAAAGGCAGGGAAACAAGACCATGACGATTACAGCACGCGAGCTCGCGCTGGAGGGTATCGAGCGTGAAAACTATTATGAAAACGGAACGCTGAAGGATTGCATTTTGGGTAAAAAGAACAGCATTCCCACCGAGTGCGGTGTATTGGTGCCGCTTTACGGGGAGGAGAATGTACGCCGCAAGTACAATAAGTCGGTGTCGTTTTATCCATCGGGGATACTAAAAAGCGTATCGCTGGAGGAGCAGACCGAGGTGGAGACCCCCATGGGAGAATTTCCGGCGGAACTGTTAACCTTTTACGAGAGCGGCAAGCTCAAGCGGGTATTCCCCCTAAACGGTAAGCTGAGCGGCTATTGGTCGGAGGATGAGGAAAAGGGGATTGCCATACCCTTTGGCTTTGAGTTTGATTTTGCAGCCTTCCGCGCAAAGATTGTGGGCTTGCATTTTTATGAGAGCGGCGCGCTCAAAAGCCTCACCCTGTTCCCGGGCGAGATTATCACCATTGAGTCACCCATGGGGGAAATTCCCGTCAGAATCGGTTTTTCGCTGTACGAAAGCGGTAAGCTTAAAACCCTGGAGCCAGCCGAGCCGGTACTGCTGATGACCGACCTTGGCCCGTTAACTGCATTCGACCCCGCGGCGCTCGGGCTGCACGCGGATGACAACTCGCTCGGGTTTTATGAGGATGGCGCATTGCGCAAGCTTGCCACCGTATCCGATCAGGTGGGCGTTACCGAGGAGAGCGGGCGGTTTCACCTGTTATCCCCCCTGCAAAAGCTTGACCCGCTCGATGACGACCGCAAGATTACCCTGCCGCTGCGCATTAGCTTTGAAGCGGAGGAGCTTATAATTACCGACGATAAGGAGCACCGCTTTGACGGTAAAACCGTGCGGCTTAATGTGTTCCAGCGTTACAGCGGTCTGGGGCAGGAGAACCAGTCCTGCTCTCCCTCCGACTGTGCCTCGTGCAGCGCAAACTGCAAGCAAAAGTAAGCCGCATTTGCGGGGACTTGCGAGAAACCAAAAAGCAGACCTGTACCCGGTTTAAGGCGGTACAGGTCTGCTTTTCATGGCTGAGGTTAATATAGATGTTAATGAATATATGCGCCGGACAATACCAGCTTCGTGATAAAACGGGATTAGTAAGATACGCCTATCGCACCGACGTACAGTTTGCTATATCAGCATATCCACACACACAACCTCGCTGCCCCGCTCGGCAGCGCAGACACTCGCGTAGGTACGGCACAGGCCGCCAGTGGCACCGGAAACATACTCCTGCGTGCGGTATACGCCGCCGCTTTGCTGCAAGGCCTTCTTAAAATACTTCTTGGTCAAGTGATTATCGCCGGGCTGTGCGGGGGTAAAATCCTCGCTGAGTGAACGTGAGGCCGAAGCACCCATGACGGTGTGGCTCACCTGCACGCCGTCCATGCCGATGATGTACACACATTCCACGTTTGGCGCCGTGTCTACCAGCCGCTTCATCAGCTGGTCGTAGCCGTCTCGCGAGGTGCTTTTTATGCCCGCCCGGAGCTTGTCCATCAGCGAATGGGCAAGCGAGTCAATATGAGAGAGGCTAACGGTGTTCTGTGCGCCGCCGGAATGTAAGCGGAACCGGCTGAGCAGCTCTTTTAGTGAGCCGGCCTGATTATTGAGCAGCTCGCTGACGGCGGAGGTCTCTTGGGCATTGGCGGCGTTGGATTCCACCACCTGCGAGATGTCAGTAATCAGCACCGAGGTACTGCGAATGCCCTCTGCCTGAGTTTGGGAAAGCGCCGCAATCTGCTCGCTGAGCGCGGAGGTGGAGTCCACCGCCGCGCGGATATCCTCAAATACCGCGGCGGTGTGCGCGGCAATCCCGGCACCGTCCCGAATCTTTTGGGTGCAGGTTTGAATCAGCGCACCCGTACGCTTCGCGGCCTCCGCGCTTTTTAATGCCAGGTTCTTCACCTCACCCGCCACAACCGCAAAGCCCTTGCCCGCGCCGCCTGCCCGCGCCGCCTCTACCGAGGCGTTGAGAGCAAGCACGTTTGTCTGAAACGCGATGCTGTCAATGAGCTTGATGATGGATGAGATATCGTCCGATGCCGCTGCAATTTCGTCCATTGCGGTCAAAAGCTCGCGCATGTATCCGTCGCCCGCGGCGGTTTTTTCCTTGGCGGTCAGCGCGCCTTGGGCAGCGTGCCTTGCACTTTCTGCGGTGAGCGCCGTGTGGCGGTCAATCTCCGACACCACCTGAGTCAGTGAGGCAATATCCGCCGACTGGCTGGCGGAGCCTTTTGCGAGGGTTCCGGCGCTCTGGGCAAGCTTTCCGGCCGCGCTGGTCAGCTCCTCCACCAATACATTTATTTGCGTGAATGTTTGGTTGAGAGAAAGGATAATCTTTTTGAGCGCATTGCGAATGGGGGTAAAATCGCCGTCATACCGCTCGTCGGAGTTCAAAGAGACCATCATGTCACCGGAGGAAAGGCGGGAGAGCACGACAGAGATGTCCTGTATGTAGCCGCCCAGACGGCTGCCCAGTACCGTAAGGCTTTCGGAAAGCTCCGAAAGCTCCTTTTGCTGTGCTTGGTCCCCGGCACCGTCCAGGTTCCCTGCGGCAAGCTCATATGCCGACGCAGAAACCCTGTCGTAGGCCGTATACAGCGGGCGAATAAACCGGCGGGTGAGCAGCCAAAACAGAAACGCCCATGCCAACCACATAAAAATGGCAATCACCGGTACAGGCAGCTCGATTTCGAGCCTGCCCAACAGTACAAAAGAACCAAATGCCAGCGCAAACAAAAGTGTGGTTGCAAAAGCGGTTAATATGGCGTACCGTTTCAGCCTTTTACTGAGGGTCGAGCGTTTTGTGTGACCGGGTGTCATCGGCTGCACCTCCTAGTTATTATTGCAAGAGAGACTGGTTGGGTATGAGTCTTTCAAGCGGGAGAGCAACGCGTCTGCTGCATAGAAAAAACGTCGTATGGCTTGGCGTGATTTTAGAAAAACAGGCATAATATAAAAAAACGGGTTTGCAATGCACCCTATACACGGTGCGTCGCCGACGCCGTTGTCTGTTCCGTCACAATTATATTTATTTATATCAATACAAATTTTCAAACAAATTAACACAGCTGTTTTGGGCAGATAGCAGGCTTTGTTAGAATCCTGTTAGAATATCTGGGCTGATTACTATTATAAGTACTTTAAAAAGTGTTGTCAAATATCCGTGAAAGATTTGTCATTGCGCTAAAATTCCGGGGGTTTCCGGGCGGCTTGCCTTGTGATATTGTCTTAGTTTATTTCTTATTATTTATATTAAAATATAAACACAGCGTCGCAAAAAAAAGCTGGAGACTGCCTCACCCGTTTAAGCCATAACTGGTATTGTGACTGTTGTTTTGGTATAATATACTCATACTTATCGCGCGGCCGGGGCGTTTAAGCGTTAACTTAAGGATAATGGCGGTTTGTATAAGCTTGGCATTATCAAGAAAAGGAAGTATAGCATGACCAAACCATTCGGGCAAACTACGGCTACAATTTCAAAAAGAGCGGAGCAATCGCTTCATGCGGGGCATCCTTGGGTATACGATACCGAGGTAATGCGGATTGACGGAGAGTACAAAAACGGCGACATAATCACGCTTGTTAACCTGCGGGGGGTTATCTTGGGCAAGGGGTTTATTAACGACTGCTCTAAAATACGCCTGCGGGTGCTTGCCCATGGCACCGAGACGGTGGATGAGGCATTCTTCAAGCGAAGGCTGCAAAACGCGTGGGATTACCGCAAGGCCGTGATGGGGAAGGATATCTCCTGCTGCCGGATTGTATTTGGGGAGGCGGATTTTTTACCCGGTCTGACCATTGACCGGTTTGAGAATATTCTCGTGGCGCAAACCCTATCCTTGGGTACCGAGCGCCATAAGGGAATGCTGTTTGCCGCGCTGCGGGAAATCATGGCGCGTGACGGTGCGGCAATAGACGGTGTATTTGAGAGAAACGATGTCGCCATTCGCGGTCGGGAGGGGATGGAGGAGGGCAAGGGCTTTTATCCCCTTGCAGCTGTGGCGGAACCCGCCGCAACCACCGTCACCATCCGGGAAAACGGCATTTTGTATGATGTGGATATTGAAAACGGTCAAAAGACCGGGTTCTTTCTTGACCAAAAATACAACCGTTTAGCCATACAGCGGCTTGCGCCCGGCAGAAGGGTGCTCGATTGCTTTACCCACACCGGCTCGTTTGCCCTTAACGCCGCATTTGCGGGCGCAGAACGGGTGACGGCGGTGGATATCTCCGCAGAGGCGGTGGAGATGGCTCGGCGCAACGCGATAAAAAATGGTCTGGAGGGGCGCATGGAGTTTACCGCCGCAAATGTATTCGACCTGCTGCCCACGCTGGTTAACGGCGCGGAACGGCTCTATGACCTGATTATCCTTGACCCGCCTGCGTTTACAAAATCGCGCAAGACAGCCGCCAACGCAATGCGGGGCTATAAGGAGATTAACCTGCGGGCGATGAAGCTGCTGGCAGGCGGGGGCATCCTGGCTACCTGCTCCTGCTCGCATTTCCTGACGGACGACCTGTTCCGCGGAATGCTGGGTGAGGCGGCATCGGATGCCGGAGTGCAGCTTCGGCAGATTGAGGCGCGCGCTCAGTCGCCCGATCATCCGGTACTGTGGAACGTGCCCGAAACCGCGTACCTAAAATTTTACACCTTTCAGGTTTTATAGCTTTGCCCCAAAGGGTGTTGATTCGTTTTGCGTCAAAACCCATAGGAGAGCATGGATTCTCAAAAGTAAAAAAATAAAAAATGAAAAGTGAAAAATATAATGGGAAAAGGGGTGGTTATTATAAATCGAGAAAGAAAGAAAACCGGTTCCCGCGCAAGTATTTTGGTGCGAATGATTTTGCTGCTAGCCTTGGTGCAGGTTGCGCGCGCAATGCTCAACCGATGGATGCAATCAAACGCATGGGATACCCAAGTACTGTATACGGCGGCGGAGGCACTTGTGCTTACGGTCATTGGCACAATGCTGTTTGCGCTTGCTCGACTTGCACACATCCGTCTGGGAGCCTTGCCGGCAATCACTAGCTCAAAGGATCGAATCTTGTATATCGCGGCGACAGTGATAACAGTATTGCTTTTGCTGCAGGTGCCGCTAAAAACCCGCGATTTCTCTCTGCCCACCCTGCTCGCGTTTTCTTATACCGCAGTGGTGCTGCCGGTGTTTGAGGAGATTCTGTTTCGCGGCTACGTCTGGAGCCGCCTGCGCACGCAGTTTGTACCCGAAGTAACCGTTTGCATGGTAAGCGCGGTGCTGTATGGTGTTTGGGAGGCAGGCTATTTGGATCTTTTGCTGGCGGGCGGCTCGTTAACCGCGGCCGGCGTAGTGATGAGCTTAATAACCAACATGGTGTTTGGGCTTATATTGGGGCTGATAACGGGGCTTGCGCGTTTAATTTCGAAAAACTATTACCCGTCTATTCTGATACATATTGTATTGAGTATGGTTTTAAGGTAAGAAAACGAACCCGAGAAAATTAAAGAAATACGCCCTGGGCGTAATGGAGGAGCTTTATGCCGCAGCCACAAAGAATGACCACAAAAGAGGACGCGCTTACGATTCTTAAAAAGGGCGAATACGGGGTGCTAAGCTTAATTACCGGAGACGGCGAGCCGTATGGCGTGCCGCTGAACTACTGCTACGATGAGCAGCGTGGCTGCGTATATTTTCACTGTGCACTCACAGGCAAAAAGCTGGAAGCTATTGCGAGCAGCCCCCGTGCCTCACTGGCGGTTGTTACCCAGTCGCAGGTTGTAGCCGAAGAGATTGATACACGGTATGAAAGCGCGGTTGTTAACGGCGCGATTGCCCGGGTAGAGGAGCCAGACGAGATGCTTGGTGCGCTCAGGCTGCTGTGCGCGCGTCTTGCGCCGGGTATGGAGCACACCATTGCCGACCGAAAATGTATGCCTCGGGTAGCGGTAATTCGTCTGACGGTGCAGGAGATTACCGGCAAGCGAAATGATGAGATTTAAACCGGTTTTCTTCTTAAAAGAAATAACAATAAGCCGCGCAGCGGTTACAAGTATTGCCCATCCACAGTTTATCGTAATATTTTATCCGTTTGCCCTTAACGCTTTACAATGAAATTACTATCCTGGGCATTTGCTAAGCGCATGGGCATGTGAAAGCGCCGCCCCGAAAAGGGCGGCGCAAATTTTATGGAAAAATAGAATGTAAGGCCAGCCTCAAAGCTGCTTTGCGTACACGCGGGAATACTTTACAGCCCCATTCACACGCTCCGACTTCATTAAGTCGATGCTTTTTACCTGGGTGCGTACAGTTCCAGCCTCGTCGGCGAAGCGGGAGCGGTCAAAATCTCCGGGCAGAGTAAGCTCCCTGGCAAGGGTGAGGTGCGGTTTAAACTCCCGCAGTTCAACGGGTATCCCTGTTTGCGAAAGACGTTCGCGCAGCTGGTCATACACCGACATCAGCGCGCGGCTTTTAGTGGCTCCCATCCACAGCAGCTCGCCGCTGTCCTGCCGAAAGCTGCCAAGCCCTAAAAGCTCCAGTGAAAAAGCGGGTTCCTGCACCTTATCCATCGCCATCATAATATCGCGAAGGCCGGATTGAGGGATCTCACCAAGAAAAACAAGCGTCAAATGCAGGTTTTGGGGTCGGGTAAAGCGACCATCGGGCGTAATTGCTTGTAAAGAGCCGGTGATTTCGGTCAGCCTCTGTTTGGCGGCTTCGTCAAAGTTGATGGCGGTAAACAGTCGCAACAGGTAACACCTCTTTTATGGTTGTGCCAAAAGCTATGAGTACTTTTGGCAGGGTAAAGTGCAGGTAATACAGCCGTACCAATCTCTTTACAGCTATTATATCAACATCTGTCGTTTTTAGCAATCAAAAGAACAGGGGAAAAAGGGAGGAACCGTGAATGGATATTGGATCGGTGCATATAGAGGGCTATGCGGCGCTTGCTCCCATGGCAGGCGTCGCCGACCGCGCGTTCCGTCAGCTTTGCAAGGAGTATGGCGCCGCCTATGTGGTGGGAGAGATGGCAAGCGCCAAGGGCCTTGTGCGATCGGACGGCAAAACCGGGGAGCTGTTAACCGTCACCGAGCCGGAACGCCCCATGGCGGTGCAGCTGTTTGGGGATGAACCTGAGACAATGGCGCAGGCGGCGGTTCTCGCCCATGCCTACCTGCCGGATGTCATTGACCTGAATATGGGCTGTCCCGCGCCCAAAATAGCGGCGGGAGGCGGGGGAGCGGCTTTAATGAAAAACCCGGGTCTGGCCGCGCGGATTATCAAAGAGGTTGTGGGAGTATCGCGCGTTCCGGTCACCGTAAAGATACGCAAGGGCTGGGATGATACGATGGTTAATGCCGTAGAGCTTGCCCGCCTTGCCGAGGAAAACGGTGCGGCAGCGATATGCGTGCATGGGCGTACCCGTGCGCAGATGTATGCCCCGCCGGTTGATTTCGATATCATCCGCGCGGTTAAGGGGGCGGTGGGAATACCGGTTATTGCAAACGGAGATGTTACCGACGCCCAAAGCGCGAAGGAGATGCTGGACCGAACCGGCGCGGATTTTTTGATGATTGGCCGGGGTGCCTTGGGTGCGCCATGGCTGTTTGCCGAGCTTAACGCCTTTTTTCAGTCAGGCACGGTTCTCGCGCCGCCGTCTATGCCGGAGCGAATGGAAGCTATGCTGCGCCAGTTTGCGATGATGATTGAATACAAAGGGGAGTACACGGGTATGCGCGAGGCGCGCAAGCACGCGGCATGGTACCTTAAGGGGTTTCGCGGCGCGGCGCGGCTTCGCCAGCTTTCGGGGGCGCTTTGCACACTGGACGACGCGAAGCATTTAGCCGAGGAGGCGATTGTTTTACAGTCCGAGATTTAGTAGCCTTTCTCAACACTCGAAACACCGTTTCGACGGTCGTTTTTTCGCCATACCGCGCCGAAAATATTCCTGCGTTTTTCGCCTTGTTTGGCAGAAGAGCTCCTCGTCACCCCGGAATTCCTCACTAATGAGAGCAGCTTCTTAAATCAAGGGGCTGGAATGCAGAGCAGATTCCCTTTATGCGGAATATACTTGTTATAGATGCATTAAACGGGTGAGATTAGCCCGTGAAAGAGGGAACGGTATTTGGAGAAGCTACCATGCAATATTGTTTATATTACAGAGAAGCCGGTGAGCCTAGAGAGTGTGAGCCTTTCAACCGATACGCTGGAGATTAACACCCCTCAGGCCACAAGGCAAACGCTTATTGCCCTTTCATCCATTTGCAATCAAGTAACCTGCTATGAGGAGATTGGGGATTTTTGCAGTAACCTTGCAAAGCATCAAAACGACCTGGTGTTTACAACGGTTTACGGCAGGGCGGCACCATCCTCCAAGGCGCTGGTACCCGCTATCTGTGAAGCAAACCACATCCGTTATGTGGGGGCGGATTCCTATACGCAAATGCTGTGCAACGATAAATACCTGTCAAAGCGATACGCAAAAGGCTATGGGATAGAAGGCGCAAAGGATGTCATAATTCGTCGGCCCGATTGTGAGGAGGAGCTTGCCGCCCTTGCGTCGCTTCGCTTCCCGGTTATCGTAAAACCAAACTTTGGCGGCGCATCCACAGGAATCTCTAAGGCAAACGTAAAGCACACCCTTGGCGAGACACTGGAATTTGCAAAAGAGCTGTATGCATATCATAGGCTGCCCGTTTTGGTGGAGGAATATATCCCCGGCTATGAGGTCGAGCTGATTTTGCTGGGCAACTCCCACGAAATGAAGCTGTGCCATGAGGTACAGCTGATTATTGAAGGCGAAACGTATTACAATAACACCATATGGGGCTACGAAACCAAACGTATCAATGACGAAGGGGTATCGTTTTTTAGCAGTCACCACTTTCAGCAGGATGATATTCGCAGGCTGGTACGGCTGTTTCAATCCTTTAACAAGGTGGAGTACATGAGAATTGACTGCCGCACAAACGAGCAGGGAATGAAGCTGATTGAGCTTTCGCCCGACTGCTATCTGGGGGAGGATTGTGCGTTCTATTATGCCTTTGCTCAGCACAGCCACAGCTTTGAGGATATGATCTATGCGCTTGTAAAGAACTCCCTTGCCAGTCAGGGCGGGAGTATGGGATATCCATTATGCTAAAATTGACTGAAATTACAAAAAGGCTTGGCGTTTAGCGGAACCTCCGAAATATCCCGCCAAAAGCTTGTTCCCTGCGTGCTTAAGGGAACACCCAAGCACTCCGCCACCGTTGCGCCAAGGTCGGAAAAGGTTTGCCGTGTACCAAGGTTAAGACCTGCGCGCACACGGCTGCCATAGGCGAGCATGGGCACATACTCGCGGGAATGGTCGGTGCTTGGGGTAGAGGGGTCGCACCCATGGTCGGCGGTAATCACCAGCAGGTCGTCGGCTCTTAGCAGCGGCAGAAAATCGCACAGCCACCGGTCAAACCCGTTGAGCGCGCCCGTATAGCCTGCGGCGTCGTTGCGATGGCCATAGGTCATGTCGAAATCCACCAGATTAACAAAGCACAGTCCGTGAAAATCCTCGTGCGCAAGCGACTGTGTTTTCTCCATCCCATCCGCGTTTGAGACAGTCGGCAGGGCTTTTGTAATGCCCCGTCCCGCGAAGATATCCGAGATTTTACCCACGGCAAGGCAGTCAAGCCCCGCCGCGCTTACCTCGTCCAATACAGTGTGGGCGGGGGGAGGCAGGGAAAAATCGTGCCTGCGGGGGGTGCGTGTAAAATTAGGGTATTCTCCTGTAAAAGGACGTGCTATTACCCGCCCCACACCATGCTCCCCCTGCAAAAAGTCACGGGCAATGCGGCAATATTCATACAGCTCCTCGGGCGGCACCACCGATTCGTGCGCCGCAATCTGGAAGACGCTGTCCGCCGAGGTGTAAACAATCAGCGCTCCGGTTTTTAGGTGCTGTGCGCCGTACTCCTCAAGCACCTTGGTACCGGAATAGGGCAGGCCGCATAGTGCCCTTCTGCCAGTGCGCCGCTCAAATTCCTCTAGTATCTTTGGAGGAAAGCCCTGCGGATAGGTAGGCATGGGCTTGTGGGAGATAATGCCCGCCATTTCCCAATGCCCGGTGGTAGTGTCCTTCCCGGCAGAGGCCTCCGCCATGCGGGCAAACGCCGCCTTGGGCGCCTCCGCCCCTTCACCAATGCCGATTCCATCGATGTTATACAGCCCGAGAGCTGCCAGTGTTGGCAGCTCCAACCGTCCGGTACGGTAACAGGCGCGCAGGGTGTGGCTGCCTGTGTCGCCGTAGGCGTGGGCATCGGGCAGCTCGCCAATCCCCACGCTGTCCAGCACAATCCAAAATACTCGCTTTACCATCTTAAAATCAACACCTTTCCTGCCAAACGCATTTGAGAAAGCTCGCGCAATAATGTCTCACGATAGCCCTTGCGGCGGCAATGCCCTTCGCTTTATGCTTGTTTTATTATATTGTAGTATTATTAACTGCTATGGAGCCAAAAAGCATAGGCGCATCAATTTTTCATACATAGCCTAGTGAAAACTATGCACCTTTATTAGTATAGCATAACCCCGCTCTCAGGGCAAAAAAACAAAGGCAGAACGTTCCGCCTTTGTAAGCAAAGATATTAACGGGGTAAAACGCCTTGGCTTATGGGTTTCATATAGCTTTTTTCATGCTTTTTTTTTGGGGGGGGGAATGGCATTATTCTGTGCGCTCCTGCGACGAGCGGTTAGGCATTTGAAACACCACTGTCACGGTCGTTCCCTTCCCCTCGGCGCTTTCAAACAGAATCTCGCCGCCCCAGCGCGCCGCTGCGTGCTTGACGATGGAAAGTCCCAGACCCGTACCGCCCACCGTGCGGCTTCGCCCTTTATCCACGCAATAAAATCGCTCAAATACCCGCGCGTGGTGTACCCGTGCGATACCTATGCCCGTATCCGCCACCGTCACGCGAACCGAGTCCTCATCTTTAATGCACTCCACCTTCACGGTGCCGCCTTTTTTGTTGTACTTTACGGCGTTATCCATAAGGTTTGCGAGAATCTGCCGCATATCCTCCCGCTGGGCGGTTAAGCTTACATCCTCACCCGTTACGGTAAGCGCCACGCCCTTTTGCAGCGCGATGGGGGCAAGGCTCTCGGCAAGCTCCCGCGCAAGCGCGGTCAGGTTCACCGCTTCGGCGGTGGGAACGCGCCGTCCGCTCTCCATCTCCGACAGCTTGATGATATCGTCAATCAGGCGTGTCATGCGCGTTGCCTCTGCGGTAATGCGGTTTAGGTAATCGTTAGCGGTGTCGGTATCCTGCACAATACCCGATGCCAAAAGCTCCGCGAAGCCTTTGATGGAGGTAATGGGAGTTTTCAGCTCGTGCGAGGCGTTGGCTACAAACTCACTGCGCATTTTCTCGTTTTCGCGAATGGTCGTGACATCGGTCAGCAGCAAAATTGCGCCGTTTTCCTCCCGCCCGCCGCCGGAAATAACCATACTGCCTCTGGCTGGTGTGACGTGTGCGGATAAAATCCCCCCCTGGGCATGGTTTGCGATATCTAAGATTGTGGAGCGGCCGCAGCGCACAGCCGCCTCCACCGATTCCAGGATACGTCCCTCCCTCGTGAGGTACACAATATTGCGGCCCTGTGCGTTCATGCCCCCCAAATACCGCTCGGCGGCACGGTTAACGCTTACCACCCGCAGACGGCTGTCGATAATGGCAAGGCCTTCCTCCATGTTATCAAGCAGCGTTTTGGTTCGCTCCCGTTCGTTTTGCAGCTGGCCCAGCGCGTCGCTGATGCGCATGGATAGGGTGTTGACGCTGTCCACGATGGGAATCAGCTCCTCGTATTGCGGCGAAGGCAGCATCATAACCTCACCGCCGGAGGCGATTCCCTCAATCTGATTGCGCGCGCGAATCAAAGGGTCTGTAATACCCCGGGATACCGAGGCGGCGATAACAGGTGCGAGCAGCCCCGCAATCAACAGTCCGATTAGCACCGCGGGAATCAGGCTCTTATAAATCATCTGGGCATACTCGTTTTCCATTGCCAGCCGGATGTAAAGGTTGTCGTTAACCTTTAGTGCCGCATAGGTCATCATCCGGTTGAGTGTGTCCGATTGCCGCACCGCCGATCCGGAACCGTTTTTTTGCGCCTCTATAAATTCAGGACGGTCGGCATGGTTTGCCATCGTGCGGCTGTCCGCCGAAGAATCGGCGAGCACCCTTCCGGTTCCGTCAATAATGCTCAGGCGGTAATTAGAGTACTTTTTTACCTCGTCCTGCGGCAAAAACAGATTGTGGGCAATGTCATATTCTATCTGGCTTTTCACCGCCGTCAAGGTCAGCTGCATGTTCGCGTTTATCTCATTTTTGCGCATGGTGTTAAGAATCAGCGCGCTGATGGCGGCGCTTACAAGCAACGAAATCAGCGTAATGAGTACGCAGCGCCGAAAGATCGCGCGTTTCATGCGCTATGCCTCCTCCCGCCGCTCCACAAAGCGATACCCCACGCCGCGCACGGTTTTAATGAAGCGGGGGTTATCCGCGTCGTCGCCAAGCTTTGCCCGCAGGCTTTTGACATGCATATCCAGCGTGCGCGTTTCACCTGCAAACTCGTAGCCCCACACGGTGTTAAGCAGCTCGTCGCGGGGGAGTACGCGGTCGGAATTTTGCATGAGCAGAATGAGCAGCTCGTACTCCTTAAGCGTAAGCTCCAAGGGATTGCCGTCCTGTGTAGCCTCCCGCTTATCAAGGTCCACGGTAATGTTGTTTTTCTCAATAACATGCGCCTGCCCCTCCTCGGGAAAGGCGCGGCGAAGCACCGCACGCAGACGGGCGGAAAGCTCGAGTACCCCGAAGGGCTTTGCTATATAGTCATCCGCGCCGCTGTCAAGGCCTACCACCTTATCAATCTCCCCGCCCTTCGCCGTAAGCATAATTACCGGCAGCTTTTTGGTGGCGGGGCTGTTTTTCAGCCGTCGCAGCGCCTCAATGCCATCCATGCCAGGCAGCATAATGTCTAAAAAGTAGACAGAAGGGCTCTGCCCGCAGTCAAACATCTCCTCCGCCGAGCCAAAGGTGCGCACCTTGTAGGAGAACGCCTCCAGCGTACAGCGTATAACCTCGCGGATATTTTCGTCATCCTCAACTACAAACACAGTGTGCTGCATACACGTCCCCGCTTTCCTCGCTCTATCGTTCCTGCCCGGGTATAAAGCCCAACCGGGAAAAATAAGTTTTGAAATTCAAAGAAATTAGCTAGATGATCTTGGTGTTTTTATGCTCGCCGGTTTCGTAAAACTCCACCCATTCGCAAATATTCACCGCGTGGTCGCCAATGCGCTCTAAATATTTCGCTATCATCATGACGTCTATCGCCTCATCTATTTTAGAGGGGGTGGTGGTAATGGATTCAATCAGATCCGATTTCACCTTGTTAAACAGGTCATCCACCACATCGTCAGTGGCTATTACCCGTTTTGCGGCCTCAAGGTCGGTGTTGGTAAAGGCGGTGACGCTGTCGTTCACCATCGCGGAGGCAACCTCAGCCATCTGGGGGATATGCCGGGCTATCTTTGCCGGCTCCTCATCATCATCAAGCATTAAAAGAATTTCGGCAATATCCGCAGCCTGATCGCCGATGCGCTCGATATCGGTAATCATCTTAAGCGCGGTGCTAATCTGGCGCAGGTCGCGGGCGACGGGCTGCTGGCGAAGCAACAGCTTTAAGCAGCGCGCCTCTATTTCTTTCTCCATCGCGTCAACCTCACGGTCGTTATCCACGACGCTTTTGGCCATATCCTTATCGCGTTTAGACAGCGCGACTACAGCGTTTTTTATGGCCTCTTCGGCAAGGCCTGCCATCTTTATCAGGTCGATATTTA
Source organism: Bacillota bacterium (assembly GCA_023433405.1). Taxonomy (GTDB): domain Bacteria; phylum Bacillota; class Clostridia; order Oscillospirales; family Ruminococcaceae; genus Acetanaerobacterium. The sequence continues at coordinate 32,777 of JAEZCT010000019.1, read as the reverse complement.
ACAGCTCAAGCTCGGTGTCAAAACTGGGACGTGCACCCATAGTGATTCTCCTTTATGTTCATTATAATCAAACAAGGGTTGGATATCAATGTATATTGCGGCACGGCTTATTTAGCTTAACCAAAGCGGCCCGTGATGTAATCCTCTGTGCGTTTATCCTTGGGCAGGCTGAATATCACCTCTGTTTCACCGAATTCCACCATCTCGCCAACCAGAAAAAACGCGGTGTAATCCGAGATACGCGCCGCCTGCTGCATGTTGTGGGTAACGATAACTATGGTGTATTTCTCCTTGAGGGTAAGCATCAGCTCCTCAATCTTCATGGTGGATATGGGGTCGAGGGCACTGGTCGGCTCATCCATAAGAATGACCTGGGGCTCCACCGCCATGGCGCGGGCAATGCATAACCGCTGCTGCTGGCCGCCCGAAAGCGACAGCGCGCTTTTATGCAGGCGGTCCTTAACCTCCTCGTAAAGTGCCGCCCCCTTTAAGCTCTCCGCCACAATCTCATCAAGCTGGCGCTTGATCTTTATGCCATGAATGCGCGGGCCGTATGCCACGTTGTCATAAATACTCATGGGAAAGGGGTTGGGCTTTTGGAACACCATACCCACCTTTTTGCGAAGCATGGAAACATCCACGCCTTTATCAAAAATATTCTCTCCGTCCAGCAGCACCGCGCCTGTTATCTGTACGCCGTCTATCAAATCGTTCATGCGGTTAAGTACCTTGAGGAAGGTGGATTTACCGCAGCCGCTGGGTCCGATGAGCGCGGTGATTTTGTTGGGGGAAACCTCCAGAGAGACGCCCTTGAGCGCATGATTATCTCCGTAGTAAAGGTTTAAATCCCTAATTGATATGCCGCTCATTATTTAAACCATGCCTTTCTAGTTCTAAATTCATAAAAAATATCCCCATCTACAGCAAAGAAAACCTCTCTTTATAGCAGGCAGCTTTACCCTTGCGCCCTTTTCTGCGAACGGCTACCAATAATCTTGGTAATGGTGTTGATAATAAGCACAAGCACCATTAAAACCAGGGCGATGCCGAAGCCCTGCTCGATGTACAAACCGTTTGATACCCCAAGATACATCTGCACGGTCATGGATGCTCCGGTAGAAAAGGGGTGCTCGAGTAAATCCGTCGGCATATTGGTACCCGAACCCGCCGTGTATAAAAGCGCCGCCGATTCACCCACAATGCGGCCGATACTCAAAATGACGGCGGTAATAATACCGCTGACAGAGCTTGGAAGGATGATGGTGCGTATCATATGCCATTTGCCCGCGCCCATGCCCAAGGCGCCCTCCCGGTAGCTGTTGGGAACGGTCTTGAGCGCCTCCTGCGTGGTGCGAATTATTAACGGCAGTACCATAATGGTAAGTGTTAACGCGCCGGTCATAATAGAATAGCCAAGCTTAAAAAAGGTGCCGAAAAAGATTGCGCCAAACAGGCCGTAGATGATGGATGGGATGCCCGCAAGGGTTTCAATGGTAAACTCAATAACAGCCACCAGCCGCCCGCGCTTCGCGTATTCATTGAGATATACCGCCGACCCGATTCCGATTGGGGTGGATATGACCAGCGTGATAACCACAGTATACAGCGTATTGATGACAGAGGGCAATATACCAAAGCGCTTGTGCAGCGCACTGGGGGCGGTGGACAAAAATTCCCATGTAATTTGCGGCGCGCCGCGAAGGATAACGTATATAAACAGCCCTGCAAGGATAAGCACCGTAAGGCCCGCGCTCAGATAGATCAGCGCCCGCAGAACTCCGTCAGAAGGGCGTCTTTTCTTTTGCGTAATACGAAAGCTTTGGGTGGATGCAAAAGGAGATGACGTTATGTTTTGCGTGTGTTCCGTCATTTTTTATCCCCGCCTTTCAGCACGACGTTGAGGAAGAAATTGATGATCATAATAAACACAAACAAAACAAGCCCGATGCTAAACAAAGAATCCCGGTGAATGCCCCCCGCGGCGTAGGCCATATCCGTAACGATAGCGGTGGTCAAAAAGCGGACGCTGTTAAAGGGCAGCGGGAAGTTGGTGACATTGCCGGCGACCATGATAATTGCCATGGCCTCGCCGATAGCACGCCCAATGCCCAGTACGATACTGGTGACAATACCCGAGCGCGCGGCACCAAGCATAACCCGGAAGATGGTTTGGATATGAGAAGCGCCCATGGCAAGGGATGCCTCTTTATACTCACGAGGAACCGCGCGAAGCGCATTCTCGCTGACGTTGATGATGGTGGGCAATATCATAATGGCGAGCACCATTACCGCCGAAATGAGGTTGGCTCCTCCGGTAAACACATGGTTGGGGTCGTTGCGAAACAGCTGCTTCTCCCACTCGCGCACCATCGGTACCAGCAGCATGGAGCCTACAATACCATAAATAACCGACGGAATACCCGCAAGCAGCTCCACGGCGGGGCGGACAATCTTGTATAAAAAGGGCGGCGCAAGCTCCGAGAGAAAGATTGCTGTAAACAACGCTACCGGCACCCCCAGCAGGATTGCCAGCAGTGTACCGGTAAGGGACGACAAAATCATATATAAAATGCCGAATTGCGGCTCGGAGGCAGTGGGCTTCCACTCGCTACCAAACAAGAATTCTAAAATGCCTATTTTGCCGATGGAGGGCGCGCCCGCCATAATCATGTAAATCGTAATACCAATAACCGCGATGATTGCGGTTATTCCACACACAAAGAACACGATGCTCATCGCCTGTTCCAGTGCGTTTTTGGCTACGGAGCGGCCGCTTTTCTTGCCGCTGACCAGTAAGACCTTGTTTGACCCAGTCAAAATGAATGTTCCCCTTTCGCTATATTTTGCCCATACTCGTGGTTAAAGTGGCTAAAACTTTATTAAAACTAAGTATGCCAATTGGGCGGAGCATGAGCCCCGCCCTTTCGGCTATTATCATTCGGTTTTTAGCAGAGTGTTTTGCTTAGCCTACAACCAGACCAACACTCTCGGCAACAGCCTTGCCGGCATCGCTCAGTGCGTAATCAAGGAAAGCCTGAGCCTGCTCGCTGAGGGTGGTGCCCTTCTTGGTAGCCATTACGAAGGGACGGGAGAGCTTATAGGTGCCGGCGAGTACATTCTCGGCGGTAGCGTCCACACCGTCAAGCTTTACAGCCTTAACAGTAGCGTCTACAGCGTCAAGGGAGATGTAGCCGATTGCGTCGGGAGTAGAGGCAACGGTGGACTTAACAGTACCGGTAGAAGTAAGCTCCTGAGCATACACGGGCTTTACGGGATCAGCAATCTTAAGGAGCTCTTCGAATGCGCTTCTGGTGCCCGAAGCCTCGTCACGACCAATTACAACGATGGGAGCGTCAGAACCGCCGACGTCCTTCCAGTTCTTAATCTCGCCGGTGAAGATTTTAAATACATCCTCAGCCTTCAGGTCAGCAACCGCGTTTGCGCTGTTAACAACAACCGCAATACCGTCGATAGCGACAACGTGGGCGTCGAGGTTGGCGGCTTCTGTTTCCTTCAACTCTCTGGAGGCGTTACCGATATCAACGGTGCCTTCAGCAGCTGCGGTCATGCCCTGGCCGGAGCCGGGGTACTGGCACTCTACGGTTACGCCGGGCTCAACAGCCTTAAAGGATTCAATAAGAGCTTCTACAAGAGTCTGCATAGAGGAAGAACCGGTGAGGGTTACCTTGCCGGAAAGGGCAGGTGCTACAGGCTTGGAGGAAGCGGGGGCTTCGGAGGAAGCGGGTGTCTCGGAAGAAGCGGGGGTAGAGCTTGCAGCAGGCGCAGTCGCGCAGCCGGCGAAGATTGCAGCGGTCATCATAAGTACGAGCAATACAGATAAAACTTTTTTCATGTTCTTAATTTTCTCCTTTTTCTTTGCGCGTTTGTCTCACAACCTACGAAGCAAACGCAATTAGTCATTATTATCTTTGCTGTGTACATTCATAATATACCAAAGTGCCGGTGAGTGCATAAGCACACAGCGGTAAAACCTCCGTACCGTGTATGTAAAGCCGTGTAAAGTATTTGTAAAGTAGGGGGCGTATATTTTCGGTTTTTGCGTGGCTGCAAGTATTTTTGTGACAAATTAGAGTTGAACTTTTTAAAGTTCCTTGGATATCACTCCCCGCGCCTTTTCTTTTGGTTAAAATCAGGCTATAATAAGCACAGGAACTCAAAGCCCGGCCTCTTTGATTGCACACCGTTTTTAAACCACCAGAGGGGAGGCGTTTTACCCTTTTGGTGTAAAAATAAAAAAAAATTAAAACACGGGAGGTATCACACCATGCCAGCTTTTGCAAACCCATTTTCGGGTAACGTGAACCGAAAGATGACCCAAGAGGAGCTGATTCAGGCTGTTCGTCTTGATATCGCAGGCGAGCTTGAGGCAATCTACATCTACGACGCGCATGTACAGGCAACCGATAACCCCATTGCCAAGCGCATTATCGCCGATATTCGGGATGAAGAGAAGGCACACGTCGGTGAACTGATGACGCTGCTGCGGGTTCTTGACCCCAAGGAGGCGGAGCTGTTCTACGAGGGAGAGCAGGAGGTTCGCGAGATGATTGCCGACCTTGGTATTGCCGAGGCGCCGCTGCCCCCTCAGGCAGACGACACAAAGCCCAAGACCGTAGGCAGTTTACTGGGCGAATAAGAACCAAATAAAGGCGTGCGTAATTCGCAACTATTATAAGGAAAGAAGGGTTAGTGAATGAACTATTTGTCAAGAGAAGGCTCTCCCATCTCTTTGCCGTTTTGGCAGCAGATTGACGACGCGGTGGTGAAGGCCGCGCGCCGTGTGCTTACCGCCAGACGCTTTATTCACCTGTATGGGCCTCTTGGGATAGAGACTCAAAGCATAAACATTGATGAGGCAGGCGCTGTGGCCGAAGAAGATACCGGCGGACTGCTCGTTACCTCCGGCAGACGGTTTGTGCCGCTGCCCATGCTGTACCGCGACTTTACGCTGTTTGCCAAGGATGTTGCCGCCAGCGAACGTCAGGGGCGCGCCCCTGAGCTTGCCGCTGCACAGGCCGCGGCGCAGGCGCTTGCCTTTGCGGAGGATCAGCTTGTTTTTCTTGGCGACGAAAAGGCGGGATATGAGGGCATACTCACCGCAAAAGGTGTTCACAGGCTAAAGGGAAAGGACTGGAAAACCGGCGAGAATGCCTTTGCGGACGTTGCCGCGGCCATTGAGCTGCTGGTGGAAAACGGCGTTTACGGCTCCTACGCGCTGGCGCTAAGCCCCGACCTGTACTCGGCGCTGGAAAGAATCCAGCCGGGCACCGGCATTTTGGAGCTTGACCGGGTATCAAAGCTTGTGGACGGCCGTATCTTCCGTTCTCCTGCAATGGGCAAGGGCAAGGCTGTGCTGTTGGGCGCAGACCCCGCAAACCTGGACCTTGCCGTGGGGCAGGATATTGCCACCGCGTATCTGGAGCAAAGGGACCTAAACCACAGCTTTAGAGTCCTCGAAACCGCCGTCCTTCGCATTAAGCGTAAAAAGGCGATTGTGGTGTTTGAGTAGGGACCTGCTTACGGGGTAAGGATTGGTCCGCAAACATGACGGATAGTTATACTAATATTCGAATTAAAAGAGTATAAAATCAGGGTTACTCAAAAATACAGACCGCAAGGGGCAGGTATCCCTTGCGGTCTGTATTTTATTGGCTGCTTGTAATACTGTATCGTGTTAAAAACAATTCAAAAGCGTTAGCTCATGGGTTTTCAGGCGGATTTTTATCTACATTTCTACACTCTTTGAGGGGATTGGGGTGCAAAACGCCCGTTCGTACACATAGGTGTTGCCCTGCTTCTCCACCCGTAATACAGCGCCCACCGCGTGTAATACATTCAGCGCGGTTTGCGCGGTGGATAGGGACATCCTCGCTGCCCTGCGGTAATCCTTCGAGGTAAAGCGCAGGGGAAGCTCCGGGGGAATTAGCTGTATATAATCCTCCGGCGAGCGCAGCCATATCTCATCGGCAAGGGCAACGGGCACCCGCTCGTAACGGGTGGAGCCCTTCTTTTTATCCGCGCTATAGCCGTTTAGGAGCCGGTATTCCTCCATATCCAGCATAACAATGCACAGCCTAAGGCTTGGGTGTGTCAAAAACTCCTTGATGCGGTAAAGCTCCCATAACGCATCATACGGTCTGCCTGTTTTGGGGGAACGGCGCTTGTTGCTCACCGAGCCGGTATCCTCCTCTATCCACACTAACCATTTGGTGCGGGGCAGGGGGTATACCACCGTAACCGCCGCGCACTCCAAAAAGGCGGCAAGCTTGCGCCGCAGCTTATCAAAGCCGCGGGTTTGTATCTCAATAATACCGCTCTCTCCCACAATATCCGCCACATAACGCGAAAGCTTAATCTCCTGTGACCATGGGTCAGGGCAAAAATAATGCTTTAGCACCGCATGAACCGTTTTTTCACCCAGTGTGCCAATACCGCCCCGGGCGCCTACCTGTTCGCCGCGAAATCTTTGCAGCGCCTCATCAAACGCAAGCCTATCCATACTGTTTTGTGCGGGTTTTCCCTTTTTACAGAATCGGATTATCGATATTCCCGGTGTTTTGCGTTGTGGGAATAATAAGGGTAATAAGGGTAGCTTCCGCTTTCCTTTCCGCCTTTCGCGGCGTATTGCAGCCTTCTTTTTCTATAAACAGTATGCCACGCGCCTGCCGCCGCGTCAACACCGCGCGGAGGCAACAGCTCGAAAGTCACAAAGCAAGGGTCAATCGAATTTACAAAAAAAGCCTGACTGCGTATATAATACTAATCTCCTCAAAAAGAGTCGATGAAAATCCGCGTGAAAACCCATAAATTAAAGATTTGACGCGGATTTTTATACACTTTTTAATCGGACAATAGTATTATATGGAAAAAGGCATCAGATGGCGTAAAGAACATATTCGGTGGGCAGAAGGTTGCCGCCGTAATAGCGCAGGTAGAATTTATAGGTGGGGTCCGCCTCATGAATGATTCGCGCAAGCTTCCACAAATCCTTATGGTTATGGTAGGCACTGAGCGCGAGCTTCGGGTGATGCTTCCTTATGGTTTCCAGGCAGCCCATGAGCGCAAGCTCCTCACCGCCCTCGATATCCATCTTGATAAAGCTCACAGGCTCCGTGATGTCCTCATCGACGGAAACGGTTTGCACGCGGATGTCGCCGCTTTCCTCCAGCCGGTCCACCGACGAGACGACATTGCGGGATAAAAAGAACTCACCGCTTTGCTCCGCCGCGCCGACCTCCCGCACTACCACGTTGCGCAAATGAAACAGCTCAATATTCTTGTGAATGTATTCAATATTCGCGGGTACAATCTCATAGCAGTAAATTCTTTTAAAGCACTCCGCGCCAAACACCTTGGTGTAGCTTACCAAGGTGTCGCCGATATACGCGCCGATATCCACAAACACCTCATTGGGGTCACAGCGGACGAGATCAAGGTCAAAATACTGCTCGAAGGTTCCGTTTTGAATGCGTGCTATCATTTTATAATCGGACGAAAGCCAAAAGGAAAGCAGGCAAAGCAGTATGACCTTGGAGTGGTAATCGGCAAGCTGGTCAAACAGCCACCGGTAATCCTCCCCATGGGTAAACAGCGCGTCGGCGCGGTTATCCACCAGCTCGTACAGCCCAACCTGCGGGTCAAAGCCGCCCCACAGGAAACGATACTTATTATAATAGTCAACCATGATATTATAGCGCTGCAGGTCGGTGCTTGCGCGATACCTGAGGTTTTGCTTTATAGCGGCCTTCATGCCCTCAAGCCCTTGGTTTTTGCAGTAATCAATCAGCTGAACAAATTCTCGCTCCACCTGATTTTGGGGGATTAAAGCGGCGGGGGGTGTGGTCCGCTTTGCAGGGGCGCGCTTTGGTCTTACACTCTCTTTTGCCTGGTCTGGCACGGCTAAGGTCATCCCTTTCATTAAAAAATGCAAAAGCAGCCGGAAAATTCTTCGGCATAGCCGACAGAACTCCGACTGCTTAACGTTATTATCCTAATCTCCAATTTAAAAGAGTATAAAAACCAAGTGAAAAGCCTTAGCTTATGGGTTTTCACGCGAATTTTTATCTGCCCTGCTACACTTTTTGTGAAGATTAGTATTACACTGCGGCACAGAAGCTCTTTGCTATTCTATGCCGGATTGACGATGGCTGTGCATTCCCTATCAATTATCCGCTCCCAGTTGCCAGTCAAGGCGAGAAACGCGGAAAATACTTGCCGTGTTCCGAGTGTTTTTGGTTCGATAAGGCCAAAAAATGAACATTGAAACGGCGTTTCGAGCGATGAGAACAGCTTTTTATAAAATGCTCACATTTTTCCCCGTATGGAGTCCACTAGATCGGTGATTCGCCGGGAGGGCGCTTTGTCGTACTGCTCACGCAGGGTCTCCTCCAGCTGACGGTAATGGTCCAGAAATTTGGATGTCCGGCCCAGCCGCCACAGCGCGTTTAAGAGCGCCAGATTCAGCTCCTCCTCATAAGGTGCAAGGCAGGCGGCGCAATGCAGGTATCGCACGGCACACGCGTCCTCTCCCGCATCCAAATATCCCACGCCAATCTGCCGCAGCACCTCAATAAGGCGTACCCGCAGGTTTGCGTCCCTTTGCACGCTCCACACATAGCCCTCGTGGGCAAGCAACCCCCCGCCATACTGGGAGCAGGCGCGCTCAATGGCGGTAAATGTTGCCGGTATATTCGGGCGAAACGCGCTGAGCGCAGCCTCTGTCTCAAAATAATCACAGCGCGCCTCTGGCAGGTACAGCCGGTACTTGCTCGCGCTGTAGGTAAGCGATACCTTTTCTCCCAGCGGTGAAAGCACGCTTCGTATCTTGCACACCGCGGTTTGCAGAATAGGCAGCGCCTTTTCGGTGGAGTATTCCGGCCACAGCTCCTCAATCAGCGTGTCCTTATGGATGTAGCTGTTGTGGTGCAAAAGCAGGTAGGCAAACAGTTCCTCCGCCTTTGCCCGCTCCCATTTCACAGGTACGCCGCCAATAAATGCCTCCAGCCGGTCAAAGCAGCGCACCGTGAGCCCCGTTTCGGAGAGATGACCCTTCTCCGCGAAATAACCGCGCAGTTTTTCCACCATCCGGGCAAAACGCACCTCCCTAATAGGCTTCATCACATAATCCAGCGCATTAATGTCAAAGGCCTGTACCGCATACTGATTAAAGCTTGTGATGAACACAATCTGCATTCCGGGGTCGATCTCCAAAAGACGCTCGGACAGTGTAATGCCATCCATTTCGGGCATTTCAATGTCAACAAACGCCACCTGAGGGCGCAGGGCGCGCACCTCCTCCAAAGCAACCAGAGGGTTTTGGTACCGTCCGACCACCTGCAAAAGGCCGGTTTGCTCTGTGAGTGTGCAAATTTCCTCAAGGTTATACCATTCGTCATCCAGTACAATTGTGTTAATCCTGTCCATGCGTACCTCCGCTCTCGCTGCTGTTATGTTTTATAACGGGGATGAAAAAAGCCGCGCGCGTTCCCTCAGCCTGTCCGCTTTGTATATCAAGACGGGTGTTATAGTAACGCTTAAGCCGTTTGTTGATGTTGGATATCCCTATTCCGTTGGTATGGGGAGAGCATTCGTCCAGCAGGGCTTCCAGCTTATCCGCCGCAATGCCTCCGCCGTCGTCGCTTACCTCAAAATGCACCCCGTCCGTCTTTTCGCGTATGGTAAGCACAACGGTGCCGCCCTCTGCCTTTTTTAGCACCCCGTGCCGTATGGCGTTTTCCACAAGGGGCTGAAGCACCAGCCGCGGCACCTGGATATTGGGTATTTTATCACAATCCAGCCGAAAGGTAAGCCGCTCGCGAAAACGTGCCTTTTCAATTTCGATGTAGGTACTGACACTCTCAAGCTCCTGAGTAAGCTCGGTCATGGGGGAGGAGCTGTCAAAAAAGTAGCAGCGCGCCAGGTATTCTCCAAGCTCGGTAATCAGCCGCTTCGCCTCCTGTGGCTCGCGTGTAATCATGGAGGAGATAATACTTAAGGTGTTGTTGAGGAAGTGGGGCTTAATCTGCGCCTGCAAAAATGAGATTTCGCTGGCTTCTGCACGGCTCAGCGCGTGAAAGGCAATTTGCTCCAGTCTTTGCTGGTGCTCAATAAACAGAGTAATATCGCTTATGGTAAAAATCCGGCCAATCTCAAGGCTGCCGTCATCGCTCAACAGCCGGGTAATCTGGGCGGAAAAATACCGCTGCTCCACACCAATCATCATTCGGTAGCTGTATGGCTGCACCTCGTCAGTGTACCCGGCAAACTCCGAATGTGTGGCTAAAAAGACCGCGAAGGTGTCCTTTTTGCCCAGCCTTCGCAGCTCGGGGTAAAGGGAGAGAAACAGGATATTCACATCAACGATGCGCTCCTCCCAGTCAAGTATCATAATGGCTTCCTTAGACTGGCGGAACACGGTCTGAGTTGCTATGGGGTAGGTGCTAAATATGCGGTGGCGAAAAATCCCCAGCGTATAAATCAGGCCGGACACCACCGAAAATACCGGAAAGTAATCGATCCCCAGCAGGCTGACCCCCGTCGCATTAAGGTACACCGCCGACCAGGGAAAGAGTGAGGCAAGCAGCATAAGCAAATATCCATCCCGCTGGAGCATGGAGGTTTTAAAGTATCCATGGAGGTAAAGTCCAACACAAATTAGGCTGAGCGCCGTACCTGAAACGACCACCAGAATATAAAGGGGACCTCGGGTAAAATCAATGACATTAAAGTGCCCGTTAAACGCAAAAAAGAAGTCGCTGGCATAGTAACGCCGTAAGGACGGTATGTAGTAGATGCAAAGATATAAAACCGGGTGGATAAGTGCGGCATACCTAAGCCGGGCAAGAATTTTGGACGGAACCCTTGCGTACTCAAGCCCCAGCAGAAACCACATATAATGCTGGACAGGAATCGGGATATGCTGAATATGAAACCAGAAAAGCGCCTCCTGCAGGGCGTTGGAATTGATCTCGCCCAGGTAGCCGAGACAGTACAGCATGGAAATGAACATGAGATACATAAAGCTGCGTGCCCCCGGAACCTTCCGGCGCCTGTAAGCATATAGGATGAGCAATACCGCAAGCACCGATGCCAAAAGCAAAACCATCGTTAAAGCGGCTCTTACCGAGTTCAGCACCCTCACCCTCTCCCGCGTTGTAAAGGATTACATCTAAATTGGCATAAGTATTGCATATCACTACAAAAAAATCAAGTATGCTCTTATTTCAGTTTGGCTTACGGTTGGTTGCAGGGTTAAGCCTTAACCGAAAAAAGCCGCCCAAGGCGCAGCATCCTGCGCCTTGGGCGGCTTTGAAAGGAAGGGTAGGCGGAAGCTTTTGTTTATGTAAGCTCCCCGCGTACCTTTCCCTCCGGTTGTAAACCGAAGCTGATGGACAGTGCCCGATCGACCATCTGCATCGAATCAAGATCGAGCTGTCCCATACGCTCCTTGAGCCTTCTTTTGTCAATCGTGCGTATCTGCTCCAGCAGAACCACCGATTCCTTGGATAGTCCGCAGCCCTCCGAGTCGAGGGTAATGTGCGTTGGCAGCTTGGCCTTCTCCTTTTGACTGGTTATGGCCGCCGCGATGACAGTTGGGCTGTATTTGTTACCAACGTCGTTTTGTACGATCAGCACAGGGCGTATTCCCCCCTGCTCTGAGCCTACCACAGGACTCAAATCGGCGTAATAGATATCTCCCCGTTTGACAGCCATGCTATCACGCTCCGTTTTTTTAAATTTCTTGCGCGGAGGCATTTGCTCCGGCATTGATAGTTTTACCAAGTTCCTTAGGCGTTAATCAGCCCGCGTGTTCCTCAGGGGAGAAAAAGCACACGCTCCGGCTCTGTGTTCTTCACAGAAGGTTATTTGGGCAAAATTCCATTTAAAAAAGTGACGGGTGTTCAAACCGTTTATACTAATATCCGATTTAAAAGAGTATAAAAATCAAGTGAAAAGCTTTAATTTATGGGTTTTCACGCGGATTTTTATCGACTCTTTTTGAGGAGATTAGTATTACTCATACTAATCCCGTCTTAAACGCGGCGATTAAAACAGTAGAACCAAACAGGATTCGTATCAGTACTATTATATTCCGACAATCTGCGTGGTGACAAAATAAATGGCGACACCTTTTGGGTGCCGCCTTAACATATTACAGGTCCTGTTTAAAGGAACAGCGAAGCGTTATTCCACGGTAACCGACTTTGCGAGGTTGCGGGGCTTATCTATATCAAAGCCTTTTTCATCCGCCGTGTAGTAGGCAAGCAGCTGTAAAATCGCCGCCGTCAGGAAGGGGGTGACAAATTCATCGCAGTCGGGCAGGTTAATAATTCGGTCCGCTGTGTGATGGTCAAGCGAAACGCCGTGGGGCAGAATCGCCACGACGTAAGCGCCCCGTGCCTTTACCTCTTTAATGTTGCTTACGGTTTTCTCAAACAGCATCGGCTCCGCGCCGATGGAAATCACCGGCACCCCGCCGGTAATTAACGAAAGTGTGCCGTGCTTTAGCTCACCCGCAGCATAGGCCTCACAGTGGATATATGAAATCTCCTTGAGCTTTAAAGCACCCTCCATAGACATATAATAATCCCGCCCGCGCCCGATAAAGAAGATATCCGGCGCCTGCATAATCCGCGAGGCCGCCGCCTTTACCGTCTCGGTTTGCTCTAGCAGGGACTTAAGCCCATCGGGGATGCCGCAAAGCAGTCCGGTGAGGGCGCGCGCCTTGGCTTCATCCACAGCACCCGACAGGAGCGCCATGCGAATACCCAAGAGGTGTAGTACCGCAAGCTGAACCATATAGGCCTTGGTGCTTGCCACGGCAATCTCTACCCCTGCGTAAGTGTATATGACGCTATCCGCCTCCCGGGCAATGGAGGAGCCCACCACGTTGACGACGGCAATGGTTTTCGCACCCTTCTCCTTTGCAAGCCGCAAGGCGGCAAGGGTATCCGCCGTCTCGCCCGACTGGGAGATGATTATGACCAGGTCTCCTTTGTGAATAAGCGGGTCACGGTAGCGAAACTCCGAGGCGATGTCCACATTCACGGGCACCCGCGCAAACCGCTCGATTACCGCCTTGCCGATAAGCCCCGCGTGCATTGCGGTACCGCAGGCGGTGATGTGTACGGTCTTAGCGCCGGTCAGCAGAGCGTCGGGGAGGTTATCCGCAGTAAAATTGGGCAGACCGTTTACCACCCGCGGCCCAATGGTTGCGGCGACCGCGCGGGGCTGCTCATAGATTTCCTTGAGCATAAAATGGGGGTACCCACCCTTTTGTGCCTGCTCCACCGTAAAGGTAGCGGTTTGCAGCTGCTTTTCAATCCTTTCGCCGTCGGGGGCTAAAAAGGTGACCTCGGTTGGACGAAGGACGGCAAGCTCACCCTCCTCCAGGATATAGTAATCTCTTGTATAGGCGAGGATAGCGGGAACATCGGATGCGATAAAGCTCTCGCCCTCGCCTCTGGCGACAATCAGCGGGCTGTCTTTGCGGATGGCGTAAATGGTATCTGGCAGGTCACAGAACAAAATGCCCAGCGCATACGCGCCCCGTACCCTCGCAAGGGTTTTGCGGATGGCGGCGACGGGGTCGCCTTCGTAATAATGGTTGAGCAGCTGCACAACCGATTCCGTATCGGTCTGGGATACGAACTGTACCCCCGCCTGCGTCAGCTCGGCGCGAATCTCCAAATAATTCTCGATGATACCGTTGTGAACAAGAGACACCTTTCCCGCACAGTGGGGGTGGGAGTTAGTATCCGACGGAGCGCCATGGGTTGCCCAGCGGGTATGCCCTATGCCGCAGCCGGAAACCAGCGCTTCGCCTTTCCTAAGCTTTTCCTCAAGGCTCGCAATCTTGCCCAGCGATTTCACCGTTTTTACCGTATGGTTTGTAAATACCGAAACTCCGGCGGAATCGTACCCGCGGTACTCCAGCATCTTTAATCCGTCAATTAATACTTCCGTGGCCGTGCGGGCGCCAACATAACCTACTATACCACACATAAAAGCTTATCTCCTTATCATTCGTCATTTCATTATTATTGTTCGCCCTGTCTGAGCATAAAGCGGTTAGGGCGGCTGCCCAAAAAACCGTACAACGAAAAGACCGCAAGCGTTTGCGGTTTAAAAAGCAAAAAGAATGTTCAGACAAGGCAAAGCCGAGCGCCATCGGCTGTATCCAATGGCCATTTCGGCATGACCGATTATCACCGGTAAAAACCGGTGCTGTGCGTAATCGACCGTTATAAAACCGCTCCACAGGCGGTGTGTCCTGACTGCGGGTTTGTGCTCCGGTTGCCCGACATTTTGTCCGCAGGCTGCGCTTTGGACACGAAGCGGAGAGGCATCCGCCGAAGATGCTCGATACTCCTCTCTCCTCGTTAACCACACGGCAATATCAACTGCTGACGGCGCTGCCGTTTGGCAATAGCCTGTGTGGTGCTTGGCGCTTTACAGGTTGCGATGTGCCCGGTTGTTATCCTACAAAACTCCCCCGATCCTTAGTTTATTTAATACGGCAGGCTTACTAACCCTCCTCCTTTTGTGCCGTCTGTTTTATTATATCCATTTAGCCGTTCTAAGTAAACAAATATTTGATTACAGCCTTCCCGGTTGCCTCAATATGCAATCTCAGGGTTTGGAAATTCCTTATATTAACTTATTGCCTTCATACCTACGCTATGTTATAATTTTGGATAAGAAGCATGGAATATCGACTAACCATCATCGACGGTTAGGAATGAAATGACTCGATTGCTTTGGTATTACAGTGAAAATCGCATTAAGCAGTGGAGTATAGTTTTTGACCATATACGCAAGCAGAGCGGCCCAATACGCTTTTTGAGGGGCGGACAGCAGGATGAGTCTTTTGCGTGAGTATTGGATTATTGTGTGTCTTTTTTTGTTTCTGTGCATGGCCTCTACGGCCGGTTACCTTCTTTACGCAATGTTTTTCCGGGCACGCAGGCATTTCGCTTACACCTCCAAGGCGCCGGTAATCGGGGCGTTTGTTGTGTTTGTGCTGTCGTTTGCGGCCTGTCTTTTTATTCTTTTTGCCGTTAACCCCAAACCCCCTGAGGAATCGGCCGAAGGAGCTTTCTCCTCTCCCGCGCCGTCTGGCGCGGTGTCTTCCGAACCGGTTGCCTCCGCTCGGCCCGAGCCAAGTTTTAATACGCGCTCTGACTCAGGAGACGCAGTCTCCTTTGACGCGGGGGCTCGCCAGCTTACGCTGGAGGTGGCGGCGGGCAAAACAGACTATGAAAGCGCCCGCGAGCTGCTTGAGAAGCTTGCGCAAAGCTACCTAACGCCCTCCCATTCGGAGCGATGGCAAGCCGCCGCCCTGTTATTGGAGACTGCGCAAAAGCCCGCGCGCTATCTGGAGGCGCTGCAAAACAGCGAGTTTGAAACAGTGGACAAACTGCTGCGCTTTTACTGGGAGGACTACCTTGTTTATAGCCTTGCTTACCCCAATGTGCCGGAGTACCGGCTGTTTACACTGGTGAGCGAGGATAAAGCCTTTGCAAACGATGCCGTTAGCGCCGCGCTTATCAGCGGGCAGATTAACGCCTACATCGATTATTCTCTCGCCCAGCCGGCGACCAAAACGAGGCTGGAGATGCTATCAAACCTTGACAGCCTGCTGCGGGATTTGGGCTTTGCCCATGCGCGTGCGGGGGAAGTATCCCTTGCCGCAAACCGCGCCATGCGCGTGATACGCGACGGCGGATTTCCCGATTCCGCGCATTAATACCAATTAGTTTAAATAATACAATACCCAAACACAGAAAGTATTAGACATCCTGACATTCGACAGTACGGCGGATACAGCCGGTCACAGGGAGGACTGAACGCTTTGGATAACAATCAATTCCTTGGGTTTAATATTCTCAACGAGCTTGGCAGCGGCGCTTTTTCCAAGACCATGCTGGCAGAGCAAAACGGTAAGCGTGCCGTGATAAAGGTTATAGAGATGCCCAATGCCTCCACCATCGCGGAGCGTTCGGCTGAGTATATCAGAAGCGAGGAATTCGCCGAGGTCATGCGCTCGGCAGGAACTCAGCTCAATAAGCTGCTAAAAACACAGGTATCGCTGCCCTCCACTACCGGCGTACAGCGGTATTATGATTATACAATGAGTTTAGACAGCGAAAACGGCATATACACCCTTGCGATCCTCATGCAATACGATACCCCGCTGCAAACCCTGCTGAGTGCGGGTGAAATACCCCTAGGCGCCATTCTGCGCATGGGCTCGCAGCTTTGCGAGGGACTGGAGGTTATGCAAAAAAAGTATGTTTTGCATGGCAACATTAAAGAAACCAATATCTTTTACAACCCCAAAACCGGCTTTGCGCTGGGGGATTTCTTTTTAAACGATATCCTCAGCTCCTCACTTGTGCCCGATCGCAGCTTTAAAAGCTACGGCTACCGCTTTTTGGCACCCGAGGCATATGAGGATGGTGAATACACTCAAAATACCGATATCTTCAGTCTTGGCATGATGATCTATAAAATTATTAATCGGCATCGCCTGCCCTATGACGATGGGACAAATACCCCGCTGCGCAAGGTGAAGGCGCGCTGGGATGAGGAAAAGACACTGCCTGTCCCCGCCATTGATATCCCCGAGCTGACAAAGGTGCTGGCGAAAGCCACCGCCTACCGCCCCGAGGAGCGCTTTTCATCCTACCTGCAGTTTAAGGCGGCACTTGACCGTTTGCTTTCCACCCTGCCGCGGGAGGTGCTGCATACCGCCCTGCCGCCCTATCGCCCCGACGAGATGGCAAAGACTGAGCCGGATTCGCCGGAGCTAAAGCCTCCCCAAAAAGCCGAGCCGCAAGCCCCTCGCAGGGCGGAGGCACGGGACCGCGAGCACAATCTTCAGGGAGCTAACCCGCTCATGCCCGCCGGTGAGGACACCGGAGGGGAGGATAAACAGCCACGCATAGACCGGCCGGTTCGCCCCCTTCGCCACGCCGACCGCGCCGAAATTGTTATAAACCTGGGAGTGGAGACTACGCCGCCTCTCGCCCCCGCACCCAGTGAAACGCCGCCCCGCAAGCTGAGGTCGCGCATTCCAAACGAGAGCTTTAACTATTTTGATTATAACAGCGAGGAGTTCTCAGAGCCAAACCCCCGCAAGCGCAGCCGTCGGCTGTTCTTTATAACGGCTATGGTGCTTGTGCTGTGCGTGCTCGCAGTCGCGGCGGGATTTTTGGTCAAGTACATGGGAGCCGGAGGCTCTTAATTTGAGGGGTAGCCTTTTCCAAAAAAATTAGTCCGCGCCCAAAACAGGTATCCGGCTGGAACCGGGGAACCTGTTTGGGCGCGGTTTTTCTTGCAAGTCAATCCGTCCACCGGTAAGGGTGTAGAGCATGTGCGAAACGATATGCGGGAACAGCTTCGCGCCGCTTTGCGGATTATCTTTTTTTAGGTTTTTTCAATGGCATTCACCTCATGCGGTGGTGAAAGTTAGGCCGGTTATCATCTGCTTGATGATGTCGTCGTATTCTGCCTCAACCTCTAAGGGATAGCGGAATAAGAAGCGGACTATGGTGCCATCCTTAATCAGTCCATACTCAAAGAAGTTAATAATGCCGCCTTCACCGCCATCCCCGCCCTGATACAGGATATAAAAGCTGGTGTCGTCCGCCTCTTCCATTACGATGTGTGCCACCCTGGTTTTGGCTTCCTCCAGCATGGCCTGACCGGTCAGCGAATCGATATCATACTGCGCCCAGATTTTAAGAATCTCATCTGCTGTTTTATTCGTCAGGGTTACACCATCGCCGCTGTCGCTTTCCACCGCGGATTCAATATAAGCGGGATAAGGTACGGAATATCCATAGAGCGCGTTGAAATAGGTCTTAAACTCCTCCTCATCAGTTTCTTGGGAGGAGCCGGAAGGTCCGGTTTCACTTGACGTGCCGCCATCGGCTGAAACCGCGCTTTCGCCGGAGGCCGGGGCAGCTGAGGATTGGACGGCAGTGGGCGTACCCGGGGAACAGGCGACTGCGGACGCGAGAAGAATCGTAGTCGCCATCATGGACGCAAGTGCTCTTAAAGCGAGATGTTTCATTTTCGGTGCTATCCTTTCATAAACCCAGTAAAAGAATAAGAAAAATACAGGCTTGCTTATCCTGGATTTTTCCTGTGAAGCGGTATTATTATATAATAACGCAAGTAAATTTGCACTACACTTTTCAGGTGGGTTTTCAAAAAACAAAGAACCATTCACCGGTGCAGTCGCACACGAAGGTAATGGCTCGGTTAAAAGCAACAGAACTTTAAACTACCCATTTCGGGTAGAGGCAAAATTGATTTCCTGTAGTAATATAATAGAGTAAAGCCAATGCTTTTCCTGTAATCCGAAAAGGAGTGTAAGGGGTGGAACTGCTTGTAAGCCTGATTCTTGGACTGGTTGCGGCAATACTTGGATTCATCGGCTTAGTGTTAGCCCGCAGGCGCAAAAAGATGCTGCTTGCGGCCATACCACTTCTGGTTTTCGCTGCTGCTTTCCTGCTTTACACGGCGCTGGGGGTCTTTTTAGTGTTCTCCATCGATTAACCCGATATCAAATAGGCCGGAGATAGCTACGGGTACGCTTCTTAACGTACTGCCTGCACGAAGGATAGAAAGAAAAAATAGATTCGGCGGCGGTGCTTTTTGAATACACAGACTACATATAGGCAGATCGTGTCAAAGCGGCGGCAATTATTCCGCCGCCAAATTATTCCGATTTTTATACTCTTTTAAATCGGTTAGCAGTATTAGAAGGATGGAGATAGGGTATGAAAAGGTTAATCGTTTTTTTACTCACCGCGCTGTTGATGGTGCCCTGCCTGACAGGGTGCCTGCTTGGCGCATTTTTACTGGATGATGAGGTCAGCAGCAGCTCGGAGGAGACTCCCTATTTTGAAGAAGGGGAACCGGATCTTCCGCCGCCCATCGACGCCGCCTCGGTGATTTCAGCGGATATATATGATTGGGCTGCCATGACCGATGAGGAAAAGCTCAAATGGTCGCAGGATGTGATGTTTATCTGGCAGGACTATTATGGGATTATGGATGACGTTACCCCGGAGAGTGTTCTCGAGCAGGCAAACACGTCGCTATCAAAGGACACGGAGCAAACCCTTATGTTTATACTGGTATGCGAGGCTCAGGGGGTTGACCCGGTGTTGTTTTACCCCCAAACGGATGACACGCAGCCGGCTCCGGAGACAGACGCCCCCACAGGGTATGACATCCATCCCGATGCCTCAGCACTCGCGTACGATATCTTTGACTGGCAGCTCATGACAGTGGAGGAACACCTAACCCTGATGAGTGCGTTCAATGTCATCTGGCAGGTAGAGGGCATTCAGGTGAATAAAACCGAGGAGGAGCTCCTTATTGATGTGACCGCGGAATTGCAAAAGGACAGCACACAAGCCATCATTTTTGATGTCGCCTGTGCGTCTCAGGGAATCGACCCCGAGTCCTTTTACGTCAATTAGCGCTTAGTGGCTTAACAATTTCGCCATTCCTTCATATATGTATAGTTAAAGACCCCCATGACTTTGCTGCCATGGGGGTCGAGTTTTTATGAAAATACTCATGTCAGTATCGTTTTTTAGCTTATAGGGCTTTTATCTCAGCGCCTACACTTGTGAGGGGATTTTTTGTTACTGCCAAATAATCTTGCCGGTTTCACTGGTATCGTACCCGCCAATGCTCTCAAGGTCCAGCCGGTACGCGTCGGAGGAAACAATCTCCAAAATAGCCCGATAGGGCGGCTTCTCTGCGTCGGCCAGCCGTATCACAAGGTCATAGCATTCGGTTTGCAGGGGAATAAAGTCCACCCCCTTAAGCGTCTTGCAGCCGGACTCGCTGCCTATCCCAAGATCCGCCTGCCCCCTCAGCACCTGGGAGGCCACGGCAAGATGCGATTTGTACTCATTCCCATAGCCTTCTACATAATCACCTATCATGCCCATGAGGCGCAGCTTTTCATCCAGCAGCACCCGCGCGCCGCTGCCTTTTTCGCGGTTGGCTATGGCAATATCCTTGCGCTTTAAATCGGGCCAGCCCATAATGCCCTTGGGGTTGCCCGACGCCACATAAAAGCCATGCTGCCGTTTTCCAATACGCATAACCAGCGCCGGGATGCCCGGCATCATCTTTTTTACATAGGAAATGTTATATTCGTCGAGGTCGCCGTCCCAGAGGTGTGCCGTCGCCACGTTCACCCGCCCTTGATACAGGGCGTATATCCCGTTATAGCTGCCAAGGTAGGAGCGGTATACCTGTAGCATGTCGGTCAGCGTATTAAGGTGGTTTGCAAGAATATCCAGACTGATATCCTGCCCGCAGATGACAAACTCCCCGCCGCGTTTGCTGTCCTCCATGATCTGGGGATACGCCTGCGTAGGGGTGGAGTAGGTTCCCTTCAAACCGTGGGTGGTTTGAAGGTACTTGGTGGGTTGTTCCTCCACGGGGGTGGCGCGCCCAAGATAGCTCTCCACATCCTGCCGGGCTACCCGAACCTGCTTGCCAACCTTTGAATATTTCAGTTCACCGCGCTTGATGATCTCATAGACGGTATTGCGTGCCACCTTGAGGATCTCTGCGACTTCCTGTGCGCTTAAAAGATCGTTAGGCATAATTAAAAGCCTCCTAAACCGTTGCGCCGTTTTCCGGCATAGGCAATGCCGCCGGGCGCATCTTACTGTCGGGGTACTTGTGATTGTTATGTTTTATATCATTTCTATTTGTTTGTCACAGCTTTTTTATTATAGCACAGTGCAAAATTCCTGGCAAGATGGGGGAGGCTACATTCTGCCGTCAGTTTTTTGAGCGAATCTTTACACGGCGTGTGGGTGGACAAACGAATAAATATAAATTGGATTTAGTGATACATGTGATAAACATAACTAAACAAATACATTGTTGTAGCATTTACACAGTAATTATAAAAACAGCGGAAAATACCTTGTTTAGTATTCCGTCTTGCATTCCACAGGGCTATCCTGTACAATTACAAGCATAACAAACGTGACAAACATAACGAAACGTTAACAATTATATTTGATATTAAACGTTACTCACGGTGGCGCCAAGAATTTAACCAACACAGTACCACTGAAAATTAAAGAAGTTAACAAAGGGGTTACTTTTCGCTGAGCAGTTGCAAAGCAAAAAAGCGCCCTTTTTTGTTATATCGTAGAGTAATAACGAGATTTGAGTCCGGCTAAAACAGTATGAACAGTATGGAGGATGAAGTATGAGAAAGATCGCGTTTTACGGCAAAGGCGGTATCGGCAAATCCACCACACAGCAAAACACAGCGGCGGCCATGGCGCACTATTATGACCAGAAAATTTTTATCCACGGCTGTGACCCAAAGGCAGATTCCACCCGTTTAATTCTTGGCGGAAAGCCCCAGGAAACCCTGATGGATGTTCTGCGTCAGGACGGCGCGGAGAAGGTCACCAACGACAAGGTGATCAAAACCGGCTTTATGGACATCCGCTGCGTGGAATCGGGCGGCCCCGAGCCCGGCGTTGGCTGCGCGGGACGCGGCGTTATCACCGCCATCGACCTGATGGAAGGCAACGGCGCTTATACGGAAGACCTTGATTTCGTGTTCTTTGATGTTTTGGGCGACGTGGTGTGCGGCGGCTTCGCAATGCCTATCCGCGACGGAAAAGCCCAGGAGGTTTACATTGTAGCCTCCGGCGAGATGATGGCGATTTACGCGGCAAACAACATCTGCAAGGGACTTCTCAAGTACGCAAAGCAGAGCGGCGTGCGTCTTGGCGGCATTATCTGCAACAGCCGCAAGGTTGACCGGGAGCGGGAGTTTTTGGAGGAATTCACCGCCGCCATCGGCACCCAGATGATTCACTTTGTACCCCGCGACAACATCGTGCAGAAGGCGGAGTTTAATAAGAAAACCGTTGTGGAATACGACTCCTCCGAGAACCAGGCAAAGGAGTACGGTGAGCTCGCGCGCAAAATTATTGAAAACAAGATGTTTGTAATACCAAGCCCGCTCTCTATGGATGAGTTGGAGGCCATGGTTGTCAAATATGGCATCGCCGACTAAATAACAATGTAAAAAGGAGCGCAACCGAAATGAAAATGATTAAAGCGATTGTGCGACCCGAGGCCGCCGACAGTGTGTCCGATAGCCTGGCTGAGGCGGGCTTTAGCTCCATGACAAAGATTCACGCGTTTGGACGCGGCAAGCAAAAGGGCATTACTGTCGGCGCAATTCATTATGACGAGCTGCCCAAAACCCTGATTATGATGGTAGTGGAGGACGAGGATGTGGATAAGGTCTTAAAGCTCATTAAATACAAGGCCTATACCGGCAACTTCGGCGACGGTAAAATCTTTATCTCCCCAGTGGAGAAGGTGTACACTGTTCGCACCGGCGACGAACTGCTGTAAGAAAGGGGCTTAGCTTTCTCATGAAAGAAATTATCGCAATCATAAGACCCAAGATGGTCGGTCCCACAAAGCTTGCGCTGGAAAAACTCGATTGCCCCGCCATTACAGCCATACCCGTTCTCGGGCGCGGCAAGCAAAGAGGAATTATCGGCGAGGTGGATGTGGAGATACGCCCGAAGCTGATTGAGCAGATAAAGAACAGCGCGATGAAGTACATCCCAAAGCGTCAGATCTCCATTGTGGTGAAGGACGAGGATGTAGAGCCGGTGGTAAAGGCCGTCATCGCCGTAAACCGTACCGGGCAGTACGGCGACGGAAAGATTTTTATCTGCCCTGTGGTTGAGGCGGTGCGTATCCGCACCGACGAGACCGGAACCGACGCGATTCTTTAATGGAAAGGAGCAACCATTATGCCTTACCATCTGTTTAAATGCAGCGAGTGCATTCCCGAACGGGAAAAGCACGCCGTAATAAAAGGCCCGGGAGAGGATCTTTCGATGGCCCTGCCTCTTGGTTACCTTAACACCATTCCAGGCACAATCTCTGAGCGTGGCTGCGCTTACTGCGGCGCAAAGCACGTTATCGGCACCCCCATGAAGGATGTTATTCACATGAGCCACGGCCCCGTGGGCTGCACCTACGATACCTGGCAAACCAAGCGCTACATCAGCGACAACGACAACTTTCAAATTAAATATACCTTTGCCACCGATATGAAGGAGAAGCACATCGTTTTTGGCGCGGAAGGTATTTTGCGGCAAAACATCAAGGAAGCGTTTGCGGCGTTTCCGAACATCAAGCGCATGACCATCTACCAGACCTGCGCCTCGGCTCTTATTGGCGACGACATCAACGCCATTGCGGAGGAGATTATGGAGGATAACCCCGAGGTGGATATCTTCGTATGCAACTCACCCGGTTTTGGCGGCCCCAGCCAGTCCGGCGGTCATCACAAGATTAATATCGCGTGGATTAACCAGAAGGTCGGCTCCGTAGAGCCGGAGATTAAAAGCGATTATGTCATAAATTATGTTGGCGAGTATAACATTCAAGGCGACCAGGAGGTTATGCAGGATTACTTCCACCGCATGGGCATTCAGGTGCTCTCCACCTTTACCGGCAACGGCTCGTATGACGGTCTGCGCGCGATGCATAAGGCACATTTGAATGTTCTGGAATGCGCCCGCTCCGCCGAGTACATCTGCAACGAGCTCCGCACTCGCTATGGAATCCCCCGCCTTGACATCGACGGTTTTGGCTTTGAGCCGCTTTCCAATTCCCTGCGCAAGATTGCCCTGTTCTTTGGCATTGAGGAGCGGGCAAAGGCGATCATAGACGAGGAAACCGCCCGCTGGAAGCCGGAGCTTGACTGGTACAAGGCGCGCCTGCAAGGCAAAAAGGTCTGCCTGTGGCCGGGCGGCTCGAAGCTGTGGCACTGGGCGCACGTTATCCACGAGGAAATGGGCGTGGAGGTGGTATCCGTTTACACTAAGTTTGGCCATCAGGGCGATATGGAAAAGGGTATCTCCCGCTGCGAGGAGGGCGCGCTTGCCATCGACGACCCCAACGAGCTGGAGGGGCTTGAGGCGATGGAAATGCTAAAGCCCGACATCATCTTCACCGGCAAGCGTCCCGGCGAGGTCGCGAAAAAGATCCGGGTCCCCTACCTCAACGCCCACGCATACCACAACGGCCCATGGAAGGGCTATGAGGGCTGGGTGCGCTTTGCTCGCGACATATACGACGCCATTTATTCCCCCATCCACCAGTTAGCAAAGCTCGATATCTCCAAGGATGAAATTCCCGGCAACGCGGGCTTTATGACGCGCAGAATGCTCTCGGACGCGGACCTGCCCGATGAGATTAAAAACTCCACCGTACTGAGGGAGTATACCGGCAAGTACGATATGGTGCCCGCAATTCAAGCCAGAAATCTGGAGGCCACGAAAAACCCGAAATATCCCAAGGGCGAGTCGCGCTCTGAAATTGCGGGTTAGGGCAGGAGGGGTAGAGATATGCAAGCCGTACAAATGAAGGATAAAATGGATTTACTTGTAGATTACATCATGAAAAAATGCCTTTGGCAGTTCCACTCCCGCGCATGGGACAGGGAGCGCCAGAACAAAAACATTCTGGGAATGACCTCGCAGATCCTATGCGGGGAAGAGGTAGACACCACCACGCCGGAAAGTAAATGCTACTGGGTCGACGCGGTTTGCCTTGCCGACGCATATCAGCAACGATTTCCTTGGATAAACGAAATGTCCAAGGATGAGGTGAAAGAGCTGATGGCAAGCGTTCATGAGCGGATGGATTTTTTAACCTTTAAAGCCTCCCTCAACGAAGAGCTGAACGACCCGCATTATTAAGGAGGGGTAACCCTATGTCTTGTGAGTTAAGAGATAAATCCCGCGCCGGTGTTATAAACCCAATCTTCACCTGCCAGCCCTGCGGCGCACAGTATGCCAGCATTGGCATAAAGGATTGCATCGGCATTGTTCACGGCGGTCAGGGCTGTGTTATGTTCGTCCGCCTTTTGTTCTCCCAGCATTTTAAGGAGAGCTTTGAGATCGCCTCCTCCTCCGTGCATGAGGACGGCGCGGTTTTCGGGGCGCTAAACCGGGTAGAGGAAGCGGTGGATGTGCTGCTTATGCGCTACCCCCATGTTAAGGTCGTACCCATTATCTCCACCTGCTCCACCGAGGTTATCGGCGACGATATTGACGGCGTGGTGCGAAAACTCAACGCTGGCTTACTACAGGAGAAATACGCGGGGCGTGAGGTACACCTCATTCCCATTCACACCCCAAGCTTTGTGGGCAGCATGGTTACCGGATACGACGTGGCGGTGCGCGATATCGTCACCTATTTTGCCAAAAAAGGTGAGCCAAACGGCAAGCTGAACCTGTTTACCGGCTGGGTTAACCCCGGGGATGTCACCGCCCTAAAGCACCTGCTTAAGGTGATGGATGTAGACGCAAACGTGCTGTTTGAAATTGAGAACTTCGACGCGCCGGTTATGCCTGACGGCAACACGGTTGCCCACGGCGACACCACGGTTGAGGACTTGCAGGATACCGCCAACGCCCTTGGCACCATTGCCTTAAACCGCTATGAGGGTGCAAAGGCCGCCAAGTACTTGGAGGATGAGTTCGGTATTCCCACCGTCATCGGCCCCACCCCCATCGGCATTCGCAACACCGATACGTTTTTAAAGAACGTAAGCCTCTTAACCGGCAAGCCCATTCCCGAGGCGCTGGTGAGAGAACGGGGTATCGCCATCGATGCCCTCAGCGACCTGGTTCACATGTTCTTTGCCGACAAAAAGGTGGCCATTTACGGCAACCCCGATCTTGTGGTTGCGCTGGCGGAGTTCTGCATAGACCTTGAGATGAAGCCGGTGCTGCTGCTGTTGGGTGATGACAACGCAACCTATGTTAAGGATCCGCGGATAATAGCCTTGCAGGAGAATGTGGAGTTTGACATGGAGATTGTCAAAAACGCCGACCTGTGGGATCTTGAGGATCGCATTAAGAACAAGGGGCTGGAGCTTGACCTCATTCTCGGTCACTCCAAGGGGCGTTTTACCTCTATCGACTGCAATGTACCCATGTTCCGCGTGGGCTTCCCCGTTTACGACCGGGCGGGAATGCACCGCCATCCGGTGGTGGGCTACGAAGGGGCGATTTGGCTCGCGGAGCAGATTGCCAACACCATATTTACCGATATGGAGTACAAAAAGAATAAAGAATGGGTACTTAACGTTTGGTAAAAAGCGCTGTCACTTGGGACGTTTCTGGCCCGAAATGCTCACATTTCTGCCAGCGGCCGCACCGGTCACTGGCAGAAACTTATCATATTCCGGGCAGATTTCATTCGTGTGATGCGGTCAATCTAAACAATGAGGATTAGTATAATACTAATCTCCTCAAAAAGAGTCGATAAAAATCCGCGTGAAAACCCATAAATTAAAGCTTTTCACTTGATTTTTATACTCTTTTAAATCGGATATTAGTATAAGCAGGTTTTGCCCGCCGTTTTCGTTGCGGCGCCGCGCGGAGCAACCGATTTTTCGCCAGGGAGGTTTTGTCACCATATGAGTATTGCTTTACAAAAAGAAGCGGAAGCCATTGCGCGAAAAACGGCCGCCCATCCCTGTTTTAATTGCGGCGCGTCTGGCAACGCGCGCATTCATCTGCCCATTGCGCCCCGGTGTAACATACAGTGTAACTATTGTGTGCGCAAGTTCGATTGCGTCAACGAATCGCGTCCCGGCGTCGTCAGTGCGGTGCTGTCCCCCGCCCAGGCGGTGGAACGCTTTATTGCGGTAAAAAAGGCAATGCCAAACCTTACCGTCGTAGGTATTGCGGGGCCCGGCGACCCCCTCGCAAACTTTGAGCAGGTAAAGGATGCGCTGCAAAGGATACGCGAGCTTGACCCCAATGTAACCTTTTGCCTTTCCACCAACGGGCTGATGCTCCCCTTTTATATGAACCACCTAATCTCTTTGGGGGTTACCCATGTAACGGTGACGGTAAATACGGTAAACTCCGAAACCGGGGCCATGATATACGACCATGTCACCTACCTTGGCAAGCGGCATACCGGCAAAGAAGCGGCCTCGCTGCTATTGCAAAACCAGCTGTTTGGTATACGCTACCTCGCCGCCATGGGGGTGGTGGTCAAGGTGAATATCGTGCTGCTCAAAGGCATTAACGAGCAGGAGATAAACGAGATTGTCTTTACGGTGAAGGACGCGGGCTGTAGAATAACTAATATTATGCAGCTTATTCCCGTCAAGGGTAGCGCGTTTGAATCCATAGAGGCAATGAGCAACGCCGAGCTTAACCGTATTCGCAATAGCTGCGAGGTCATGCTGCCCCAAATGTACCACTGCAAGCAGTGCAGGGCGGATGCCGTGGGAACCCTAAGCCATGATGTATGCCTCAATTTTGCCCAATGTCCCTCCAAGGCCGCACCGCACGAGCCTGTGCCGGCAGAACAAAGCTATCGGTTTGCGGTGTGCTCCAAGGACGGGCAGCTCATCGACCAGCACTTTGGGTATTGCGACCGGTTTTTGATCTATGATTATCGGCAGGGACGGTCTGTGCTTGTGGAGGAGAGGGAGACGCCCCCTTACTGCGCGGACCCGCGCACCGAGGAGGATGGCAAGAAGCTGGAGGCGGTAATCGGCCGGCTATGCGACTGCCAAGCCATTCTTTGTATGCGGGCGGGGCTGTATCCTTCCGCGGCGTTTGAGAAGAAGGGAATCCGCGTCCTTACCATGTATAACCGTATCGGGCAGGGCATTGAGGAGGCAGCAAAGCTGCTGGGAGCCGGGCAAATTGATACCATTGCATAAAAAGCGCCCGCCCGGGGGAAGGCGCTAGGAAAGGGTTGGTCAGACAATGACGTTACATTATTTGCAGCATGTGCCGTTTGAGAACCCCGGCATTATTCTTGACTGGGCGCGGGAGAACGGGCATTGCGTCACAAAAACCATGCTCTTTGCGGGTGAGGTGCTGCCCGAGCCCGATTCCTTTGACTGGCTGGTAATTATGGGCGGGCCCATGAACATCTATGAGCAAGCAAAGTACCCCTGGCTTGCGGAGGAAAAGGTTTTTATCCAGTCCGTCATTGAGAACAACCGCTCGGTTGTGCTGGGCCTTTGCCTTGGCGCACAGCTGATCGCGGATGTTTTGGGTGGGGAGGTCACCAAAAGCCCGCAAAAGGAGATTGGGTGGCTTCCGGTGCGGCTGACCGAGGCGGGCAAACGGCACCCCGCGCTTTCCTTCCTGCCGTCTGCGCCCATCGTGTTTCAATGGCACGGCGATACCTTCAGCACACTGCCCGTGGAGGCGGAGCTGTTGGCGGAAAGCGACGCCTGCGCCCATCAGGCGTTTGCCTTTGAAGATCGTGTGTTCGGCTTTCAGTTCCATCTTGAGAATACGCCGGAACTCGTAGCGGGGCTGGTTGAAAATTGCCGGGATGAGATGATTCCGGGCGCGTATGTGCAAGAGCCGGAGGAGGTGCTGTCCCACCCCGAATATATCGCCCAGGATAACAGCTGGATGAGACAGTTTTTAACCGCGCTTGAGAAGCAATTTGCCGCCTGTCGCACCAAGCAGGCGGTTATATGAACCCCCTCAAAAAGTGCAGAAGGGTAGATGAATATACGCGTATAAACCCTTTAGCCTAAGCTTTTCACGTCTTCTTATGCACTTTAAGGCCGTTATTCGTATCAGTTGAACATGGAGGGATGCACGATGCAAATACGTTATACCGCAAGAAGCTGTACCGATCAGGAGAAAATCAACGCGTTTTTAACCCGTTCCCGTGTGGGCGTTATCAGCATGGCGGCGGGGGATTACCCCTATGCGGTACCCGTCAACTTTGTATGGCTGGACGGCTCGGTTTACTTCCACGGTATGGGGTCGGGCAAAAAGGTAGACCTGCTTGCCGCCGCCCCAAACGTCAGCTTTACGGTGTATGAGGAGATCGGCACCGTCACCGATCCCGTACCCTGCCACGCGGATACCGCGTATTTCAGTGTTATGCTGTTTGGCAAGGCGCAGCGGGTAACCGACTCGCAGGAGGCCGCGGGCGTGTTACAGGCACTTTTGCAAAAATTTACGCCGGGTCTTTATGAGCAAAGGATACAGGCGAAGCTGGTGGAGGGCTACCGCTCCGCCTTAGACGGCAACGCGGTTTCTGTCTTTCGCGTCACGCCGAAGGAGCTGACCGCAAAGGAAAACTCCGCGCCGAAGGAAAGCCTTTTTCACGCTGCCGAGCCGCAGCAGTTCGAATCGAGATAGCCGCAAATATACACAAAACATGGTCTTTGACCCTGTTTTAAGCCATTGCTAATCCGATACAGTAGAAGGAGGTGCGCGTTATGCTTTCCGCACGAACTTTGGGTGGCATCACTAGCTTTACCAGCTACCCCAACGGTCAGATAGAGGACTGCACCCTCAACGAGAAAAACCTCATAGAAAGCTCGTATGGAACCCTAATCCCCCGTTACGGCAGACCGGATATGCGTAACAAGGAGCTAAAATCCCTCTCGTTTTACGAAAGCGGCGCGATAAGAAGCGTTGCGCTGGAGGAGCAGACCAACCTGCAAACCCCCATGGGGCCTTTTCCGGCAGAGCTTGTGACCTTTTATGAGGACGGCTCGCTGGACAGCATCTTTCCCCTTAACGGCCAAATTGGCTTTGGCTGGTCGGAGCGGGAGGAGAAGGCGCTTGCAAAACCGGTATGGTTCGAGTTTCCCTTTGCAAGCTTTACGGCAAAGCCGCTGGGGCTGCGGTTTTATCAAAGCGGAAATTTACGCAGCCTGATTCTCTGGCCTGAGGAGATTGTCCCCGTAAAAACCTCCGTGGGGGTCGTCCCGACACGGATTGGCTTTAAGCTGTATGCATCGGGGGCACTTCAATCGCTGGAGCCCGCGGCTCCGGTGAGTGTGCCAACCCCCGTAGGGTTGCTCAAGGCCTATGATAACACCGCGCTTGGCGTTGACGCAGACCTTAACTCCCTGCGGTTTAGCGAGGCGGGTGCGCTTACCCGGCTTTCCACCTCGGGTGATGTGGTGGTTAAAAACCGCGTGACAGGCGAGCGTGCGGTAATCTCCTCCCGTACACGCCCGGGACTTACCGATGAGGTGCCTCAAATGCTGCCCTTGGTGGTGACCTTTGACGGGCGGAGTATAAGTATAGATGATGGTCAATGTAACAAGTTTTTTGTAATTGCCGAGTGCGAGTTCCTGTTCCTGCCCGATTTTGGCGGTCAGGCGATGAGTTGTGAGGGAGATTGCGGCGGAGGCTGTGCGGGCTGCGGTTAATACCAATCCTTACGAAAGCCTCTTCCCAAAAATCTAACCCACGCCCATGCCAATCGGTTAAGTATAAAGCCATTTTATTCGGCTTAATTCTAGTATAATACAAAAAAACGGCAAACCATTTCATGATCGGAGGAGGTTTGAAATGCAGATAGCGGTACTGGAGGACGAACAGGGCCATGTTTCGGCGTTTGAACGGGGCGGGGTTATCAGGCTCTATGAAAAACAGGAAAACGGATGGGCAAAGCTGCGGGAGTTACCCTATCAGACCCATGGAATCGACCAACCCTCTGCCTTCCGCTCCCAGCTTGACGCGGTCTGCGCCTGGTTGCTTCCCTGCACAATACTCGCTGCCCAGCGTTTTCGCGGAACCTACCGCGTGGTGTTTGAACGCCACACAGTCTCGATGTGGGAGATGGAGGGCTTTCAGGGCATGGCGGCTGAGAATTTCCTCAATGACATCGCGTCCTACCACGCCCAGCCGGTTCTGTGCGCGGCGCAGGGGTTGAAGGAGGATGAGGTCATTAAGCCTGCGCAATGGAAGGACGGCTACTATTCTATTGATTTAACCGAGGTCATGAAGCACCGTACCTCCGTAAACTCCCAGCAGATTCTTTTGGCCTTTTTTAAAGAAACCGCCTTTTATGAGCTGAGGATACAATGTGAGCATATTCCTAAATGGTTTGAACGGGAGTTGCCCAAATATGGATTGACGATGGAATCGCAGCCTAACGGCACGGGGCTTTTGGTAACGGTAACGCTCAAAAAGTCATGAGGGTGTCGTGACGTCTGCCGGGGCAAGGCCATGAGTGACTGCGGCCAAACTGTTATTATTGCTTTTTCCTCCACTCCTTCACTCCTTTTTTGATGAGAATATCATAACACAGCAAAGCCATCGGGACGCCGCTCGCGGTGTCTGCCCCGGTGGCTTTGCTGCGTTATGCGAGACTCGTTAAAAACCGGAGCCATATTGTGCGAATAACCGATAGGATATAACAATGTTAAATGTGGCAATTGGAATGAGCCCTTGAATGGACATGAGTGCGATTGACAGCCGGAAAACGCCGAATTATAATGTACGAAGCAACCGCATTATTTCCCGGAAAGGGGAGTCTGACCATGAAAATACTGATTACCGGACACCGCGAGGACGAAACCGCCCTGTTTACGAGAGAAAATTCCTACGGGTTTGCCATTGCTTATACCCCCGATGTTCTCACCACCGAAAATGTCGCGCTTACTCAAGGGTATGACGCGGTAGGTATTATTGCCGCCACCGTGGTCAATGAGGAGCTTTGCGCCGCGCTCAAAGGCAATGGCGTGAGATATATACTCACCAGAACAGCAGGGGTTGACCACCTCAATCAACCGGCTATTAAAAAATATGGCCTGCGCGCGGCAAGTGTGCCGGTTTACTCCCCGAGCTCCATCGCAGAGCATACGGTAATGCTGATGCTGGAGCTTTTAAGAAAGCGCACAATGCAGTACCGGCGAATTGAGAATTACGATTTCCGGCTGGCCGGATTGCGGGGCATGGAGCTGCGCACCAAGGTGGTTGGGGTCGTTGGCACCGGGAGAATCGGCGCTGAGACCATTCGTATGCTGGGCGGCTTTGGCTGCCGCATTCTTGCAAGCGACCTTTATCGTAATCCCGAGGTGGAGTCCCTTGCGGTTTATACCGAGCTTGACGAGCTGTTAAAGCAAAGCGATATTGTGGTGTTCCACTGCCCCCTGACCGCCGACAACCATCATATCATTAACGCGGAGTCGATAAAGAGGTTAAGGCCCGGCGCTATGCTGGTAAATACCGCCCGTGGCGGATTAATCGACAGCGAGGCTGTGCTTGCCGCCCTCCAGGAAGGTAAGCTTTCAGGCTATGCCTTTGATGTGTACGAATTCGAGAATACCTATAAGCGGCTGGAATACCACAGGAAGCCCTTTGGCAATGAGCTGCTGGAACGTCTGATTGCGCATGACAGGGTCATATTCACCACCCACACCGCGTTTTATACCGATGAGGCGATTGGCGGCATCATTGGCACCACCCTTTTTAACCTTAACGAGCTTATCACGACCGGTCAGTGCGCAAACGAGCTATAGGCGCAGCCACCTTATACTAATATCCGATTTAAAAGAGTATAAAAATCAAGTGAAAAGCTTTAATTTATGGGTTTTCACGCGGATTTTTATCGACTCTTTTTGAGGAGATTAGTATTACAACCCATATCCATAAGCAGCCGCCGGATGATATTATAGAATCCGGCGGCTGCTGTCTTTGGATCTCATCAGGATATGGTTTATTGAAGTCCCCTAATCAGCTTTTTAAACCTCGTGTTTGGTTGGCTTTCAGGTAATCATCATCAAGTTGTTGGAACGTCGGCACCCGCGCCGACAGGCGGCTTACTTTTCTTGTTCGAGAAAAGTAAGCAATTTAGTAAAGCGAAGCAGGGACACCCTGCACCCAGCTCAAAGCAAGGGCAAA
>JAEZCT010000013.1 GCA_023433405.1 Bacillota bacterium | reverse complement strand
TTTGCCCTTGCTTTGAGCTGGGTGCAGGGTGTCCCTGCTTCGCTTTACTAAATTGCTTACTTTTCTCGAACAAGAAAAGTAAGCCGCCTGTCGGCGCGGGTGCCGACGTTCCAACAACTTGATGATGGTTACTTAAAAGCCGACCAACCCACGAAGTTTATAAAATCGGCTTTTGGGTACTCTATTATCCTATATTTATTCCGACTAAAAAGAGTGTTTTTCACGCGGATTTTTATCTGCAATTCTACTCTCCTCAAAAGGTGTGGGGAACGCAAAGGGGATGGATTTTATAATCCATCCCCTTTGCGTTTATTGCTATCGACAGGAGGAAGTAAGCTGTTTGAATTACCGCTACCGCTGCTTTTGCTTGCGCATGGTCAACAGGCTTTGCAGCACGATAAAGAAGGCAAGCAGCGCCGCGATGATGATCTTTGACCACCAGGAGGAAAGGTTGCCCTGGAAGGAAACAAAGGTTTCAATGGTCGCCTTAATCAGCACGCCAAACAGGGTGCCAAACACATTGCCGACACCGCCGGTTAACGGCGTGCCGCCAATAACGGTCGCCGCGATGGCCTCCATCTCAAAATCCTTGGCAAGCTCTACAAACGCGCCGGTAGTGTTTAAGCAAAAGGCGACGCCGCCCAAGGTGGCGAGAAACCCGTTAATCATATACACAATCAGCTTGGTGCGCTTCACGTTAAGACCCATGAGCAGGGCGGATTGCTCGCTGCCGCCCACCGCATACACCCTGCGCCCAAACTTAGTAAACCGCAGCATTAAAAATGCCACCACCAAAACAACCAGCGCCAAAATCACCGTGGGGTAGATGTAGGGGTAGATCATGGCGCCCCGTTTGTTCATTACCCCGCCAAAGGGCAGGTACATTTTATACTGGGCAATGCCCAAAAACGCCTTGTTGGTAATCGTAATCATTTCAAGGCTGATAACCGCGGTTAGTCCTCTTGCAAAAAACATTCCTGCCAGAGTGACGATAAACGGCTGAATTTTAAGATATGCGATAAACCAGCCCTGCGCCGCCCCAAACACAATGCCAAACAGCAATACAACAAGCACCGCCACCGGCGCGGGGACATTTCCCTTCTCCATCATTGCGGCAAGCAGCATACAGGTGACGGCAATGACCGAGCCTACCGAGATATCGATACCGCCTGTAATAAGCACCATGGTCATGCCCACGGCGGTAATAATAAGCCCCGCGTTGCTGATGAGGATGTTTAGAAATACCTGCAGGTTGCCAAAGTTTTTATCGCCAAACGCAACCAGTCCCCCCACATACAGCACCACAAACATAACAATGGTCACCGCGAGAAGAAAGTTATGCCCCAAGAGCTTCTCTTTTGCCCGTAGAACCAGCCTTGCGCCCTGCGTACGGGGCGGCGTGAGTGTTTTGCTCATTTATAGCGCCTCCTTTACCGGTTGCGCCGGAGCTGACTTTGCGCGCAGCCCCCGAACCCAGCGAATGATGGTGGGCGATTGCAGCGCGACAATAATGATAACCACAACCGCCTTATACAGGGGTATCTGGTCCGCCGCCACATGCATTGCGTATAGGGTGGTGGTAAGCGCCTGAATGGTAAGCGCGCCAATGGCGGTGCCGATTAACGAAAATTTTCCTCCCGCCAAATGGTTGCCGCCAATGGCTACTGCCAGAATTGCATCCAGCTCCATATACTTGCCCACATTGTTCGCGTCTATGGAGGAGGTTCGCGAAACGGAAAGCAGCCCCGCCCCCGCCGCGCAGACCCCGCAGAACACATAGGTTAAAAACATAATGAGCTTTGAGTTAAGCCCAATGAGCCTGCTTGCGTTGCGGTTAATACCCACCGACTGAATATACATGCCAAGGGGGGTCTTTTTAAGCACCACCCAGGTAATAAGAACCAAGAGCGCCGCCACAAAGCAGGTGGTGGGAATGGGTACTCCCGGTAAAAAGGTGCCAAGGTAGGCAAACTCCTTGGGCTTTACATATAAAATAAAGCTGCCCGTTACAAGCTGGGCAATGCCCCTTCCTGCCGTGAGTAAAATTAGGGTGGCAACCATGGGCTGCACCTTAAGGTAGGATACCAGGTAGCCGTTAAAGCAGCCGCACACCGCACCAACCAGCAGCGCCAGCAGGATGCTGAGGATATACGGCGCCTGATAGGTCGGCCCGGTGCCGACGACGGCCACACATACCGCCCCTGCCAGCGCGCTGACCGCGCCCACAGAGATATCGGTTCCGCCGGAGGAGGCAACCACCAGCGTCATACCCACCGACATAATTATCAGCCCGCTTGCGCGGTTAAGTATATCGATGAGATAGCCGTAAAACACGCCGTTTTGCACGGTAATGTTAAAAAACGAGGGCGTCTGAATCAGGTTCGCTATCAGCACCAGCACCAAGCACAGCAGCGGCAGGAATAAATGAAAACGAGTGATACGATTTAGGAAAGAACTGATTTTTTTCATACGGCGGCACCTCCCGCGATAGCCTTCATAATATTTTCCTCGCAAATCTCATCCCCGCAAAGCTCCCCCACCTTTTCGCGGTCGCGCATAATCACCATTCGGTTGCAGGTGCGCAGCATCTCCTCTATCTCGGAGGAAATAAACATAATCGTTTTGCCCTGCTGCGCAAGGTTAATAACCAAACGCTGTATCTCAGCCTTGGTGCCCACATCAATGCCACGGGTTGGCTCATCCAGAATCATAAAGTCGGGGTTTGTGAGCATCCAGCGCGCCAATATCACCTTTTGCTGGTTGCCGCCGCTTAGCTGCCTCACCGGGGTTTCGCGGTCGGGAGTTTTTATTTTAAGCAGGCTGATATACCGGTCGGAGAACTCCTCCTGCTCCCTTCGGCTCATCTGCTTTAGCATCCCCCTGCGCGCCTGCAGAGCCAAAATAATGTTTTCGCGCACCGAGAGGTCGGGTAAAATACCCTCCTCCTTGCGGTTTTCCGAAAGGTATGCCATACCTGCCTGCATCGCGTCTATGGGCGCGCGCAGGCTTAGCCTGTGCCCATGCATATGCAGTGCGCCGGCATCCGGCTTATCCGCGCAGTAAATGGCGCGGGCAAGCTCGCTGCGCCCAGAGCCAAGCAGCCCGGAAAGCCCGATTACATCGCCCTTATGTACCATAAGGTCAAAGGGCTTTATGCGCCCCTTACAGCCAAGGCTTACCGCCTCTATGACAGCCGCCGCGCCGTTTTGCTCGCTTTGCGCCGTTTCGCGGCTTACCTCGGCAAGGTCGTCAAAATCCTTGCCCAGCATACGCGCCACCAGCTGCAGGCGGGGCAGGTGCTCCACCTCGTACTCCCCCACAAGCTCCCCGTTGCGCAGCACCGTAATACGGTCGCACACCGCGTAAACCTGGTCGAGAAAATGGGTGACAAACACAATGCCAAGCCCTCTGTCGCGCAGCTTCCGCATAATAGAAAACAGCTTCTCTACCTCCGATTCGTCAAGGCTTGAGGTGGGCTCATCCAAAATCAACACCCGCGACGAGATATCCACCGCCCGCGTAATCGCCACCATCTGCTGGATTGCTACCGAGTAATGGTCTAGCGTCAGTGTAACGTCAAGCTGTATATCCAAAGCATCGAAGGCTTCTTTTGCCTTCCTGTTCATTGTTTTCCAATCAATAGCGCCGCACTTCTTCGGCTCTCTGCCCAAAAACAGGTTTTCGGCCACCGAGAGGTTGGGGCAAAGGTTTACCTCCTGGTACACCGTGCTAATGCCGTTTTGCTGCGCCTCCCGGGGCGATCGGTTGACCACCGGGCGATCAAGGCCGTCGAGCAGAATCTCCCCTGTTTCAAACTCCTCCGCACCGGTTAGCACCTTAATGAGCGTGGATTTTCCCGCGCCGTTTTCCCCCATCAGGGCATGAATCTCTCCCGCTCTCAGGGTAAAATCCACATTGCTAAGCGCCCGCACTCCCACAAAATTCTTGGTGATGCGGCGCATTGTCAATATCCCGTTTCCCGCTCCCATACAAGGTCCACCCTTTCAAGAAAAAATCCGCCGGAGAACCAGGTATCCTTTGGCTCTCCGACGGTTCTGCATCAATGTAAAATATTCAGTTGTGTCGTTTTTAAAAATCAAGCCATAACCGGCGCTTTAAGCCGCCGCGCGGTTTATCCTTTTTTCGTGTATTAGTATGCGCGGGAATCGATTATGGCGGCGGCGTCCGCGGCGTAGAAGGTGCTTTCCTCCACATACGCAATCTTATCCACAGCCTGACCGGCCTCAAGAGCATCGATAATGCCTGCTACGCGGGGGCCATGCAATGGGTTGCACTCCACGTCTACATCAATATCGCCCGCTATCATGGACTCGAAGGCGGCGCGAACCGCGTCAAAGGAAACTACGGTAATGTCGCCCTTGGGTCCGCAGGTTTTACCGGCGGCCTTGATGGCGGTAATTGCGCCGAATGCCATATTATCATTCTCGGCAATGACGACGTTGATGTTGGGGTACGCCTTCAAGAAGGCTTCCATAACCTCCTGGCCCTTTTCCTGGGTAAAGTCGCCGGACTGCTTGTCGAGCATCTT
Source organism: Bacillota bacterium (assembly GCA_023433405.1). Taxonomy (GTDB): domain Bacteria; phylum Bacillota; class Clostridia; order Oscillospirales; family Ruminococcaceae; genus Acetanaerobacterium. The sequence goes on along the minus strand of JAEZCT010000013.1, from coordinate 27,061 downwards.
CCAGTTGGTGTGGAAGACCATCTTTTCGGCAAAGCCGTCGGTGCGGCCAATTTGCGCAGAGGAGCCCATGGTACCCTGCAGGGTGACTATGTTAATCTCCGCGTCGTCCGCGACGCCCTTTGCTTTGAGCGCGTTCTCCAGCGCGATAACGGCATCGTAGCCTTCCTTCTTGAAGTTAGAGCCAACCCAAGCGGTAAACAGGCTGACGTCGTTGGTTTGAATCATACGGTCAACGATAATTACGGGAATACCCGCGTCCTTAGCCTCGCTGAGAACCGTATCCCAGCCTGCCTCGGTGTTGGGGGCGAGAACTATGTAATCGACATCCTTTTGAATAAAGTCACGGATTGCGGTAATCTGCTTATCGGTTTTCTGCTGGGCATCAACCATTTCAAACTTGTATCCGTTTGCTTCGGTAAAGGTCTCCTGCATTGACTTAGTGTTTGCCATGCGCCAGTCGGACTCCGCGCCAACCTGCACAAAGCCAACGTAGATTGGCTCATCGCTTGCCGGGGTTGCAGGAGCCTCGGGTGCGGGTGCCGCCGCGCTGGGCGCGGAATTAGCCGGAGCGACCGGGGCTGTGGAACAAGCAGCAAACGCCGCGAGCATTATAAGCGCCAAGGAAATCGCAATGATTCGCCTCATAGAAGCCATATTGTTTTGTCCTCCACTTATTAATTTGCAAACCTGTTTATTTTGGTCTGCATCATTATTATAGTTACCCGGCTTATTTAAGACAATGAAGATTCTTTTGAGTTTGATTGAGTATTTTACCGGGATTGCCTTTTCTTTAGAATTTTTTCCGTTTCGGTATGGTTTTATTATGATAACGCTGTTTACCCCTTTCGGTTATCCCGGCGGGCGCGGGGCGGCAAGCCACTCGCCGTCTATGGGGATGCGCACCGAAACACAGGTGCCCTCCCCCATGGTGCTGGTTATGGTCAGGCCATACTGTTCGCCAAACTTTAGCTTAATGCGCTCGTTGACGTTATAAAGCCCATAGGAATCCCGCTTGGGCGCCATGGCGCTTGATTGCCGGGCGGGGGCGCGGCTGTTTAGTCCCTCTGCAATTTGCTCAAGCCGGTCAGGGTGTATGCCCGCGCCGTTGTCGCGGACGGACAGCACGGCGTCGCCGTTATCGCTTACCGCGCGTATGGCTATTCTGCCCCTGCCCCGGCGGTTTTTAATGCCGTGGTACAGCGCGTTTTCCACCAGCGGCTGCAGCGTAATCTTTGGCAGGGTGGTAATCATAAGCCGCTCGGGTATCTCTATTTCGTACTCCAGAATATCCTGGTAGCGCACCTTTTGTATTTGCAGGTAGCTGCGCACATGCCGCTCCTCCTCCCGCAGGGTTACCATGCCGTTGCCATGGTTTAGGGAGGTGCGAAAGAAGGCGGAGAGCGAGCCCACAATCTCCACCACCGCGCCCTGCCTGCCCGCTTCGGCCAGCCATATAATCGTATCCAGCGTGTTGTACAGAAAGTGGGGGTTTATTTGTGCCTGCAATAGCTCAAGCTCCGCCTCCCGCAGGTTTGTCTGGTCTGTTTTAATGGCTTGCAGCAGGTTCTCAATCTTTTCTATCATCACGTTAAGGGATTCGCCCAGGTGCTTTACCTCCGCACCGTGCAGCACATTTGCCCGCACCGAAAGGTCGCCCTTCGCCACCTGGTTTGTGACCTCGTTAAGGTGATGAATGGGGCGTGCGATGCTGTTTGGTATAAGCACCGACATGAGCAGCGCCGCAAGCACCAAAAGCGCAAACACAATAAGCCCGGCAAGCGTTATGCCGCTTAGGCTGTCGGCCAGGTGCTCGCGCACCGTCTCCATCCCCTTGGTTTCGTAGTAGGTGTATTCCAGCACCGTGGTTTGCACCAGCGCGGTGACAAGCTGCACATAGTTCTCCCAAATATCTATGTTCTCATCGTAATGCCCGCCCACCCTTTTATTCTCCTCAATCTGCCGTACATACTCCTCCAGGTTCCCAAGCAGCTTCATAATGCTTTCGGCGCGCCGCTTGTTATCGGGCAGGTGGGTATTTTTAATCAGGTCGGAGGTTATCTCGCGCGATTCGTTAATATAGGTGTAGGGGTCCTCCTTTTCAAAGGTGGAATGCCCCGCAATGAGCAGGTATATCTTGTAGTCAAACTCCTCCTTAAAGTCAATGCTAAAGCGCCCCGCCTCAGAGGCGTTTTCAATAATGCGGTCGTACTGCAGGTTGGAGTGATAGATGCTAAAGAAAATAAGTACAAACAAAAAAAATAAGGGCAGAAGAACAAGCATGAGCGAGAGCCGTATTTTGCGGTGAAGGGGCAGTTCGCCAAACGCGTGTACCATACAGCTTAAGAGCCGTTTTTTCATACCCAATACCTCCGCGTACACGAAATAGTAGCCATAAATAAAAATCAAAGGGCATAGGGTATCCCATTTTATAATAAGGGCTAATTGCTATGCCTTTCGCTTTTTGCGGCGCGATACTGCACCGGGGAGCAGTTTTGGGTTTTCTTAAACAAAAACGAAAAATAGTGCGGGTCCTTATAGCCTACCGCCATCCCAATATCCGCGCAGCGCATATCGGTGCATTTTAGCAGCTCCTTTGCCCTTGTCATTCGCAGCTCGGTAAGGTAGCGAATAAAGCTCTGCCCCGTTTCTCGGCTAAACACGGCGCTAAAATGGTTGGGGCTTAGGTTTACATAGGCCGCCGCCTCGTTAAGCGAAAGCTCCTCGTCGGCAAAATGCTCGCTGATATAGCCCTTGGCCTGCTCAATCATGCGGTGATAGCGCCTGGTGCTCAGCTCGTCGCGGTACCCGATGGTTTCGTTAAAGATGCTATGTATGTAGGCTTTCATCCTCCGGGAGTCCTGCAGCAGCCCGTTTAGCTGCTCCTGCTCCCCAAAGGGCGGCTCAAACAACGTCTCGGTACAGCCTATCTCCTTTAAAAAGGAGAGGGCGGTCACATAGCAATCCATTAGCACATACTGACGGAACAGGAAGGATTTTTCGCTGGCGCTGCCAATGCTGCGCAGAAATTCCTCGGTAAAAAACGGGATGTCCTCCATATCCCCCTTGCGCAGAAATACATCCACCCGCTTTAGGTCAATGCTGCCCAGCTCGTCCGCGTTCAGACGCGCGCCGTTGTCTCTGGGCGGTGTTTGAATGCCCAACAGGTTGCTGTCAAGCACCGCGCTGCCATCCATGAGAAAGCGGTAGGCAAACGCCCGCGAGGCGCTCTCAAAGGAGGCGCTAAGCTGGGTAAGCCGTCCCACCGGGACGCCTATGCCCCCAAAATAGCGCACGGCGGGGTATTTTGAAAAAAGGGAGGTAACGCGCGAAAGGTAGCTCTCCCGCGCGCCGTGAATCTCTTCGGGGGTGTCGCCCATAAACAATATGGCAAGCCCTTCGATGGCACGGTCGAACACCGCCATATTCTCCGGCCCGTTTTGTGTCAGCTCCGCGTCGAGTGCCAGCTGCTCGCTGGAAAAGGACTCCGTGTGGCCCGAAACGCTGCACTCGAGCAGCACAATCTGGTAATACTGCGCCCCCAGCTCAAGCCCCAGCTCCCTGCCCCGCTCAAGCAGCCGCGCGATGGAAAGGGCGCCCGAAACCAGCTCGATAAACAGCTTGCGCTTCGCCTCGGTTTCGCTTTCCTCCATTTCCCTTTTATACCGCTCGTAGTTTAGGCGCTCCTCACGCTCCAAAAGAATTTGCTGCCCAATGCGCTTTATCGCCTGCATAAGCTCCGCGCCGTTAATGGGCTTTAGCAGGTACTCGGTAACCCCAAGCTGGATTGCCGCGCGGGCATAGCCAAACTCCTCATGACCGCTGAGTATTACCACCTTAGCCTGAGGCAGCTCTTTGCGGACTAAGCGGCTAAGCTCCAGCCCGTCCATAAACGGCATTCTGATATCGGTGATGACGATATCCGGCTGCGCGCTTTGAATGAGCGGATAGGCAAGCTCCCCGTCGCCGGCCTCCCCGCAAAACTCAAAGCCCTCGCCTTTCCAGTCGATTGTATTTTTAATGCCCTCGCGTACGATAACCTCATCCTCAACCAAAAAAACCTTGAGCATTCTGTTCCCTCCGCTTCCACTATCACCCTCGTTTGAACATGTCGCAATGCAAAGCATCCAAATCTTATCTTTTCATTCAGTATAGCATTACTAGGTTTTGGCTACAATCCCAAATTAGCTTATCGGTCCTTTTTTATGTGATACTAATATCCGATTTAAAAGAGTATAAAAATCAGGTGAAAAGCTTTAATTTATGGGTTTTCACGCGGATTTTTATCGACTCTTTTTGAAGAGATTAGTATGAGGCGGTGGCAAAATAATGTAGCATATGCACAAAATAAAAAGAAACCATGCCGCGGCACGATTTCTTTTTTATACTAATATCCGTATCCGATTTAAAAGAGTATTAAAATCAAGTGAAAAGCTTTAATTTATGGGTTTTCACGCGGATTTTTATCGACTCTTTTTGAGGGGATTAGTATTACAGCTATTCAATACAGTCAGGGCGCGAGAACGGGCGGCTAAACCCTCACCCGCTTCCAGTTGGAGGGGGCAAACAGGAACAATACGGGGAATATCTCAAGACGGCCCACGAGCATATTAAGGATTAAGACCACCAGGCTTAAGGGAGAAAACTCCGAGTAGTTTCCGGCCGGTCCTACCTCCCCAAGACCCGGCCCGATGTTGTTTAAGCAGGAAAGCACAGCGGTAAAGGTGGTCTCAAACGAAAAATTATCGAGCGACACCACCACAACAGAAAGCGCCGCAACCGCGAAATACACCACCATAAAGACGTTTACCCCGCCCATTACCTCATGGTCGAGGGTTCTGCCGTCCACCTTTACCACGTTAACCTCACGGGGGCTGAAAATTTTGCGTATGGACTGCTTTGCCGACTTAAGCAACAGTAATACCCTTGCCACCTTTACTCCGCCGCCGGTAGAGCCGGCGGATGCGCCGATAATCATAAGCAGCACCAAAACCACACGCGAAAACTCCGGCCACAGGTTGAAATCGGCAGTGGCATACCCGGTAGTGGTCATAATTGAGGTCACCTGAAAGGAGGCCAACCGCAGTGCCTTAGGCAGGTTAGACCCATATAGGGGCAGGATATTGAGCGTCACCAGCACAATGGAGCCGCACAGCACGCCCACATACAGCCGAAGCTCCTGATTCATAAGCGCCCGGGAAAACTCCCGCAGCAGAAGAAGATAATAAATTCCAAAATTCACCCCAAACAGCGCCATAAACACGGTAATAACAACCTGCGAGAACACGCTGTAATCCGCGCAGCTGGAGTTTAGCACCCCAAAGCCGCCGGTGCCGGCGGTGCCAAAGGCGATGCAAACCGCGTCAAACAGGGGCATACCGCCCCACAAAAGCAGGCCCGTTTGCAGCACCGTAAGCGCAATGTAAATAAAGTACAGTATCGTCGCGGTCTGCTTGATGCGGGGAACCAGCTTGCCCACCTGCGGGCCGGGGCTTTCCGCGCGCATAATGTGCAGCGTGCCGCCAGAATTGCGGGTAATGGGCAAAATGGCAAGCAAAAACACCAGCACGCCCATACCGCCCAGCCAATGGGTAAAGCTACGCCAATACAGCATTCCGCGCGAGAGCGCCTCCACATCCTTTAGGATGCTTGCCCCGGTGGTGGTAAAGCCGGATACCGTCTCAAAAACCGCAAAAAGATAGTTTGGTATCTCACCCGAGACAGAAAAGGGCAGTGCGCCAAAGAGAGACATGACTATCCACGTCAGCGCCGTTACCATAAAGCCCTCACGGGTATAAAAGCCCTTGTGCTTTGCTTTAAAGAGTATACATAGCAGGCTTGCCGCAAGCAGGCAGCCTATTGTAATTAAAAAGGCCTGCGCGGCGGCTGCTTCTCCGTCATAAAAGGATATTGCCATTGCCGGAATCATAAACGCGGCTTCCACCCACAGGATATGTCCGATTATATTGATTCCCATACGATAATTCATGGGTACGATTACCTCCGTCAGGCCATACTCAGCTTAGGTGCAGCTCGGGCATATCATATGCAAAGTTTGCGGGCAGCTCCTCTTCAAATATATCATTAAGCGCGTTAATGGGGCGGTCCGCCTTCGTTACAATAATCACGGTATCCTTTTGCTCAATGACGGTTTCCCCGTTGGGGATTATAATCGTCCCCCCGCGGTTGATGCACGCGATAAGGATGTTGGGTACCAGCCGGATGCTCGAGAGGGTTTGTCCAAGATGCCTGGTCTCCCCTGTCACCACAAATTCCAGCGCCTCCACCTTGCCGTCCACCAGCCGGTGCAGGGTTATCATCTCCCCGCCCGAGGTATTTTGCAGCGCGCGCACATAGCGCACAATCTGGTTTGCCGTAAGTAGCTTTGGGCTTACAATACAGTCAATACCCATGGAGCGGAACACCGCGTTATACTCGGTGCGGTTTATCTTCGTTATTACCTTAGGCACCTTCAGGTGGTTTGCGTACATGGATACCAGCAGGTTTTCCTCATCAATATTGGTAAGCGTCACCACCGCGTCCGTGTGCTCAATGCCTTCGGATAGCAAAATAGCCTGGCTGCACCCGTCCGCCTCAATAATCGATGCCTTTGGCAGCATTTCGGCAAGCTCAGTGCAGCGGGAATGCTTGTTTTCGATAATCTTGATGGAAATTCCGGAGGCAAGGAGGTCTGAGGCCAGGTAATAGGCGATGTTGCTGCCCCCTACGATTAAAACGTCCTTAATCCTTTGCTTATCCAGCCCCATATGCTTTATGAGCGCGGCAAGGTCGCGGGTGGGGGCCGTAACATAAAGCTTATCCCCCTTTTCCAGCCGGAAGCTCCCGTCCGGTATATACACCTGCTCGCCGCGCTCCACGGCGCAGACCAGCACCCTGATTTTTGCAATGCAGTACAGGTCTAGCAGCTGCTTTCCATTAAGCATACTGTTTTCTTTAAGGATAATCTCTACAATCTCCACCTTGCCCTTGGCGAAGGAATCCCTGCGCAGAAAGGATGGAAACTGCAAAAGGCGAACAATCTCATTGGCCGCCGCCCGCTCGGGGTTAATTACCATGCTAAGCCCAAGCTCTTCCTTTAAAAAGTACAGCTGCTCGGCATATTCCGGGTTGCGCACCCGGGCAATGGTATGCGCGCAGCCCAGCTTGCGGGCAATAATGCAGCACAGCAGGTTAATTTCGTCGGCGGAGGTCGCCGCTATCAGCAGGTCGCAGCTCTCTACGCCCGCATCCTTTTGCACCTGCAGGCTTGCGCCGTTGCCATGCACCACCATAACATCCAGCGTTACAAGGGCTTCCTGCAGCACGCTTTTGTTGCTGTCTATTACGACAATGTCGCTGCCTTCCTTGGTTAGCTGCTGTGCCAGCACATACCCAACCTTACCGTCGCCCACAATAATAATTTTCATGACGCGTACCTATCCTTTTTTCGGGTCTTAGCCCGAAAGGTCTTTCACGCATTTATTTCGCTTAATGCTATTTTTTACTTTACTCGCTTCTTTTTACTGGCTGCGCCTGGTATAAGCCTGGCTCAGTCCTGTGCTTTTTCGCTTTTTTTCGCACAGCACCTTAAATGTAACATTAAAGAGCTTGTAGGGTCAAGCCATAAAGTAAAGGAATTTTTAAGCCAAAACATTTTTTATGTGTCTTATATGGTGCTATACGCTTTTAAAACAGTTATTAGTATAAGCCCTGCGGCTGTATGCCGCAGGGCTTATAACCAATTAAAACCTCATGCTAAACCGCGAGGCGGCAATGCATTATTCCGCTGTACGATTTATCATTTATCGTCTTTTTTTAAAACGGGGTTACTATTAGCACCCCGGCGGTAAGCTGTAAAATAAAGCTGCGATTACAGCCCGAAATACCGCGCGGCGTTGCGGTAGCAAATGCCTTCCACGATGCGGCGCAGCGCCTTCTCGTCGTTTGGATACTCCCCGTTTTCCACCCAATGCCCCACCATATTGCATACGATACGGCGAAAATAATCATGGCGCGGGTAAGAGAGAAAGGAGCGGGAATCGGTGAGCATACCCACAAAGTTGCCCAGCAGCCCCATGTTTGCGAGGGAGCGCATCTGCGCCTCCATCCCGCTCTTGGTATCGTTAAACCACCACGCGGAGCCATGCTGGATTTTGCCGATGGCCTCGTCGTTTTGGAAACAGCCCGTGAGGGAGCTAATCTGGTCAAAATCGGTGGGATTCAGGCTGTAAATAATGGTCTTGGGGCAGCCGCCCGACCGGGTGAGGGCGTTAAGAAAGCCCGCTATCCCCGCGCCGCAGGCGGCGTTGCCAATCATGTCGTAGCCGGTATCGGGGCCAAGCTCCTTAAAGGCCTTTTCGTTGACGTTGCGCAGGCAGGAATAATGCAGCTGCATGACGATGCCCATGCGGTGGTATGCCCTGCCAAGGCTTACGAGCAGCATGGTCTGGTAGCCCTCCGCCTCCGCGAGGGTAAGCTCCTTGCCCGCCATCGCCTTGGCAAACGCGGCGTTTGCCTCCTCTGTGGTGCAGGGGCGGTACATCACATAATCCAGCCCGTGGTCGGCGGCGCGGCAGTCCATCCTTTTAAAGAACTCCAGCCGCTCCAGCAGCGCGTCGCGCACCTCCTCGGCGGTTGAAAGCTGCTTTTTTCCCACGCTTTCGGCAAGCTTTGCAATATACTCCGCAAAGCCGGGCTTTGTGATGTTAATGGCCTTATCCGGGCGGTAAGAGGGGCAAACCTGAACCGTAATGCTTGGGTCCGCCGCAATTTTTTCGTGCCACTCTAGGGTATCCACCGGGTCGTCGGTGGTGCCGATAAAGGTGACGTTGGCTTGCTCAATAAAGCCGCGCACCGTAAATCCGGGGTCATTTTGCAGCTTATCGTTGCAAAGCTTAAACACCTCCTCCGCCGTGTCGGCGCTAAGGTGCCCTTCGTAGCCAAAAAACTTGCGCAGCTCCAGGTTGCACCAGTGGTACATGGGGTTGCCTATGGCAAGCTCCAGTGTTTCGGCAAGCTTTGTAATACGCGCAAGTCCGTCACGCCCGCCGGTGACGTACTCCTCCGGCACCCCGTTTGCCCGCATCAGCCGCCATTTGTAATGGTCGCCAAAGCAGGTGCCGTCGGGGTTTTGTCCGCCCAGCCATACCTCCGCCAGGTTATTGAATTTGCGGTTCTCATAAATCTCACGCGGAGGGATGTGGCAGTGATAATCCACCACCGGCAGCGCTTCGGCATATTCATGGAACAGCCGCTTCGCAGTCTCGGTTTCCAGCACAAAATCCTTGTCCATAAAATCTTTCATGCATTTGTTGCGGGGGTTGGGTTATGTTATTAGCATAAGCCCCGGCACCCCGCACTCCTTTCGGTTTTTTGGTTTGATGAATTTATTATTCCGATTAAAAAGCGCAAAATAAAATGGAAGATAATTAAGTGAGCCGCTTTGGTTTATGGGCATTCCCGCGGGTTTTCACCTAACCCTCTGCACTTTTTGAGGGAGCTAATATAAGTACGCTAAGCAGGATTGTGAGCATTAACAGGGCGGTAAACACCACCACAACCAGCATACCGGACTGTATGTTTGCCCGCTGCGCCACAAAGCCCACCAGCGCGGGGGTGATAATGCCGCCCGCACTCCCGGTAAAGATCATAATGCTCGCGCCAAGGTCGTTGCCGCGAATGCAGCTGCTGCCAAAGGCAAACGCGGTGGGATAGATGGTGGACATAAAGAAGCCCGCGCCGATAAGCCCTATGGTAATAAGCAAGGGCGTGCGGCTGAAAAACAACAGCAAAAAGAACGCGAAAAATCCGATTCCATCCGCCAGCAGCAGCTTGTTTTTGGATATTTTTCCGGTCACTGCGGCACCCGTCATCCGCCCAAGGAAGATGACCAGGCACAAAAGGCTGTTCATCATCTGGGACTGGCTGGCGCTCAACACGCCGATATCAATAAAGTATGTTACAAGCCAGCCCATAATGGCGTACTCGGTGGAGATGTAAAAAAACAGCATGGCGGCTCCCAGCCAGAACTGCCTCACCTTTAAAAAGCTGTAATCCACCTGGCGGATGCTTCTTTTGCTGTTCTCCTGCGGCAGAGGCATTTTGGCGTATACCAGCAGCCCAGCTGCCGCAAGCAGGCAAATTACCGCCGCCGTGACGCGCCAGCCTATTTGCGGCCAAAGGGTGGCGCAAAGAATTAAAAGCAGGGGGGAGATAAGCGCGCCCACCGAAAAGCACCCGTGCAGCAGGTTATAGCCCCGGGCGGCCTTTTGCGGAGACAGTGTGCTGACCATGGTATTTGAAAAGTTCGCGTTGCCGCCGCGGGCAATGCCTGTCATAAGGCAGGCCGCAAACAGCAGCGCGGGGGTGCCAAACCCGCTTGCAAAGATGAGGTACGCCACCGCCATCCAGCTCGCGGTGATGAGAATGCTTTTTCTGCGCCCCAGATAAACGGGCAGAACCCCGGCTGCCAGTATGGCAAACAGGTTGCCCACCGATTGGGCGGAAAGCAGCATACCCGACATATCGTAGCTCAGGCCGTAGGCCTCCCGCAAAAAGGGGACAAACGAGCCCAGCGGCTGGGATGCCGCGCCGCTGATGAAAAAGGTAAACAGAACATTTCGGAGCAGCCTGTTCTCTTTCTGCTCTTGTATCATGAATTTCATTGCTCCTAACAGTTATAAATGCCGTGCATAATTCTTGCTTCGTTTTAAGTCACAAGTTAAAAAAGGCGTTGCCCGCCGCACGGGCGCCGGGTTACAGGCTAGCGCCTGTCAAACAGCATGTTTGCGGGCAGGTGCTCCTTTATAAGCTCCCACAGCGCGTCGGCGCCCTCGCAAGCCTGTGCGTCCGGCAGCAGGTAAGCGCGGGTGGCGGTGGCGTATAAATAGGTGCAGCGCGGCAGCCGGTAGGCGCAGTACACCTCATCCCACCGCAGGGACACCTCGTTTTTTCCCTTTACCACCTGTACGCCGTCGCCCGTCAGGGTTACCGTGTAGAATACGCGGGGCTTATCGAGCTTAAGCGTCTTAATTTGGTTTTGAATAGAGTACAGAAAATTTAAAAAATACACCACAGGCAGCCCAAGCCCTATCGTAAGCAAAACGCTGCCCAGCAATACGGCCTGCTCGGCCCTCTCCCGCAGCGCAAAACAGATACCGCCCGATACGACCAGAATAACGGCGAACAGCACCGGGGATACCCAGCGCTTTTGGCGGCGAAGGCTGTCAAACAGGGCAAATTGCCGAAACGTGCCCACGTCAATCTTCGCCTCTACGGTAACAGGACTATTGTTTGTCATTCTTTTCATTCCTTCTTTGGTGCTTAAGGGCAAACGCCCATACACCGCGTTGTTATAGTGAAAGCTCTTTCGGGGAGTGCAAGGTAGCCCGGTTGGCAGTATACCTGATTATTATACTTTATACTATCTAACCGATTTAAAGGAGCATAATGTTTAAAAATCAAGTGCAAGGCTTTGGCTTATTGGTTTTCACGCCAATTTTTATCTGCCGTGCTACATCTTTTGAGAGGATTCGCATTAAGCAGGATAATTTTGCACAAACCCGAGTCCTGCAATCGCAATCCTTTCTCATTTTACGATTATCACGATAAATAGCAAGTAATTAAAATCATTTTTGGCGTTTTGCACAGTTTTTACGCCGATTTTTTTGCTAGTATACTAGTGGACGTGCATAGTTGTGCTATGCTACAATGAATCCGTTCTTTAAGAACAGCAGTTTTCGTGATTATGACCGAAACCTATTTTTAGGAGGAAAAAAATTGATGAAAAAAATGATCTCCGCCCTGTTGGCTCTGGCTATGGTGTTTAGCCTTACTGCATGTACTGGTACCACACCTCCCGCAGCCTCCAGCGCACCCGCAGCCGAATCTTCTGCCCCTGCCGCGGGTGAGAACAATGTTGCTAACGACCCTAAGGTTACACTGACATACGCAGAGGTTAACCCTGAGGAATCCCTCATGGGCGCTACCGCGAAGGCCTTTAAAGAAAAGGTTGAGGAGCTTACCGGCGGTTCTGTAACCATTAACGTTCAATACAGCGGTGTTATGGGCGCCGAGGGCGACGTTCTCGACACCATGCTTGGCGGCGGCGGCACGGTTGACATTGCGCGTGTATCGGCCTTCAGCCTTACAAGCTACGGCGCAAAGAAAACCTCCCTGCTCAGCGTTCCTTACACCTTTGAAGGCCGCGAGCATTTCTGGAACTTTGCAAAAAGCGACCTTGGCAAGGAGATCCTTAACGAGACCGCAGACCTTAAGCTTGGTATCCGCGGCCTGTTCTATGCCGAGGAAGGCTTCCGCAACTTCTTCTTCAAGAAAGAGATCAAGGGCATTGCCGACCTTAAGGGCACCAAGATCCGTGTTTCCACCGACCCCATCATGACCGGTATGGTCAGCGGGCTTGGCGCTTCCCCCACCGTCGTTTCCTTCACAGAGCTGTACACCAGCCTGTCCTCCGGCGTTGTAGACGGTGCCGAGCAGCCTATTGTTAACTACCAGAGCAACGCGTTTAACGAAGTCGCTCCTTACATGATTCTCGATAAGCACACCCTTGGCTGTGCTGAGGTTATTGTTACCGACGCGGCTTGGGCTAAGCTTACCGACGCTCAGAAGGCGGCGGTAGAAGAGGCCGGACAGTTTGCAAGCGACTTTAACGGCGGGCTTTCTGCCAAGACCGAGAACGACTGCATTGATTCTCTCAAGGCAAGCGGCGTAACCTTTGTTGAGGTTTCTAACATTCAGGAGTGGAAAGACGCCATTGCCGATGTTATCGCCACCTGCATTGTCGGCTTAGAGGCCGAGTACGAAGCCATCGTGAATCTGGCATAACCCTTTTTTAACCGAATAAGCAGGTTTTGCGCAGGGCAGTACATGTTGCTGCCCTGCGCATTTAAAATTCCTATTATATTAAAAAAATATCCGCAAACCCTAAGCCTATTAAAATGAAACTGTGAGGGGAGGACTATTAACATGCCTGTCATCTTTGAAAAGATTGACAAAGTTAAGCCGTTTTATGACGCAGCCTATAAGTTTATTATGTTACTATGTAAGCTTCTTTTAATTACCGACATTCTTATTACCACCATGGCGGTTCTTGGCCGTTACGTCCCGTTTATCCCGGACCCTGCCTGGAGTGAGGAAGTCGTATTAACCTGCATGGCATACATGGCCGTGCTCAGCGCGGCGCTTGCGTTACGGCGCAACGCGCACATTCGTATGTCCACGCTGGACCGGTATCTGCCTAAAAAGCTGGTAATGACGCTGGATGTTGTTGCCGACGTAGCCGTTATCGGGTTTGCTGTAATTATGGTTATTTACGGCTTAATCTACAGCAATGGCATCGGCTCCAAGGGCTTTTACACCAGTATCCCCACTTTGTCTAAGTTCTGGCTGTATTTCCCGGTGCCTCTTGCGGGCTTTGCCATGATTATTTTTGAGCTTGAGACCCTGTATAACCACATCAAAGCATTTTTCGTGAAGGGAGCCGAAGCACAATGACGACGGAAATGATTGCTACCCTGCTACTGCTGGGCAGCTTTTTTCTAATGGTTCTGCTGCGTTTCCCCATTGCTTACGCTGTGGGTATTTCGGCAGTTTTTTGTCTGCTTTTTCTCGACCTGCCCCTTACGGTTATCGTCCAGCAGATGGTGAAGGGCGTTAACTCCTTTAGCCTGATGGCGGTGCCGTTCTTTATTACCATGGGCGTACTTATGGGCACCGGCGGCATCAGCGAACGGCTTATTGCCCTCGCCGACGCGCTGGTTGGTTGGATGCGCGGCGGTATGGCTATGGTAAACATCGTCGCCTCCTACTTCTTTGGCGGTATCTCGGGCTCCGCGGCGGCGGATACGGCGTCCCTTGGCTCTATCCTCATCCCCATGATGAGAGAGCAGGGCTACGACGATGATTTTTCCACCGCGGTTACCATTACCTCGTCCTGCGAAGGGCTGCTGGTTCCGCCCAGCCACAACATGGTTATTTACGCCACCACCGCCGGCGGTATCTCGGTAGGCAGTCTGTTCCTTGCAGGCTATATGCCCGCAGCCGTGCTTGCGCTGTCTCTTATGGTGGGTTCCTTCATCATCTCGGTCAAGCGTAACTATCCCAAGGGCGAAAAGTTTAGCATTCTCAACTTCATTAAGCAGCTTGCCTCCTCCTTCTGGGCGCTGGCGGCTGTTATCATCGTTGTGGTGGGTGTGGTCGGCGGCTGGTTTACCGCTACCGAGTCCGCCGCCATTGCGGTTATTTACAGCCTGTTTGTCAGCGTGTTTATTTACCGGGGACTTAATTGGAAGGGCGTATGGAGCGTTTTGAGCAATTGCGTCGACACCCTTGCCATTGTACTGATATTAATCGCCACCTCCAACGTGTTCGGCTACTGCCTTACCTACCTTAATGTACCCTCTATAGCCGCTAACGCCATTCGCAGCATCTCAGATAACCCCATTATCCTTGCACTGCTCATCAACCTCATCCTTTTGCTCCTGGGCTGCATTATGGATATGGCGCCGATTATTTTAATCTCCACCCCTATCCTGCTGCCGCTTGCCACCTCCATTGGCATCGACCCCATTCAGTTTGGCATTATTCTTGTGCTTAACTGCGGCATCGGTCTGCTTACCCCGCCCGTGGGCGCGGTTTTGTTTATCGGCTCCGCTGTTTCCAAGGTTCCTATGGAGAAGGTTGTTAAGGCAACCCTTCCCTTCTATCTATGCATGATCGTCACCCTGCTGCTCATCACATTTATCCCGGCTATCAGCCTTTGGCTGCCGCAAGTTTTGTCTTAGGTAAAAGGAGAAACCGCTATGAAAATGACATTTCGCTGGTTTGGTTCAAAAAGTGACACCGTAACACTCAAGCAAATCAAGCAAATTCCCGGCATGACCGGCATTATGGGCTTTCTTGATTATAAAGCCGCCGGTGAGGTCTGGACCGAGCAGGAGATTAAGGCGTATACCGATGAGGTAAATGCCGCCGGGCTCGCGTGCGAGGTGATTGAGAGCGTAAACGTACACGAAGATATTAAAATGGGTCTGCCCACCAGAGACCAGTATATTGAAAACTACAACATTACCATTCGCAACCTTGCAAAGCATGGCGTAAAGGTTATTGTTTATAACTTTATGCCGGTGTTTGACTGGCTGCGCACCGACCTTGCCCGCGTAATTCCCGAGGACGGCTCCAACAGCCTGTATTTTGACGAGTCGGAGCTTGGCACCATGAGCCCCCTGGATGTTGTGAGAAAAACCGCGGAGGACTCCAAGGGCTTCTCTCTGCCCGGCTGGGAGCCCGAGCGTCTTGCCGAGCTTGAGAACACCCTGAAAAAGTATGAGGGGATGACAGCCGACCAGCTCAGAGAAAACTACCGCTACTTCCTCAACGGCGTTATGCCGGTTTGTGAGGAATGCGGCGTTGTTATGGCCTGTCACCCGGACGACCCGGCCTGGCCGATCTTTGGTCTGCCGCGCATTGCCCACAGCCTGGAGGACTTTGATAAGATTGTGGCGCTGCACCCCTCCCCCAGCAACCAGCTGTGCCTTTGCTCCGGCTCGCTTGGCTCTAACCCTCAAAACGATATTGCGGCTATCATCCGTCATTTTGGCGAGCAAAACCGCATTGCCTGCCTGCACCTGCGAAATGTCAAGCACCTGGGCTACCGCAAATTCCGCGAATCCAGCCACCTTTCCTCGGAGGGGGACCTTGACATGTTCGAGCTGGTTAAGGCCGTATACGACACCTGCAAAGACGCCTATGTGCGCCCCGACCACGGCCGCATGATTTGGGACGAGACAGGCCGCCCCGGCTATGGACTGTATGACAGAGCACTTGGCGCAACCTACCTTAACGGTATATTCGAGGCCATTTCTAAAATGTCCGCGCAAAAATAAGGCCTGGCTGCGCTGTATAACCAGCAGATGCCGCCTTGCTACTTGGAACGGAGTGTGAGCAAACGATGCAGCTCAATTATCAATCGATTCAAAACAAAGCCGCATGGGAAGCAGCCGGAGTACAGCTGCCCGCCTTTGATTGGAAGAAGATGGCCGACGACACGCAAAAGGCTCCTTCGTGGGTTCATTTTGGGGCCGGCAACATCTTTCGCGGCTTTATTGCCCGACTGCAGCAAACCCTGCTAAACGAGGGGCTGGTGCAAAGCGGCATTCTCGCCGCCGATACCTTTGATTTTGATATTATTGAAAAGATTTATACCCCCCACGACAGCATGACCCTCGTGGTTAGCTTAAAGCCCGACGGCACCATGGATAAAGAGGTTGTGGCCTCCATTGCCAAGGGGCTGCGTGCGGGCGGCGCGTACCCTGACGATTTGGCGGAGCTGAAGGCCGCCTTTCGTTCCCCCTCCTTGCAAATGGTCAGCTTTACCATTACCGAAAAGGGGTATGCCCTCTCCAACATGCAGGGGCAGTTCTTCCCCTTTGTTGAGGCGGATTTTGCGGGCGGACCCGAGCGCTGCGCCCATGTTATGAGCCTTACCACCGCCCTGCTGCTCGAGCGCTTTCACGCGGGGGCCGCGCCCATTGCGCTGGTGAGCATGGATAACTGCTCTCACAATGGCGCGCGCCTGTGCGAGAGCATTACCACGGTGGCGGAGCAGTGGCTTATAAAGGGCTTTGTGCCCGCCGCGTTTCTTGACTGGCTGAAGGATGGCGGCAAGGTTTCCTTCCCCTGGTCTATGATTGACAAGATCACCCCGCGCCCCGCAAAGGTGGTGGAGGAGTCCCTTGCCCAAAGCGGCATTGAGGGCATGGCTCCCATTGTAACCTCCAAAAACACCTTTATCGCCCCCTTTGTAAACGCCGAGGTTCCCCAGTACCTTGTGGTGGAGGATTGGTTCCCCGGCGGCAGACCGCCGCTGGAAAAGGCGGGGGTTTACCTTACCGACAGGCAGACCGTAAACGACACCGAGCGCATGAAGGTGACGACCTGCCTTAACCCTTTGCACACCGCCCTTGCCGTATATGGCTGCCTTTTGGGCTACCAAAGCATTGCGGCAGAGATGAGGGACCCGGAGCTAAAGGCTTTGGTGGAGCGCATAGGCTACGACGAAGGAATGCCGGTGGTGGTAGACCCGGGCATTCTCTCCCCCCTTGACTTTATTCGCGAGGTGGTCGAGCAGCGCCTGCCAAACCCCTTTATTCCCGATATGCCCCAGCGTATTGCCACCGACACAAGCCAAAAGATTCCCATCCGCTTCGGCGAAACCATCAAGGCCTATGCCGCCCGCCCCGACCTGGATGTAAACAGCCTCACCTTTATCCCCTTAGCCATTGCGGGCTGGCTGCGTTACCTTTTGGCGGTTGACGACAACGGCGAGCCGATGGAGGTCTCGGGCGACCCGATGCTTGAGCAGCTGCAGGGTCAGCTTTCGGGTGTGCGTCTGGGCGACCCGGATAGCCTTGGGGATAAGCTCGTACCCATCCTCTCAAACCCGATTCTGTTCGGCTCCGATTTAGTCGCTTTGGGTCTTGCCCAAAACATCCAAAGCAAGCTTTGCGAGCTGCTTGCAGGACCCGGCGCGGTTCGCGCCACATTAAAAAAGCATTTGAAGACCGTTTAGCACCCAGGGGCTTTCCGCATTCGTAAAAGCCCTGCGGGTTTTATACGAATAATTACCGGCCTTGGCAGCTTGCATACTCTTCTTATGAATCGCGCTGTGATTAGTATAACATGTAAGCTGCAAGAATTTTCGAGTTTTCGGAACGCCCCGGTACTTGACGTGTCGAATTTGCTCCTGTACGATATAGTTCAGGGAATACAGGAGGGCGGACATCAATGCACCTAACGAAGAAACTCACACAGGAAACAGGGCGGGACTACGCTTTGCGTACCATTAAGGACAATATCATCCGCCTTGAGCTTGCCCCCGGCAGCATGGTCAGTGAAAAAGAGCTTTCAGCCGAGATGGGGCTTTCCCGCACCCCGGTACGGGAGGCCTTAATTGAGCTATCCAAGACCAAGATCGTCGAAATTTACCCCCAAAAGGGGAGCGTCGTATCGTTAATTGACTACTCGCTGGTAGAAGAAGCGCGTTTTATACGCAATATTCTGGAATGCGCGGTGGTCGAGCTTGTATGTACGATGGCAAATGAAAACGATTTAAAAAGGCTCGAAGACTTTGTGCGGCTCCAGGAGTTTTATTGCGAGACCCACAACGTAGAGCCGCTGCTGGAGGCAGACAACCAGTTTCACCAATCACTTTTTAACATTGCTGAGAAGCCGCAGGCCTATTCTCTCATAGACAGCGTGTCTATTCATTTCGACCGTGTTCGGAATATGGCCTTAACCTCTGTTACAGACCTTAAGATTGTAAAGGACCACCAGAATATTTTACGCGAGATTGCAAACCGCGACGCGGCAGCCGCTCGGGCGCATATGGAAAAACACCTGAGCCGGTATAAGATTGACGAGGAGGCTATTCGAGAGAAGTACACGCAGTACTTTAAATAGCCGCCCTCATACAAAAAGAGGCAGCCCGTAAAACGGCTGCCTCTTTTTGTATGCTGATACTAATATCCGATTTAAAAGAGTATAAAAATCAGGTGAAAGGCTTTGCTTTTTGGTTTTTTACGCGGATTTTTATCAACACTCTTATCGGAGAATAGTATTATCATCCCCTCTTCTTTATAAGGGGATTCGTATTAAGACCGTGACACCTTCATGTCAATGACACCCATGGTTTGGGTCGAGAAGGGCATGAGGCTGTCGGTGGATACCCCGCGGAACGCGCCGCCGAACATGTCGTAGATATCCGATGATATGGAAAGCTCGGGCAGCCTCCCCACCAGGCTCTCTCCGTCGTAGAAAAGCGAAATCTGCACCGGGGTGGCGTACTTCCCGCTTGGCGTATAATCGCCCCCGGCTGCCATGAGAATATAGATGGCCTTTTGCCCGCCCAGCAGCTCCCTGATGGTTTTACCCGAGGTTTTAACGGTAGGGCTTAAAAGGTCGGACTGTGGTACCCCGTCATAGGCGGCACGCGCGCTGCCGCTGGGGGCCAGGCCATACCGGTGCGCGGTTTTCTTATCGCAGTAGGGCGCCGAGAGTACGCCGTTTGTTATCAGGTTAAATTCCTCGCCGTCATTGACGGTCCCCTCCGCGTCAAAGAAGGGCAGCATACTCTCTTTGCCCAGTTTTTGCGAAAGAGTGAAGGACTCGCTAAACAGCTTCTGCCCAAGCTTACCCGAAAACAGAGAGGCGCCCTCAGAAAAGATATCGCCCTTTAAATCGGATATAAATTTATCAAACGGGATGTTATTGTGCAAATAAATAACCGGGTAGATTCCCTCCGAAGGCAGCTCTGCTTTTTTTCTGGTGGCGCCCAGCAGCATTTCAAACTCCGCGACCACCGCTTTTCTGTCATACTTTCTTTCTGTAAACCCGACAAACCCATCCAAAAGGCTGACGGAGCTTTTCTCCTTGAAGGCAATGGCAAAATCCAACACCTTGTCGGCGTAGCTCAAATTAAGTCCCGCGTCGTTTTCTATAGCGGCGTGGCTCTCAGCGTAATTGATTTTATTGAAAAAAGAAAAATCGGTATGCCGGGCGGTAACCTCCGCCAGCAGGTCCTCCATTTCCTCCACAAAGCGTTCCTCGGCAATAAAGTCGGAAAGATAGCTTTTTGACTCCCTGCGGTTACCCGAAAGGGGCGAGGGGTACGCAATGGCTAGGTTCAGCGCATCCGTCGCCCGCTCCAGCAGCTCTTTTTCCTGGTAGGAGCCTATCGCCCCCGCTACCCCGATGCAGCCGTTATCATAAACGCGAAGCCCGGTTTTTTCAATGTTTTTATAACGAACAGATTCCAGCCTTGAGTTTATTACATTAACGGAAATTTCCTTAACTCTTGAACGGTACGTTTCCTGTTGCATTGTCAAAAACCCTCCTTACTGTACATTCATATTCCGCACCCTGACATAGGGGCCGCCAAAGCTTACGGGAAGCGGGAACTGCTCCAGTTTGCCGCACCCGCCTGTGACAAAGGACAAAAGCTCCAGCTTATCCGATACGCCGTCGATATCCGAAAGGGTCTCGAATACCGAGCCGCTTATTACCGAGATGTTAACCGGCTCGGCAAGCTCGCCGTTGCGAATGCGGTAAGCCCTGGAGGGCGCTATGGTAAAGGTGGACATCCCCGAGCCATGGTTTATGGTATCGATAAAATAGCCGTCCTCCACCTCCCGCAGCAGTGCCTCCTTGGTTTTCTCACCGGGCAGAATGTATGTGGTGGTCATGCGTACAATGGGTTCATATTCAAAGCTTATGGCCCTTGCATTCCCGGTAAGCCCTTCATTTAGAGCCGTCGCTGAGGAAGCGCTGTGCAGCCTGCCCGTGAGCACCCCGTTTTTAATGAGATAATTTTCCCGGCAGCGGGTTCCCTCATCATCAAAGGGAACATAACCGGTGCCAGAAAGAGAGCCCTTATCCACAATAGAAAGGAGGTCGGAGCCTACCTTTTTGCCAATGGCCCACTCCCTTAGCAGGGCTTCATCCCCCACCATAAAATCCGACTCACTTTTGTGGCCAAAGCTTTCGTGTGCAAAAACACCCGCCGCAAGGGGCGAAAGGACTACCGTGTGCTTACCCGGCGTGCAAGGCACGGAGCGGAGGAGAAAATCCTCGCATTTATCCAGGTACTCGGGCAGCTTGTCCGGCATGGCTGATAAATCGGTGTACAGGGAGGACCCTTTTTGATAGCTTTCCTGTAGGTTTTTATCACCGTGGGAGAAGGAGAGCTTCACAGCGGCTCCCACCTTTTGAAAGTCAAAGGTAAGCGCCGCGCCCTTGCTGGAATAAAAGCTTAAGACCTTTCGGGCATCCAAATACACTGCCCTCCACATCTTTAACAGTGGCCGGTTTTCAAGGGGGGGGAAAAGCAGGTGCAAAAAGGCGTCCTTTTCCTCCTTTGAGATGTCGGATACGCTTTGATTCTCATAGGCTAAAATTGTTTCGCTGTTTACCTCAAATGCACTGACGATGGGGTTTTCGCCAATATTAACGTCGGGCGTTCCAAGCCTTGATAGCTTGTTAATCTCCTCCTGTATTCCGTTTACATCGGAGGTAGCCGAATAATACCAGCGTTTCCCGTCAAACAGGCGAATAAACGCGGCGCGGTAGCGTCTGACTTTAGAATCATCCAGCTTACCCTGGGTATAGCTTATGGAGGTTTCAAAAACATCCTCGATTCTTACGTCAGTGTAAAATCCCTCATGAAACACAAACATTGACTTGACCATCCCTTTCCAAAGAAGTCGGCTGCCCAAAGACAGCGGCGCAGGCAGCCTTGGACAGCACTCTCCTGTCCCGGTCGCACCTTGCGTCGAAGGCTGTGGGAATAGTATTAAACTCTATCATAAAAGCCAGGGCCCTATTTGTAAAGCTTTAACTGTGCTTTTTTGCCTTTTTACGCTTAATTTTTTCAGCTTATTAACCCAACAGCTGCCTTTCCTGCGCGTGCTCCTTCCTTTTTTGCTTTTCAATGGCATAGAACCCGATAATAAGCCCAAGCACTGTGGCAATGGTCGCAAAAATAAGCATATTGCGCACAGTGGAGTGGTCCAACAGCCAGCCGCCCACAAAGCTTGCGGAAACACCGCCCACGGTTATGGCGGTTGTCATAAACGCCTGCCCCTTCGCCAAATCCTTTTTTTGAATAATAGCGTTGGTATAGTAAACCGAGGCCGGAATAAACAGCGCATATGCGCCAAACTGGAACAGCTGCGCGGCGTATATTGTAAAAACATTCACGGCAAGCATGGTGACAGCTGTTTTGAGAAGGAAAAACAGGAGGCTAAGCTGCAGTATTGTGCTGCACCGTACCTTTTTAACCAGCGTGGAAAACAGCGCCATGGCAGGCAGCTCGATTGCCGCCGCAAGCCCGAAGGCTATGCCCATATCCGTTACCGTGCCGCCCACGTTTTCCGCTATCTGCGCAAGATAATTATTTACAATGGCATGGGCGCAAAAGGTAAAGGATACCGCCGCCAGCAAATAGGTAAAGGGCTTGTTTTGGGCAAAAAAAGCAAGCAGCCCTTGGGATGTCCCCTGCCCGGGTGCTGCCTGCGGCTCGAGAGCCTGCCCCTCTGCCTCCTCCGGCAGGGCAAGCGCCTCCTTTTTAAAGGCATGGATTACGCCCACAAACCCAAGATACAGCACGAACGTGACAACGGGGATAAAATTAACGCCAAAGCGATCCACAATCAAGCCGAAAAGAACCGAAAACACTGCAAAAGCCAAGGACGCGCACCCCCGCGCAAGCCCGAAGTTGATTTCTATGCCATTATTGTAAAGCTGCATCCCCAACGAATTCATAAGCGGCTGCAAGGTAAATAAAACAGAAAACTCTAAAATAAGCAGTACCGCTAAAAGCACCGGCAGCCCTGCAACGAAAAAGCGCGCCAGCGCAAGCAACGCCGCCGCTCCGCCAAGCACTGTCATAAGCCCTTTGACCGTGAACCGCTTAACCCGGTCGGCAAAGGCTGCGACGGCAGGCTGCAAAAACACCGCGACAATATAGGACGCGGCCAGCACAATGCCTATTTGACTGTTGGCAAAATGCTTTGACAAAAGGTATACCGAAATAAAGCTTGCGCTGCTGCAATAGGCCAGCCAATAAAAGCTGTATGCCCCAGCGTATTGGATTGTATACTTCACTTTGACGCTAATAAAAATACCACCTTAATCTGGTGCATGTAATACAGGACAAGGCTCAGATTCCTGCAATTATTCTAGCAGATAACGCGGCGGTTTTACAGTGGCTGCGCTTAATATTTTCATTATTGCACAAATAGCTGCTAAAAGCACAAGACAACCGGCGCGGCGGAGTAATATATAGGTACTATAAATCCAATCATAAGTTTTTAGCAAGGATTTTGCGGGTCGGGTTTGTCCATGAGGCACACAGGAGGGTGCCGCGGGAGCTGGTGAGGGTGCGGGCGGGTAGGGGTGGTTTAAGACTTATGGAAGGTAATTATTGCGTGTAGCTTTACAGGCGACCGTTAATATACACTTATAAAAGCCTTTTGGATTTCGCTTTGAAAAAGCATACGGAAGGCTTGCTTTTTGCTTAAAACGCGCTTACCTTGAATCTTGCGCGTTCCTATGCAAAATTTGCATTTTGATACTATCCAGCGTACAAACCCATTCGGTTATAACCGAAATATTTGACGCTGTGCGTTGCAGACTACCACATACATAAAACCCTGATATATTTTGTACATTACAACACAAAAAGCCTAAGAAATCTTAGGCTTTTTGTGTTGTATTATTAAGTTTTGGTGGGAGGAGATGGATTCGAACCATCGAAGCGAGACGCAACAGATTTACAGTCGGTTTTTATCTTTTTTTGTAGAAGTCGATAATAGCAGTCAATTACAATTTGGGATAAAATTAATGCAGCTAACAGCATAAGGGAGTTGTGTTTTGTGAGAGTTCTTGTTTTGAATGACATTGAAGAAGTAAGTCAGCTATTTCCTGAGTTTAAAAAGGAAGAGGTAAGTAAGAAGAACAAAGAGAATAATATCTTATTCTGTGATTTCATGCTCTTTTGGCTTGAAAAGCGTAAAAACAAGATTCAAAAAAACACATATGAATCCTATCCGTGTCACATAAAAAATAGAATTTATCCATACTTTAAAGAAAAAGAAATTCAACTATGCGATTTGACATCAGATGATATATCCGATTACCGGACCCCGTTTCTTGATTTCCGCGAGCCCCTGCGCAGCTACCGCTTTAACTTGATGTACAATGTCAACCGGTACATCGACCGGTATAAGGCGGCGCAAACCGAGGAAGACAGACTAGTCGCTTACGGTCGTGCGGAGCGGTACGCCAAGGTGCTCTCCGAAAGCATCGTAGACAACGTGGAT
Organism: Bacillota bacterium; assembly: GCA_023433405.1. Lineage (GTDB taxonomy): Bacteria > Bacillota > Clostridia > Oscillospirales > Ruminococcaceae > Acetanaerobacterium. The sequence continues at coordinate 3,167 of JAEZCT010000013.1, read as the reverse complement.
ACAGAGCATACCAGCGACGCGTCGCAGTATTTTAAAGAGACGGCCAAAGGCCTCTTAACCGGCATCATCCTTCTGGTAAGCGAATATGGCGGCGACGATGAGCGCCATATTATCTCGGTGTTCCGCTTAATTATTGAAATGAACGGCCTCGATGAGGGCGCAGCGACGTGATTCAGCGCTCAAAACTCGAAAGCTGCTTGCCCATGTGGATAACCCTCGCTTAATCAACTACGTCGGCCCTGCGATGAAAGCCGACGCGAGAACCAGCATGAACGTGTTTTCCTCTGCTCTTGGAAAGCTGGTGGCGTTTATCGATGCCGCACTCGAGCAGATGGTCTGCGGCCACTCCGAGGAGCTTAACGACATTGACTTCATCAGCCATCCGACCGCGATATTCTTGCTCTGCCCGGATGAAAACACCACGCGCCACTTTTTTGCATCCTTGTATATCCGCTACATGATGAACGACCTAATTGAGCAGGCAAGCCATAACAAAAAACAACGCTTGGATCGGGATGTCCTCTGCATTTGGGATGAGTTTGGCAACATGCCGCCTATCAAGGATATGGACGTGCTGCTGACCGCCGCCCGAAGCCGCGGCATCCGTTTTTTTCTTTCATTGCAGAGCTATTTTCAGCTTGAGAAGAAATACTCCCCGAAAAGCGCGAAAATCCTGCGCGGCGCGTGTCAGATCAGAATGTATACACAGATTGCCGACGAGGAGGAGGCGAAGGCGCTCAGCGAATCCATCGGAGACACCACCGTGCAGGCGGGCAGCGTATCACGCAGCACCCGTGACGGATTCTGGACGGATAACACCTCCAGCAGCTATCAGATGATCAGGCGGCGGCTCATTACGCCGGATGAGATCATGCGTCTGCCAAAGGGGTGGTTTATCCTGCGCAAGGTCGGCTTTGACTGCGCCGGGACAAAGCTTGACTATTACATGGACTATCTCAAGCTGTACCCGGCCCCGCAGGTAGATGTGCGGTATGATATTCGGCCGATCCAATGCCTGACCTCGGAGCAGATCAGAAGGAAGGCTAAGCTCAAGAAAAATGCCCTGCGCAGGGGGATGTTTGATAATGTAGTGGATTTAGTTCCACGGGAAAAGGGGTAGCTCTATGCAATATAAGGAGTTGGAGAGCGGTATCGCCGTTCCCCACTATATACAACCGCAGAAGAAAAGGCCCACCGCATTCAGCTTTTTTGCTGGGTGCGGTGGTATGGATTTAGGGTTTATGCAATCGGGCTTTGAGGTGCTGGGGGCAAACGAGTTTGACGCCGCGGCGTCGCTCACCTACATGACCAACCTTGGCAGCTATCCGATCAACATCCACTATATCGACGGCGAGAAGGATAAGGAGCGGTTGGACACTGCCTGCGAGCGGTATCTGTTTGGGAAGAATGGGAAAGATCAATCTCCCGACAACAATACTCCGTTTGGGATATATAACTTGGCGATGGGTTCGGGGTTATCCGGCAGCGGGTGGATTCGTCATTATTCCGACGTCCCGCCGGTTCGCAACTTTTGGTTTGGCGACGTTCGGAAGCTCAAGGGTCAGGATATCCTGGATGCTTTGGGCCTCCAGCAAGGTGATCTGGATTGCGTATTCGGCGGGCCGCCCTGTCAAGGGTACAGCAGGGCAGGAAAACAGAACATCGCTGATCCGCGCAATAATCTCGTCTATGAATATGCCCGGATGATCGTTGAGCTTCAGCCGAAGGCCTTCCTCATGGAGGAGGTGCCAGACATCATCAACTTCTTCGATCCTGATGGCGTACCGGTGCTCGATAAGTTCTGCCTGCTCCTTCAGGAGGGCGGCTTCGGTAAATGGGATACCCTTAAAAAAAGTATGCTCATGCAGACCGGAGCTGCGGCCGGTTTGAAAAGCACACGCGGAAATGAATCGGTCAATCGGAAGCCCGTCAAAAAGATTGTGGAGCCGCAGAAACCGCGCTTTGAACAGATGAATTTGTTTGAGTAATGGAATAAGAAAGGAAATACACATGAAAACGAGTATTAAAGTCAAAAATCGCGTCTTGTACACAAAAAATGATATCGAAAAGATTGCAAATAATATATTAGCTGGTAAAATAGGTATAAATAACATCCCGCACGATTTAAGAATCAGTGACAGGCGATTTTATCGTTACGCGTTCCGTTATGTAAGAGGTTTGCATTCTAAGCAAAAGTATCATCAGCTTTACGAATTATTAAAGTCTGATATTATTCTCTCACAAGGTCAACAAGAACATAATACTTTATTTTCGTTGCTGAAAGATTATGAGGAGATGATGAAGAACATTGATTTGTTTTCCTTTTGTGACTCGAAAAACTTATGATAATTTGCACAGTTTCTACCGTAATATTATCTCTTCGTTGAATCAAGAACAACGAGAATTGCAAAAAACGATATCAAAACATACACGCCTAATTGAAGCTATTCAATACTTAACTCGTAGCCCTTGGCCTAATTACTCAATTATGCGATTAACAGAAAAAGAGAATGACATTCTTATTGTAGCTTATAATGCCACAAGCGGTATTAGAGATGCCAGAAGTTTAGAGCTTAGACTAACTACAGTAAATCATAGTAAAATTAATTATGATGTTTGTAGAATTGATGCATCCTATTATATCAATCAGTCATTAGAAATTATAGATTTTGTTGGAATTAAAAATCAAGGGTTTGGTTCATTGCTAATGCAAGAGTTGATTGAATTCTGTAAGGTTAGTCAAATCCCGAGGTTATGGGGTGATTTGTCTCCCGTAGACCTTCAAGACCAAGAGGATAAGGAACATGAGGCAAGGATGCTTCACTTCTATTCTAAATTTGGTTTTACTATCAAAGATAGCACCAGAATCGACTGGAAGAAAATAAATCTGGATTTAAAAATATTATATTAGCTGTGATAAAATCATTCAAGGATTCAAGAGTTAATCTTGGGTCCTTAATTTTTTTCTGGAGGTAAATCTAACATGACCTATTTTAAACTCCCAAACAGTATCTTTTCCCTTGACCTGAAGGCCAGCGAACTGACCGTGCTTGCCTACCTGTGCAGTATCCACCGGTCACAGCATCAAACGTATGCGGTGGCCAAGTACGAGGCCATCGCGCAGGCCTGCGGCTATGCGAGCCGCGATTCGGCACAAGGCGCCGTCG
>JAEZCT010000084.1 GCA_023433405.1 Bacillota bacterium | reverse complement strand
GCGCGTCCACACCACCCAACACGCAAACGCCCTCGCCTTTTGGTTCCTTGATATAGAAGGACAACAGCTGCCCGCTCTGGCGGATGGAAAGCTCCGCCGTATCGGAGGCAACAGGGGTAACCGCAAGCGTCTCCTCCTTGCCCTCCTTGCAGCGAATAACCGCAAGCTCGGTTCCACGCCGGTTTTTGGTAATAACCAGCCGGATATGAAACGCGTCGCTTTGCACCATGGCAAGCCCCGCTTCTTCCTTCTCCGCACGGGGCGTAAAGGTCAGGCGCGTGCGCACAATCCAGTCAAACGCCAGCTGGCGCACCCCAAGGTATGCGGGAGATTTGCGCTCGCTTAGCGTCTCGGCAAGGGTATGCAGCCGAATGCGTTCCTCAGCCAGGGTGTACATGTCCTCTTGGGGGTTACGCAAAAACAACAGGCGATTATCAAGCGGTCCGTCAAAATGGATGCACCGCCCCTTGGGCGGAACATCCCAGCGCGCCATGGGTATGGTCTGCTTTGGCAGTACACGCCCCTCACCTGGGTTGACTATCGGCCAGCCGTCCTCCCACTGTACCATGGCAAGGCAGGTTTCGCGTCCAAGGTTTGAGTGACCCTCGCAAACCCGGGAGGCCAGCAGCACCATATACCATTGACCATCCGCTGTTTCAAACAGGTCGGCATGTCCGGTATATTGCAGGGGGTAATCGTGTCCCAGGTGGCGATGGGTGAGAATGGGGTTGCCTATATAGCCCTCATATTCCCCAAACAGCGAGGTACTGCGCGCAATGGTAACGCTGTGATAAAACCCGGTGCCGCCTTCAGCGATTAAAAGATAGTAATACTCTCCGCGCTTATAGATATGGGGGCCCTCCGCCCACACCGCGTTTTGCTGTGAGCCTTTCCACAAGACATGTACCGGCCCGGTCAGGCGCATTTCGTCAAGGTCCAGCTCTTGCAGCCAGATTTCATTATCACCAAAATAACGGCCGGAATCCCAGCCTCTTGTACCAACATAGTAGCATTTATCCCCTTCAAAGAACAATGTGGGGTCAATGCCCGGCGCATTCTCGAGAAAATACGGCTCAGACCACGGGCCTTCGGGCTTTTCGGCGGTTACAATAAAGTTTCCCCCATAGGACATATTGGTGGTAATCATATAAAACAATCCCTTATAATAGCGCAGTGTGGGCGCAAAGATGCCCTTGGATTGCCCCGCATCCTCCAGCCTTAGCTGTGAAGGACGGTCAAGCAGGTTTCCAATCTGCTCCCAATGGCACAGGTCACGGCTGTGGTAAATGGGTACCCCGGGGAAATACGCAAAGGTAGAATTGACAAGATAAAAATCCTCCCCTACCACGCAGATGGATGGATCGGGGGAAAAGCCGGGAATGATTGGGTTTTTGATGGTAACCATAACTGTCCCTCCATAGATTCTTTCCGTTTAAACCAAACGTTTTTGATAAACCTATACTATATATAATAGATTTATCATTACACAAACAAGCTTTAGCGTTTTATACTCATTCCGTTTTATTAACCGAGCGGCGAAAATTCTCCATATTATTACTCGTTTTTAAGCAAGACCTGGGTACTCCTTTATTATACAGAACCACTCTTTACTTGTAAATCAAGTTTTAAAGCTTAAATTAACTTTTATCCTATTCTCAATCTCAATTATAAATCGGATATTCGTATAAAAGAATCTCAGAATAACCCGTGCTGCGAAGTACTATTCGCCGCTGTTCGGTTTACTCTGAGACATTTTTAGCCGCATTCGCAGCGGTTGCCTTCTGTATTATATTTATAGTATGCAGTATGCTTCCTCCGTTACACCATCAGCACATTGACGTCCCGTGTCCGCATCTGCTCAGCCGCCTCTTTGGCGCAGCGGGTATCGGTAACGAGAACGTTAAGCTGTTCAAAATCGGCAAAGGTGTACATTGCCTCCCGCCCTACCTTACTGCTGTCGGCAAGCACCACCCTCTGTTTGCTGCGGGAGCACAGGAGCTTTTTAATCTCACAGTCGCTGATGTTGGGTACGGCCACACCGATATTGGGCATAACCGCATCGGTGCCGAAAAAACAGACGTCTACAAATACCTTGCTCAAATAAGTGAAGGTTGTGACGTCTAAAAAATTCATGGCGGTATGATGAAAGGTTCCCGGTGCGGCAATCAGCCGGATGTTCTCACACGCACTAAGGGTATTGATGACCAGCAGCGAATTGCTGATAACCGTTATATTCTTCTTGCCCATAAGCTCAAAGGCAAGCTCCTTGACGGTGGTTCCGCAGTCCAAAAACACGGTGTTGCCGTCGGTCACATAGGCTGCCGCCGCCTTGCCAATGCGCACTTTTTCCTTGTACATTCGGTCGGCACGAAGCGAGGAGCTTAGCTCCACCCCTGTGCCTGTGCTGATGACCGCAACCCCCCGGTTTACCGATAATAGCCCCTGCTTTTCAAGCTCATATAAATCCCTGCGTACCGTCATGGTTGAAATGCCGAAATGCTCGGCAATGTCATTAATTCTTACCCTCTCCTGCGCCGAGACGAAAGACACGATGTCTTTTTTTCTTTTTAACTGACACACCGTTTCCATCTCCTCTAAAACCCTTTCGGTTTAATAAATTTTGTGAACGGAATATGTGACCCAATTGCCAATTGATTGTATCTTACCATCAAACGGTTACATCGTCAAATATTTTCGGTTATTATTCCCCTATTAACTTACCGTTTCTGCGTTATGCTACCTAGTAAACCGAATATTCTCGCTTCTATATCGGAAAATATTCCGCTGCTTTCCGGCAATTTGGCTTTTTCCTGACATTCTTACGCGATAATGCTGCAAAGTCTTACACAAACACCCGAAAACTACCGCCTTCCTATTTACTATCACCTTCTGTATTGTTGACTTTTTTCGCGAAACATCGGGGCGCCGCTCTGTTTGAGGAGACTGACGGGCGCTTCTTGACCCTTTGTAATACTAATCTCCTCAAAAAGAGTCGATAAAAATCCGCGTGAAAACCCATAAATTAAAGCTTTTCTCTTGATTTTTATACTCTTTTAAATCGGATATTAGTATAAGTATTCCCATCCATCCCCGCGCGCCGGTATATTACCAACTCGGTTTTATAAATAAAGCGCCGCCCGAATTGTCGGGCGGCGCTTTGCGGATGCTCTTTTGAGGTATGGATTACTTGGAAGCGGTCGCGGAAGAAGCAGCCTCGCTGGAAGCGGCCTCAGAGGGAGCAGCCTCGCTGGAAGCAGCCTCGGAAGAAGCAGCCTCGCTGGAAGCGGTCTCGGAGGAAACAGCCTCGGAGGAAACAGCCTCGGAGGAGACCTCCTCACTCACAACGACCTCAGAGGAGACAGCCTCGCTAACTACATCCTCAGTGGAGGAAGCAGCCGCGGTGTCGCCGCAGGCGGCGAAAACCATCGCCGAAGCAACCACTACTGCACAAATTGAAAGTGCCTTTGTAATATTCTTCATAATAACAATTCCTTCCTTTCTACCCCGCAGACATCGGCATTTCGCTCGCGTCTGCATTTTTCATTTGCTAATCGCAATTCTCAATTTGCAATTTGCAATTTGCACCAACTGCAAATTGTTGTGGCTTATAAACAACACACAAGCAGATTGTTTGTGCATGTTCTTCAAGCCGAACCCAATTATAGCGCACAGCCTGTACAAATACAACAGCGAGAATCACCGACATTTACTTAACATTTACATGTAATTTTATTAATCTTTACTGATTTTGTTTGTGCATGTTTGCCAATATTGTCAAATAAAATCGAATATTATGTTAACCGTTGTTGTGCTGCCAAGGGAAATTTAGTATTAAACTGTAAATTGCATCTTTTATTTCACGCAAATATGCATCATGCTTAAAAAAGCTTGAAAGCATCACCCGGGCAAAAGCTTGGGGGTATTGTTCTCCGCGCGGTTTATCCATTAGCGCCTAACTGCCCAAAGGAGATATTAATACTAATCTCCTCAAAATGAGTCGATAAAAATCCGCGTGAAAACCCATAAATTAAAGCTTTTCACTTGATTTTTATACTCTTTTAAATCGGATATTAGTATAAGACTACTCTCTTCAAAAAGTGCAGAAAATGCAGACAACAAAGCCCGGCTAAAATACGCAGGAAAAGCTGCAAGCCAGCACGCAGCGGCTTGCGGCTTGCAGTTTGGGCATATGGCGCTAATAGGCTGTTGCAATATACGAATAACCGATTTGGAGGGGAATTGTAAAAGCCCAGTTAATGCGCTCCTACAGGGTGTTCAGCCTTGCGCGGACTCAAACAGCGCCATTGCTTCTGCCGCCATACCTCCCTTGCGCAGCGAGCCAAGGTACCGCCCAAAGCTAACCCCCTGGAAGCGCAGCGCCGCAAGGTATACCGCCACGCATACCGCCGCCCCAAGGCATACCCCCAGGACCTCGCCCATGCCCCTGCCCGCCATAAGGGAAGACGCAAGCCTTGCCGAGAATGCCGACGCAAAAAACGACAGCAACGGCTTAACCACCCAGTTATGTACGCGCAAGGAAAGGCCGGTGCGGCGCACAATAAACGCCATATTAAAGCACACCCCAAACAGCGCGCTCACCAAATCGCCCGCCACATACCCCGCCATGCCAATCCCGGGTACCGCGCATAAAACCCATGTGCAGAGAAGGTGCGTCAGCGAACAGAGCAGAATGCTTGCCGACGCGATTTTATGCCGCCCTATGCCGTTTAATATCCCGCCCGTAACTATCTGGTAGTAGGTTAAAAATCCGGCGCCGGTCAGCGCAGCCATATATCTGCCCGCCGACGGCTCATGGTACAACAGGCGCGCCATAGGCTCCCCCAGAGAGAGCAGCACCGCCGCCGCGCCAAAGGAGATAATGCCTGTGGCATGCAGCCCCTTTGCCGTTTTGCGCTTAATATCCGCGGTGTCATTTAAGGCGCTTGCCTGGGCAAGCTTTGGCACCAGCACCGCCACCAGCGGGTACACCAGCGCGGCGGGCATCATTACCAGGGGCATGGACATCCCGCTCATTACACCAAAGGCCTTTAACGCCTCCTCCCTCGCAAGCCCCGAGCCTGTCAGCCGACGGGGCAGGATTACCGAGGTTGCGCTGGCAAGCAGGTTTGTGCAAAGCCCCGCGAAGGATACCGGAACCGCCGCCCGCAAAAGCTCCTTTGCCATGCGCCCCGCCGTGGTGCCGGATTTTTGCCCGGCACCTTGGCGTACACGTTTACTCAGCCGGTGCCAGACGCTTAAGATGGTAACGCTTGATACCTCGCTGATAATCATGCCCGTAATAATCAGTGCGGCACTTACCCCCGCGTTCGCGCCGCGAAACACATATAACAGCGCAAGCACCGCCCCTATGCGAACAACCTGTTCGCTGAGCTCCGAGACTATGGGGGGAACGATGTGCCGCGTTCCTTGAAAATAGGCCTTAAACAGGTTTTCCACCCCTGTTAGCGCCATACAGGGCAATAAAAGCAGCAGAGCGGTACGGGTGCGCCCATCCCCCAGCAGCTGGGCGGAGATGGGGCCGCTGAAAAGCCCCAGCGGTCCCGCGGCACACAGGAACAGCACCGCATACAGCCCCATGCTTATCCGCAGTGTCAGCCTGAGCGCGCCGCGGTTCCCCAGCGCCTGATACTGTGCCGACTTACGCGTAACCGCAAGCACAAGACCGGAGAGCGTAAAGGACTGCGCCACCGCGTAAACCGGCATAACCAGACCGTATACGCCCATGCCCTCCGCGCCGATGAGGCGGGACATTGCAATGCGGTATACAAACCCCATCAGCGACAGCGCGACGGAGGAAAAGGTGAACATGGCGGCGGAATAAAATACCGAATCCCGATGGATTCTCAAGGTTGTTTTCCCCCTTTGGCGCCGTTATCTTTCGCGGCTATCCGAATCCCGATAACTAAGCGATTAAGCCTTTGATTATAACCCGCTGTGCCTTTTTAATTTTTGCTTTCCTTTAAAACGCGATTGGTATAAAAAAGCCTTTTTCCCACTTCGTTCTGTGGCTTTTGGAATCATCGTAAATTTATATTTTATTTTTCTTGTTTTCCCTATTTTTTTCTTGTATTTTCACTTTTACTGCCCTCGTTTTTGCATTGGCGTTATGCTATAATTATCTTTATTGCCACGAGACTATGCATCTGGTGCTACTTTTGCGATAACAGTATGAAAATGGCTATAAAATCCGCGACAACCCCCCAAGGGAAAGGTGGCGGTCCTGATTTTTATACCCCCTCTTGTCGCAAAACAGTATAAACTGTACAGCTTTTCTAGGGTTTGACCGGTTTTTGGGGGAAGCGCCTTGCCGTCCTGCGGCAAAATTAAAATGCCAATACGTCCCCTACTCAGGGGTGGCGCGCAGTTTCACCCCGCCGCACCGCCGGTTACAGCCTTCCAGCTTTATGCCATACGACTGCCTAGTCATGGGGAACTTCGAACAAGGAAGTGCACAACTTGAACCTGACCTTTATTAGAGATGCCACGCCACCCGACGCGCCAAAGATTTACAACCTGATTGTATTAGCCTACGCGGAAGCGGAGCAGCAGCTAAAGCTGCCAAACGGCATTGCCGCGCTCAAAGAGGGCAGCACCGACATCCTTCGGGATATGCACCTGAAAACCCTTCTGGTGTGTACCAAAAACTCCGATGTCATCGGCACGGTGCGGTTTCGCATTTTTACGCAAAAGGACGGCGCAAAGCTTGCCTATATCAGCCGCCTTTGCGTTTTGCCCGACGACCAGAAAAACGGTACGGGCAGCGCACTGCTTGCCGAGGTGGAAAAACGCTGCCGTGCGCAGGGTGTGGATATGCTCTCCCTGCACGCCCCCGCCGCAATAAAAAAGCTTGTGCGTTTCTATTTAAAAAATGGGTTTGACCTGTTTTACACCACCACCGACCGGGGATATTTGCGGGGGCTTTTTGTGAAAAAGCTGACGGAGCGCAAGGCAAGCCTTACCCCGCTGTGGTCGCTGTAATGAAACACGCCGTGCTTTCTGCCGACCCCTGTACGCTATGCCCCCGCCGCTGCGGCGCTCCCCGCCTTGCCGCCCTGCCCGGCAAGGCGGCTGGTGCTTGCCGCATGGGCAGCGAGCCGGTGCTTGCGCGTGCCGCCCTTCACCACTGGGAAGAACCGGTGATAAGCGGCTCGCGCGGTTCCGGCACCGTATTTTTCTCAGGCTGCTCGCTTGGCTGCGTGTACTGCCAAAACCATGAGATCAGCCACGGCGGCTTTGGGCGGGCGGTAAGCGTTGGGCGCCTGCGAAGAATATACCTTGAGCTTGCTTCACAGGGTGCGCACAACATAAACCTGGTTAACCCCACCCATTTTATTCCCGCCATTGCCCAGAGCCTGAACGACCCGCCGCCCGTCCCGGTGGCGTACAATTCCAGCGGCTACGAGCTGCCCGAATCCCTCCGGCTTTTGGAGGGCAAAATAAACGTATACCTGCCCGACATGAAATATGCCGACAATTTTGCCGCCGCCCGTTATTCGGGCGCGGGGGATTATTTTGAGGTCGCCGCGGCGGCCATCCGCGAGATGTTTCGCCAGACCGGCCCCTATGCTATTGGAGAGGATGGGCTTATCCGCAGCGGAGTCCTCATCCGTCATCTTGTGCTGCCCGCAAATATCCGAAATACCCTTGCCGTCATACGCTGGGTCGCCAAGACCTTCCCCAAAGGCGCGGTGCTGTTCTCGCTGATGGGGCAGTACACCCCCTGCGGCGAGCTTGCGAATTATCCCGAAATCAACCGCCCGCTCACCAGGCGCGAATACCAAAGGGCGGAGGACGCGCTGTTTGCAAGCGGCATTGAGGACGGCTTTGTGCAGTCCCCCGCCGCCGCAGCCAAGCGGTATATCCCCGCGTTTGATTTAAGCGGTCTTTAGCCCCTGCAATTTTTTCCGCCTTACTTTTACCTGACACGCATTTTCATTAACAACCGCAAAAAAAAGGAGCTGACTTTTCCCCTTGAGCTTTTCATGGATAGGGCTGATGCTCTTCGCCGCCATTTTGCTGCCTAACCTGCTGTTTATTGCCTACCCGCCCCAAAGCAGCCCCGAGAACCGTCCCTCCTCCCCCAAGGCGCCTTCGCTTCTTGAGAATATCTCTCGTGCCGCGCTGTTTACGGTGCTTATTCTGTTTTCGGGCAGCTCCTTCGCGCAAGCGGCGGCAGATATCTGGTTCATACTTATGTGCCTTTGTGTCGGCGTATACTATGTGCTTTGGCTTCGGTACCTGTTTGGCGGGCGGGAATTTCGCCTGCTTTTTTGCCCCCTGTGGGTTATTCCGGTTCCCATGGCGGTTTTTCCAGCGCTTGCGTTTTTATTTGCGGGCGTTTGGGCGCGATTTATTCCCCTCATTCTGTGCGCCGCGCTGTTTGGCGTGTTTCACCTTTGGGTCAGCTACAATACCTACCGGCAGTCGCGTTAAAAAGCCCTTGGCATCAGAGGGCGGCGTTTTACAAAAAGCGGCGTGACGGCTATCCTTCTTATTGGCTCCCCGCTTTCCCCTAAAATTTTTTCTTCCGGTAACTCAATATAATAAGAACCTGTTCTTATAGCACACGCGGCCGCACTTAGTCGGCCGCGTTTTTTTGGGTCAATCACTCCCCCGCAAGGCGTGCGCCACTGGTGATCGGGTCGTTGCCATAGATTAGCTTGGTTTTTTGCGGCGAATTAATCTTCATACCGCGCTTTTTTAGCCTTGCCCATGCTTTTTCTACATGGGCATCCTTTATTTTTTCGGCGTTTCCTATAGAACCTTACATTAATATTATGCGATTTCCTGTAGATTTTTTTTGGTCGTTCTGATATAATTTCAGTTGGCAAACCGCGTTTCTGTTAATTTATTAACGAGTCATTGCGTATATTATTGTTAAAGGCTTAACAATATAGCGCAGGGCGCAAGGCGGCTGAAGGTATCATACCAATCTTCGATGGGAGTATGGCAAAACCCCGCGGCAAAAGTCACGGCAAGCCCGGCTTTTTGGGGTTTTTCGGTGCTCTTAATCGAATATTTGTATAGGAAATGTTGTTGTATCGTTCCCACACATTCTTGGTCTAAGGAGGATGAATCCACAAATGGCAAAGTCCACAACCAGTGTGCCGTTTAAGGGCACAAAAGAGCAGGAAGCCGAGCTATTGCAGCTAATTGCCTCTCATAAGGAGCAGCCCGGCGCCCTCATGCCCGTATTGCAGGGCGCGCAGGAGATTTACGGCTATCTGCCCCTTGAGGTGCAGCAGATGGTGGCGGAGGGTCTCACGGTTTCTTTGGAAGAGGTGTACGGTGTCGTCACCTTCTACTCGCAGTTCTCTTTGTACCCTAAGGGCGAGTACAAAATCTCTGTCTGCCTTGGCACCGCGTGCTATGTTAAGGGCGCGGGTGATATCTACGACAAGCTGATGGAAAAGCTGAACATTAAGGGCGGCGAATGCACGCCGGACGGCCGGTTCTCACTGGACGCCTGCCGCTGCATAGGCGCTTGCGGTCTTGCCCCCGTTTTGACTGTAAACGAGGACGTTTACGGACGCCTGGTGGTCGAGGACGTGGATAAGATTTTGGCCAAATATAAAGACAAATAGCCGGCTATGATGCAGGAGCTTTCGCTTGGTATCCTTGATATCGCTCAAAATTCCGTCAAGGCCGGCGCCACGCTCATCGAGCTTTCGGTTAAGGAAGACTCCCAAAAAAACGAGCTTGCCGTTACCATTGCCGATAACGGCTGCGGTATGGATGAGGAAACCGCCAAACGGGCGGCAGACCCCTTTTATACCACCCGCACCACCCGTAAGGTGGGCCTTGGGCTCTCGTTTTTTAAGATGTCGGCGCAGCTTGCGGGGGGCAGCTTTGAGCTTGCCTCCGAGCCGGGAAAAGGAACTGTTGTTTTTGCGGTATTTGGCTTAAACCACATTGACCGTATGCCCCTTGGGGATATGCGCGCCACCATGAACGCGCTAATATCCTGCAACCCGCACCTGGATTTTGTTTACACCCACGAAAGGGACGGCGCGGCGTTTGTGCTCGATACCCGCGAAATGCGAAAAATTCTCGGGGATATCTCCCTTGCGGAGCCTGAGGTCCTCGCCTTTATCGCGGATTATGTGACCGAAAACGATGTGTAACGCCGGTTGCGGCTTATAGGCAAGCGTGTGCTTATACCCGCAAATTTGCTAAATGCGAAAAGAAACCATGTTGGAATACACCCTTTAAGAAAGGAATCGGTATACTATGAAAAGTCTTGCGGAGCTTTCGGCTCTTCGCGACTCCATGAAGAATAAAATTGGCATCCGTTCGGATGAAAGCGGCTGTATCCGTGTCGTGGTTGGCATGGCTACCTGCGGCATCGCCGCCGGTGCGCGACCTGTTCTAGCCGCCTTTACGGAGGAGATTGCAAAGCGCAGCCTGACCGAGGTTGCGGTATCCCAGACCGGCTGCATCGGTATTTGCCAGTACGAGCCTGTCGTTGAGGTTTATGTGCCCGGCAAGGAAAAGGTCACCTATGTGAAGATGACCGCCGAGAAGGTGGCGCGTATTGTCAGCGACCATATCGTAAACGGCAACGTGGTCGCCGAATACACCATCGGTGCCGCCGCAAAGTAAAAAATGGGGAGAGGGGTGCCAACGCTCTCGGCTCCGGCACTCAAAACTGCTTTAGCAAGTAAGCCTCTCCCGCAACCACACCATAATTTTTATGGCGTTTTTGTGCCTTTTTGCGGCACAGGCGCCGGAAAGGTGAGCACAACCATGTATCGTTCCCACATACTGGTCTGCGGCGGTACCGGCTGTACCTCCTCAGGCAGTCAGCTTATTATAGACGAGCTGGAAAAACAGCTCGCGCAAAACAGCCTTTCGGATGAGATTAAGGTCATTAAAACCGGCTGCTTCGGCCTTTGTGCCCTTGGCCCTATCATGATCGTTTACCCCGAGGGCTGCTTTTATTCCCGCGTAACCCCCGAGGATATGCACGAAATCGTTACCGAGCATCTGTTAAAGGGGCGCGTCGTCAAGCGTCTTTTGTACCAGGAGACCATCGTTGACGACACCATTCAGTCCTTAAACGAAACCGACTTCTACAAAAAGCAAAACCGCGTGGCACTGCGCAACTGCGGTGTTATCGACCCCGAGGATATTAACGAGTACATCGCCTACGACGGCTATCAGGCGCTTGGCAAGGTACTTACCGAAATGAGCCCCGACGAAGTCATTGCGTCCATCAAGGATTCCGGTCTGCGCGGCAGAGGCGGCGGCGGCTTCCCCACCGGGCTTAAGTGGAGCTTTGCAAAGGCCTCGGTTTCGGATAAAAAATATGTATGCTGCAACGCCGACGAGGGCGACCCCGGCGCGTTCATGGATCGCTCGGTGCTTGAGGGCGACCCCCATGCGCTGCTTGAGGCCATGGCGATAGCGGGCTATGCCATCGGGGCGGACCAGGGCTATATCTATGTTCGCGCCGAGTATCCCATTGCGGTAAAACGTCTGGAGATTGCAATTAACCAGGCGCGTGAAATGGGTCTTTTGGGCAACAATATCTTTGATTCCGGCTTTAACTTTAACCTGGAGCTTCGCCTTGGCGCCGGCGCGTTTGTCTGCGGCGAGGAGACGGCGCTTATGACCTCCATCGAGGGCAAGCGCGGCGAGCCCCGCCCCCGTCCCCCCTTCCCCGCGGTAAAGGGTCTGTTTGGCAAGCCCACGGTGCTTAATAACGTAGAGACCTACGCCAACATCCCCCGCATCATCCTTAACGGCGCCGAGTGGTTTTCCTCCATGGGCACCGAAAAGAGCAAGGGCACCAAGGTGTTCGCGCTGGGCGGCAAGATTAACAACACCGGTCTTGTAGAGGTCCCAATGGGCACCACGCTGCGGGAGATTGTCGATGAAATAGGCGGCGGCATCCCAGACGGCAAGAAGTTTAAGGCGGCACAAACCGGCGGTCCTTCGGGCGGTTGTATCCCCGCCGAGCATTTTGATATCCCCATCGATTACGATAACCTGATTGCCATCGGCTCCATGATGGGCTCCGGCGGCCTGATTGTTATGGATGAAACCACCTGTATGGTTGATATTGCCAAGTTCTTCTTGGAGTTTACGGTGGATGAATCCTGCGGCAAATGTACCCCCTGCCGCATCGGTACCAAGCGTCTCTACGAGATTCTTGACCGCATTACCAAGGGCAAGGGTAAGGAAAGCGACCTTGAGGAGCTTGTTACCCTGTGCGGCTACATTAAGGATAACGCCCTGTGCGGCCTTGGGCAGACCGCGCCAAACCCCGTGCTTTCCACCCTGCATTTCTTTAAGGATGAATACATGGCGCATATTAAGGATAAGAAATGCCCTGCGGGCGTTTGCAAGGCTCTCCTTAACTATGTCATTATTCCCGATAAGTGCAAGGGCTGTACCCTGTGCGCTAAGAACTGCCCTGTAAACGCCATTGAGGGCAAGGTAAAAGAGCTGCATGTCATTGATTCCGCCAAGTGCATCAAGTGCGGCGTATGTATGGAAAAATGCCGCTTCGGCGCGATCATCAAACAGTAAGGAGGAGTATACCATCATGGAAAACGTAAATATCAAGATTAACGGTATGCCCCTGTCCGTGCCGAAGAATTACACCATTCTTGAGGCCGCTCGGGATGCCGGCATAGAGATCCCTACCCTGTGCTACCTGAAAGACATCAACGAAATCGGCGCCTGCCGTATCTGCGTGGTGGAGGTTAAGGGCGCGAGAAGCCTTGTCGCCTCCTGCGTATACCCCGTGAACGAGGGCATGGAGGTTACCACAAACTCCGAGCGCGTCGCTACCTCACGCCGCCAGACGCTTGAGCTTATTCTTTCCACCCACAACAAGCGGTGCCTTTCCTGCGTGCGCAGCGGCAGCTGCGAGCTGCAAACCCTTTGCACCGATTACGGGGTAGAGAACGAAAACCACTACATGGGTGAAAACAACACCTATGCCATTGACCGTTCCGCCCCCCATATGTACCGCGATAACAACAAATGCGTCGTTTGCCGCCGCTGTGTGGCAGCCTGCGATAAGACGCAGAGCGTCTCGGTCATCGGCGCTAACGAGCGCGGCTTTAAAACCCACATCGGCTGCACCTTTGACAACGACCTTGCCGATGTCTCCTGCGTTTCCTGCGGCCAGTGCATCGTGGTTTGCCCCACCGGCGCGCTGTCGGAAAACGACCAGACCGACCTTGTTTGGAAGGCGCTTGCCGACCCCACAAAGCATGTGGTGGTGCAGGCTGCCCCCTCTATCCGCGTTACGCTTGGCGAGTCGTTTGGTCTGCCGGTTGGCACCAATGTTAAGGGCAAGCTTGCCTCCTCACTGCGCCGCCTGGGGTTTGACGGTGTGTTTGACACCGACTTTTCAGCCGACGTCACCATTATGGAGGAGGCCACCGAGTTCCTTCACCGGTTTAAGGAGGGCGGCAAGCTGCCGCTGATTACCTCCTGCTCTCCGGGCTGGATTAAGTTCTGCGAGCACAACTTCCCCGATTTTATTGACAACCTTTCGAGCTGCAAATCGCCCCAGCAGATGTTTGGCGCCATCGCGAAGACCTATTACGCAAAGAAAAAGGGCATTGACCCCAAGGATATCTTCGTGGTAGCCATCATGCCCTGCACCGCCAAGAAGTTTGAAACAGGCCGCGACGACCAGTCCGCCGCCGGCGAGGGTATGCCGGACGTGGATGTGGCGCTGACCACCCGCGAGTATGCGCGCATGATTAAGCGCGCCGGTCTTAACTTTGCAAACCTGCCCGACGAGGATTTTGACGCACCCTTGGGTCTTTCCACCGGTGCTGCGGTTATCTTCGGCGCTACGGGCGGCGTTATGGAGGCTGCTTTGCGCACCGCCAACGACGTGCTCACCGGCAAGGACAACAAGGAGATTGAGTTTGCCGCTGTGCGCGGCACCGACGGCATTAAGGAGGCCACCTACAACATCGCGGGCAACGAGATTAAGGTTGCTGCGGTGTCTGGTCTTGCCAATGCCCGCAAACTGCTCGACGATATCCGCGCCGGCAAGCGCGATTACCACTTTATTGAGGTTATGGCATGTCCCGGCGGCTGTGTAAACGGCGGCGGACAGCCCACCCAGCCCGCCAATGTGCGCAACTTTACCGACCTTGCCGCCCTGCGGGCTAAGGCCATCTACGCGGAGGACGAGAGCCTGACCTACCGCAAGAGCCACCAGAACCCGGCGGTAATTGAGCTGTATAAAGACTTCTTCGGCGAGCCCGGCAGTCATCTTGCCCATGAGGTTCTGCATACCAAGTATGTGGTTCGAAACAAGTACTAAAGCAAATACCGCATAAAACCGGAGTTTGCATCAGCCCTTTTTTATTAAATAAGTAACGGAGGCGGTCTTTTAAAAAGACCGCCTCCTACTATTATAGGGTGATATTTCTATCGGAGCTGTTCCCCTTTGTACTTATTTGTGAACACTCCCCGCCGCGCTGTGAAAACAAGGAATTGTAAACAATTTGTGCGACAGAACCGTTTCTTTGTGTATGTATTGCAATCGCGCACGAAAAAATGGTACTATATTTACAAGCAATTTGTATAAGTTAAAACTAACGGCAGCGATTTCGCGCCTTAACGGCGTAAAAATCGTTCATAATAACGGCAACACAAAAAATAAAGCGGATGGCGTGCTTTGCATGATAAAAACGCGCCGGAAAGGCATGACTAAACCAATGAATAATTTTCTTAATAAACTCGAACGAATGGTTCGACGCATCGCTATCCCAAACCTTATGCTGTATATCTCGGCAGGTATGCTGCTGGTTTACCTCATGACCTACCTGTTCCCGGGCTCGTTTGTTTTGGGCGG
This sequence comes from Bacillota bacterium, assembly GCA_023433405.1. Lineage (GTDB taxonomy): Bacteria > Bacillota > Clostridia > Oscillospirales > Ruminococcaceae > Acetanaerobacterium. The sequence goes on along the minus strand of JAEZCT010000084.1, from coordinate 24,638 downwards.
GCAGGAGACTAATCTGTTCGGGCTGCTGGCTCTTGAACGGTATGGGCTTTTTCACGGACAGCTATGGCGGCTTATTACCTTTATGTTCCTGCCGCCAAGCTCAAGTATTTTGTTTATCCTGTTTTCCCTGTACTTTTATTACCTCATTGGCGTAAATTTAGAGCGTCACTGGGGAACCGCCCGCTTTAACCTTTATTACCTTTTGGGCATTATCGGCTCCATCCTCGCGGCGCTGATTACCGGCTATGGCACCAACACCTTTTTAAACTATTCGCTGTTTTTCGCCTTCGCGGTGCTGTTCCCCGATACGCAGATTATGCTGTTTTTTGTAATTCCCATTAAAATTAAATACCTGGCGTTTTTAAACGCCGCGTTTTTTGCAATAAGCCTTGTGGCTGCCGTCTGGCGGTTTGATTGGGCGACGGTTGCCTCAATACTCGCCTCGCTTATCAACTTCTTTTTGTTTTTTGGGGGCGACTTCTTCCGGCGCATTCGCGAGCAGCGAAAATACGCTGCGACGCGGCGCAACTTCCGCCGACAGATGGACCGCAACAGCTGGCAGTAGCCGTCTAAAGAACACGCACCTGACCAACGATAGTGACCACCCTGAAAGGACGGCCCGCGGGCGAATATGAAACAAACAAAACCCATAAGCGCAAAAACCTCGCTGTTTCTTTTGACCTATCCCATTTTTATCGAGCTGCTGCTGCAAATGCTGGTGGGCAATGTAGACCAGTTTATGATCAGCCGCTACTCGGATAACGCGGTTGCCGCCATCGGCAATGTAAACCAAATTATTAACCTTGTATTTATTATGTTCAGCGTCCTTGCCACCGCCACCACCATCCTTGTGTCGCAATATCTGGGCGCGGGGGAGCATGGCAAGCTGTCGGAGCTTTACACCGTCGCGGTATCGGTTAACCTTGCCTTCGGCCTGATTATCGGCATTGTGCTGACCTTTCTCGCCCGCCCTCTCTTTACCCTCATGCAAACACCTCCCGAGCTGATAGAGGACGCGGTGACGTACCTTTCCATCGTGGGCTCCGGTATTTTCTTAATTGCGGTGTTCTCCACCTTCGGGGCTATTTTTCGGGCAAACGGGCTGGTGACGCAAACCATGCTGGTTTCTCTTTCCGTAAACGTCCTAAACATCATTGGCAACTCGCTGCTGCTGTACGGTTGGTGGGGTCTGCCCCGTCTTGGCGTGGTTGGCGTCGCCATCTCCAGTGTCGCAAGCCGTACCATCGGCGTCATACTGCTTATGCTCTTATTCCGCCGCTTTGTTCCCGGCAGTATCTCCTTAAAGCATCTGCGTCCCTTCCCGGTAAAAACCTTAAAGCGCCTGCTGCGAATCGGTCTGCCATCCGGGGGCGAGTCGCTCTCCTATTCCATGGCGCAAACAATGATGCTGGGTATGGCAAACACCATTGGCGCCACCACCGTTTCCACCCGCGTTTACGCGCTTATGCTGTCGTGGTTTTCGTTTATCTATGCGGGTGCGGTATCGCAGGGCACGCAGGTTATTGTGGGGCATATGATTGGCGCGGGGCAGGAGGACGATGCCGACCGCCGTGTGCGCAAAAGCCTGATACCTGCGGTTATGGTTACCATACTCATGTCCACAACCCTTTGGCTCTCATCAAAAACCATGTTCTCCATCTTTACCGATAATCCTGAGATTATCGCGCTGGGGCAAAAGATTATGCTGGTGGAGATTTTCCTTGAAATTGGACGCACAATCAATCTCATTGTCATCCGCGCGCTGCAGGCCTCGGGGGATGTGCGTTTCCCTGTTTATGTGGGAATGGTCTCCATGTGGGGTGTCGCGGTTGGTTTAGGGTACCTATTGGGCATCCATTTCGGGCTTGGGCTGGTGGGCATCTGGATTGGTCTTACCGTGGACGAGCTTTTGCGCGCCGTCATCATGCTGGTGCGATGGCACAAGGGGTATTGGCGCGGCCGGTCTCTGGTGAAGGAAGCCGCTACATAACGCTCTCCCTTTTCCCGTTCCTTCCCCCGCGACAGGGCTTTTTCCCCTATCCTCCCCTTGATTAGCGGCATAAAGGCCATGATTGATGGATTATGACGCGGATTTGAGCTATACTTCTATTGGATGGCAGCATTAAATACTGGAGGTTCCCATGCTTTCAAGTGATATCGAGCGTATCAACGCCCTTGCCAGAAAGGCAAAAACCACCGGCCTCACCGAGGAAGAAAAAACCGAGCAGGCGGCTCTGCGCGCCGCTTACATTAAGGCCTTTCGCGACGACTTAAAACGAACGCTGGATCATGTGTCTATTCAGGAGCAAGACGGCACAATCCGTCCGCTGAAGCCCAAGAAACAGCAAGAGCAGTAACCAGGAAAGGAGTGGACATTCTTTATGAAGACAAAAAAAGCAGGCACAAAGAAAACAAAAAAGTGGCTTGTACCCATCATCCTGCTTGGGATAGCGGTTGTCCTTGCAATCTCGGTGATGGTCATTCGCGCAAGCTCCCGGGCGCTGGAGCTCGACCTGACCGAGAACATGACGGTTTTTAGCGCCGGTATCCCCGAGGGCGGAATTATTCCCGACCGGTACACCGGCTACGGCGACGATGTATCGCCGGATTTTCGCTTTCAAAGTGAGTTTGATCCAAAGGCGAAAAGCATTGCCATTATCCTGGATGATCTCGATCATCCCCTTGGCACCTATACCCACTGGGTGATATGGAACCTGCCGATTATGCCGATGATCTTTGATAAAATTCCCGAGGGGGCTGTCTTAGACGTCTATGACGGCGCGGTGCAGGGTGTTGCTTACGGCAGGCACAAATACCGCGGCCCCAAGCCGCCCTTTGGCTGGACACACCGCTACCAGTACAAGATTTATGTGCTCGATACCATGCTCGACCTGAGCGAGAGCTCCGGCAAACGCCAGCTTCTTGCGGCTATGGACGGTCATGTGGTGCAATATGACTCTATCATCGCAAGCTATATGTAATGCTAAACTGCTCTCTGTTCGGTTTTTTGCGGCTTTTTTACATATAATATTTGTAAAATATGCGACCTCCCACGCCCTAAAACCACGCGGTTTTAGGGCGTGGGCTTTACACGCGCTTTACATAAACAGCGCCATGTGCTATAGTGTGTATACTTTATGGGCATTTTTTAAATACAGCCTCGCTACCTGCCCGCCCCTCCACTGGTAATACTAATCTCCTCAAAAAGAGTCGATAAAAATCCGCGTGAAAACCCATAAATTAAAGCTTTTCACTTGATTTTTATACTCTTTTAAATCGGATATTAGTATAAATTATCCGGCGTCTGCATATAGTGATAGAAACAGGGGCACGGTGCTTCGTTAAGGCGCTGCATGGGCGGTTTCCAAACCGCCCATGCTTACTACACAACGTATTATTCGGCGTAAATAGTCCATCATTTAACCGAAACAGGAGGGCTTGCACGATGTTTGAATCCTTCGCGGCGCTATTTGCTACCCTTGAGCAGGTCAACCTGCTTTCTACCTTTGTACGCCTGTTATTGGCAGTACTGCTCGGCGGCATGATCGGGCTTGAGCGCGGCCGCCATAAACAGGCGGCCGGCTTTCGCACCCATATCCTTGTGTGCGTCGGCTCCGCCCTTGCCATGGTCACCAACCAGTATGTATTTGAGCACATCACCCACGGCAGCGGCGACCCTACCCGCATCGGTGCGCAGGTAATCAGCGGCATCGGCTTTTTAGGCGCCGGCACCATCCTGATTACCGGGCGGCAGCAAATAAAGGGGCTTACTACGGCGGCGGGGCTGTGGGCCTCCGCGGCTATGGGGCTTGCGGTGGGCATCGGGTTTTACAGCGGCGCGTTGATTGGCGGCGCCATTATACTTATTGTAATTACCTTTATGCACAAATTCGATATGCTCTTTTACAAGCGCACCCGCTCGGCGCGGCTGTATATCGAAATAGACTGCCTTACCCGCTTTAAGCATGTGCTTGCCTTTCTGCGCAAAACCTACGCGGAGGTGGACTCCATAGAGCTGATAAAGTCAAGCGGAGCCGAGCCTGTCATGGCGCTCTTTGTAAACGTGGGGATAGACCGTAAAAAGGATACGCAAAGCGAGCTTGATCCCATCCGTGCGCTGGAGGGTGTCAATTTTGTTGAGGAGCTTGCGATGTAGGGGGTTTTCCTGCGGCACCGCACCATGCAGTCATACCGGCATTTTGCAGCATTTATAATCGTTTATTACATTATGTATATTCTCAAAGGAAGAATCGAGGACTTTTTTATGCTCTCTCTGGTCAGCGATTATAAGCACGACGACACCTTGCGTAAGAGCCTAAGCCGTCTTGCGGGTGCCACCTTTGGTCTAGACCTCGAGGCATGGTATGCGGCGGGGTTTTGGGATGACTGCTACGTCCCCTACTCGCTTGCAGAGGACGGAGAAATCGCCGCCAATGTCTCCGCGAGCCGCGTAGAGCTTGTGCTGGATGGACAGGCATTTTCCGCCGCCATGCTGGGTACGGTTATGACCGCCAAGGACTGGCGCGGCAAGGGCTGTGCCGCACGCCTGATGCGCCATGTGCTGGAGCAGGAGACCCTGCGCGGCGCGGCGTTTACATACCTTTTTGCAAACGAAACCGTCCTCGATTTTTACCCCAGGTTCGGCTTCGTGCAGGCAGCGGAGCAGCAGAGCCTTCTTGCCTTAGACTCAATAAGGCCCCGCCCGCGTGACGGGGCAAGGCTTTTGGATATCCGCAGGACAGAGGATCTCGGCATCCTCACCCGCCTGGTTAAAACCGGCGCTGCCGCCACGAAGCGGGTTGCCTCCACCGCAAACCTGTCACTTATTCTGTTCTACAGCCTCAGCCTTCTTCATAACTGTGCGTATTATTTCGAGCAGGAGGATCTTCTGGTATTTTGGAAGGACGGCACCCTCTACGACTATTACAGCGAAAGCCCGCTGCCCCTTACCGAGGCGGCTTCCTTTTTTGCAGGTGACCGGGAGGTTCTCGCCTTAGGCTTTACCCCGCCCGCCGATTGCGGGCTGCCCCTTGTATACCGCCCCTATGACGATCACCTTTTTATCACCCGCCCCGGCATCCTGACCGCCCCGCTGATGTTCCCGCTCCTTTCGCGGGCATAGCGCAGTCTTCGCAAGAATAAGCCCTTATACTAATATCCGATTTAAAAGAGTATAAAAATCAAGTGAAAAGCTTTAATTTATGGGTTTTCACGCGGATTTTTATCGACTCATTTTGAGGAGAGTAGTATTAAACCTCAATACGGTTTTTTCATCCCATAATAACAGCGGCAGGGCTTACGGGTAACCCGTAAGCCCTGCCGCTGTTTAGAGGAGTTCAAATGAATGTTATACTAATATCCGATTTTAAAAGAGTATAAAAATCAAGTGAAAAGCTTTAATTTATGGGTTTTCACGCGGATTTTTATCGACTCTTTTTGAGGAGAGTAGTATTACACTAACCCTCGTCAACATAGCCGCGAATGCGTATCAAACGAGAATAGGTATAAAAGAAACGGCAAAACTCAGCCTGGTATTCGATAGCCTGCGAATTATCGTGCGGAGGGCAGCTCTGTCTGCACCGCCGCGCCGGTATCCTCAAACAGCGCCACGCTCACCTCAAAGGTTTGGTCCGGCCCGTTGCTTGGGCGGCGGAACAGCGTTACGGTCACGGAATCGCCGGGCTTATGCTTTTCAAGTATCTTGTAGATATCGTTAACGGTGTTTATCTTAATGCCGTCAATCTTTGTTATAATGTCGTTGGCCTGTACGCCCTTATTCGCCATATCGCTGCCCTTTTCCACCCCGGCAATCAGGATGCCGGTGGGAATGGAGTAAAGCTGCGCGCTCATCTCGGTAATCTCACCCTGAATGGTAATGCCAAGCTTTGCGCGTCCGGTTACCCGTCCGTTGTCAATCAGGTCGTCTATAATGGGCTTTGCGGTGTTAATGGGGATAGCAAACCCTATGCCCTCATAATCGGTCGCGGCAATCTTTGAGGAGTTAATGCCGATAACCTGTCCGTACTCATTGACCAGCGCGCCGCCCGAGTTGCCGGGGTTAATCGCCGCGTCGGTCTGGATGCATTCCATGGTATACCCGGTGGAGCTTGTAATCTGGCGGTTTACGGCAGAGATTATGCCCTGCGTAATACTGCCCGCAAACTCAAGTCCGCCGGGGTTGCCAATGGCCACAACCTTATCCCCCGCCGCCATCTGCTCAGAGTTGCCGAACTCCGCGGCGGTCAGTCCTGTGGCCTCTATCTTAAGCACGGCAAGGTCGGTGCGTGTATCCGAGCCGACGACGGTTGCCTCATACTCGGTATCGTCGTATAACACAACCTTAATGCCCTGCGCTCCGCTAATTACATGCGCGTTGGTGACGATGTACCCATTCTCATTCATGATGATACCCGAGCCTTCGCCCGCGGGCGTCCAGCCATAGCTCATCTGATAGGTAACCACGCCCACGACACTGGGCGAAACCTTAATATTGATTTGCTTTGTGGAGAGCGCGCCGCTTACCGACAACAGCTCCCCGGTGCCGGAGGGGACATCCGTTATATTAAGCCCCTGCGTATCGGAGCCGGCCTCCGGCTGAGAGACCACGGGCTCGCTTTCTGCCACAGGGGATGAGGAGCTGCCCTCCATATCCAGCAGCCCGGCGTTTGAGAGCGAATAGATGCCAAAGCCCGCAAACCCGAGCAGCGACAGGGTTAGCACCACGCCAATGATGGCGAGAAAAACCTTGGCGCCGTTTTTCTTGGGCTTTTTCGGCGGCTTGCCCGGAGACATCTGGTCATAGTCCTTGTAGCTCCATTTGTACTGGTCCTGTGCGTAGGGGTACTGCTGCTGCTGTTGCTGTTGTACCGGCGGATGCCACTGGCTGCCCTGCTGGGGGTAGTTCCAGTTATTTTGTCCGCTGGTGCCGGAGTATCCGCGCGGATCGTTGCCTTCGTAATCACTCATGGAAGATTCCTCCCTTATCCATAGTTATTCCATCGTTTGTCGTCCTGCCCCGCATTGCTACGGGGGTTGGGTTTGTGCCGCCCGCCATTCTGTGTCTTGGCGGTTTACTTTATGTGCCTAGTATATCTGCAACTTATGAATAGGCAATAAACGGTTTTTAAAGGATTCTCGTAATTTTTTCGAGAAATTTGTTAACTGTAAACTGCAAACGCTCTATAGCCGCCTAGTCCGCAGGGCCATCCTTTTGCTCGTCGCGCGTTTTTTTCTTCTCCCGCTGTTGGATTGCCCGCGGTACCGAGAACACAAACTCGCAAAACTGTCCCTCCACGCTGTTTACAATAATGTCGCCCCGGTGCAGGTTTACTATAGTCTTTACAATGTAAAGCCCAAGCCCTACACCCTGTTTATCAAGGCTGCGCGATTTGTCGGTTTTATAAAAGCGGTCAAAGACGCTCGCGACCTCATCCTTGGGAATGCCGTCCCCCGAGTTGCGAATGCCCACAAAGGCAATGCCGCTCTCCGCCCGGTAAAACACCTCGATATAGCCGCCCATATTCGCAAACTTTACGGCGTTATCCAAAAGGTTATATACCACCTGGTGCATCATATCCGGGTCGGCAAACACCATAATCTTGCCCACATCCAGCCCTCTGATATCCAGCTTCTTTTCATCAATGCGCTGCTCAAACGCAAATATGGTGCGGCAAACCGACTCGTTAATATCAAACTCCACCGGGTTTATGGTCATTTCTCCCGCCTCTATCTTTGAAAGATCGAGCATGGAGCGCACCAGCCGCGACAGGCGCTTAATCTCATCCGACACGGTTCTCAGGTAGTATTCCCGTTTTTCTTCAGGAATTGTGCCGTCGAGTATTCCGTCAATAAAACCGCCTATCGTGGTCATTGGGGTTTTCAGCTCATGTGAAACATTCGCCACAAAGCTGCGGCGCATCTTCTCGGTTGTGGCAAGAGAGGACGCCATATTGTTAAACGAAGCGGCGAGCTGCCCCATTTCGTCCCCGTCGCGCACCGGCACACGCTGGGTAAAGTCCCCTTTTCCAAAGCTTTTCGCGGCAAAGGACATCTCGCGCAGAGGGCGGGTAATCCGCCTTGTGGTAATGTAGATGACCACAAAGGAAAACGCCAGCACCACCATGGCGCTAAAGGTAAACATGCGAAGCATTTCTGCCAAAAAATAGTTTAGCGCGATGGCCGAGGAGGACATAAACACATACCCAATAACCCCCACCCCCTCGATGGTGATGGGTACCCCCACGGTATAATAGTTGGTTTTATATATGCCGCCCAGCCGCCCGACCTCGTTGAACACGCCCTGCTCGGCGGCTTTATCCATTATACCCTGAGATATCACCGCATGTTCGGTCAGATCCTCCCCCTTTTGGGTCGTCACCAGGGTTTTGCCCTTGGTGTCGGTTAAAAAGATGGTGGCATCCACCGCGCTGCCCAATATCTCAAAGCTCGAAAGCACCACCGTGCTGCGTATGCTGTTATCCGAGCGCAGGACGTATTCGCTTGCAATAATGGCGGCGGCATTGCGTGCGTTGCGCAAAAGCAGCCGTTCACGCTCGTACTTAAAATACTGGGAGGCAAAAAACAAAAGCACCGCACCTAAAATGGCCATGGTCCCCAGTATGATGGAAGTAAAAAGCGTAAAATATTTGGTGAACAGGCTTTTCTGCATAAATCAGGCTCCCCGTCATAAGGTTCTTTGCACCAGGCCTTGCTTGTAACATCGACACACCTGTGCTTTTTGACTGCTTCGCCGTTCGCTCGCGCATTATGGGCAATCGGTTACTGCCTCTGCATACAGCGATAGGTCGAAGCATTTTATTCCTTTACCTCAAACTTATAGCCAACACCCCAAACGGTTTTAAGCGTCCATTGGTCGGATACCCCCTCGAGCTTCTCGCGCAGGCGCTTTACATGTACATCTACGGTGCGGGAATCGCCGTAATACTCAAAGCCCCACACCTCGTCGAGCAGCTGGTCGCGGGTATAAACACGGTTGGGGTTGCTTGCCAGGTGGTATAAAAGCTCCAGCTCTTTGGGTGGGGTATCCACCTGCTGGCCGTTTACCCGCAGCTCGTATTTTGTCATATTTACTATCAGCTTATCAAAGCGCACCTCTTTAATGGCCGACTCGTTCTGCTGCCCGCCCACCCGGCGCAAAACCGCCTTAATGCGGGCTACAATCTCCTTAGCGTCAAAGGGCTTCACCACATAATCATCCGCCCCAAGCTCAAGACCCAGAACCTTATCAAAGGTTTCACCCTTTGCCGTAAGCATAATAATGGGCACCTCGGACTTTTTGCGTATCTCTCTGCACACCTGCCAGCCGTCAAGCTTTGGCATCATGATATCTAGGATGAGCAGGTCGGGCTTCTCCACGTCGTACTTTGCAAGCGCCGCTTCTCCGTCGTTTGCAATAACCGGCGAAAACCCCTCCTTCTCCAGGTAAAGGCGCAAAAGCTCACAAATATTCTTGTCGTCATCCACCACTAAAATTTTTCCCTGTGACATCGCTATTTCACAATCCTCTCTTTTATGCTGACATCCCCGGCCTCATGCTTCCCATACCGGCACCATGACCTGGCCATGCCGTCATTGTTGTTTTAGAAATAGTATGGACCAAAAATCGGCCTAATCGTCAGAAAGCGCGCGTACTTAGATATGTTACCTTAATTATAGTTAATACCGCGGGTGAGTGGTTAATAATTTATAAATGTTTCATGGACTTTTTTTGCAGAACCCGCCCGCCGTAGGGTTTAACATGCCTTATTTGAATAATACCTATAAAACAAACAACGGCTGCTATGGAAAATAAACACAATAAACCATTTGTTTTTTTGCCGAAATTTATGATATAATCGGGGTAGAATGCATTTGTTGTAATTACAGCAGGTATAAAAACAGGGAGGTTTGACGGAATGAGACGATGTGAGTGCTGCGGCGCTTCACTGCGCAAAAACGACCAGTTTTGCCCAAAATGCGGTGAAAAGTGCGCTTTACCGGTAAAAGAGCCTGCCAGGGACCGGTCGGAGGAGGTCATCCGCGTCTCTTCCTCCGACGTGGTAATTATGGAGTTTGCCAAAGGGGAGGAAACCGAGGTCAAAACCCCGGAACAGATGATAGAGGAGGAACGCGCTTACCAAGAGGATCGTGACGCCCCGCCTCCTGTTACGACTGCCCCCGCCCAAGCCCCGGAGCAGCCCTCCCAAAGGAGGAAAAGCGGCTTTTTGTGGGGTGGGGAGGAGCCGGAGCACAAGGCACGCCACCCCCTTGGTATGGCGGCGGCGGTTGTGGTGGTGGGTGCGCTTATGGTGCTTGCCGTGGGGCTGTGGAGCTTTGTGTTTCACAACACGCCGCTGATGCTTCGGCTTGCCGAGCGTGCCGTTGAGGCGCAAAACTACGCAAGCGCCCTCAATAAGCTCGAGGCGCTTGCGGTAAGGGACGCGGAGAACCCCGAGGTTTATTACCAGCTTTGCATTGCCTACCGCGCGCTGGACGACGACGCAAAGGCGCTGGCGGCGGCACAGCTTGGCTACGACCACACGGGTGACACCGGGCTTTTGGAGATTGTTAACGCCTATACCCTGGGCGGGAACTTCATTATACGCGGGGAGGAGGGCGGCGAATCAATCAATTCCGGCGTGGTGCGCAGCGAACCCGCCGACGGGGAGCAGGCCCTGCTGGCACCGGTGCAAAGACCGCCGGTAACCAAGGCGCAGCTAAAAATATCCCCCATGTATGAGTATGCGGATGGCTTTGAGGGTGGGCTTGCGCGGGTAAAGCAGGATGGGAAATGGGGCTTTCTCGACCCCATGGGCTCCTTTGCGGTACCCGCCCGATATACCGAAACGCTGTATTTTACAGAGAACCTGTGCGCCGTAAAGGAAGGCGGCAAATGGGGCTACATAGACCGCGCGGGCGGCACCGTAATTGCCCCCCGCTTTCAAAACACCCTTGGCTTTCGCGAAGGGCTTGCCGCGGTACTGGAGAACCAGAAATGGGGCTTTATTGATAAAACCGGCGAGACCCTGTTTATAGGCTACGAAGGAGCGCAGAGCTTTTATGAAGGGCTTGCCGCGGTAAAAATGGGCGGCGTGTGGGGCTTTCTCAACCAAGAGGGCGAGCTTGTAATCCCCGCCGCGTATGACGAGGTGCGCGGCTTTTGTGAGGGCTTTGCCGCTGTTCGCAAGGGCAGCCTGTGGGGCTATGCCGATACCCAGGGGCGCATGGCAATTCCACTGAAATATGAGGAGGCATACGACTTTAAGGGCGGCGTGGCGCGGGTAAAATCCGGCGGCAGGTTCGGCTACATAAACTACATGGACTGGTCGGTCTCCCCTTTTGAGTGGGACGAGGCGTATAACTTCAGCGAAGGTCTTGCCACGGTAAAAAACAGCGGCGGCTATGGCTACATAAACAGAAGCGGTGAAATCATCATTCCCCCTGAGCTTGAGGATGTATGGAGCTACCGCGAAGGGCTTCTGCCCTTTGCCCGGGAAGGCCTGTGGGGGTACCTGGACACTCAGGGCAACGAAATTATTATGCCGCAGTACCTGGAGGCAGGGCTGTTTTACGAGGGGCTTGCCAAGGTCAAGACCGTATCCGGCGGCTATGGCTATATCAACCGGGTGGGTGCGGCGGTATGCGTGGCGGAATACGACGACGGCGGCATCTGCACAAACGGCATGGTTGCGGTGATGAAAAATGACAAGTGGGGCTATCTTGAGGTGCAAAAACCCTCCTGAGTGCTTTTGCTGGGCGGTTTTTAAGGCAGTCCCCCTCTCACAGGGCTTAGGCTTTTTGTCATAATATTTTAATACCGCGCAATATTTGCGGTAAAATGCACCACTAATACTATGGATTGCTTGGATAACACCCAAACCGGGTGAAGAATAGAACCGAATGTATGCGTGTATTAGGGTACGCATAGTAATGCTTAGGGCATTTAGTGCCCCGGGGCAGCGGATATCAGCCAGACGGGGAATATACGACGCGCTATGGCTTGTTCTTATCATACTTACACAATAGCAGAGCAGGCGGCCGCGTAAAGATATTCTTCTTTACAGAGAAGGGATGGATTTAACCGATGAAGCCTCTTATGCATTTGAGGGTACTGTTAAAAACTGCGGCTATGCTGCTGTGCGCCGCTATGGTTCTGCCTATGCTTGCCTCCTGTGCGGTGAGCCTTGAGAACCCGGAGCCCAGCCTGCTTGCAAACATCAGTATAAAGCCCCAGAAGTACGACGACGCGGGCGTAGCGCTCGATTCCGGCTTTTTAATCTCCTCAACCCTAACCCTTTCCGCCCAGGGGCTCAAGAAATACCTGACGGCGGAGCCTGCGTTTGATTTTGAAATAAGCTCCGGCGAGGGCGGCTTTATCCTAAAGCCTCAGGCTCCCCTGACCGAGAACACCGTGTATGGCTTTACCTTAGGCTCGCAGGACGGGCGCACCAGAACCTGGGCGTTCCAAACGCGCCGCCCCTTTTCCATCCTGTCGGTAAGCCCTGTGGATAACTCGCAGGAGGTTTACACCTACGCGAGCATTGAGGTAATCACCTCTCACTATGGCACCGACCTAACCGATTATCTCGAAATTAACCCGCCTGTTGCGGGTAACTTTACAAACGCCGGCGGGTATACCTATTTTTATCCCAACGAGGGCTTTGCGCCCAGCACCAGGTATACCGTTACCATTAAAAAAGGGCTCGAAAGCCCGGTGGGCGATATCCTGCCCGAGGACTACATCTTTTCGTTTACCACCGGCAAGGATTCGGGAAAATCATACAGCAATCGAACAAGCGGCATCTTCCTTTGGGGGGAATACGCCGAGACCTTTTTGTCCTCCGATACCCCCATTGTGACTGTGGGCGCGTTTGACGAAAACCGTGGCAAGGGGGCTCCCTCTACTGTAAACACCACTGTTTCGGTATACCGTATGAGCGGCAGCGAGCGGTATATGGAGGCCCTTAACGCCAGAGCGGCCTTTCTTAAGGAGGGCGGCTCCCCCGAAAGCTACATGTACCAGTCGGATACGCTCTCGCATGTCGTATCCTTCGACACCCCGATATTTAGGCTGGATGAATACACAGAGGGCGGTTATGTTGTGTTCCCGCAAACGCTCTCAAAGGGCTATTACGCCGTTAACGTTACCGGTACCCTCCCAAACGGCGCAAGCAATACCATCCAAAAGCTGCTGCAAATCAGCGACGTATCGGTATTCAGCCAGTCGGTAAACGGGCAGACGCTGGTATGGCTTAACGACGCCGCCTCCGGCGAAAGCATTACCGGCGCGACGGTGGGCGTACTGGAGGAAGGCAAGCTAAACCCCGCCGTCAGCGCGCAAACCGGCACGGACGGCACCGCCCTGTTAAGCACCGGCAAGCTGGAGGGCGGCACCCTGTTTGCCAAGGTGGATGCCGATAACGAGTTTGTAGAGCCCGTAATCTTTTCGGCGCAAGCCGAGCCGTCCCTAGATGAGCAATACTACAGCTTTTTATACAAGGACCGCGAGATCTACCGCCCCACCGATACGGTAAGCTTCTGGGGCAAGGTTCTGCCCCGCAAAAGCGGGATAGAAACGCCAAAGCAATTAACCGCGCGGCTGACCAGTCATCGTTGGGATTCCTATTTGGAGATTAACGAGGTCATAGACGAAATACCCGTTGCAAAAGATAGCAGCGGTACCTACTCTGGCGCAATAAGCTTCTCAGACCTTGCCGGCGGCGCTTCTTATTTTCTTGAGATTGTCGATGAAAAGGAAACGGTGTATTTCACCTCCTACCTAAACGTAGGAGATTTTCAAAAGCCGTTGTACGACATTGCCGTCGAGCCCGGCAAGCTGTTTTACACCGCAAACGAGACGGTGGATATGACACTTTCGGCCACTTTTTATAACGGCACCCCCGCGCCCGGTTTGGAATTTAACAATCAGAACGACGGCACCATCTTTTCCACCGACCTTTCGGGCGTTGCTGTAGTAAAATTCAATGAGGATAAACGTTATTTTGACTCGCAAGCCTCCTGGCAGCCCCAGTACCTATGGGCGTATTTTAACGGCACCGGCATTGAAAACACCTACTATTACTCCTCGGGCAAGGCGCTTGTTTTTCCCCGCAGCACCATGCTGCGCACCCAGCTTGTTTCCGAGGGCTTTGAGAACCGTATTGTGGTAAAAACCAACGCCATTGATACAAGCGCCATTTTGAGCGAGCAGCAGGTATGGGAGAACTTCCCCCAAAATATTACCGGTCAGGCACTTAACATCCCGGTGGATGTGAATGTGTACCGCGTCGACTATATTAAAACCCTTACCGGAACCTATCTCGACCCCATAGCAAAGCTCTCTGAGCCAATTTATCAGTACGACACCAAGGAGACGCTTGAGAACCGCTACACCGTAAACACCCTAAACGGCGAGGTGACGCTCTCGGACCTGCCCAACCCCCAGTCACAGGAGCAGTACTACCGCATAGAGGTCTCCTGCAAGGATGCCGACGGGCGCGCGGTGACGGAATCGGTGCATATCGGCTATTACACCGAATACCGCCAAGACCCCGCAGACTGGCTTACCTATCGCTTTACAGTGGATAAGGCCGCCGCTGATTCCATGTCCTACTACGGCTATTACCAGTATTATGATAATTACGGCGCGAGCTTTGGCTTGGGCGAGCAGGTGGGTATTACCCTGTTTGAGAACGACCTGCCCATGGAAAAAAGCGGCAAGGTGCTGTATACCCTGGTGCAGGATTCTATTATGGATAAGGGGGTCATATCCACCCCCAAATTCTCCTTTACTCAGGAGCTAAAGCACATTCCGGAGCTGTATGTGCGCGGCGCGTACTTTGACGGCAGGCATGTTTATTCCGTCGAGCGGTGTACGATACGTTACGACGCAAAGGATCGCACGCTGAGCCTAAAGGTAGCCCCCGATAAAGAGAGCTACCGCCCCGGCGATAAGGTAACCCTGACGGTTTCGGTCGCCGACCAAAACGGCGCGCCCGTGGCAACGGAGCTTTCGGTCGGGGTGGTGGATGAGGCTGTTTTTGCAGTCGCCGGCCAGAGCGTTGACCCCATAGAAAGTCTTTATAATTCCATCTACGGCCATTACCGCAACGAGACCTATACCTCTTACAGGCATTACAGCTTTAAAAGCTGGTACCCCGAAACCGGCGGCGGCAAAGGCGGCGGCGGTGACGGCGACTCCATGCGCAGTAACTTTAAGGATACCGCCCAGTTCTTAACCGGCAAAACAGACGCAACCGGCAAAACCACCCTAAGCTTTAAGCTGCCGGATGACCTCACCTCCTGGCGCGTAACCGCCGTAGCGGTTACCGACGCGGCACAGGCCGGCGTTTCACTTAGCAATATCGCCGCCAAGCTGCCGCTGTTTGTATCGCCCCTTTTTAGCAAAACCTACATAGAGGGCGACGATGTGCTGTTTGCCGCCCGTGCCTACGGCGAAAACCTCACCGAAGGCACGCCCGTCACCTTTACCGCAACCGTCTCGGGCGGTGGCGGCGGCAAGGAAGACCAGACGATACCCGGTGAGTTTGGCAAGCTTTCAAACTTTAACTTTGGCAAGCTTGCGGCCGGCGAGTATAAGGTCGTGCTGGGTGCAACCGCCGCGGAGATAACCGACAAGGTGGAATACGCCTTTTCGGTGAAAAAGACAGGGCTTGAAATGCCCATTACCCATGAGATTGACGCGGGCGGCGCGGCGAATCTTGCCGCCTCAAAATACCCCATCTGGCTTGGCTTTTACGATAAGCAGTATTACGAGTATATTAATACGCTAAATTCCCTCTCCTCCGCCCGGGGCAACCGGGTGGACCAGCAGATTGCGGCGGTGGTCGCCAACAGTCTGATGGAAAAGTATTCCGATAACGACGACATCATCGAGCTGTATGCCGATAAGGATCTCACCGTGGATTTTGCCGATTACCAAAACTCAAACGGCGGTATTAGAGCCTATATCTATGATTATGAGGATATTGTGCTGACCGCCCGGGTTGCGGTGGCCGCCCCGGAGCTGTTTGACCAAAGGGCAATCATCCTCGCGCTTAACCGGCAGCTTAGGGGCGGCGCTTACGCTCCTTCGGATACGGCTGCAGCCATCATGGGGCTTGCCGCACTCAAGCAGCCGGTGCTTACCGACGCAAAGGCGCTTTTAAAGAATAAGGATGTTCTCAGCGACAACGGCATTTTGTACCTTATTCTTGCCCTCGCCTATTTGGGTGACACCGACGGCGCGCAGGCCGCGTTTGATGCAAACATCGCGCCCAAAATCGAATCAAACGAAACCTGGGCGTTTTACAACATCAAATCGGGGCAGCTCAATCAAGCCACGACGGATGATTTAAGCTATTCTGACTACTACGCAAACTACGGCAAGGGCGAACAGCTGACGCTGACCACCACCGGAGCAAACCTGCGCACCACGGCGCTGGTACTGCTGGCAGCGCAACAGCTGGGCTTTGACAATACCGACGCATTCCTGCGCTATGTGCGTGACAACAGCGCCTACGACGCTTCAACCCTGCTTGAGCAAACCGCCTACCTCGCGCGCTTTGTCCCCAAGAATACCGATACGGCGGTGGTTGCCTTTAACCGGGGGCTGTTCCCCACAACCCTTGAGCTTAAAAAGGGCGGCATACGCTTTGTACCTTTTAGCAAAAATCAGCTCGTCAAATCCAACATCACCGTGAAAAACGGAGATGTTGGGATTGTCGCAAGCCTTGTAGGCACGCCGGACCACCTTGGCTCCGCCCCGTCTGGGGATATTACGGTAACCAAAACCATCCGACCGGAATCCGGCTCTGTTCTCAAGGCGGGCGAGCTTGCGCTCATCGAGCTTACGGTAACGCTTGGTGATAATGCCCCCGCGGGAGAATATAAGCTGGCGGAATGGGTTCCCTCCAGCCTGCGTTATTCAAACACTTACCTCGATAAGGGTATTGATATGTGGCTGGAATCTCAGGAAAACCAGCGGCTCATGATAACCCTTTACCATGCGTCGGAGGATACCTTTGCAATGGACGGTACCCGTCAGCGCAAGAACACCTACCGCTATAGCTACCTTGCGCGGTGCGTCATGGAAGGTGAAAGCACGGTGGACAGCACTTATGTCATCGGCCCAAGCGCCATGAGCGCCTTCACGGCAAAATCGAGACTGACCACCGGCGACGCCTTTACAGAGGTTGCGGTGGGCTCAAAGTAAGTACGCCACTTTCACGCTACGGTTAGTTTTGCGGGGAGACCTCCCTTTTCTGGGTTGTCTCCCCGCTTTTTTTAAAGCCCTTTTTAAAGGAAATCAGCTTGCCGCCGCGCGGTTACGCATGCGGCATTATTTGCTTGCTTTTCACACATTTTATACTAATATCCGAATTAAAAGAGTATAAAAATCAAGTGAAAAGCTTTAATTTATGGGTTTTCACGCGGATTTTTATCGACTCTTTTTGAGGAGATTAGTATTACTCATACGGACGAAAGGACTGCCACGCCTATGAAACATCTTACCCTATTATTGCTGTGCGTGCTGACATTGCTGACCGGCTGTGTTCAAAGCGCAGGCAAGCCACTGCAAACAATCAGCGACGTTCCTATGCCGGAAATCTCCTCCGTCTCCCCTGCGGCAAGCAGCGCTGCCGTGGAGACGGCATCCTCCGACTTGCCCGAGACAACGGAGCCTATACTGCAGGCGGAAAATGAAAATGAGGATGAGGGACCGATACAAAACGCTTACATCGCCTCACTGCTTGACGACACCCTAAGCCGGCTGGTTACGGACAGCATGACGGGCTATGAGAAGATTTTGGCGGTATACCGTCATCTTATTATAGAAACCGCGTTTTTTGACGACCCGGTGGGTACCGATATCTGGCGGTACCGGGGCAATCCAAACGATATCCCCACTGTGTTTGAGGTGCGCAGCTTAAGCCCGCTGCTCTTTGGCATCGGCTCCTGCGAGGACTACGCCAGCGCGTTTGTAACCCTTTGCAGCCGTATGGGCTACGAGGCGCGGTATGTGCCCGGGCTTACCTATTCGGTTGAGGGTGAGCTTGTACCCCACGCGTGGGCGATGGTAAAGCTTGACGGGGTCTGGTACCACGCCGACCCCCAGCTGGAGGATAACATCATTCGCTCGGACGGGCTGCTCCGGTACCGGTTTTTTCTAAAAAGCGACGAAATTATGGGCCGCGATCACCGGTGGGGCGGAATGCTTGAAAAACCCGATGAATACGCGCTGTCGCTGCCCGAATGTCCCCTCACCTACGCAAGCACCTCACCCGAGCGCATTATTTCCGCCAAAAAGCCCGACCGCAGAAAAATTGAGCGGCTGCTGGAGGAGGAACGGGCGGCATACCGCCGCGTGAATCCCCCCCTTACCGAGCTGCCGGATTTTGTATTGCCGCAATAAACGCAGCCTCCTGTTGTAGTCTCTGCAACAGGAGGCTGCGTTTATCATACTAAATCTGCTTATAATCAAGCAAAACCAATAAACCGCACAGCAGTGAAAAGCGTTGCCCCATAAAACTTACACTGATTAACCGATTGATATCCCTTGCTTTTTCAAGTCTTCAATAAAAGTTAATGTGAACAGTTCGGCGCCGCTTGCATTCATGTGATCTTGATCCCTAAAAATATCCAGATTAGTCACGAATCGCTCGTCTTTTGTGTAATCCAAATAAACAGTCCTATCATACAGCTCGCAGATATCCTCTATGTCGCTGTAAAACTTATTATAAAATTCATCCGTGAAATTCTCATAGAAGTAAGGTGTGGTAGGCATAGTCACAAGCACCAACTGCATCTGCTTTTGCTTACATTTATCAATGATTTTGACTAAGGCATCATATTGTATTCCCAACTGCAAAGAACCAATATCTTTTATGAATAATTCCGCCCTTTTCGCGCCAATGTCTTGTCTGTTTTTTTCTGTCATATTTTTATAATCGGGATTATCTTTAGTTGCATTACCCCGCAGGTCTAAAAACTCTAAAACAGCATTGGTGAAATTGCCCAATATAGGTATTTGGCTATATAGAACAGAGTTTTTAACATTCCAATCCATGATATGTTTGCTGTCTAAAAACTGATAATATCGTTTTACTTTGTCGGAATGTATTTCTTCCTGTTCGTATAACGTTCTAAAAGAAACAACTACTATAATCGTACTATCCCTGTCAAATTTATCATAATAGTAATCAAATATTGCTTCATCATATACCAAAGTTTGACTGGCCAAAGCCATGTTAGCACAATCTTTATCGGAATATACTGACCAGTCGAACCCGTTGGAGCTGTGTGAATTGCCGAAATTAGCTACCGTAATATGCTCCGGCAGGTTATGAAATTTGCGTACCCCATTTAAGTTTTTATAATAATCAGTTTTAACATAAAAGCTATTTAGGATTAAAACCAAAATTAAAAGAGCAGCACCGGGTACCGCAATACCGACAAGCAATTTTTTTACAAGTCTTTGCATACGTTTTCTCCTAAAAATCAAAATAGATAAACTCAGAAGTTTGTCCAGGCATTAGCAGGAGTATTGCCACGATTAAAACCCAATAAATAGCCCATCTTGCCGCTGTGGGCAGCTTTTTAGTTTCAAACAGAATATTCCTTCTTAAAGCCAAAAAGTCATATACTAATAGTACTGCTACAATTAAAATAGCTTTCATCAAAGCAGCTTTACTAAAACCCATGTCCTTAAATCCAACAAAAAGATAATCTATAGGCTTCGCGATTCCATCAAACATGTGTCCGATGATATAGGTTGCGTCGGTTAATGTGTTTGACCGGAAAAAAATCCACGCGAAACAGCAAAAAACAAATACCGCGCATATCTTTAAGACACGAAGCAAACTAAACCCCTTAAGGGTTTGCTTCTTTTTGGCTTTGACCATACTTCCCGCAATATTTTCTGCAATCTGTCCAATACCGTGCAAGCCTCCCCAGATGACGAATGTCCAGCTTGCGCCGTGCCATAATCCGCTGATCAAAAATGTAATCAGCAAATTTAACCTATGCCTTACACGGCCGACTCGATTCCCGCCCAGAGGAATGTAAACATAATCCCGAAACCAGCTGGAGAGCGAAATATGCCAGCGACTCCAAAACTCTTTAATTGAGGAGGATAAGTACGGGCTTTTAAAATTCGTCATAAGGTCAATATCAAACAGCTTTGCAGCACCAATAGCAATATCCGAATAACCGGAAAAGTCACAATAGATTTGGAACGCAAAAAAAACGGTCGCAGCCAAAAGCGAAAAACCGCTGAATTGACTGGCATGATTGTAGATTTGATCCACATAAACTGCCAGTGTGTCGGCAATTACAATTTTTTTGAAAAAGCCCCATGCCATCAGCTTTAAACCGTAAGTTGCTTTTGTATAGTTAAATTTATGTACTTCCTTTATTTGCGGCAACAGATTATTGGTTCTCTCAATAGGTCCTGCTACCAACTGCGGAAAGAACGCGATGAATGTCGCATAAATTCCGAAATGCTTCTCCGGCTTTGAGCTCCCCCTATACACATCGATCACATAACTTAGTGTCTGAAAGGTATAAAAAGATATTCCCACCGGGAGCATGAGCGATAAGGTTACGGGATGGATAGGCAATGAAATAAGACGAAACGCTTCCGTAATACTCTCACTGAAAAAATTGAAATACTTAAAGAAAAATAGAACGCCTAAACTCGCTGTCAGAGTGGAAGCAAGCAGCACTTTCTTTATTCTTTTACTTTTTGCTTTGGTGATAAAAATGGCGCACAGATAGGATATTACCGTTGTAAACAAAATAAGCACCACATATTTGACGTTCCAACTCATGTAAAAATAATAGCTTGCAATAAACATAACAACCCAGCGAAAACGATGCGGAAGAACCCAATACACCGCAAATACAACCGGCAGGAAAATTGCAAAAGCGAACGAATTAAACAGCATATTTTTCTCCTAATTTTATATTTAACCACAAAGAATCTTTGCAGTATTTCCAGTTATCCAGTTAATAAGTTGCATGATAAGGATTTAAAACTGGCAGCGAAAATATACTCGCAAAAAACAACAAATTTCGCCATCTGTTCCATTGAGCTATCATATCATATCTCTATTTTTAAAACAACTGACCCTTTATCTTTTATGATGATTAAGCATGTTTATCATTCTTTCACTTCCTTCGCATTTTGCTTTTTCGAAATACCTAAAAAGACCGATATTTCGGTCTTTTTTATTGCATTTCACCCGTTTTTTATGCATTTTACAGCATGTTCCCCCGGCGGATATTGACGCTTAAAGTCGTTTTGCTATACTGTATATCGTACTTGCAAGCCCCAACCCAATCTCACAACTAATCCTGTTTTAATAAAAGGCTCTCGCGGAAGTCCGCGCAGCGAAAAGCGGCAGAGCATTGCTGCCACTCGTTTATTTAAGATTGGATCTTTTTGCATTTAGCGTTGTAAAGCAAAATTTGCTCCAAATAATTAAAAGGGGATCAAGCATGCAACTCATAAGGGCGTTACGCCGGCCGACTGTAAATAAACTCTGGTGCCTTCTGCTTGCTATGACACTACTTCTCACTGTCCCATTTACCGGCTGCGGTCTGCTGGATGAAGAGCCGTATGAGCCGCGGGAAAGCGGCGGGGATTCCTCCTATTCCGGCGGCTGGCTGTATGAAAAGGATGCCCCCGAAACCATTGAAGCTCTTGACTTGAATTACTATGCGGAGCTTGAGGTACAAGAAGCCGCCCCCGTTACCGTAATGATTGTGGTAAACGGGTCGGATCTTGAAAGTGAAGGCGGTATGGCCACCGAGGATATGGCGGAAATGCTTGCCTCGGAGTTTAATGAGCAAAACGTAAATGTCCTGCTGCTAACCGGCGGAACCAACGAATGGCAAAACGACCGTATCACCTCCGACTGCGGGCTGTATTTGATTGAGAACGGCGATTTCGTGGAACTAGCCGATTTTGGCGATATCAGCATTGTGGATGAGGGGCTGATTGCCGGGTTTATCAATTTTGGCTACGAAATCTTCCCTGCCCAGCAGTACTCCCTGTTCTTTTGGAACCATGGTGGCGGTTCCGTTTTGGGCTATGGTGTTGATGAGCTGCATGATTATGACGCGCTATCATTAAGCGAGCTGGAGGTTGCGGTGGCAAGCTCTGCGGCGGCAAGCCAGCCGCTGGAGCTGATTGGCTTTGACGCCTGCCTGATGGCAAACCTCGAAACAGCGTGTGTATTAAGCGGCTACGCAAATTATATGGTTGCCTCAGAGGACCTCGAGCCGGGCTACGGGTGGGATTACACCTTTTTGCATGACCTGGGTGAGGACCCCACAATGGGCGGCGACCGGCTGGGCAGCATCATTGCCGATTATTTTTATGAGTTTTATGCCCTAAACCTGCCCGATGAATCCACCACCCTTTCGGTGATGGACTTAAATCAGGCCGGCAGTATAGCCGACGCGTTTGACCGGTTTGCCGAAATAAATGCGGGTGAGCTTTCTTCGGGAGGCTACAGCACAATAGCAAAGGCGCGGGGAAAAACACGCTCCTTCGGCGATATGGGCGCACATGGCGGCGATACGGATATGATTGATATCGCCCACCTGGCAAAGCAGCTGGGGCCGCTTGCCCCGGACGAAAGCGAAAGCCTGCTTGACGCGCTGGATAAGTTTGTACTGTACAGCGTGCATTCGGATAATCAGGAGAACGTGGGTGGCTTGTCTGTTTATTTCCCGTTTGCCGCAAAAGATTCCGCCCCCGATTACATTGAAACCTATAAGGGCATTGGGGTGCTGCCGCGCTATACTAATTTTATCGTAGAATTCGGCAGCATTCTGACCGGCGAGGTTATCGCACCCATCGAAATTGCCAATACCGTTCCCGAGCAGACGGAGGACGGCAATTATCAGATTGTGCTCACCTCTGAGGAGCTTGTCGACATCTATGAAATCTACTTTACCGTGTGGCAAAAGGAAGAGGATGTGGCAACGGGCGCCGCGTATTACATCCAGCTTGGAGAAAACAGCGGCGTGGATATTGCCGACGACGGCACTGTGCTGACGGAGTTTGACGGCTATTGGACCGCATTAAACGGCTATTGGGCATGTCTTTACGAAATAGACTCCTCCAGCCGGGGGAAGCGTTACTCCATTCCCGCCCTGCTTAACGGCGTGGATGTAGACCTGATTGCCCTGTACAACGACCAATACCCTGATGGTAAAATTTTGGGGGCCGTGCCTACCACCAGCGATACCTATAACATGCCCGCAAAAAACATGCTGCCTATTAAGGACGGCGACCGGATTACCCTGTACTACTATTCCGAGCTGTTTGCCACAGAGGATGCAGAGCTTGATGAAAGCATGGAGGATTGGCTGTGGTATGAAGGGGATGAGTTTGTGGTGGATGGCGAACTGGTTCTGGAGGCATATGAGGCGGACGACGGCGAGTACCTGTATGGCTTTACCGTCGTGGATACCCAGCAAAACGTTTGGTATACCGATTTTATTGAGCTGCAAATCGAATCCTGACGCATTGCGAGGGCATATGACGGCGGGTTTTGATGAATAAAAAATGTAAAAGTATAAAACAAGGAGAAACAACAATGTCTGAAAATAAAGACACCGAGAAATTTAACAAGAGTTTTGAACTGATTGTCGCTATCCTTTTGGGCCTCACCGCAGTATTAACCGCATGGGCCTCGTGGCAGTCCTCCTTATACGGCGGAAATCAGGCTACAAAGTATACCAAGGGCACCGCCGCATTGGGTGAGGCAAACTCAATGTATTCCGAGGGCTTACAGGCATATAATGCCGATGTTGCCCTTTATAACGAAATAAACAGCCTGCGCATTGACCTCACCTTTGCACAAGAGAAGCAGGATGCCAATGAGACCGAGCGACTTTCCTGGAAGCTGAATGAGCTTTTTGCAAACAATGTTTCTGAAGAGCTGTCGGCTGCCATTGACTGGGCCGACGCACAGACCGAATATGTCTCACCCTTTGCGATGGAAGGTCTGGTGGAAAGCTATTATACCGACGCGGACGCGAAATATGCCGAGGGTGAGGCTCTCGTGGCCGATGGCTCTAGCGATAACAGCCTGGGTGATAAGCTGGGGCTTACCACCGTCATTTATGCGGTTGTATTGTTTTTACTGGGGGTAGTCAATACCTTCGAATCCCGCGTCACAAAGATTGGTATTACCGGCATCTCGGTTGCAGCGCTTATTTATGCGTTTGTGTTGATGGTTAGTGTGCCAGTTCTGACACTGTAGTATGGTTTATTGGAGTCCCCCCGTAGCCCTAGCACCAAAATAGCCTTGTGTGGCTGGTTTGGGAAAAAAGGAGGAACTACAGACCAGGGCGAAAAGCAAGGGCAAAATACGGGGGGCAACAGGATTTTGCCGAAGGGTAAAAAAGATAAAGAATTTTTGGAAAAAATTCTTTATCTTTTTCGCAAGCGCGTAACGCAGCTACCCCACTGAGCTTTACGCGCTTGCGCCGTAGGTGCTTCGTCACAAAAGCCATGCTTCGTTTGCCCTTGCTTTGAGCTGGGTGCAGGGTGTCCCTGCTTCGCTTTTGCTTACTTTTCTCGAACAAGAAAAGTAAGCCGCCTGTCGGCGCGGGAGCCGACG
>JAEZCT010000011.1 GCA_023433405.1 Bacillota bacterium | reverse complement strand
CCATCCCTGAGACCGGCGCGAACGACCTCGTTAACATCGCTATCGTATTCGCAGTAATCGCTCTGGCGGCTGCTGGTTTCGTAGCTGTTAAGAAGGCTAGCAAATAATTACCCTTCACAGGGTGCCCCGAATAAGGGGTATTACGGGTCAGCCTTCCACAACAGCTGAATAAGCTCTTTGGCGCGGTGTCCGCAAGGACACCGCGCTTTTGCGTCCTCTCCCGTCCGGCTTACGCCTGGCCGTTACAGAAAAAGCAAATTCCAACGCAAAGGCGAAAAGGTAAGGCGGACCCCACCTTTCGCGTAAAACGCAGGGATCGCCGGAGAAAAATATGCGGCGTGTCGAACAAAGTCCGGAAAAATCTCCCCCATAACTTGCATTGACTTCCCGTTTCAGTATATAATGAGCATATGTTAAGTGCCGTTATACTTAATCTCGTATCGAAATTGTTCCGGCAACGTGATAAGGCCTCACGCAAGGTAAGTTAGCGCCGACACTCCACACGGAGATTGTTTTGCGCCTGAGGTTCTTTTTAACGGGATTAGAACTTGAAAGGATTGAGCATAGCCATGAGAGATTATGAAATCTTTACCGATTCCACCTGCGACCTTTCCATGGAGCTGATTGAGCGTTACCACATCAACGTAATCCCGATGGAGTTTGAGCTTGGGGGCAAGGCCTACCTGCATTTTGCGGATGGGCGCAACTTCGGTTTTCACGAGTTTTACGAGCAGCTTCGCGCGGGCAACCTTTCTAAGACTACGCAGATCAACTTCACCACATATTCCGAATACTTTGAGCCGGTACTTTCGGCGGGTAAGGACATCCTGTATATCTCCTTATCCTCCGCGCTTAGCGGCACCTATCAGGCCTCGGTGCTTGCAAGTGAGGAGTTTATGGCAAAATACCCCGACCGCCGGATTTTCACGGTGGATTCCCGTGCCGCTAGTGCGGGTGAGGGCCTGTTAGTTTACACCGCCGCCGTCAAAAAAGCGGAGGGGATGGAGCTTGAGACGCTGCGCGACTGGACGTTAGCCAACCGCGACCACCTATGCCACTGGTTTACGGTGGATGATTTGAACCACCTGCACCGGGGCGGGCGCGTGGGCGCGATGAGCGCGATGATTGGCACCGCACTGGGTGTAAAGCCTGTGCTGCATGTGGATAACGAAGGGCGCCTGATTCCTATGGAGAAGGTGCGCGGCCGCCGCAAATCTCTCGAGGCGCTGGTGGAGCATATGGCGAAAACCTGTGATAAGCCCGCGGGTCAGCTTATTCTAATCGGACACGGCGATTGTATTGAGGATGCCGAGCTGACCGCGTCGATGGTCAAGGAGCGCTTTCCCGACATCGCGGGTGTTGTTCTATCGAATATTGGGCCGGTGGTTGGCAGCCATTCCGGTCCCGGCACCATTGCCTTGTTCTTTTTCGGTACCGAAAAGTAAACAATACCTCAATGAAGCGGTACATCCGACACAAAATCGGGTGCGCCGCTTTTTGCGCTATTTTTTATACTAATATCCGATTTAAAAGAGTATAAAAATCAAGTGAAAAGCTTTAATTTATGGGTTTTCACGCGGATTTTTATCAACACTTTTATCGAAGAATAGTATTATAACCTTCGTGAATTGGTCGGCTTTTAGGTAATCATCATCAAGTTGTCGGAACGTCGGCACCCGCGCCGACAGGCGGCTTACTAGCGCATTCGCAGTTTTTTGCTGTAGATGCATTGTTTTGCCTGAAAAAATAGCCCGACGCTGCGCGGCGTATCTCTTTGCTAGTATGTGTGGCTTTAAAATCACAGCATAGCCATAAAGAAAAGCTTTCCTGTGCCGTTTTATTGCGCAATTTTTAGTTTGCACATAGGGCATCGCGCAGCTTGTGTTAATTTTGGGTAAATATCATGAAAAATTAGCAACATAAGAAGAGAAAACGCAATAATTTGCATGTTTTTAAGATTGATAACTACACCGGTTTATTGTAAAATAGACTAGAGCTTGTGTACAAAAAACGATGAGTACGACTTCTTTCTTTTTTATACTAATTATCCGAATTAAAAGAGTATAATGTATAAAATGAAGTGAAAAGCTTTAGCTTATGGGCTTTCAACGGATTATTATCTCAAATACTACCCTTTTTGAGGAGATTAGCATTACCACTTTGCACAGGAAAGGAATGGGCACAATAATGGAGCAGGACACGATTACCGCAATACGAGAAGCGGAAGCCGCGGCGCTTTTGGCAGAGCAGAACGCCGCAGCCGAGCGTGAGCGCATTCTTCGCCAGGCGCGCGCGAAGGCGCAGGAGCTTTTAACGGCGCTGGAGGCCGAGGCCCGCAGGGAATCCGAGCGGCTGGAGACCGAGGCGCGGCAGAAAAGTGACGCGCTGCTAAAGCAAGCGGTTGCCGACGCCGAGGGGGATGTGCAGGCGCTGCGCAAAACCGCGGCGGCAAACCGGGACAAGACCGTCAAGCTGATACTTGCCGAGCTTGTTTGATAAATAGCAGGGTACCGGTCTTTGTTTAAAGTGGAATAACGCGGGAATGGTTGTGAAAATGCCCATAAGGTCATGACGTTTGAAGCTGCATTGATTCACCCTTCTCATTTTTCACTTTTATCGCGTGACAGTATTGAATGTAACTTTCGGTTAATTTGTAAGCTTGGATTTTGCTTTTTACCCTTAAAAAGCGAAGCGCTGCTTATTTAAACCGTGAAAAAGGAGGTCTGCGCCTATGGCGGTTGTGCCAATGCACCGCGTGAGCATATGTGCGCTAAACAAGGACCGCAAGGCGGTGCTGGAGACCATTCAGCGGCTTGGGGTTGTGGAGATTCAGGATACCAAGGCGCCCGACGAGCTGTTTACAAAATCCGACACCTCCGCGTCCAGGGCGGTGTTTGATAAAAACGTGCAGCTTTCTGCTTTGGCGCTGGAGGTACTGGATGCCTACGCCCCCGAAAAGGCATCCCCCTTCGCCTCTTTGGAGGGGCGCCAGGAGCTTAGTCTTGCGGATTACGATGTGTTCGGTGAGGAAAACAGTGAGGTTATGCGGGTGGCATACCGCCTGGTGACGCTCTCTAAAGAGATTGCCGAGAAAAAGGCCGAAACCATTAAGCTGGAAAGCCAGATTGAGGCCCTTACCCCGTGGCTTGCGCTGCCGGTGTCCCTGCGCTATCAGGGCAGCCGCACCACCTTTACCATAATCGGCGCGGCGGCGGGTGAGCTTGCGACGGAGGGGATTTTATTATCCCTTGCGGCGGCGGCGCCTGCGATGGGACCGGTGCAGCTTGACCTTGTGAGCAGCTCAAAGGAGCAAACCTGCGTAATGGCAACCTGCCTGCGGGCGGATGCCGCCGCTTTGGAGGAGGCCATGCGCTCCTTAGGGTTTGCCCGCCCCGCTTCCCCGCCCCGCCTTGCACCCGCCATGGAGTCCGACGCCTTAAAAAAGCAGGTGCGGGATAACACCGAGGCGATTGCCATGGCCGAAAACGAGATTAAAACCTACGCCGGTGTGCGCCGTGCCCTGCGCTTTATGATTGACTTTTTTACCCTGCGCACGGAAAAATACGCGGCGCTGGACGGTTTGCTGCAAACAAGACATGCCTTTGTGCTTACCGGCTATATCCCCGCCCCCGCCGAGCCTCTCCTGCAAGAGCGGCTGGAGCATCTATTTGGGGCGGTAGCCATTGAGTTTACCGAGCCGGACCCAAAGGAGGATGTGCCCGTACTGCTAAAAAACAACAGCTTCGCCGCGCCGGTGGAGGGGGTGCTGGAATCCTTCAGCCTGCCCGGCAGGGGTGAGCTTGACCCCACCAGCCTGATGTCGTTCTTTTATTACTTTCTGTTCGGGCTTATGCTGTCAGATGCGGGCTATGGTCTTTTATTGACGCTTGCCTGCGGCGGGCTTTTGCTTAAGTTTAAGAAGATGGAACAGGGCATGAAGCGCAGCCTGCAAATGTTTATGTACTGCGGCATCTCCACCACCCTTTGGGGTATTGTGTTCTCAAGCTACTTTGGCGATGTGGTTAACATCGTATCCAAGACCTTCTTCGGCAAGGAGGTGGGCATTCCTCCGCTGTGGTTCTCCCCCATCGAGGACCCCATGCGTATGCTGATGTTTTCCCTTGCCATTGGTGTTGCTCACCTGTTCTTCGGTCTTGGGGTTAAGCTGTATGCCCTGTGCCGGGTCGGCAAGTATAAGGACGCGCTGTATGACGTGGTGTTCTGGTACCTCCTGGTGGGCGGACTCATTGTGGTGCTGTTATCCACCCAGCTGTTTGTGGATATTGCAAAGCTCACCTTTCTTCTGCCGCCGCTTGCGGGAAATGTTGGCATGGCGCTTGCGGGCGTTGGCGCGGTGGGCATTATCCTCACGGGCGGGCGGGAATCCAAAAGCCCGGTCAAGCGGCTGCTTAAGGGGCTGTATGCCCTGTATAACGTCACCGGCTACCTCAGCGATATCCTATCCTACTCCCGTCTGCTTGCCCTGGGCCTTGCCACCGGCGTAATCGCCTCGGTGGTTAACCAAATGGGCGCGATGGGCGGAAACTCGGTGTCGGGCGTAATCCTGTTTGTCATCGTATTTTTGGCGGGACAGGCCATTAACTTTGGCATAGAGCTGTTGGGCGCGTATGTACACACCAACCGGTTGCAATTTGTCGAATATTTTGGCAAATTCTATGAGGGCGGCGGGCGTAAGTTTACCCCGTTTGCCATCAATACAAAGTACTTCAAATTCAAGGAGGAACTTAACAATGGATAAACTCGGTATTGTATTTGCACTGCTGGGCGCGGCGATTGCCTCGCTGATGGCGGGTGCAGGCTCGGCGGTAGGCGTCGGTATGGCGGGCGAAGCCGCCGCGGGCGTTGTGACAGAAGACCCCAATAAGTTTAGCAAGGTGCTGCTCCTACAGCTTCTGCCCGGTACACAGGGTATTTACGGACTTCTGATTGCGTTCATCACCCTTTCGCAGATTGGAGTTTTGGGCGGCTCGCCGGATATGAGCCTTGCCAAGGGTCTGTTATACTTTGCAGCCTGCCTGCCCATGGGTCTTGTGGGTTATTGGTCGGCGGTTCGTCAGGGTCGCGTTGCGGTATCGGGCATTCAGCTGGTAGCGAAAAAGCCCGACCAGATGGGAAAGGCAATGATTTTCGCCGCCATGGTTGAAACCTACGCGATTTTGGCGCTGCTTATCTCCCTGCTGGCTGTTTCCGGTATCGGCGCGCTGCCGCTGTAAGCCATTGTCGCATCGTTTAAAGGCATAAGAAATTTTTACTAGTGGCTATCTGAAAACTCAAAAATCCAGACCGCGCGGGGGTAAAAAAACCCGAACGGTCTTTAGGAGAGCTTGCCTATGACTGGACTGGAAAAGATACTCAAGAATATCGACGAACAGGCCGCCGTAGCAGCGGCCGGGGCCATCGAGCAGGCAAATACCGAGGCGGCGGGGATTGTGGAGGCCGCCCGCCTGGAGGCGGAGCGCGCGCGTGACCACGCGGTTGCCGCCGCACAGCAAAAGGCCGGCGACATCCTCTCCTCCGCACAGTCGGCCGCGGCTCTCGCGCGACGCCGGGCGCTGCTTGCCGAGAAGCAGACACTCATCGGCGGTGTGATTGACGCCGCGCAAAAGGAGCTTTTGGCTCTGCCGGAGAAGGAGTATTTCGCGCTGGTGGAAAGACTCTTGGAAAAATACATCCTGCCGCAGAACGGCGAAATCTGCTTTTCGCAGACCGACCTTAACCGCCTGCCCACGGGCTATGGCATTAAGCTGGGCTTGCTTGCCACGGCGCGCCACGGCGGGCTAAAGGTAAATAAGGAGCCCCGCGCCATCGACGGCGGGTTTATTCTGGTTTACCGTGACGACGAGGCGGACGGCGACATTGAGATCAACTGCTCCTTCGAGGCTATTTTCTACGCCGCGCGGGAAGCGCTGCTTGACAAGGTGTCGGAGTCCTTGTTCTCTTAACGGAGAGGGGTAGACCCTTTTTTACCGCCTCCCTGACTCTTTGGCGTCCCTGAAGGCCTTCAGGCACAGGAAAGGATGAAACAGTATGCCCGACAACGGTTACGCCTACGCGGTATCCCGCGTGCGCGCGAAGGAGCTCTCGCTTTTAACCGCGCAGACGGTGGATACCCTGCTTGCGGCGAAAAATGCCGCCGACTGTGTGCGCCTGCTTGCGGAAAAAGGCTGGGGCACCGGCGACGCAAACGTGAGCGCCGACCGTCTGCTAGCCGAGGAGCGAGATAAAACCTGGTCGCTTCTTGCAGAGCTTGTGGAGGATCTGTCGGTGTTTGACGTGTTCCTTTATGTCAACGACTACCACAACCTCAAGGCGGCAATAAAGCTTTGCTACACAAGCCTTGACGCGGTAGATGTGTATATTCCCCACGGCACCATACCCCCCGACGAAATTTGCCGGGCTGTGGCAAGCCGCGGCTGGGGTGACCTGCCCGCCCATATGCGCGAGGCCGCCGAGGCGGCGATGCTTGCGCTTACCCACACCGGCGACGGCCAGCTGTGCGATATGATGATAGACCGTGCGGCACTGTCCGCCATCCTTACCGCCGGCAAGGAGTCGCCCTACCAGCTTATCAGGGATTATGCGGCGCTTACGGTGGCTGCCGCGAATATAAAGATTGCGGCGCGCTGCCAGCGCACCGGCAAAAGCCTTGCGTTTATCAGGGAGGCGCTTGCCCCCTGTGACACCTTGGATATTTCGAGCCTTGCGCAGGCTGCCGCCTCCGGCTTTGAGGCACTGCTTGCTTACCTTGAAGGCACGCGGTATGCCGAGGCCGCCGCGGCCTTGCGCGTCTCCTCCTCGGCGTTTGAACGGTATGCCGACAACGCCGTCATGGCGCTCATAAAGCCCCAGCGGTATCATCCCTTTACCCTTGAGCCTATCGCGGCTTACCTTTTGGCGCGGGAGAACGAGCTGCGCCTGGTGCGCCTTATATTAACCGCAAAGCAAAACCAACTGCCGGAGGCATCCGTCAGGGAAAGGCTGAGGGAGCTTTATGTATAGAGTAGGCGTTATGGGCGACCGTGACAGCATTTACGGCTTTGCCGCACTCGGGCTTGCTACCTTTCCGGTGGACGACCCCGCGGAGGCGGTGCGGCTTTTTCGCAAGCTTAGCGAAAGCGGCTACGGGGTTATTTACATTACCGAGGCGCTGGCCCAGCCCCTTGCCGGAGAGCTTGAACGGTGCGCAAAGAACAAGCTGCCCGCCGTTATCCCCATTCCCGGGGTATCGGGCAACACGGGGGTTGGTCTTAAAAGCGTGCGCAAGTTTGTAGAGCAGGCCGTCGGGTCGGATATTATCTTTGGCGGCGCAAAATAGCGCGGCACACAAAAAAAGCGTGGTTTATAGAAATACCGGTAGTTTAGGCTTATAAGTAAGCCTTTTTACACCATGGTTTCGCGCGCAGCGCGCGGCCGGAAAGGGTTGGTTACAATGAGCAGAGGTACAATCAAAAAGGTTGCCGGTCCGCTCGTTATCGCAGAGGGTATGCGCGACGCGAATATGTTTGACGTAGTGCGTGTGGCGGAGCAGCGACTGATCGGCGAGATTATAGAGATTCACGGCGACCGCGCGTCGATACAGGTGTATGAGGAGACCTCGGGTCTTGGCCCGGGGGAGCCGGTGGAATCGATGGGCTACCCCTTAAGCGTGGAGCTTGGCCCGGGGCTGATTAGCAGCATCTTTGACGGCATTCAGCGCCCGCTTGACGATATTATGAAGGTTTCGGGCACAAACCTTGCCCGGGGCGTGGAGGTACCGTCCTTATCCCGCGAGAAAAAATGGCATTTTGTACCCGCCGTAAAGACGGGGGATGCCGTAACCGGCGGCGATATACTGGGTACGGTGCAGGAGACCGAGATTGTCGTGCACAAGGTGCTTGTTCCTAACGGCGTTTCTGGTAGGGTTACAAGCATTACCGAGGGCGACTATACGGTGCAGGAGACCGTGGCAGTGGTTGAGGACAGTAAAAATGCAAAGCAAAGCCTCACCATGATGCAGAAATGGCCGGTGCGTGTGGGCAGACCTTACGGCAAAAAGCTCTCCCCCGATATGCCGCTGGTGACGGGTCAGCGCGTTATCGACACCCTCTTCCCCATCGCCAAGGGCGGTGTGGCATCCGTTCCCGGGCCGTTTGGCAGCGGTAAAACGGTGGTGCAGCACCAGCTTGCAAAATGGGCGGAGGCGGATATTGTCGTTTACATTGGCTGCGGTGAGCGCGGCAATGAAATGACCGACGTGCTTAACGAGTTCCCGGAGCTTAAAGACCCCAAAACCGGATATTCCCTAATGAAGCGCACGGTGCTAATCGCCAACACCTCGGATATGCCCGTTGCGGCGCGAGAGGCCTCCATTTACACCGGTATTACGATTGCCGAGTATTTTCGCGATATGGGCTACTCGGTGGCGCTGATGGCCGACTCCACCTCCCGCTGGGCGGAGGCTCTGCGTGAGATGTCGGGCCGTCTGGAGGAAATGCCCGGTGAGGAGGGCTACCCCGCGTATCTGGGCAGCCGACTTGCCCAGTTCTATGAGCGCGCAGGTCGGGTCGAAACCTTAGGCACCACGCCGCGCGAGGGCGCGCTGTCGGTTATCGGCGCGGTTTCCCCTCCCGGCGGCGATATCTCCGAGCCGGTATCCCAGGCGACGCTTCGTATCGTCAAGGTATTCTGGGGGCTGGACTCCGGCCTTGCGTACCGCCGCCACTTCCCCGCCATCAACTGGCTGACGAGCTATTCGCTGTATGTGGATACGATGGAAAAATGGTTTAACGACAAGGTAGGCGGCGACTGGACCTCCTTGCGTATTGCGGTGATGCGCCTGTTGCAGGAGGAATCGGAGCTTGAGGAGATTGTTAAGCTCGTGGGTATGGACGCACTCTCGGCCCCCGACCGCCTGAAGCTGGAGGCCGCCCGTTCCATCCGTGAGGATTTCCTGCATCAGGACGCCTTCCATGAGGTGGACACCTATTCCCCGCTGGAAAAGCAGCGCCTGATGATGAAGCTGATTTTGGAACTTTACAACATCTCGGTGTCGGCCCTTGCCTCCGGGCTTTTGGTAGAGAAGCTGATTGCCCTGCCGGTGCATGAGCGCGTGGGACGTTTTAAATACACCCCCGTAGAACGCATTCAGGCGGAGTATGACAGCATTGTGAAGGAAATGCAGACCCAAATAGACGAGCTTTCACAGCAGAAGGAGGAATTCTGATGCCGAAGGAATACCGTACGATAGAAGAGATTGCGGGCCCCCTTATGCTGGTGCGCGGTGTCGAGGACGTTAACTATAACGAGCTTGGCGAAATTGAGCTTGCAAGCGGCGAAAAGCGCCGGTGCAAGGTGCTTGAGATTGACGGCTCAAATGCCTTGGTGCAGCTGTTTGAAAGCTCCACCGGCATTAACCTTTCCAACAGCAAGGTGCGCTTTTTAGGGCGCAGCATGGAGCTTGGCGTGTCTGAGGATATGCTTAGCCGCGTGTTTGACGGTCTTGGCCGCCCGATTGATAACGGCCCCGAGATCCTGCCCGATAAGCGGATGGATATTAACGGTTTGCCCATGAACCCCGCGGCGCGCAACTATCCGCAGGAGTTTATCCAAACCGGTGTATCGGCCATTGACGGGCTAAACACACTGGTGCGCGGGCAAAAGCTGCCTATTTTCTCCGCGTCGGGTCTACCCCATGCGAACCTTGCCGCGCAGATTGCCCGGCAGGCAAAGGTGCGCGGTACCAGCGAGCCCTTTGCGGTGGTATTTGCCGCCATGGGTATTACCTTTGAGGAATCGAACTTTTTTGTTGAGAGCTTTCGCGAGACGGGTGCTCTCGACCGCGCGGTGCTGTTTATTAACCTTGCAAACGACCCCGCCGTTGAGCGTATTGCCACCCCGCGTATGGCGCTTACCGCCGCCGAGTACCTTGCCTTTGAAAAAGGGATGCATGTTCTCGTAATTATGACCGATATTACAAACTATGCCGATGCCCTGCGTGAGGTTTCCGCCGCCCGCAAGGAGGTTCCCGGCCGCCGTGGATACCCGGGCTATATGTACACCGACCTTGCGTCCCTGTATGAGCGTGCCGGACGGTTAAAGGGCAAAAACGGCAGTATTACGATGATACCCATCCTCACCATGCCTGAGGACGACAAGACCCATCCCATCCCCGACCTGACGGGCTATATTACGGAGGGGCAGATTATTTTAAGCCGCGAGCTGTACCGTAAGGGGCTTACCCCGCCCATTGACGTATTGCCGTCCCTGTCGCGTTTAAAGGATAAGGGCATTGGCGAGGGCAAAACCCGCGCCGACCATGCAAACACCATGAACCAGCTGTTTGCCGCCTATGCCCGCGGCAAGGAGGCCAAGGAGCTGATGGTTATTCTGGGTGAAGCGGCGCTGACCGAAATCGACAAGCTGTACGCAAAGTTTGCCGATGCATTTGAGCGCGAGTATGTATCCCAGGGCTACCAGACAAACCGCGATATTGAGGAAACCCTTGCCATAGGCTGGAGGCTGCTGCGCATTCTGCCCCGCGCCGAGCTAAAGCGCATTAAGGATACCTTCCTTGACCAATACTATGCGGCAGCCGCAGATTAGACCTTGCCGCGGCCTTGCGCAGCTTACGGACGAGAAGGCGGCGCAAATGCTGTGTCCTGCCAGTTGCCCACAACGTAACTCTAGGGGCAATGCCCTAGCAACAAAAAGGGGGTTGTTTTTGCCTTGGCTGCCACACATGTAAACCCAACGCGTATGGAGCTTACCCGACTAAAACGCAAGCTGGTAACCGCCGTGCGCGGGCACAAGCTGCTAAAGGATAAACGCGACGAGCTGATGCGCCGTTTTCTAGACCTTGTGCGGGAGAACAAAGCCCTGCGCGAGCAGGTGGAAGCGGGCATACTGGCCGCCAACCAGAACCTTGTGCTTGCCCGCGCGCTAATGCCCGACGAGATGGTTAACGCCGCCTTTTTAGCGCCCAAGCAGGAGGTGACGCTGGAGGTAACAGAGCGCAACGTCATGAGCGTGGAGATACCGGTGTTTGACGCGAAAACCCGCACGGCGGACGCAAGCGACATCTACTCCTACGGCTTTGCCTTTACCTCGGGCGATCTTGACGACGCGGTGAAGTCTCTTGCCGACGTACTGCCCGCCATGCTGCGCCTTGCCGAGGTGGAGAAGGCCTGCCAGCTGATGGCGGCGGAGATTGAAAAAACCCGCCGGCGCGTAAACGCGCTGGAACACGTCATGATTCCGGAGCTTCGGGAGAACATTAAATACATCACCATGAAGCTGGATGAGAACGAAAGAAGCACACAGATACGCCTGATGAAGGTGAAGGATATGATTTTAGAGCAGGCGCACCATTATCAGGAGAAGCAGGCAAACTAATACTAATCCCCTCAAAAAGAGTCGATTTTAAGATAAAAATCCGCGTGAAAACCCATAAATTAAAGCTTTTCACTTGATTTTTATACTCTTTTAAATCGGATATTAGTATAAGTTAAACCGGCAAGGGCGGCGTTTTCGCCACCCTTGCCGGTTTTTTAGCCGACAGAATGCATTTATTTTTTGCGCATTACCCCAAAAATCTAGCGAAATGCGCAAATGTTTCTCCCCATCTTGAAATAGAACGACCTTTGTCGTACACTAAATAAACGGACGGACAGTATTGCTTTGAGAAAAAGCGCGGCTGTTCTGTCCGTTTTCGTGTCTTTTCGGACGAATTGCGACCGATATTTGCGCCTTGTGGGTTTATACTATTTTTAAGGGGATGTTTTATCTTATCCTCATATTAACGGATTAACAGCGATAAGCCGCACAGCAGCGCGGAGTATGGTTTATTGGAGTATCCAAAAACCGATTTTATAAGTTTTGTGAATTGGTCGGCTTTTCGGTAATCATCATCAAGTTGTAGGAACGTCGGCTCCCGCGCCGACAGGCGGCTTACTTTTCTTGTTCGAGAAAAGTAAGCAAAAGCGAAGCAGGGACACCCTGCACCCAGCTCAAATCAAGGGCAAACGAAGCATAGCTTGTGTGACGAAGAACCTACGGCGCAAGCGCGTAAAGCTCAGTGGGGTAGCTGCGTTACGCGCTTGCGAAAATGAAAATAATTTTTTCCAAAATTATTTTCATTTTTACCCTTCGGCAAAATCCTGTTGCCCAGCGTATTTTGCCCTTGCTTTTCGCCCTGGTCTGTAGTTTTTTCTTTTTTCCCAGACCAGCCACACAAGGCTACTTTGGTGCTGGGTTACGGGGATTACGGGGGGGTACTCCAATAAACCATAGCCGCCGCGCGGGTTCACGGCAAGGTGACTTTGAAATTTTAAGACAAAATCGGATAGGCATAAAAAGGATGATGGGAAGGACATGGTTAGCATGGATAACGCACTGCTGCGTCTATTTGAAAAGCGCTTTCCCCCGGCAAAGAAAACGCCGTTTCGCGTCTTTGACGCATTATTTTTTATCGGCATTACCCTTGTTGCAATCTTTGTGCGGGCGCTGGTGTTTGACATCCAGTCAATGGATTATCTCGATTTTCTGACCGAATGGTACAATGCCATTGCGGCCGCGCCCGGCTTTTCGGCGCTGGGGCTTTCGGTTGGCAACTACAATGTACCCTATCTGTACCTTATGAAGCTGATGACGCTGCTGCCGTTGGGCAGCCTGTACGCCATAAAGCTGTTCTCCTGCCTCTTTGATTTTGCGGCGGGCGCTGTAATGGCGCGCGTGATATGGAAACAGTTTCACAGCGTACCCTATGCCCTGGGCGCCTATGCGCTGACCTTGTTTGCCCCTACGGTGGTGCTAAACGGTGCGGCATGGGCTCAGTGCGATATTATTTACAGCTTTTTTTTGCTGTGCTGTGTGGGTGCGTTCTTAAAGAACCGCCCCCTGCTTGCCGCCGTTATGTTTGGCGTGGCGTTTTCCTTTAAGCTGCAGGCGGTGTTCCTTTTGCCCTTACTGGTGTGGATGTGGCTTGCGCGCCGTATACGAATGGTGCATTTTCTGGCGATACCCGCAGTATACTTTCTATCACTTATACCTGCGTGGATAGCCGGACGCCCTTTGGGAGAGCTTTTGACCATATACATTGACCAAACCAATACCTATAACCAACAGCTTTCGCTCAATTATCCCAACCCCTACACCTTTTTCGGCAATCGGTATACCGACCTGCTCAGTACGGCGGGGGTGATGTTTGCCATTGGCTTTGTGGGCTTAATTTTATACTTTATGTATGCGACCAAAGCCACACCCACACCAAACCTTATTGTGACCTTTTCACTTTTTTCGGCAATGGCGCTGCCGTTTTTACTGCCCCATATGCACGACCGCTATGGCTTTGCAGCGGATGTGCTGGTACTGCTGTATGTTCTGCTGCGTCCCAAGCGCTACCCTGCCCTGCTTGGGTTTACAGTCATCTCACTGGCAGCCTATGGTCCGTACCTGTTTGGGGTGGAGCCGCTTAAGCTGGAATATGTCGCGGTGGGATATTTATTCTGCCTTGGTTATGTGGGCGCCGACCTTGTGGCACAGTGCCTGCCCGAAAAGGATAAGCCAAAGGAAGCTGCGATAATAAGGCGCAGGGCATAATAACGGCTACGACATAAAGGATAAAAGGTTAACAGGTGCTGTAAACAATGCGCTTGTGAAAACCGGAGAACAGCGAAGGACGATTAATCAGTATAAGGAGCTTGACAATGAAGTATTTTGTAGCGGATGTGTTTACCGATACCCTGTTTGGAGGCAACCCGGCGGGAATTTGCCCCATGGAGGCTTGGCCTGCGGACGAGGTCATGCTAAAGATTGCGTTTGAAAACAACCTTGCAGAAACAGCCTTTTTTGTTCCAAACGGGGACCACTTTGACCTGCGCTGGTTTACCCCGAAGGTGGAGATGGATTTGTGCGGTCACGCAACGCTGGGCAGCGCCTTTGTGATGATGGAGTATTTGGATACCTCCCTCACCCGGATGGATTTTCACACCCAAAGCGGAGTGCTGACGGTGAGAAAAGAAAACGAAATCTTTATCATGGATTTTCCTGCCCGCCCTCCCCTCCCCTGCCCGAAGCCCGCAATACTGGAGAAAGCACTGGGGGTTCCGGTGCAGCAGACATACGCTTCCCGGGATTTGCTGGCGGTGGTGGATAGCGACATCACGGTAAGGGACCTGCGCCCCGATTTTGCGCTGCTGAGTGAAATAAAGGAGTTCTTTGGCATAATCGTAACGGCGCAGAGCTCTCACAGCGCCTGCGACTTTGTCTCACGCTTCTTTGCGCCCAACGATGTCGGTGAAGACCCTGTGACCGGCTCCACACATTGTACGCTCATTCCCTTCTGGAGCGAGCGGCTGCAAAAAACAATCCTGACTGCCCGTCAGCTCTCCGAGCGCGGCGGCACGTTGTACTGCAAGCAGCTGGGTGAGCGCGTGGAAATCGGCGGCACCGCACGGCTGTATCTTTCGGGTGAAATTAACGTTTCGTATTAACTTCATTATAAAATAAGATTTCGTATTGGCCGCCCTTATCGGGCGGCTTTTGGTTTTAAAATTACTGTAAGTATAGAGGAGCAGCTAAAAATATGCGTTAATTGCTTAAATTAAGGCTGTTCACTTGATTTTTATCAACACTTTTATCGGAGAATAGTATTATACTCTTTAAACCGGCGTGTCCTTGCCTGTCACATAAAAATCGCGCACGGCGCATAACTATACCTTGTAGCAAATGGGCAGGCGTGCAGGTGTACAGGTATACATTTTGTTCTAGTACCGCTTGATTATATACATGATACCTGTTAATTGGTTATTGGTATTCGTTTATGCATAATAGCATAGCTTATTGGGGTATCCCCCGGAACTCGCCTTTGCAAACTTTGTGAACTGGTCGGCTTTTCGATAATCTTCATCAAGTTGTTGGAACGTCGGCTCCCGCGCCGACAGGCGGCTTACTTTTCTTGTTCGAGAAAAGTAAGCAAAAGCGAAGCAGGGACACCCTGCACCCAGCTCAAAGCAAGGGCAAACGAAGCATG
>JAEZCT010000079.1 GCA_023433405.1 Bacillota bacterium | reverse complement strand
ATATATAATATAGCCATTATTGCAACACAGTTATTATAAAACAAAAATAACATATGCTATTGATACTTATAAAACATAAATATATTAAAACAAAAATAACATATGCTATTGATACTTATAAAACATAAATATTATATAACACACAGTTGACATCTGATATATAATGTCTAGACTAAAAATTGTCTATATTCTTATATTTAAAGTTTATATGCCTTACAACACAATTACCATAATCCCAAAATATGAAATCTAATATATAAGAATTTATGAATCAAATGAAAGTATTACTTTATTACCAGTCACCAAAATAATGAGAAAACAAAATTAACTATTTTCAGTTGATAATTTATATATGTACATAAGGTTATATAACAAATTTACCGTATACATATTAGTAAGTATATTATTATATTATTTTATAAAGAAAAAAGGGTTCTATAATAAATGTTGGGGTGGGTAAAAGAAAAGAATTTATCGCTCCAGCATTTTTTTTGCAAATAAAAAGAGCATAAAGTTAAAGTCTCTAGTAAAATGGAGTTACCACACAAACACTTTAAAAGGAGATTTAACTATGCTCTATACTAATTATACGGAAGAATTGACTGGTTTAAAAGATATTTTAATAAAATCTTTAGAAAGAGGCAGCAATTTCTTACATATACATGTACAAATGCATCAAAGAGTACATAAATGCCATTGTTGTAATCACTCCACTAGTAAGGTTTATGATTACAGGGTAGAAGGTTGCTATTAAAAAATCCAGAAAAGCTCAATGAAGAAGAGAAAATTCAAGTTAAATTAATGCTCCAAATATCCGAGAGATTAAGGCAAGCCTATCGTATGAAGAATGAGTTCCATAAATTTATGGCCTGCAAGAGCCGTGATGAAGCAAGAAAGCAACTAGGTATTTGGAACATGATGGCTACAGGGTATGATCTGCCTGAATTTCACGCATGCACACAAGACTTTTATTAATTGGAGCGAAGAAATATTAAATTCCTTTCAATTTCCATTTCAGATGGTTATACAGAAGGAGTGAATAACAAGATAAAAGTACTTAAAAGAAATGCCTTTGGCGTTAAAAATTTTGAAAGATTTAGAAAAAGAATTCTACATGTAATGGCTTAATATTAATTAAAACTAGCAGACTACCTTTCGATAATCTGCCAGAAAAATATATCAATATTATATTTTACTAGAGCCCCACCCCAACAATTGACATAGAGCCTTATATTTATTCTATAAGAAAAAAGGAATGTTTCACGTGAAACATTCCTTTTCCTATATTATAAATTTTAAATATCCAAATTAGTAACATCCTTAGCATGAGCGTGTATATATTCCTTACGTGGTTCTACTTTTTCTCCCATAAAGGTATTAAATAACTCATCTGCAACAATAGCATCTGCCAACTCTACCTTCATAATAGACCTTGTTTCAGGATTCATCGTAGTTTCCCAAAGCTGATCTGGATTCATTTCTCCTAGACCTTTGAATCTCTGCATATTAACATTTCCGTCTTCTTTTCTCCAACCACGCTCTTTATATATCTTCTCTACTCCTCTTTCATCATAAGCATAATACTCTTCCTTACCCTTATACACCTTATAAAGAGGAGGCATAGCAATGTATACATGTCCTTCTTCTACAAGAGGTCTCATATACCTGAAAAAGAAAGTCAACAGAAGCATTCTGATATGTGATCCATCAACATCGGCATCGGCCATAATAATAACCTTGTCATACCTAAGCTTTGAAACATCAAAATCCTCTCCAATTCCAGCGCCTAAAGCAATTATAACTGGAGATAACTTCTCATTTTCATATACCTTGTCCAATCTTGCCTTTTCAACATTAAGCATCTTACCCCAAAGAGGAAGTATAGCCTGAATTTTTCTATCTCTTCCCTGTTTTGCTGAACCTCCTGCTGAGTCACCCTCAACAATATATATCTCTGTTTTTGATGGATCCTTTTCAGAGCAATCGGCTAGCTTACCAGGTAGGGTCGTTGATTCGAGAGCACTTTTTCTTCTGGTTAATTCTCTTGCTTTTCTTGCAGCGTCTCTAGCTCTGGCTGCAGTAAGACACTTATCCAAAATTGCTCTAGCTATAGAAGGATTTTCCTCCAAGAAAGTATATAGTTTCTCAGACATAACGCTTTCAACAAGGGTTCTTATCTCGCTATTTCCCAACTTGGTTTTTGTTTGTCCTTCGAATTGGGGTTCTGGAAGCTTAATACTAATGATAGCGGTAAGACCTTCCCTGACATCTTCGCCAGAAAAGTTTTTGTCATTTTCTTTTAAAATATTAAATTTACGCGCATAATCATTAAGAACTTTAGTAATTGCAGTTCTGAACCCGGTTAAATGAGTACCACCTTCAGTTGTTGCAATATTATTTGCATAACTAAATACATTTTCATTGTATCCATCATTATACTGAAGCGCAATTTCAACAATATTGGCATCCTTGCTACCCTCAATAAAAATAACATTATCATGAAGCGCATCTTTATTTTTATTTAAGTATTCTACAAAAGATATAATTCCACCCTCGTAATGAAGATTTTTTACAATCCTCTCCTCAGGCCTTTCATCAATCAATCTGATGGATATTCCTCTATTTAAGAAAGCCATTTCTCTATATCTTGTAATCATTGTGTCAAAGTCAAACACAACATCTTCAAATATTCCTATGTCAGGCCTAAAAGTAGAAATAGTTCCATG
>JAEZCT010000036.1 GCA_023433405.1 Bacillota bacterium | reverse complement strand
GGCGTTTACATGCATAATGATGGGGAAATACTAGCAGTAATCGGAACATAAACTGGCAGGCCCCGCAAGAGATTGCGGTTCATGCACATATATAATGGGGTATAGGATGACAAAGTATTTGATCGCCCATGACCTTGGAACTTCGGGCAATAAAGCGTCGCTGTTCACAACGGAGGGGCAATATATTGGTTCGACCATCAGCGAGTATGATACGGATTACTTCAACGCCAATTGGGCCGAGCAGAATCCGCAGGACTGGTGGCGCGCCGTATGTGAAACCAATAAGCTGTTAACAAAGGACATCGACATAAAGGATGTGCTGGCGATCAGTTTCAGCGGTCAGATGATGGGCTGTGTCTGTGTGGATAAACAGGGCCGCGCATTGCGAAAGGCGATCATATGGGCTGACATGCGTGCCACAAAGCAGGCCGAGCAGATACTAAGCAAGATTAATCAGGACGTGTTCTACAGGATCACCGGCCACAAGTGCAGTTCTTCCTATTCAATAG
This sequence comes from Bacillota bacterium, assembly GCA_023433405.1. Lineage (GTDB taxonomy): Bacteria > Bacillota > Clostridia > Oscillospirales > Ruminococcaceae > Acetanaerobacterium. The sequence goes on along the minus strand of JAEZCT010000036.1, from coordinate 3,056 downwards.
AAAAGCTGATGTGGGTAAGGGACAACGAGCCGGATATTTACAAACAGACATATAAGATGCTCAATCCCAAGGATTATATAGTCCAGCGGCTGACAGGAGCATTTCTGACCGATTATTCGGATGCTTCAGGCACAAATGCTTTTGACCTCAACACATTTAAGTGGTCGGAAAGCATCATCGGCGCCGCGGGTATCGACATGGACAAGTTCCCTGAGACTGTGCCCTCAACGCATATTGCCGGTGAGATCAGCGAAAATATAGCGGCTGAGTGCGGGCTCTATCCTGGAACGAAGGTCGTCATGGGTGCCGGCGACGGCATGTGTGCTTCGGTGGGGGCAGGATCCATCTCACTGGGAAAGACATATAATTGTCTGGGTTCATCCTCGTGGATTGCGACGGCAACCCGTGAGCCGATATTCGACGATCAGTATCGCACGTTTAACTGGGCTCATGCCGTGCCGGGTTTTGTAGCTCCCTGCGGTACTATGCAAAGTGCGGGGGCGGCTTTCAATTGGGTCAAAAATCAGATTTGTACGAGCGAAGTGGCCGAAGCGCGGCAAAAAGGCATTTCGCCGTATGAGCTGATCAATAAAGAGATCGCCGAGGCTGGAATTGGGTCCAACGGCCTCATATTCCTGCCATATCTGATGGGTGAGAGAAGCCCGAGGTGGAATCCTGATGCTAAGGGCGCGTTTATAGGGCTCAAAATGGAGCATAAACGTGCGGATATACTCAGGAGCGTGATTGAAGGCATCGCTTACAATCTCAACATCATCCTTCAGGTGTTCAGCAGCAAGATGCCTATCGATGAGATTACCGTCATCGGCGGTATGGCCAAGGGTGAGATACAGCGCCGCATACTGGCGGATGTGTTTAATACACGACTGGTAACGCTGAACTATCTGGATGAGGCGTCGTCCATCGGCGCTGCAGTCTGCGCAGGCGTGGCGATCGGCGAATTGAAGGATTTCACTGAGGTGGAGAAGTTCAACAATGCGGTGGCGCAGGATGTACCGATTACCGAAAACGCGGCTCGGTACGCAAAATATATGCCCGTGTTTGACAGATGCTATACGAGTTTGGAAGGCGTATACAAGGACATCGCGGCACTTGACAGGTAAAAACAGACTCCTTCTTATATATAGTAGCGGGTACTGACGGGCGGGTGTGAAACGCAGCATTTTATGATCATACCTGCCTGTATTACCGATGGAGACGAGAAGAATTAATATACAATTATACAATCCGGTTTTATCTTTTAAACGGAGGGATATAGAGCTATGCAGTATAAAAAAGTTAAAATGATCGAAGAGCCAATTTCGGCAATCGGCATTGGCTGCTGGAATTTTGGCGGTGACTTCGATAGTTCCGATGATACGGTTTCCACCAACATTGTGCACGCATCCATCGACCATGGCATCAATCTTTTTGACGTAGCGCCGGTATATGGCTGGACGCACTCGGAGATCGTGCTGGGCAAGGCGCTAAAAGGCAAACGTGACAAGGTGCTGATTGCATCCAAATGCGGACTCACTTGGAACGAAAAGCACGAGACCAAAAACGACCTGTCAAAGAAGAACATACTGCGCGAAATTGATGAAAGCCTTACGCGCCTGCAGACGGATTATATCGACATCTATCAGTTGCATTGGCCGGATCATAATACGCCCATTGAGGAGACGGTGGAGGCGCTGCACATCATCAAAGACGCCGGAAAGATAAAATACATCGGCTTGTCGAACTACTCGCCGGATGATGTGAAGACATTCATGTCGATGATTGAGATAAACGCACAGCAGTCGCTCTACAACATGCTCGAAAGAAACACGCTTTCATATCATGGCATCCCGCTTGAATACCGCACCGAAAAGGATGTTTTGCCTGTGGTGCGTAAAGAAGGTCAGGCATTCTTGCCCTACAGCCCGTTGTTCCAGGGGCTGCTCGCTGGTAAGTTCACATTGGAGAAGACGTTCTCGGCCCGTGATATTCGCAATGCGAACCCTAAGCTCTCAGGCGAAGCCTTCCTGGAATACTATGCGTGTTATGAAAAGCTGAATGAGGTGGCAAAGCAGATCGGCAAGCCCATCAACGAGCTGGCGATTAACTGGCTACGTCAGAAGGAAGAGGTCACCTGCATCATCGGCGGCGCATCGTCTATCGCGCAGCTCGATAAGAATGTGGAGGCTGTCGAATGGGATATTTCAACCGATACGATGGCGCAGATCGATGAGATTATCGCGCCGTTTGAGGATAAGTAATATGAAGATCGCAACATTCGGAGAGATCATGCTTCGGTTGAAAAGCCCGGGGCATGACCGTTTGTTTCAGACAGGCAGTCTGGAAGCAACGTTTGGCGGCGGTGAAGCCAATGTCGCGGTGTCTCTGGCGCAGTTTGGGATGGACGCCCGCTTTTTAACCGCGCTGCCGGATAACGATATCGGACAGGCGTGCCTGCGCGAGTTGCGCGGCTTTGGCGTGGACGTATCGGAAATTGTGGCTGTAAAAGGCGGGCGGATGGGCATATACTTTCTGGAGACGGGGGCTAACCAGCGTCCCAGTAAAGTCATCTATGACCGCGCGAATTCGGCGATTGCGGATCTGCCGCCGGGGAGCATCGATTTTGAAAAGGCGCTCGCGGGCTGCGGCTGGCTGCACATCACGGGTATCACGCCGGCTATAAGTGCCAGTGCGGCACAGCTTGCACTGGAAGCCGTAAAAGCTGCAAAAGACCTCGGATTGACGGTTTCGTGTGATCTCAACTACCGCAAAAACCTGTGGAAATACGGCAAAACAGCGCAGGAAGTGATGGGCTCACTGACCGCGTATGTGGATGTCATCGTTGCAAACGAGGAAGATTGCCAGAAGTCGCTAGGAATTACGGCTGACGTATCCGCAGAGAGCGGCGAGCTGTGCGCCTCTGCATATGAGTGTGTAGCAGACACGGCCATGGCTCAATACCCTAAGCTAAAATACATTGCCATTACCATGCGCGAGTCTAAGTCGGCTGACCACAACGACTGGTCTGCCTGTCTATTCAGTCGGGAAGCGTCGTATAT
>JAEZCT010000062.1 GCA_023433405.1 Bacillota bacterium | reverse complement strand
TCCGTAAACAGCATGTATTAATCTCCTTTCTGAAAAAGGGCATGAAAAAACGCCCTTGCTTCTTGAGCTTGGGCGTCTTAGCGTTCATATTCTTTTTCCTGTTTCGCTCGTTCGAGCTTTTTATAGTACAGATCAAGCGCTTTGATTATAATGTCCTCCTTTTGCTTAGGCGTGTATTCTTTGGGGAAGTATTTTTCGAGCCGACTTCCTTTGATCGTAACGTTATTCTGCTGCGGTTTCTCCTCGCTCATGACCAGCGCTATACCGTTACGGTCAAGTTTTCCTTCCTGTGCCGCCTGTTTAAGCCGTTGTGCCTGCGACAATGACGGCGTGCAATCATCCTGCTCCATAACGTCCAGCAATTCAGATTGCAGCTCCTGCGGCAAGTATGAAAGCTCTACAGCAGGGTTAAAGGCGATTTTTTTATCGTCCACCATCTGGAGCAATGGTGGAGCAAGCTCTGTGAGACGAATAAAGCGATGGATATTTCGAGCGCTATCATTACTTTATTCGGCTAATATTTCATGAGAACGCTTACTCTCTAACTTCGTGCCAACTTGGCACGAAGATAAATCAACCCGTTGTCCCTGACGATTAAGGGCTTCCAGTTTCATCTTATATGCCTTTGCCTTCTCGCTGAAGCTTATAGTTTCGCGCTGAATGTTGCCGTCCACTACCAATATAGTCGCGGAGTCGTCGTCAATCTCTCGAACTATAAGGGGAAGGGTTTTACAGCCTGCCAGCGTACTAGCCAGTTTACGCCGATGCCCTGAGAGCAGTTCATATCCGCCACCAGCCCGTGGTCGTGCGAGGCAGGGTGTATGAACACCGATTCGTTGAATGCTCTCCACCATATTCATGAGTTCCGAATCTTTACGAACATGGTATGGATTGTTTGCGAAATCATGCACCTCTGAAATAGGTACGCTTAGGACTTGTTCGCCCTGTTGCTGCTGTTCCGCCTGTCGGCTTTCCTCGCTACTAAACAAATCATCGACTGATGTCAGCTTCATGTTTCTCACGTTCCTTGCCACCGCTTAACACCTCCTTCGTCAGAGCTTCATATGCCGTAGCCGCCTTGCCATTCCGGTCATATTCATAAATACTTTTACCTTCCGCACTCGTTTCCGCTGCTTTGATGGCAAGCGCAATTTCCGTTTTGAACACGCGCAACTTGTCTCCATAGTCTCGACGCAGCACAAAGGAGATGTCCTTCGCGAAGTTAGTTCGCGCATCCACCATGGTCAGCAGCGCACCTTCAATTTTTAGGTTTGGATTAATGTTCTTCTTAATGCGATTTATTGTTTGTAAAAGCTGAGACATGCCCTTGGCTGGAAGATAGTGCGCCTGAACAGGAATGATTACGCTGTCCGCAGCAACGAGCGCGTTCACGGTAATCATGCCAAGAGAGGGCATGCAGTCGATGAGGATGAAGTCATAATCCTTCTTGACTTCGTTGAGATAGTTCCGCAGCACGATCTCGCGGCTCATGGTGTTGACCAGTGATACTTCCATTGCAGAAAGTTCGATATTGGCCGGTATGAGGTCAACGCCTTCAGCGTGGTGCAGGATGCCTTCGCCGGGCTCGATGGGCTCATCCATGATGATTTTGGTCATTAGGGTAGCGAGAGTAACCGGCAACTTGTCCGGCTCGTTCCATCCGAGACTGTCCGTAAGATTGCCCTGAGCGTCTGCGTCCACCAGCAGGACCTTTTTACCTTGCCGCGCTAACCCTATCCCTAGGTTGACGGCAGTTGTTGTTTTGCCAACGCCGCCCTTTTGGTTGGAAAGGGCGATGATTTTTGACATGTTTATATCCTCCTTATATATGTTGAAATAAAAAACCGCTTGGTTTTACAAGCGGTAAAGATTTCATTAACATTACTCAATATTGTTCTGCTGACTTTTGTCAGGCTTTGAACGCACATATGTTGTTCCATTTGGATTTGTAACCGTAGTATACCCATTGTAATTAGGATTTCCCCGTTCAATCTGGGTGACTACGTGATCTAAACTGAAATGACGATTTGTTTCTGTATTTACAAACTCCACATTCAATCCGCTCTCAGTTTCTTTTGTACGTTTTAAATTCATTAATACACCTCCTTTGCTTTATTTGTTTCTGGCTTAATCAGCCTCAAATGGAGTTTATGTTCTGGGGGAACAATTTCATAAGCAAGCTTTCCTTCTGATAATCCTAACAATTTCTCTATCTCATTACTTGTTAGACTTAGAGAGTATTCAATTGATAATGTCTCAACGAATTCTTTTGGAGTAAACACTCCCTCCTCAAGCAACATATTAACGGAAGCTTCCATCAGTGTAGGTTCTGATGTCACAAGTACTTCATCAAGAGGTTCAAACTTTTTTATTCCCCGCTTCTGCATCGTGCGCATTAGCTGTTGATACGTAAACTGTGTTATTGCACCTAGATTATACGCGCGACGAATCATTGCTGATATTGACACTTTCCATTTCTTTTTAATTTCGCAATAATACTCAAGATTGTTTCCATATGAACCTAAATCTTTTAAAAACGCATCTTTGGGAAGTAAAAATGCACCTGCAAAATGGTGGGCTTGGTTTTCGACTTCCTTAAATTCATCCTTTGATAGAGCCTCAATATCCTCGCTCCATTCGTGTAGCAAAATATGTCCTAATTCATGTGCAATATCAAAGTGGATGCGCGCAGCAGTTGTTTTATTGTCAGAATAACCAATAAGATACCTTGTATCATGGTTAATGTCTAATAACTGACTAAATGCATCGATATAATTTGCTTCCGAACTAAAGCTTGAAACAAGAATTCCCTTTTGTTCAACTAAATATATAATGTTCTCAATTGGCCGTTCCCCCAATCCCCAATAAGACCTTAATAGCATTGCTGCTTCTTCTGCATTGTTTCCATTGTATTCTGGTAACTTAGGTTCAGGGAAATCAATGTATTCGCTAATAAACGAATACAGTTGTCCAATTAAACTAATCCTTTCAATTTGCTCACTTCGATACTTTTTTGTTGTTGTCAACAAAGAACGGAAATATGTAGATCCCGTTTTTATAGTTATAGTATTTGATTGTAAAAAGTACTCATCAGGAAATCCCAACTCAACACCCATCTTTTGGACAGTAGCATAGTCAGGGTTGTTGATTTTATTGTTTTCGTACATAGATACAGTTTGCCGCTGTAAGCCAAGCTTTTCAGCTAATTCTGCTACAGTTAAGCCCCTATACGTTCTTGCTGCCTTTAAACGTTCACCATTAAATTGTTTGCTGGACATTTCCAACATTCCTCCTAATTGAAATAACAACTACATATTCTTTTCTTCTTCAACCTGAGGCAACGATACATTGGGCTTTTTCTCAAGTCGTTCTTCCGCTTTTTTCTTTAATCTCAAGCCTTGAGTTGGTGTGTTTTTAATATTGGTTTTATCGTCAACAGCTTCAACAATAACACTTGTTGTAGCGGGTATATAGTCAGACCAATCAATACTATCGATAATTTCAAATTGGCTATTAACCGCACAACATCGAAGCGACACTAATTGATTATCATAACTTTGAAATAACACTAGTGCGTGACGGGTAATTACATTTCTGGGTATGCCTAAATCACATGCAATCCGGCTAATAGTTACATCAACAATTTGATTTTCAATTTCATCTGAAGCTAATTCAAGATCAAGTTTCGTTTGTAGTAAAGGGAGGTCACGGTTAAACGACTTTATGAGAGCGTTTAAATAGTGTCGTCTTTGCTTTTTCGGATCACGTCGCGAGATTGATGCAAAATTTTTCTCGCGCATACAGCAAAAAATTACGCCTGTCCTTTTATCAAACACAGGGAGTATTTCCCAACCACCGCGTTTTGATGGTTTAGCTACGATTTGGTCAGTACTAAACGTTTTGACAAGATTCGTATGTAGAATATCCCATATCCGTGCTGGACTCCCATTTTGAGTGACCAGCCCTTTGCTTAATACATCCTCGGAAATCCCGTCTCCAACAGCATTAGAAATACTTTTTGCAAAGATTTTGGCAATCTCAGAGGTGAATTCGGGTAAATATCTTCCCATAATAAACTCCTTATGCTCATAGTTAAATCTTGGGCTATCTCATTTATAAGCATAGGACATTTTTCTATATTCGTCAAGTATTAATTTTTTATATATGAAATGGTGTCGCATTTACTCCATTATTCTTAAACATATTGTTAAAATGTGATCGTTATCCTCACAACATTGAGTAATGTAAGGATATGAGCAGTACTCACCTCAAGTATCATTCTTATATTCTCAAATTCAATGGGGATAAAGTAACTCAAATAATCCTATCTACACTTTTAGGTCGTACATAATATCCTGAAAGTCCTCCAAAAACTCATATAGATAGAC
>JAEZCT010000067.1 GCA_023433405.1 Bacillota bacterium | reverse complement strand
TTTAAAGTCCTTTGCTCTTCATCGGTAAGATTTACTTTGTACTTCTTTTTTGGCATTTGATACACCCCTTTGTTTAAGTATATCACCTTTGCCATATTATACAACTATTAGTTTTAACAATGTACTAATCCCCTCAAAAAGAGTCGACAAAAATCCGCGTGAAAACCCATAAATTAAAGCTTTTCACTTGATTTTTATACTCTTTTAAATCGGATATTAGTATCAGCAGCAATGCCCCGCGCTGCCTGGCGGTTTGCGGCTTTGGCATTGTGTTCATTTGGTGCCCTGCATGTATTTTGCCAAAAGCAAGCACGGATTATCCGCGTCCCACAGGTCGGGGAAACTTCGAGCGGACGAAACCCGGTTGAAAAATAAAACAGTCTGGTATTATCATAGCTGCTGCTTGCCCCAGCCTCATCAAGGGTTTTTACCGTTAGAAATTCATGCTCGTTTTTACGGCAAAAATCCTCACAGCATTCAATTAATGCCCTGCCAACGCCCTGTCTGTGATATTCCTTTCGTACCGCCATCACATAGACTTCTGCGGTAAATGGGTTATGCGCCTTTAACGCAACAAAGCCTATCGGCGTTTCTGCGTCAAACGCGGCATAAAAAGCCATGCTTTGCACTTCGTTGGTGTAGTCGACAATGCTTGCTTCTATGCCAAACCAATCAGGCAATGCCCGCAAGGTATCATTACAAATGCCTGCCTTTTCCATTGGCTTAAAAGTCTCTTCAATCCGCATCACTTTATACCACCTCTCCATGGAGCTCGACCCGTCCGGTATCCGGACATTTTGCATCAAAAAACTTACCCCTTGTCTCCCCGCAATCCAAGCTTCCGTCATTTAACAGAGTGTAGACAGAAGGATAAATGGCACTCCATAATTCATGGCACAGCGGAGGGCATAAATCCTCTACAATAAAAACATCGCCGGCTTTATGGTACCCGCATCTGCATTTTGCGGCGGTAACGGTTAACTTTACCTTTCGCATGTTGCCTTCACACCTTTCAAACATTCTGAGGAAGAGATACGCGGTTAATGGGCTGCTTAACCTAATTTCGTTCTAATACTATCTCCTCAAAAAGAGTCGATAAAAATCTGCGTGAAAACCCATAAATTAAAGCTTTTCACTTGATTTTTATACTCTTTTAAATCCGATATTAGTATAAAATGTTAAAAGAAGCCTGGTAAAGTTAAACGCCAAACCGCGCGGCGGCAATACTCCGCACCGCCGCGCGGTTTAGCATTTTTGAATCAAAGCAGCCTGTTCGCCTTCAACGAGCCACGCAGCCCTATTCGATGGATTTAAGCGATTCTACCATGCTGACGCGCCGCAGCCTGAAATGCAGAGCCAGATTTACAAGCCCCGAGAACAAGAGGGTAAGCGCGGCGGAGATTACAAAGCTGTACCAGCCAAGGTCGCGCCCGAACATTACCATATCAATCTCGGCGGTGGTAATCACATAGCTGTGCAAAAACACCCCGCCCAAAAGCCCGAAGGCAATGCCGATGAAGCTTAACAGCACGTTTTCGCGGTAGATATAGGCCGAGACCTCCCGGTCATAAAAACCCAGCACCTTGATGGTCGCAATCTCTCGAATACGCTCGGTGACGTTGATGTTGGTGAGGTTATACAGCACCACAAAGGCCAGCAGTCCAGCTGAAACAATCAGCACCAGCACCACGGCATCCAGACTTCGGAAGATATCGTTAAAGCTGTTGACGACACCGCTGTTAAACGACACGCCATACACATAGTCATTCTCCATCAGCGTGATGGACAGCCTGTCCTGCTCGGTCTCCTGGGTGTCGGCAAGCCGCACAAAAAGGGTGTTGCAGCTGTATGCTTCGCCAAAGGTGCGCTCATAGAGCGCAGGCGTTATGTAAACATAATGCATAAAGTAGTTCTCGGTAATGGCACTGACCGGCAGCTGATACCGGCGGTTGTCTCCATCCCGCAGGTCGATGGTGTCGCCAACCTGCAGGGATAGCATTTTTGCCAGCTTCTCTGTTACAACCGCGCCTTCATCCCCCAGGGGAATGGGCTCATGGCTGCTTCGGCTGCGCAGTACGGCAAAATCGTCGATGTTTTCGGTTGCTTCGGGTACGAACAAAACCGCGTCATACTCGGTTTTGCCCGAAAGGGCGGTCATTGTGCTCTGGCGTACAAATAAGGAGCTGGTAATATTCTGTTGTGCCTCCACCGTGGCGGCAAGAGCAGTCTTATCCTCCGCGCTGGCGTCCTCATCCAGCATAATCATGCCGTTATAGAGAAAGATATCACCAAACTGCTTGGTTACGATAGAGGATATGGAGTATTTCAGACCAAAGCCCGCCACCATTAGAGCCGTACAGCCCGCTATACCGATAACCGTCATCAAAATGCGCCGCTTGTAGCGCAAAAGGTTACGCACGGTTACCTTTTGCACAAAGCTCAGCCGTTTCCAGATAAAGCCCACACGCTCAAGCAAAACCCGCCGCCCGGGCTTGGGAGCCTTGGGGCGCATCAGGGTGGCCGGCTGCTCCGCAAGCTCCTTATAGCAGGCAAGCAGGGCGGATAGCGTGGTGACAAGCACCGCTGCCAAGGTAATAAATCCCGCCTCCTGCCAGTGGAACGGGGTCAGGATGGGCGGTATTTTATAGAGGGTGTTGTATACCGAGCCGATAATGGCGGGGAACAAGCGATAGCCCACCGCAAGCCCAAAGGCGCTGCCCGCAAGGCTTGCCAGTACGGAGTATAAAAAGAACTTCTGCACAGAGGCGCCCTTTGAGTACCCCAGTGCCTTGACGGTGCCAAGCTCGGTGCGCTGCTCCTCCACCATACGGGTCATGGTGGTTAGGCACACCAGTGCCGCCACAAGAAAGAAAAACACCGGAAAGACCCGCGATACCGCGTCTATACGCTGGCTGTCGTCATAATAGTTCGCGTTGGCGGGTATGCCGCTGCGGTCGAAGATATACCACTCGGTGGGCTTGAGGGCGGCAAGCTCCTTTCTGCCGTCGTCAATTTTCGCCTGCGCGTCGGCAATTTTCCGGTCCGCGTCCGTCTTTGCCTTTGCATACTCCGCCTCGGCGTCGGCAAGCTCTTTTTCGCCGTCGGTCAGCTTCGCGGCGGCATCGGCAAGCTCGGCCTGCCCGTCGGTAATGGCGGTACCATAATCCTTTTCGCCGCCTATGAGGTCACGCCCGCCCTGATAGATGTCAACTTTTGCCCGATAAAGCTCCTCGTTCGCCTCGCTGATTTGATTGTAGCCGTCGCGTATCTGCCTTCTGGCGGCGTCAAGCTCCTTCTTCGCGGCATCCAGCGCCGCCTTGTTTGACGACAGCGCGGAACCGAAGGCGGACAGCGCCGCATTGGCTCCAGCCTTGGTCTCGGCGGATGGCGCATAGGCATAGTACCCGAAATATTCGCCAAGACTGGAATCGATGGCGTTTATCCGCGAAAGCAGCGCGCCTACGGCTTCGGGGTCGTTTGCCTTTAGGGCTGCCCGTAATGCGCTATACACCGACTGGGCGTCCTGATAAGCGCTAAGCCCCAGCTGATAAGCCGCCGCGCCGACGGCAAGCTGTGCCTCAGCGACCCTGAGCTTTTCCCGCGCCTTGGCGCTCTCTGCCAGGAACTCCTCCCGTCCGTCAATGTACTTGACCTGCCCGTCCAAGCGTTCCTTGTAGCCGTCGTCCAGCTTTGCGCGGGCATCGGCCAGCTCGGTGTTATAGGTGTTCACCCCGTCTGCATACTCCGCACGACCGCTTTTAAGGTCCTTCTGCGCGTCGTCCAGCTTTGCGCGAGCATCGGCCAGCTCGGTTTCCGCCTCCGCCTTTGCGTCATCCAGCTCTTTTTGGGCATCATCCAGGGTTTGTTGCGCCTCGGTCCGCACTGCTTCGTACCGTGCGCCCTCGCGCACCTTGGCAAGCGCCTCAAGGCGCTCGGTCATGGTATCGATAATATTACTGTACGCGTCGGAATAGCTCTGCGCCTCCCGCGCGCCCTCGGCGGAAAGGTACACCGTGGTGTAGGCGGGCAGGTCGAAGGCCTCCTCGGGGACATAAAAGAAGGAATAAACCTTGCCGTTGCCGATATTGGTGTTACCCCGCGCATATTCAATATAATAGGGTGTGCGCACCGAGCCTACAATGGTATAGGTGGTAACCCGCAGCGAATCGGTGAGCGGGTCGTCGGTGCCGGATAAGAAGGTGACCGTATCGCCAACCTTATAAAGGTCATCCGTCGCGTCAATCAGGCATTCGTTCTCCTTGAGCGGACGGCGCCCCTCCATAATGATAGGGCGGTTGAGTGAATCGGGGTCATACAGGTAATTCTTTGATAGCGAGTGCAGACGCATTACCGCCTGCTTGGTGCCCCGCTGCACCAGAACATCCAGCGTGTAGGCGGGTATGGCCGTCTCCACCCCCTCCGTCTCGCGCACCGCCCTGATGTCGTCGTCATCAAAGCCCAGGGTGGAGATGAGGTGAAAATCCTCAAGGCGGGATTCATCAAAGTAGTTGTCGATGGTTAGCAGCATATCCGACGAGGTGGCCTTTACGCCCGCAAAAAAGCCGGTGCCCAGAGCCACGATTGCGAAGATGGAAAGAAACCGGCTAAAGGTTCTTTTTATCTCCCGAAAGGCGGTAGTCAAAAGGGCGCGTTTCATATATCATCATGCCTTTCCGGCGTGTGCGAAGGGTTCATGCTAATCTCCTCAAAAGGTATAGAATTGCAGTGAAAAATCCGCGTGAAAACCCATAAGCCAAAGCTTTTCACTTAATTTTTATACATGATACACCTTAAAATCGGATATTAGTTTAAGCACAAAACGCCACGATTATTGCAAAGGAAGGGGATTGCAGACCTACCACTCAATCTTTTCCACATCCACGGGATGTTCGTTTATTGACATCTCCTGCACACGGCTGTTTTTCACCCGTATTACCCGGTCCGCCATGGGGGTGATTGCGAGATTATGTGTGATAACCACCACCGTCATGCCGATATTTCGGCAGGTATCCTGCAGCAGCTTCAGGATTGTCTTGCCGGTTGCATAATCCAGCGCACCCGTTGGTTCGTCGCACAGAAGAAGCTTCGGGCGCTTTGCGAGCGCTCTTGCAATGGCAACGCGCTGCTGCTCGCCGCCGGATAGCTGGGCGGGAAAGTTATCAAACCGCTCGCCCAGCCCCACCTCCCGCAGCACCTCATCGGCTGAAAGGGAGTTTTTGCATATCTGGGCGGCAAGCTCCACGTTTTCCCTTGCGGTAAGGTTCTGCACAAGGTTATAAAACTGAAAGACAAAACCGATATCGTAGCGACGGTATGTAATCAGCCGTTTTTCACTGTACTCCGCAATATTTTCGCCATCCACGACTATGCTGCCCGAATCGCAGGTGTCCATGCCGCCCAGCATATTGAGCACCGTGGTTTTGCCCGCCCCGCTGGGCCCGACAATGACGGCAAACTCGCCTTTGTTAATAGTCAGGTCTATGCCGTCGGCGGCGCGGATTGTCACCTCCCCCATCCGGTAGGTTTTGCGTACATTTTCAAAGGTTACAATTTCATTCATAGCTTCTGTTCATCCTTCTCTGCCGTACCCGTATTACCTGAAAGGCGGTATCATGCTAATCTTAAAAAAGAGCAGAAATGCAGGTAACAATCCGCGTGTAAACCCATATAAATCGGATTGTTAGTATAATAACCCATTATATATCCTAAAGGCAAATATTTCATTGCTGTTTTATTAATACTGCGGTATATCATAAAATTCATGATTTTAGATAGAATATCGTTGCAGGATAATTCGCTTCTAAGCTTTTTGCTGTAAAAACAACGCTCTTCCTGCGGTCTTTTAGCCAATTCGGCACAAATTAACCCGCATTGATGGCGGTTACCAGGAACCTATTCCGACTCTTTTAACAGGGTTCTGGGTATGCTATAATAATATCTGCATCTATGCCGGTTAAATCAGGCGGTTTATGGGAGGTTTATCAATGGATTTTCTGCCGGGAGCCTATGAGTTTAGCGAGCTTGCCTTTGTGGGCGTGGGGGAATACATCTGTGCCGAGCTGGGCGAGAGCGGTCCGATTATATATAAAGAGGAGGAGGTGGACGCGTTTGCCCATCTCTCCGTATTGTACCTTATCGCCGACGGGGAGAGCCTTGGCGACCTTTCGCTGCTTGACCGGGTACTGGACCGCTGCAAGGCACGGGTGGTATCCGTCATTGTGGTTAACAGCCAGCGCCCGGAGCTGCTGATGGCGATGCGCCATAAATTTTCCTGCGCGTACTGCTTTGGCCGGGAGGACGACCCCTCGGACCGGCTTAAGCGGCTGTGCGGTTTTTTGCGCCACATGAATACCTCGGAACAGCTGCTGGAGCTGGATGAGGCCGAGCTGAGGGGTATTTTTGACGGCGCGCGCCTGATTGAGCAGGTGACGCTTAGCTGCCGCGCGGACGGCGCGTTTTCGGGCTCCTCCGGCGGGCTTGCCGGGCTTGGGGCCGATACCAGCGGCGCGCTGATTTGTGTCTTTGCGTCAGAAAAGGAACGGGACTCGGATAAGCTGTACCGGCTGATTGAGCAGCTGATGACGCTGATCTCCGCCGAACGCCACCGCGCGCTGGTGTGGAATATCTACCGTTCGCCCGAGGTGCGCGAGGGCAGCTTGCGGCTTGACATCCTTCGTACAAAGCCCGCGCGGAACCTGGAGCCGCCTCGTACCATGGAGAACCTGCGCGCAGCCAACCAACCCAACTGACCGAGCTTGTAACTGCAAACGACAGAAAGGACTGTTTAACGATGGCAAAGCTACCCGATGTGAACGCTGTAAAGGAAACCATTCAAAAAAACGGAAAGATAGTAGGGGAGTTTAAGGAGTTCATCTCCCGCGGCAACGTTGTGGATATGGCGGTAGGCATTATCGTCGGCAGCGCGTTTACCAAGATTGTCAACTCGCTGGTCGCCGACGTTATCACCCCTATTATTGGGTACCTCATTAAGGGCATCAATTTTTCGGATATTGTCTACATCTTCCCCGATACGCTGGGGACGCAGGCCGAGGTGGCGCTGCGCTACGGCGCGTTTGTTCAAGCCATCATCGACTTTTTAATTATCGCGCTGGTGGTGTTTTTTATGGTAAAGCTCTTAAACCGGTTTCGCCGCAAAAAGGAAAAGGCCCCGCCGCCCAAGCCCTCCAAGGAGGTGGAGCTGCTCACCGAGATCCGCGATCTTCTGAGCAAGCAGGCGCATTAGTACATATACCGTAAGGCTTTCATACGAATCCCCTTAAAAAAGGGGGGGCTTGTTGGTAAAAAGTTCTCCCAGCAGCGGGACTTGCTTCCTATCAAACGAATACTCTGCCCTCCGGTCTCCACTGTTTTTTCAGGTGGCAACCGGGGGGCAGTTATGCTATAATGGATGCATATGGTTTTGCACCCCAAAGAAAGGCCGCCGGGCGGCGGAACAGGATTACCGATATGTCATTTAAGCAGGATTTTTTGGATATTTACAACGGCAATGTCACCCGTGACGGCGCACAGGAGCTGTTAAAGTGGCTCGAGAATACCGACTTTTTTACAGCCCCCGCAAGCTCTAAGTATCATTGCGCCTGCGAGGGCGGGCTGGTACAGCACAGCGTAAGCGTGTACCAGGTAATGATGGAAAAGCACTTTGACGAGACTACGGATAACCGGGAGAGCTTTGCCCTCTGCGGGCTGTTGCACGACCTGTGCAAAACACAGTTTTATAAAACCGCCACCCGAAATGTGAAAAACGAGCGCGGGCAATGGGAGCAAAAGCCCTATTACGTTGTCGAGGACGCCTTCCCCTACGGTCACGGGGAGAAGTCGGTATTTTTGGTGGAGCGCTTTTTGCGGCTAAAGACCGCGGAGGCCATCGCCATTCGCTGGCACATGGGCGGCTTTGATGAAACCGCGCGGGCGGGCGGCTATGGGGTATCCAACGCCTACGAAAAATACCCCCTTGCGGTGAAGCTGCATCTGGCCGACCTAGAATCCACCTACCTGCGGGAGCAGGGAACCTCTGCGGTGAGGAAATAGCAAAACAGGAAATTACACTAATATCCGATTGAAAAGAGTATCGTGTGTAAAATTAGGTGAACAACTTTCGTTAATGGGTTTTCACGCGGATTTTATCTGCCATTCTACTCTTTTTGAAAAGATTAGTATTACACGCGGGATGGGATTATAAATGAGCGTGAAGACCATAAACATCGTCACCCTGGAGGAGCTCTGCGCGCGACTTTTAATCTCGCAGGCGACGGCGCGCAATTGGGTGAAAAGCGGCAAGCTAAAGCCGGTTAAGGTGTCGACGCGTCCGGGCAGGCTGGGCAAGCTTTGCTTTGATAAGGCCGATGTGGACGAGCTGGTGCGCACGCTGGAAAGCGGCGGCGGCGACCGGCTGACCAGGCGGCGCAACAAAACAAAGCACACCGGCAATGTGGTGCCCGCAGGCTATGTCGCGCGCCGCGATTATACCGAGACGGCGCGGCGCATTATCGCGGAGTTTGACGCGCTTGGCGGCGGCGAGCCGATGATGCGCCTGATTTTAGCCGAGTATTCCATGAAGCTGCTCGCCGGCAAAGGGCTGATTGCCCCCGGCAAGGGCATTATGGCGGAGCGCTGGCTCGCAGACCCCGGCTTTTTGGGGTCCTACCGCCCCTTGATTGACGACCTGATGGATAAGACCACTACCCGGCAGGAGGTGCTGCGCGCGGCACCCGCCTTACGGGAGGAGCTATCCTATATAGAGAACGAGGATTTTCTCGGGCTTTTGTATATGTCTATCAGCAGCATGGCAAAGCGCAAGACCGAAGGGGTGTATTATACCCCCAAACGCATTGCCGAGGACTGCGTGTTTTATCTTGACCGGCAAGGCGACCTTGCTGGCAAGCGCATTTTAGACCCCTGCTGCGGCACTGGTAACTTTCTTATGAACGTTTTTGCGGCAATAGCCGCGCATATGCCGCTTGTGGATGGTGAGCATCTTATAAAAAACCATCTCTTCGCGGCGGATATCGACCCCTTGAGCATCTGTCTTGCGCGGGTGAACCTCACGCTTACCGCCCGGCTTAACAACCCGGCGGTGCTGTACCAAAACCTGCGGGTGACCGACAGCCTGTTTGATTTTGAAAACGACAGCTTCGATGTTATCCTCTCAAACCCCCCGTGGGGCAGCGCCTACGACGAGGGGTACAAGCAGCGCATTCGGGAACGGTTTGCAAACAGCGGGCCGGTACATATCGAGTCCTTTGCCGTATTTTTGCTCAAAGCCATACAAATGGTGGCACAGGGCGGGATTGTGTGCTATGTGCTTCCCCAATCCTTTTTAAATGTAATGGCGCACGACCGTCTGCGCGAGCTGGTTGCAAAGGACTGCGACGTGCTGCGGGTAAAATACTGGCGCAATATTTTTGATAAGGTATATGCCCCTACCATCACCGTTACGGTGCGCAAGGGTCACGGCGGCGGCGGGTATATCGAGGTGGAAAACGGCGGCCTGCCCTATCGCATTGACGCGTCGCGCTTAGGACGCCCGGGAGTGTTCAACTTCTCGGTGGGCGACCGGGAGCACGAGCTGCTTGAAAAGCTAGACGCCGCACCCGGCGCGGTGCGCTTAAAAGACCACGCCGATTTTGCGCTGGGCATTGTCACCGGTGACAACCAGAGCTTTTTAAAGCCCCGCCGGTACCGGGGTATGGAGCCGGTGCTGCGTGGCACCGATATTCGCGCCTATACCTATGAAACCCCCAAACGGTTTTTAAGCTTTTCCCCCGAGCGCTTCCAGCAGGTAGCGCCCGAGCAGTATTACCGGGCGCCCGAAAAGCTGATTTATAAGTTTGTATCGGCGTCCCTGTGCTTTGCCTACGATAACCGTCAAACCCTCTCCCTTAACAGCTGCAATATCTTAATTCCCCGGTTCGACACGCTTCCCATCAAGTATATTTTGGCGGTGCTCAATAGCTCGGCGGCGCATTTTTACTTTACCAACAAATTTCAGTCGGTAAAAGTGCTGCGCAGTCATATTGAGGATATCCCTATCCCGCAGGTGGACGAAGCGACATTAGCCAAGATGTGCGCACTGGTAGACGAGCTCTTAGCCGCGAAGGAGGAGCGCCTCCGTTATGCGCTGATTCAAACACTGGATAACGCGGTGATGGATTTGTTTTGCCTGACGGTGGAGGAGCGGGCGCTCATTCGCACCGAGGCAAGCAGACGTCCGGCGGTGGAAAAGGACAGAACAACGGAGAAAGACGAGTAGCGCAGTGCCTCCCTTGTACCAATGCCCTGTTACGAATACATATCCCATTTAAGTGTGTTCACAGTAAAGTGAAAAGCAGCGTGAAATTATAACGGCTCCGCGTGGCGGAGCCGTTTTTTTGTGTGTCTTGCCGTTATCAGCCAATCTTCTGCATTAAAAGCAGGCTCTCGGCCTCCGTCTTGGGTACGGGACGGCTGTAGTAGTAGCCCTGCACCTTGTCGCAGCCAATCTGGCGAATCAGCTCCAGCTGCCTTGCGGTCTCGACGCCCTCCGCGACTACGCACAGCTGCAGGCAGTGGGCAAGGTTGACCACCAGCTTAACAATCTCGTAATCCTTGGGGTCGGTGGCGATATGGTCAATAAACTTCTTATCAATTTTAAGGGTGCTTATCCAAAGCTGGCGAAGCTGGTTTAGGGAGGAATACCCGGAACCGAAATCATCAAGGGCAAGGTCAAACCCCAGCGCCTCCATGTTTTTAACAATCTCCGACTCACCGTCAATAAAATCTACGAGCTGGCTCTCGGTAACCTCAAGCTCTATGGAGGTCGGGTCAAGGTTCAGGTCGCGGATAATGGTGTTTATTTCGCTGGCAAACGCCTTCTTTTGCAGCTGCACCAGCGAAAGGTTAATGGACATCTTGCCAAAACGGTAGCCCTTGCGCTGAAATTCCGCCGCCGTTTTGCAGGCCTCGGTAAACACCCAGCGCCCAAGGTCGTGAATATGCCCCGATTCCTCCGCGGCGGGGATAAACTCGGCGGGTGATACATTGCCCACCAGGCTGCTGTTTAAGCGCAAAAGCGCCTCAAACCCCACAATCTCACCCGTCATGGTGCTGTACTGCGGCTGATAATATACCGAAAACTCGTTATGCTCAAGCCCATGCCGGATGGCTCGCGCCACCGTCTCATGACGCAGTATGCGTTCGAACATGGAGTAATCAAAAACCGTCACGGTGTCTTTGCCTATGGTTTTTGCGTGCTGCATGGCAATATCGGCGTAACGCAGCAGCGCCTTATCGGTTTGCGCATGGTCGGGGTACATGGAGATTCCAAGGCTCGCGGTTACGCACAAGGTCAGGTTGCCCACCTGCATGGGCTGCTTAATCTCATTTTTAAGCATCCGGGAGAACTCTACGGCCTCATCCACCCCAGCGCCCGGCAGGTAGATGGCAAATTCATCGTTATTAAGCCTTACCGCAAGCCCTATTTTCTCGGCGGTGCGAATAAGGGTACCGCCGATTTTTGTAATAACCATATCGCCCACATAATGGTCCAGGGTGTCGTTAATGCCCTTGAGGTTATCAAGGTCTATGACAATAACGGCGGCGCTGCGGATGCCGCCGCTGCGAATATCCTCACTGAGCCGGCGGGATAGGGCGTGCTTTGTCGCCATGCCGGTCAGCTCATCGCAAATAATAACCGGGAAGGCGGGGTCCCGTTTCTCCTGCTCCTCCACATCCAGCACGCTGCCAATCATATAGCTCGCTTTACCGGTATCGCCGCGAATAACGCGGCACTGCACATGCAGGGCTTTATTGGCGCCCAGTGGGGTTTTTACCCGGATGCGCTGGGCAAAATCGCATACTCTTGGGTTTGTTAAAATATCCTGAATCGTGTCTTCGCAAACCTTGGAATCCTCCGGGATTACGCGATTCTTCACAAAATTCTTTAGCGAATGCGTTCCCGCGCCGATATCCATAATATCAAGCATCCGTTGGGTGCATACCAGCTCGTCGGTTTGGATATTCCACTCAAAAAGACCCTCCTTGAGGGTACCCAAAAGGGCAGAATACTGACTGTGATAGTTCTCGTTCAATCGGCAGCCGGCAGCCTGTTCGCTGCTAAGATGGCTTTTTAACAAGGTAACGAAATCTTGGTGTTGAAAAGAAGAATTGTCCTGCTGCATCCTGCATACACCTTTCCTGCTAGTTTTGTCGGAAACGAGCGTATCGCGTTTTAATTATAATAAGAAAACCAGGCCATCGGTACAGACGGACGATTTAATAGCAAGGCAGCAAACCCCCGGAACACGGGTGCGCGCCTCTCACTTTAATTGCAGTAAAACGCATGTAACTCATTACGGTTTATTCTGTTGTGTTATGGGTCAAGTTGCCGCAAGTTTGCAGCCCTTTACTTTGACGGTTCCACACTTTCTCATATATTTTAGCATATTTTCGCATTAATTTAATATAGGTTTTTTAAATTTATACACTTGAACAAATTTGAACATGATTTTTCTCATTCCTTATCCATTGACTCTATAAATTCGCCCGAATCCGTTAGAAATCGACAGTCGCAGGTGGCTTTTTCCGTTAGCTTTTTGACTTGCGCTCTGGCATTCGCTTGCTTTCTGCAGGCAATCTTTAAGCTCTGTGGGGCGCTGAGATTGCCCGATTGCAAACACCATGTATTGACTAATTCTTCGATTAACGAGTATACTAAAACCTAATAAGACATCCGACGTATTGTGGGGGGTACTGTCATGCAGGAAACAAAAGACGAACTGCCGTTTGATTCTATTCAGGACCGGGAGGCTCAACTTGCGGATGTGGTGGCAAACCAGATTTCGCAGATGATTATAGAACGCCACCTTTCGGCCGGGGAACGCCTGCCCAATGAATTTAGGCTGGCCGAAAGCCTGAACGTGGGGCGCGGAACAGTACGGGAGGCGGTAAAGCTGCTGGTGGCGCGCAATATTCTGGTCATTCAGCGGGGCAGGGGCACCTTCGTGGCAAAGAACCCCGGACTGCTGGACGACCCGCTGGGCTTTGCCTTTATGCCCGATAAATTTAAACTGATTATCGACCTGCTTGAGGTGCGCATGACGCTGGAGCCTTGGGTGGCGGAGCTTGCCGCCCAGCGCGCGGAGGAGGAGGATGTGGCGTTAATTGCGGAGTGGTGCGGTGTGGTAGAGCAAAACATGCTCATGGGTCTACCCCATATGGATGCGGACGTACAGTTTCACACCAGCATCGCGAAGGCTACCCACAATCTTGTGATGCCAAACCTGATTCCGGTAATTCACTCCAGCATTAACCTGCTGGTTGAGGTAACCAAATCCACGCTGGTTCGCGAGACCATAGAGACCCACCGCCGGTTGGCGGAGGCCGTCGCCGCCCACGACCCGCTTTCGGCCAAGGTGGCGATGATGCAGCACCTGGTTTACAACCGGGATCGTGTCATACAAATGTGCGCAAAGCAGGAGCTTACTTGCGATAAAGCCGCCGGGCAGCCCGACAAATAAAGCCCCGCGTAAGTGCGGACGTATTGCAGCCGCGCGGTCTTTCATACAATTTTAGCAGCTTGCTTAGCCTTTTAAAACGAAATGAGCATACCCCTGCCATCCGCCCTTGTGTCAAACGCCGCGTACGCAGTCGGTTGACACAAGGGTTTGCTTTTTTTACCCGCAAGCGTATCGCGCCAAGCACGCTTAAAAATATAAACGCAACAAACGCGGGCGAAAAATTGTCGTACCGGAAAATTTATACTATTATCCGATTAAAAAGTGTATAAAAATCAAGTCGAAATCCTTAATTTATGGATTTTGACGCGGATTTTTATCAACACTTTTATCGGAGAATAGTATTACAATCGACTATTGACAATTGTGCGCGAAATCGGTACAATTAAGCCGAAGACATTAGACGTATGACGTATTATGTGTTTATTTGTAGAACACTCCAAATATTTGACCATTTGCAACAATTGCCCTGATAACCTTTGCGGGGCTTTTTACGCAAAAGCCCTGTTCTTTCAAAATAGCAATATGTAAAAGCATAGCATTTTATATAATAAAGAAATCGTTTAAAGGGCAGTTTTTTAAGCCGGGAGGCCGGAGCAAACGCAGAGGAGCGAGGCTATGACGGAGCTCATAAACCAAAGAATTCGCGCCATCGCGCCGGAGATGGATCCCCTGCGTATGGGCATGGGTTGGACGGCGGAGGATCTTGAAAAGCCCAGCATCCTCATCGAGAGCACCTTTGGCGACAGCCACCCGGGCAGCGCCCACCTGCTGGAGCTTGTGGAAAAAGCGAGAGCGGGCATTGAGGAGCATCACGGCAAGGCATCCCGCTATTTCGCCACCGATATCTGCGACGGAATTGCCCAAGGGCATGACGGTATAAACTTTTCTCTCGCCTCCCGGGAGATGATATGCAATTTGATAGAGATTCACGGCAGCGCCTCCCCCTTTGACGCGGGGGTTTTTATCGCAAGCTGCGATAAGGGGCTGCCCGCGAACCTGATGGCCATCGGCAGACTGAACATCCCCGCGATTGTGGTCACAGGCGGCGTCATGGAGGCGGGCCCGGATATGCTGACGCTGGAACAGATTGGGATGTACAGCGCAATGCAAAAGCGGGGGGATATCAGTAAAGAGCAGCTTACCTATTATAAGCATCACGCCTGCCCTTCCTGCGGGGCGTGCTCTTTTATGGGTACGGCATCCACCATGCAGGTGTTAAGCGAGGCGCTGGGTCTCGCGCTGCCCGGCTCCACCCTTTTGCCCGCAACCTGCGCCGAGCTTGCTAACGCGGCCTATGCGGCGGGCAAGCAGGCCGTAGCGCTCGCTCGAAGCGGCATTCGAGCCAGCGATATTGTGACCAAAAAGGCGTTTGAAAACGCAATTATCGTACACGCCGCCATTTCAGGCTCCACCAACGCGCTGCTGCATATCCCCGCCATCGCCCATGAATTTGGCATTGAGATAGACGGCAAGACCTTTGACCAAAAGCACCGGGGCGCCCATTATCTCTTGGATATCCGGCCTGCCGGACGGTTCCCCGCCCAATACTTCTATTACGCCGGCGGTGTGCCGCGGGTGATGGAGGAGATAAAGTCGATGCTGCACCTTGACGCTTTAACCGTCACGGGCAAGACGCTGGGCGAAAACCTGGAGGATTTAAAGCACGGCGGCTATTACGAGCAATGCGACCAATTACTTGCCAAAACCGGTTTTCACCGTACCGATATTATTCGCACCTTTGATAACCCCATTGGCAAAGACGGCACCATTGGCATCCTTTACGGCAACCTTGCCCCCGACGGGGCGGTGGTCAAGCATTCCGCCGTACCCAAGGATATGTTTCGGGTTACCCTTCGGGCGCGCCCCTTTGACTGTGAGGAGGACGCGTTGGAGGCTATTCTAAACAAGCGCATCCAGCCCGGCGAGGCGGTATTTATCCGCTACGAAGGACCAAAGGGCAGCGGTATGCCCGAGATGTTTTACACCGGCGAGGCCATCTGCTCCGACCCCGAGCTTGCCGCCTCGGTCGCACTGATTACCGACGGGCGCTTTTCCGGCGCATCCCGCGGGCCGGTTATCGGTCACGTTTCCCCAGAAGCGGCGGAGGGAGGTCCCATTGCCCTTGTGGAGGAGGAGGACCTGATTCTGCTGGATATTGACACCCGCACCCTCTCCATTGTGGGCGTAAAAGGTGAGCCCCGCACCCCCAAGGAGATGGAGGACATTCTGGCTCGCCGCGCCGCCGCGTGGCAGCCCCGCCGCAACCGCTACCAAAAGGGCGTTTTGCGCCTGTACTCACAGCATGCGGTTTCCCCCATGAAGGGCGGCTATATGGAATAATACAAAACGTGGTTTTCAACCGTTTATTTGCAATTTGTATTACCACATTCTCTTTTCCCCTTTTATTTTCTCACCTGTTTGAGCCGTGCCGGAGCTGATACAGTTATGGTTGTTGCTTCTATGCGGTCTTCACTTGGATATCCCCTCTGGCTTTCGGTCATTCAGCGCACAGCTTGGGCCATAAGAACTGCACCGCACCCGTTTAACATGACACCCACATGTCACACTTCTGCTTTTTCTGCCAAACACTTCACCACGAAACGGGAGCCGCCAACATCATCGCTTTTTTCCGCAAACACTACCCTTAAATTGTTGCATACGCCGCAGCTTTTGCTAAACTAACTGTCTTCTTTTCATCCTTGTAAATATTTTAGCAATCATTTCACTTTTCGTTTTCTTTTTAAGCAGTAAACGTTTACGCAAATCCCCCCTACCTTACCCGTTTTATGGCCGCATTTTTGCTGTGCATAGAATCGTCCGGCTGACGCCGCGATTCGTTACCCCAAAAACGCCCCGCTCACCTGTTATACTATTATCCGATTAAAAGTAAATAAAAAATTAAGTCAAAAACTTTGATATATGGGTTTTGACGAAGATTTTTTATCAATACTTTCATCGGAAAATAGTATTCGTGAGCGGGGCGTTTTCCTTGGATTTGCTTTCATAGCCACACTATCATGCATTCGGTGCGTTGTAATACTAATCCCTCAAAAAGAGTCGATAAAAATCCGCGTGAAAACCCATAAATTAAAGCTTTTCACTTGATTTTTATACTCTTTTAAATCGGATATTAGTATAATCTATATTACCGCCGTTACAAGGCATTATTCAACATGAGCCTACCCCACGCAGTTTGGCTGGACCGTGCGCAGCTCTCCCGCAAGGCGCTCAAGCTCCCACTGTGTCAAAGCGGGGGCGAGCACCCGCTCCCGCTCGGCGGCGGGGTAAGCAAGGGGCAGGCGGTAACGGTTGAGGGAATACCGGGGCACGGGGGGCAGCTCCCTTGCCATTTGCAGCAAATCGTCCGCCGAAAGCTGAGGGATAACCGTGGTGCGCACCTCAAACACCGCGCCGCTTTCGCTTAACAGGCGTATTGTCTCCAGCACCCGCTGCGCGTCGGCACCTCTGCCGCAAACCTCCGCGTAGCGGGCGGCGGGGGCCTTGTAATCCACCGCGAAGTAATCGCACAGCCCTTTTTCCAGAATCCGCTCCACCACCCGGGGGTTTGCCCCGTTGGTATCGAGCTTGACCTTATAGCCCAGGGATTTGAGCCATTTCAGCTCATAAACCAGCCCAAGACACACCGTCGGCTCACCGCCGGATATCACCACGCCATCGAGCATTCCCGCCCGGGAAGCCAGAAAGCCGCGCACCTCCCGCTGGGTGAGGGCGGGCAGGCGGTTTTCGGCCAAAGGGCGGTTGTGGCAGTAAAAGCAATCCATGTTGCAGCCCGCGGCAAACAGCACGCAGGCTACCATGCCGGGATAATCCACAAGCGTACTTTTAAGCAGCCCCGCAAATCTCATAATGTGGCAAGCTCCTGTTCCGGCAGGGAATACGGTTTTCGCCGCGCGTACTCCTCCACCTTACCCTTGTTAAAATTCTGCACCGGACGCAGGTAGCCCACCACCCGCGTCCATACCTCTGCATCCTCTCCGCACTGGGGACATATGAAATGCTCCCCGGACATATACCCGTGATTGGGGCAAACCGAGAAGGTGGGGGTAATGGAGAGGTAGGGCAGCTTGAAGCGGGTAAACGCCTTGCGCAAAAGGCTTTTTGCGGAGGCCGTGTCCTTAATCTCCTCACCCAAATACAGGTGCAAAACGGTGCCGCCGGTGTACAGGGTTTGCAGGGTGTCCTGAAGCTTTAGCGTCTCAAAGATATCGTCGGTATAGCCAACGGGCAGCTGGGAGGAGTTGGTGTAGTAGGGGATATCCCGCCCGGCGCATAAAATATCGCCGAAGCGTTCCTTATCCATACTGGCAAGGCGGTAGCTTGTCCCCTCCGCCGGGGTGGCCTCGAGGTTATAGTAATGGCCCGTTTCGTCCTGAATGTCCTTAATGACACTTCGCATATACTCAAGCGTTCGCACCGCAAACGCCTGTCCCTCGGGGGTTGTCAGGTCGTAGCGCTCGCCTAAAAGGTTCTGGCACGCCTCGTTCATGCCAATCAGCCCGATGGTATTAAAGTGGTTGTTCCAATAGCTGCCGGTGCGCGCCTTTACATCCTTTAAATAGTTAGCGGAATAGGGGTACAGCCCCCGCTCGGTCTCAGCCTCTATCACCTTGCGCTTAATCTCCAGGCTGTTGCGCGCCGTGTTCATTTGCTGCCACAGCCGCGCGCAGAACTCCGGCTCGGTTTTCGAGAGGTATGCAAGCCTTGGCAGGTTTATCGTCACCACCCCCACCGAGCCGGTGAGGGGATTAGACCCGAACAATCCCCCGCCCCGCTTGCGCAGCTCGGTGGTATCCAGCCGCAGGCGGCAGCACATGGACAGCGCATCCTCCGGCGAGAGGTCGGAATTTATGTAGTTTGAAAAATACGGGATGCCGTATTTGCAGGCAATGGCCATAAACCGGTCGGTGACCGGGCTTTCCCAGTCAAAGTCCTTGGTGACGTTGATGGTGGGAATGGGAAAGGTGAACACCCGCCCCTTGAGGTCGCCCTCCATCATTACATCGCAAAACGCGGTGTTAATCAGGTTCATTTCCTCCTGAAAATCCCCGTAGGTTTCCTTTTGCGCCTTGCCTCCCACAATCACGCACTCGTCACGCAGCGTGCGGGGCACTACAAGGTCAAAGGTGAGGTTGGAAAAAGGGCATTGAAAGCCCACGCGGGTGGGGACATTCAGGTTAAAGATAAACTCCTGCATGGCCTGCTTTACCTCGGCGTAATCCAGCTTATCGCTGCGCACAAACGGCGCGCAGTAGGTATCAAAGGACGACCATGCCTGTGCGCCCGCGCTTTCGCCCTGCGTGGTAAAGGTGGAGTTTACCACCTGCCCAAGAAAGGTGCGCAGATGGCGCGGGGGCTTCGATTCTATTTTACCCGGTACGCCGCCGAACCCGTTTAGTAAAATCTGCTTTAAATCCCATCCCGCGCAATAGGGGCCGAAAAAACCGAGGTCGTGCAGGTGAATATCCCCCGAAAGGTGGGCGTGGCGGATATCCTCGGTATAAATCTCGTGCAGCCAGTAGTTTTTGGTAAACGCCTCGCGCACATAGTTATTCAGCCCATTTATAGATTTTTGCGTGTTTGCGTTTTCGTTAATCTGCCAATCGCGGTCCCCCAGGTACTCGGTAAACATCGCGATGGTCGCGCCGATAAGGGCGTTGGATTCCCGCGCGGCGCGGCGCTTTTCCCGGTACAGGATGTATGCCTTGGCGGTTTTGGCGTGACCTGCCTTAATCAGTACCGTCTCTACCATATCCTGTATGCCCTCAACCTCTGCAACCCCGTCGGAGAACCTTGCCTCCGCAATGCGGAGCACCTCGTCGGTGAGGCGTTCCGCTGTAGTGAAATCATCACCGCCTACGGCGGCGGCTGCCTTGAAGATGGCAAGGACAATCTTTTCCCGCCGAAAGGGAACCGTGGTTCGGTCGCGCTTGATTATGTGTGTCAACATTTTAAGACCATGCCTTTCCGGCACCTGCGCCATGTGGCGCAAGGACGCCATAAAAATTGCGGGGGCCGGGCTTTGGGGCAGCTGTTTGTGAAATCGCCCGCGCGAAGCAGCGCGAAAATTGGAAAAACGCAGAAGCCCTTAAGCCATTTATGACGTGTCGAAAAATGTGTAAAAACACAATATATTGAGATTGTTTCGTTGATGTCTACTGTATATAACATATATATTAGCTTTCACGCGACTGCTTGTCAATGATATAATTGCCAATTTTTATCGTGATAATTCTCATGACCGAATCACGGCTGTTTCTCGATTATTCGCCTAGAATCCCTACGATAATTTGCGGACAAACGAAAAACGACGGCGGTTTTTTGTTGCGGCGGACACCTTTCGATTGAAAATAAACCGCAGTGCAGCGAAAGGTTTTGCTGCACCGCGGTTTATGATAAGCTTCTATCCGTTTGCCTAAGAACCTGTTCTCATGAGTGAGAAATACCATATAGACGAGAAATTTTTTGCCAGACAAGGCGAAAAGCGCAGGAATACTTGCCGAATTTCCGAGCATTATCAACGCAGTATGGCGGAAAAATTGCCGTCTAAATGGTATTGCAAGCTATGAGAACAGGTTCTAAATGTTTTTAGGACAAAAATCGCTTCAGGTGGTTGCAACCGCTCCTGCGGGGTACACGACGGAGATGCCGTTTTCGGTATAGGTGCACTGTGTAATGTTGCCCTGGGCGTCTATGGCGTCTACCGTAAAGGTTGCGCCGGTTTTTAAGCCCTGGGTTAAAAGGTTGTTTGTCAGCAATGTGGTTGCGGTAATGTCACCGGCGGCTGGCACAGCCTGCCCCTTTACCTGCACAAGGTCTGTCACATAGGCCTGCGCGGCGGTATACAGCGTTTTGCCCGTTGCCTTAACGGAGGCCTCTCTGGCGCTGTTGACAAACCCTATCATTGACGGTACCAGAATGGCAATAAGAATACCGATGATGGCAATGACCACGATGAGTTCTATCAGCGTAAAGCCGCGGTCGCTCTTTTTTAAGGTGGAATAAAGACGTTTGAACATAATTTATAACCTCCCGCTTTTATTTTTTCCCGCCTGCGTCCTTTTACTCATTATTCCGTTTTGCCAAGAACTCAGGACATGTTTTCTATTTTTAATTTAAATCTTTTGTAATTATATCCGGCATTTCGCTTTGTGTTTAGGAACCATAATACTAATCCCCTACACATTTATACACTATACACTTTCTAATCGGTTATTAGGATAAAAGAAAATGTGCTATAATAAAATCCATCCCAGCTGCCGCGCAAGCTCTGTCGCGCCCAAAATGTTTGATAAAACCATGAAAAAGAAGGCGTTTACCCAAATGCGAGCAAACAAAAAGCATTTGCTGCAACTGTTCCTTGCCACCCTTTCCATCAGCGCGATGACTGTTGGGGGCGGCTATGTGATTGTATCACTGATAAAAAAAAGGTTTGTGGATGAATATGGTTGGATTACCGAGGAGGAGATGCTCGATTTTACCGCCATTGCCCAGGCGACACCGGGTTCCATCGCCATCATCGCATCCCAGCTGGTGGGTTCGCGCGTGGCGGGCAACCTGGGGGCTGCCATCGCCGTGCTGGGGACAATCCTGCCGCCTGTTATTATTATATCAGTTGTTACGGCGTTTTACACCCTTTTTCAAAATAATCCCTATATCGAGGCGGCGTTACGGGGTATGCAGGCGGGTGCCGCGGCGGTTATGGCAGATGTTGTGGTTACCATGTGCCTTGCCGCGTACCGGCAAAAAAATGCCCTGCAGCTTGCGGTAATGGCGGCCGCCTTTGGGGCAACCTTTGTGTTTCGCGTTAATACGGTGCTGGTTATTGTGTTTGGCGGCATGTTTGGCGTTGCGCTTAGCGCGTGGAACAAAAAGCACGGGCATAAGCACAAAACGAGAGAGAACAACAAGGGGGGCGGCAGTTGATATGCGGGAGATGGTTTCTCTTTTGCTTGCGTTTATGCAGGTTGGTCTATTCAGCTTTGGCGGCGGCTACGCCGTTTTGCCCATGATAAAGGAGCAGGTGGTGGATATTAACGGTTGGCTGACCACCGCCGAGTTTGCAGACGTGGTTGCTATTTCGCAGATGACGCCGGGGCCAATCGCCCTTAACGCCGCGACGTTTGTGGGACTGCGGCTGGGGGGTGTATGGGGCGGGGTGCTTGCCTCCATAGGCTGTGTGCTTCCCTCCTGCCTGATTGTGCTGGTGCTTTCAGGGCTGTACCTTAAATATCGCGCCACAGCGGCGGTGCAGGGGGCGCTGGATGGGCTTCGCCCCACGGCGGCGGGGCTGATTGGCACGGCGGCCGTCTCCGTCCTGCTGGTGGCGCTGTTTGGCTCCGACGGATTGCCCGTTGCCTTTTCAAGCCTCGATTTCTTATCCCTTTCGCTGTTTGCCGTGGCATTGTTTATCCTGCGGCGGTTTAAGCAAAACCCGGTGTTTGTTATGCTGGCCTGCGGCGCACTGGGTGTTACCGTTTATGCGGCGCGGGAGCTTTTTTAAGGGCTACACTGTTTATGAAATAAGCTGATAAGTGGTAAAAAAACCGGAACCGCGTGGCTTACCCGCCTGCGGCTCCGGTGTAATGCTTGAACACGAAATGATAATCAACGCTACATAGTTAAAACGCCCGACTCCGTTTCTATGAGAATGAGTATCTGCTCCTCCGCGCCGGTCATGGCGTTGACGTAAACGAGAATGTTCTGGTCATCCTTACTCTTGCACAGCACCTCATAGGCATAGGCTTCGTTTTGTCCGGTAGAGGGGATGACGCACAGGCGCACCCGCTCGGGGGTTAAAAGCTTACTTACAATTGTTTTCGCCTGCTCCTCGCTGATTGCGGGGGCGGGCAGCTCCCGGTCCTCCCTGTGATTGGTGATAAAGCCGCGGGATTCAAAGCTTACAATCTCGCCGTTATCCAGCGCAACGCCCACCTTAATCAGGTCGGGGTAGCAGATAACACCGTTTTGCTCATAGGCGAAGTTAAACACGCAAATATTGCTCATGGTGTCGTAATAGCTTTGCACCATGTTCTCTATCCCCAGCTTGCGCAGGTATTCGCCCGCCTTAACCCCCGCATCCTTTACGCTGAGAGAGCCCTCGCTTACCCCGCGGGAATTGACCATATAGCTAATGAGGTTGCCCTGCTTGGTTACCGAGATGTTGGTTTGCTCATACTTAAAGCAGTAGGAGGGCATTTTACCTTCCTCGTCGGTGTCGTCCTTAAGCTGAGAAGCATCGACGCCTAACGCCACAGCCGCCTTTTTGCGGGCATCCTCACGGGAGACTGCCGCCGCGTTCTTGGTTAACAGAGGCTCGCGTTCCATTAGGTGGTCGGAGAACGGGCCGTCATAAATGAGGGTCGGGTAACCCTGCATTCCGTCCTCCATATCCTGAAAGCCGTCGGTGATGGTGGGTACATCGCCCTCCACCGCGTCTCCCTCCGCCTTCACCGCAGCAAATACCTCCCCGATGTTCATGCCGCTCTTTTCAATGTCGTTGCGCATGGCGTTAATGGACTCGGCAAGAGTGCGGGAGTAATCGCACAGCTTTTGAAGGTTTGCCTTCTCCTCATCGGTAATGTCCTGGGAGATAGAAAGCTTGCGCGTCAGGCTGGAGGCGTACTCACCCGCCTGCGAAACGAACTTATTGGTGCCGTCCAGATGAAAATCGGACACCGGCAGCTGCGAAAGGCTGGATTTTGCCGCGTCGCAGTCGCGCAAAAGCTTGGACGTTAGCTGCGTAAGCTGTGCGGGGGTGCCGGCGTAAAGGCTTTTGTTGAGCGTGGTGCTAATCTCGGTGACATCGTCGCTCAGGTCTACCAGCGCGCGCTGGTAGGTATACTCAAGCTTTGTGCGGTAATCGGTCGCCATGGTATACCCCTTAATGATAAACCCTGACATAATGGCAAAAACCGCGGTGGAGAAACTGGCAATGCGAACCCGGGAGCGTCGTTCCATATTCCGAAACAATCCTTTCCTGTACGTTTGAGGAATTTTTTCAGTCTCGCGAAAAGCTAAGGCGACCTTATACTAATCCCCTCAAAAAGTGTAGCGTTGTAGATAAAAATCCGGGTGAAGGCCCATAAACCAAAGCGTTATACTTGATTTATATACACTTTATTATCGGTTGTTAGTATTAGAAGAAAGATGGATGACCATATGGAAGTATTTTTCCCCAAGGGTGCTTAAATATGTGGAAGTTTTATTAATTTATTTGTATTAGCAGCGCGGATAAGGTATAATTATGAGAGCATAATCTTGGTCAATAAAACGCGTCATTAATGATACACTGCCCGGCGCAAAACCGCCTTACAGCGGCGCTTTCGCGGCGGGTATACAAAAATCATCAGGCAGGGCGGGCGGCAGGGCTTCGCGCGTTTTGCGGGGAAGGGGACCTTGTAACAATGGCAGCTTATCTCGATAACGCCGCGACAACCGCAGTCTCTAAGGAGGTTGCACAGGTCGTGTATGACGTTATGGTAAACAAATACGGCAATCCCTCATCGCTGCACGGCATGGGGCTTGAGGCGGAGCTTGCGATGAAAATTGCCCGCTCTCAGATAGCGGCCGCCATGGGTACCGCACCCGAAGCCATTACCTTTACCTCAGGTGCTACCGAGGCAAACAACCTTGCGCTGTTCGGCGCGGCGGCTAAGGGCCGACGGGAGGGTGCGCGCATTGTCTCCACCGCCTTTGAGCATCCCTCGGTGCTGGAGCCGCTCCGGGCGCTGGAGGTTAAGGGCTACGAGCTGGTGCTGCTCTGCCCCGACCAGTACGGGCACATTCGCCCCGAGGCGTTTGCCGAGCAAACCGACGAGAACACCGTGCTCGTTTCGGCTATGGCGGTCAACAACGAGTTCGGCTCCGTCTTGGATGTGGAGGCTATTGCGAAGGCCGTCAAGCGCAAAAACCCCCATACACTGGTGCACAGCGACGCGTCCCAGGCCTTTGGCAAGCTGCCTATCCGCTTTGGGGTCACCTACCTCGACCTAGTAACGGTGAGCGGGCATAAGCTGCACGCACCCAAGGGCGTAGGGGCGCTTTATATGAACCGTCAGCTCAATATTGCCCCACAGCTTCTGGGGGGCGGGCAGGAGGGCGGCCTGCGCTCCGGCACCGAAGCCACATCCCTGATAGCGGGGTTTGGCGAGGCCGCCGAGCAGGCCAGCAAGAATCTTGCGGCTGCCGATAAGCATGTGCGCACCTTAAACAGCTACCTGCGCGGGGAGCTGATGAGCCTGCCCCGGGTCGTAATCAACTCGCCGGATGAGGCGGTTCCTTATATTTTAAACCTTTCGGTTCCGGGTATCCCCTCTGAAGTAATGATGCGCTTTTTGGAGGAACGGGGCGTTTATGTATCCAGCGGCTCGGCCTGCGGCAAGGGTAAAAGAAGCTATGCCCTGCGCTCGGCGGAGCTGCCCGCCGAGCTTGTGGCAAGCGCGCTGCGCGTGGGCATCAGCCGTTTTACAACGGCGGAGGAAATCGCCGCGTTTGTCGGCGCTTTATCCCAGGGCATTCAAAGCCTGAAAAAGAGATAGCAAGCGGTCTAAATCCGTCCGAGAAACCATACATCAGGCAGACAATTTGCCGTTATTTGGGGGTTAACATCATCCGATGAAAGAAGTCATACTGCTCAAGCTGGGCGAGATCGTACTCAAGGGACTAAACCGAAGCGATTTTGAGTCGGCTTTAATAAAAAGCGCCCGCCGCAGGCTGAGGCGTTTTGGCGAGGTCACGATTTGGAAGGCGCAGTCCACGATTTATGTGCGCCTGGAGGATGAGAACGCCGATGCGGGCGAGGCGGAAAGGTGCCTTGCCACGGTGTTTGGCGTAGCCGCGCTTAGCCGAGCGGGCGTGGTCGAAAAGGAGATTGGCGCGATAGAGCGCAATGCCGTCGCGTATTTTGAAGAAAAGCTGAGCTTTAAGCGCACCTTTAAGGTGATAGCAAGACGCTCGGATAAAACCTTTCCCCTCACCTCGCCGCAAATTTGCGCGCAGGTTGGCGAGACCCTGTTAAATGCCTACGGACATTTGAAGGTGGATGTGCAGAACCCTGAGATTATTATCTATGTGGAGATTCGCGAGACCGCGGCATACCTCCACGCAAACCCGCTGCCCGGCGCGGGCGGTATCCCGGTGGGAACCAGCGGGCGGGCGGCGCTCTTAATCTCGGGCGGCATAGACAGCCCCGTGGCGGGGTATATGATGAGCAAGCGCGGCCTTGCGCTTACGGCCATCCACTTTGCAAGCCCCCCCTATACCGGCGAGCGGGCGCGGCTGAAGGTGGAAACCCTGCTTGAAAAAATGGCGGCATACTGCGGCAGAATCGAGTTTATTGTGGTGCCGTTTACCCGCATTCAGGAGACCATTCGCAGCGAATGCCCGGAGGACCTTTTTACCATTATCATGCGCAGGCTTATGATGCGTATCTCTGAGAGGATTGCGCGGGAGGAAAGCTGCGGCGCCCTGATAACGGGCGAGAGCCTTGGTCAGGTGGCTAGCCAGACCATCGGCGCCATTGCCTGTACCGACCGGGTTAGCACCCTGCCCGTCTTAAGGCCGTTAATTGGAATGGACAAAGAGGAGATTGTCACCATCTCCCGCAGGATAGACACCTTTGAAACCTCAATTTTGCCCTATGAGGATTGCTGCACGGTATTTACGCCGCGGCATCCCCGCACCCGTCCCCGCATGGAAAGCGTGGAGGCAGCCGAAGGCATGGTGAGCCAAGCCGATTGGGATGAAATGATAGACCGCGCTGTGGCAGAAGCCGAGCGAAAGATAATAGATGGGTAATGTCGCTTTACGCCGAGCGGGTGTAGCCCGGATGGCGGAAAAAGCGGTGAAGGAGGAGCGGGAGTGAAGGCATGTGTTTTGCACATCGGCCCCGGCGGGTCGAATAGAGAAAGAAACTTAAAGTTAATTATTAATGAGCTGCGGGCGTTTTCCATCGAGACAGTCAGCGCGTCGGTCTCTATGGAGCGTCCCGACGCGTTTTTGGACGCGGTGGGCGACGCCATAGATCATTGCGATATTATTATTACGGTGGGCGGGCAAAGCGACCTTAACCGGCCGCTTGCCAAGGAGCTGCTGTGTGACGCGCTGGATATTGCGCTTTTACCCCACAACCCCAGCGTGGCACGGCTGCGTGAGGTGTGGGAGGAAACCGGACGGCAGTTTGTGGAGGAGGATATCCGCCTTGCGCTTATCCCTGAAAATGCGCGTGTGTTTATAAACACACTGGGTGCCATCTCCGGTTTCTCCATGGAATCTCAGGGTCAGGCGATTATTATGCTGCCCGACCGCGTCGAGGAATACTCGGCAATGTTTATGCAGTCGGTTTGCCCTTACATCCGCAGCGGCACCGGCGGGGAGTACGCGCACCGCATTCTTCGGCTTTATGATATTGACTATGCCGAGGCACAGGCGGCGCTTGACGAGATGGTGCTGCCCATGTCGCTTTCGGTTACGCTGTTTGAGGATGCGGGCGAGCTTGCCATGCGCATCTTTGCGGTGGCTCCCGGGCGGGCGGAAGCGCTTGCACAGGCGGATGCCGCGGCAAAGGCCATTATGACAGGCGCCCTTGCAACCCATATTCTCGGCGGTGAGAACGAAAGCCTTGCGGGCATGGTGGTAAACCGGCTGCGCAAGCGCGGCATGAAGATTGCCACGGCGGAATCCTGCACCGGCGGACTTCTTTCTGAGAAGATTACCGAGGTTTCCGGCTCATCGGCGGTATTTGAGTTCGGCGTTTCCGCCTATGCCGACAATATCAAGCGCGATAAGCTGGGGGTTTCCCCCAAGCTGATAGAGCAATACACCTCCGTTAGCGAGGAGACCGCCATAGCTATGGCGGCAGGGGTTATGCAGGGTGCGCCCGCCGATATTGGCGTAGGCATTACCGGCGTGGCGGGACCGAATACGGATGAAAACGGAAAGCCCGTGGGGCTTGTATATATCTCCATGTGCGACCAGTCGGGCGTTTGGGTAAAGCAACTTCGGCTGGACCCGCTGCAGTACGGGCGCGATGAGATTCGGGCAAAGGCTGCCGTCACTGCGCTTGAGATGGTGAGACTGTATCTCGACCGTCCCGAGGAGGCCAGGGAAAAGATGTGCCCCTTTACCCCGGGAAAAACCAAAACCTATGTGGAAGCCGCGGCAATGGCGAGGAAAATGTACGGCGGCGAACGGCTTGCGCTGCCGGTAAGAGAACCGGATCAGCCCGGGGAGGATGAACGAAAGCCGCGCAGGCTGTCTCAGGGCAGACCCCCTGAGTCCCCCCCGCCCGAGCCGGAGAAGAAAAAGGACTTAGGCAAGCGGTTTGCGGAGAATATGTTCCCTGTAAAGGGAGACAGTAAAGCCCGCGTATTTTTAAAGCTGTTGTCTTTGCTGCTGGCAATTGTTTTTTTTGCTGCGGCTGGCTACCTTGCCTATTTTTACGGCAGCGCTTATTTAAACCAACGCCATGTGGACGAGCTTAATACCCTGTATGGCTCGGGAAGCCGACCTGAGGGCTACCCCGACGACTACATAGATGATTTTGCATCGCTTTATGCCGTAAACTCTGACGTTATGGGCTTTATAGAGCTTGCGGGAACCGGGCTGAAGTACCCGGTGGTACAAGCGGCGGATAACGACTTTTACCTGCGCCGCAACTTCTTAAGGCAGGATAACCGCCACGGCATTCCGTTTGTGGACTGCCGAGTGGATGTAAAAAGCAGCACCAACATTGTGGTGTACGGCCACAACATGAAGGACGGCCAGATGTTTGGGGAGCTTATAAACTACAGCCAGTTGGACTACTA
Organism: Bacillota bacterium; assembly: GCA_023433405.1. GTDB lineage: Bacteria > Bacillota > Clostridia > Oscillospirales > Ruminococcaceae > Acetanaerobacterium. The sequence continues at coordinate 49,769 of JAEZCT010000067.1, read as the reverse complement.
CCGCAAACATCCTGTCATTACCTTTAACACGGTGTACGGCAAAGGAAGCTATAAGGTGATGTCGGTGTTCATTACCAATGTTAACCCCTCTCACGGACGTATCTTTGACTATACCTCATTTATCGACCCGCAAACCGACACCGAGGTAACGAACTTTATTAAGCAGGTGAAGGCGCGGTCTATTCTTAACACCAGTGTGGACGCAAACGCAAACGATGAATTTTTAACCCTATCCACCTGCACCTACGAGTTTGACGACGCAAGGTATGTTGTGGTGGCCCGCAAGGTGCGGGAGGGCGAGAGTGAATCGGTGGATGTGATTTCCGCCGTTAAAAACCCACAGCCGCTGTATCCCGATGTATGGTACAAGCTGTATGGCGGCACAAAGCCTGATTTAGACCTGGATGCGGAGGGGCTGCCCAACGGCGAAACCCCGCCGCCGCTGGAATCTCAGCCCGATGACGGGCCGGATTCCAGCATAGAATCCTCCATTGAGCAAGGCTCGGAGGAATCGTCTGAGCTGCCGAGTTCTTCGGAGCAAGGCTCCTCCAATATAAGCTCCTCCAAGGCCTCCAGCAGCGCCGAGCCATCATCCTCTAAGGCGCCCAGCTCCTCCAAGGCCTCCAGCGTATCGTCTGAGGAGGAATCCTCCGAGGAGGAGCCCAGCTCCTCCTCCAAGGCACCCAGCTCTTCCAAGGCAACCAGCAGCTCCTCCAAGGCAACCTCCTCCACCTGGCAGGAGGTTATCATCAGCGACGATGAGGACCTCTGGAATGAAGGGCAAACCAGCAGCGAGGTGCTGGGCAGCACCTCCGACAAGCTGACGGTTTACGCGGGGGGCAGCTATGTCACCGACGATGCCTATACCATCCTGTGCAAGGTGGTTGCCAATGAGATGAACGATACCATCGCTACCGAGGCGCTTAAGGCACAGGCAGTGGCCGCGCACAGCTATATCGTCAGCACCTTGAACAGCGGCAGCACCCCGACGGTGGGTCTTCGCACCCCCACCACCAAGATTAAAAACGCCGTTGCCGCGGTATTGGATGAGCTTGTATATGTCAACAACAAGGTAGCCTACACCCCCTACTTTGCGATAGCGGCGGATGCCACCAATTCCTCCAAGGATGTATGGGGCGGCGCCTATTCCCACCTGGTGAGCGTGGAGAGCGCTTATGATTATAAGGCTTCGGGCTACCAGCGCAGCATTACACGCAGCGAAAGCTATGTTAGAGAAAAGATTTTAAGCTGCTTCGGGCGGGAACCGGAAGGCGACCCCTCCGGCTGGTTTGAGATACAAAGCTATACCAGCGGCGGCTATAACAATAAGATGTCCCTTGGCGGCATTTCTACCACCGCACGCGTGGTACGCGAAAAGGTATTGGTAAACAACGGCGTGTATGACCTGCGCTCCACTAAGTTTGATGTAGAGTACAGCGGCGGCTCCTTTACCTTTACAAGCTACGGCTACGGTCACGGAGTGGGAATGAGCCAGATGGGCGCGGATGGCTACGCCCGCAATGAGAACTGGGATTATATCCAAATTCTTGAGCATTACTATACGGGCGCGATTGTGAAATAATGCGCTATGGTCAGCTGCCGCCTTGAGAATTGTCTTTGAATGAAGCCCAATGATAAGCCGTGATACCGTCTGCAAACGGTATCACGGCTTTTTTATACTATTATCCAATTAAAAAGTGTATAAAAATCCGCGTCAAAATCTTTAATTTATGGATTTTGACGCGGATTTTTATCAACACTTTTATCGGAGAATAGTATTACTATCATACAAGTGACGGCGAAAGGTTTTTCGACTATTTGAAAAAACTTCCGCCCTTTTTGCCCTTAAAATGAAAAAAGGCTTAACCCTTTGGATTTACCCTTCATACTATGGTATAGACGAGGGTGTCAGGCAAGTCATTAATGAAGGAGTAATACACATGAGAGGAAATCCGTTTTCTCCCGGTTCGCAGGGAGACAATGCTGGGAATAACGCTCAGCAGGCGAACAATGCCAACTCAAGTCAAAACGCTTACGCTGCGCGCCGCTATGGCCCCGTGCAGAACAATAATGGAAATCAAAACGGTGCACAGGTATTGGGTTTTCAGCAAAACGCGGGCAGACAAAACGGGTGCTGCAACCGGTGCAACCCCTGCTGCCGCGTAGGCCCAACCGGCCCGCAGGGTGTTCCGGGCCCTCCCGGACCACAGGGACCGCAAGGCTATCCGGGGTTTCCGGGGCTTCCCGGCCGACCGGGGCCAACCGGCCCAACCGGCCCTGCAGGTCCTGCGGGAGGCCCGACGGGCCCGACCGGTCCAACAGGACTACTCGGCCCAACGGGACCGACCGGTCCAACCGGCCCAACGGGTCCAACCGGCCCAACGGGACCGACAGGGCCAACGGGACCGACAGGGCCAACGGGACCGACCGGAGCAACGGGTCCGACCGGACTAATCGGTCCAACAGGGCCGACCGGATTATTGGGTCCAACCGGTCCAACGGGTGACACTGGTTCAACCGGCGACACCGGTCCTACTGGTGCGACCGGATTATTGGGTCCCACCGGCCCGACGGGACCAACCGGCCCAACGGGACCAACCGGCCCAACGGGTCCAACTGGCCCGACGGGACCAACTGGCCCGACCGGCGAAACTGGAGCTACGGGTACGTTTGCACCGGGAGACGCATTATTTAATGTCGTCGGTCCAACTGGCAGTGCTGTAGTTGGGTTTGGTGAGACCTTGACCTTCACATCCAGCACTTTGCTAATTACTGTAGCCCCTGGTTCAGCTACCGTGGATATTGAAAACACTATATTCGTCACCGGCCCTACCGGAGATACCGGCCCCACCGGCCCTACCGGAGATACCGGCCCCACCGGTCCTACCGGAGATACCGGCCCCACCGGTCCTACCGGAGATACCGGCCCCATCGGTCCTACCGGGGATACCGGCCCCATCGGTCCTACCGGAGATACCGGCCCTATCGGTCCTACCGGGGATACCGGCCCTATCGGTCCTACCGGAGATACCGGCCCAACCGGCCCAACCGGTGACACCGGCCCAGCCGCTGCGGGCGCGATTATCCCCTTTGGCTCTGGTGAAGTTGCTACCCTTACGACGGTATTAGGCGGCTTAGCGGGCGTGTATTCCTTTATGGGATTCGGTTCAAATGGCGGCGCAACTCCTGTTGCGGGTCAACTTGACCTTACCGGTCTGTCAGGCCATGCGTTCTCTGTCCCGCGTGACGGTACTATTACGGATATTGCAGGGTATATCAGCCTGGCGGCGGCATTGGCGATAGTAGGCTCTACAGTTACCATCACGGCACAAATCTACAGCTCAACCACACCGGATGATACCTTTACCCCAATCCCAGGTGCGCTGGTAACTTTAACACCCGCCTTTACCGGTATCCTTGCCATTGGCGCTACTGCAAGCGGCCTCACAACCGGTCTTTCCATCCCCGTCGCGGCGGGCACCCGACTGCTCATGGTATTTTCTGCGGCTGTTACAGCGGGTATCGATATTGCAACAATAGTAACGGCTTATCTGGGCGCGGGGCTTACCATCGTATAATAAATCGTGTTCAAAATAAGCGAAGCATAGTGCATGATTCGCACAGTCCAAGATAAAACGCAGCCGTTTGCCGCAATTTGCGGCAAACGGCTGCGTTTTGAGGATGAACCTCTGCGGCTAGAAATGTATGTTGTATGTGGAGTGAGGTTAGCAAGGTAATAAAGATATGGGTAATTGCTGTTCTCGGAACAAGGCGCGGAATGCGGTATAAAGTTTGTGCCGCAGCCCATACCAGGCTTGCAGAAAACTGTAACAGGAATGATGAAACGAGTGTGTATCATGCGCAACGGTTAGCTTTAGCTAACTCTGTGCTTAGTTTACAGGAAAACGGGTGGGTTGTCAATAGGTAATTTAAAAAAATACACTTATTTCGTATAAATAGCGGCGGATATCGCTCTGCCAAAACAAAAAACACGCGCAGCAGAGAAAATGCCGCGCGCGCCCTTTATTTGCGGCCGCAACCGCGCGCCGCTATGGACCCTTGAAAAACTATCTGTTGCTAAAGCTCGCCAGTTCCTTTAAGCAGCTCTGGCAAATGTTCTTGCCGCCAAAGGTGGTAACGTTGCTGGCATCGCCGCAGAAGATGCAAGAAGGTTCATACTTCTTAAGAATAACCTGGTTGCCCTCCACATAGATTTCAAGCGAGTCCTTTTCGTTGATGTTCAGGGTGCGGCGAAGTTCAATGGGGAGAACAATGCGTCCCAGCTCGTCAACTTTCCTTACAATACCTGTCGATTTCAATGTTTGTACCTCCATATTTTTCTAGTTCTTTCTTCTTGTCTCTTTTCTTTCTGTCCACACTCATAATATACTACAAAACACGCAAAATGTCAAATACTAGAAGGGGTATTTTTAAAACATTTTGTTAAACAATTGTAAATAACCGATATTTATGCAATTTTTAGTTAACTTTTCACGTTTTATTTTATTACAATCGTTCAATACGATAAAACGTTTTATCCTTAGAAGAATTGTGGTCTTTTCGCTTTTATATACCCATAAGTACCGCTTAATTACAGGTAAAAAAAGCAATGCAAAAATTTATTATTATAATTATTTTGACACAAAAAACTGCATGAAATGTGGAAAAAAATAACATTTTACAGCTAAATTTGTCCTAAATAATGTTATTTGCATGGTTTTAATCACCAGCAATGCACATAACACTAAAAAATAAATAAAAAAAACGTATCAGCCGGGGGAGTATTTCACTCTCGCTTAGGGGAAAAGAACCGCGTTTTATATTCGCGCCCAAAACCTGCATTATTCCCACAACCCGTGTTTTTGCTTAACTATTTATGCATTTATTATTGCATACCCGTTTTTAGGAGGAATGAAGGACATGATGACTTGGATAATCACGGCAATGATTGCTCTTTCGGTGGTGTTGGGCGTCATTAACGGCAGGGCGGAACAGGTATCCAGCGCCGCGATTCACGGCGGCATTGAGGCGGTGCAGCTTTCCATCACCTTGCTAGGGGGCATGTGCCTGTGGAGCGGGGTTATGCGGGTGGCACAGGCCGCGGGGCTCACCGAGCGGTTTTGCCGCCTGCTTACCCCGGTTACCAAGCGCCTGTTTCGCGGGGTGGATCCTCACGGCAAGGCCGCGCAGGCTATAACCATGAATATTGCGGCAAACCTTTTGGGTCTTGGCAACGCCGCAACCCCACTGGGCATCCTTGCGGTAAAGGAGCTATCGGTTGAGCTGGGAAGTGAAAAAAGCCCGCCACACCCAATGATTCTGTTCGTCGTTCTCAACACCGCGTCGATGACACTCATCCCCACCACGGTCGCAACCCTGCGGCTGGAATATGGGGCAAGCTCACCCATGGACATCCTGCCCTGTGTGTGGCTCTCCTCCGCGACATCCATCCTGTGCGCGGTGGGGCTGACGATTGTAATCGGCGCTGCAAAGGGGGAGCGAAAAAAGGGAAGACCGGAAAAGAAAAGCTGAGCCTCATGTGATAAATGAAAGGCGGCGCCTATGAACCTAACCGCACTCGTAATCCCTGTAACCATTGCGGCTATCTTTCTGTTTGGCATCTATCGGGAGGTGGATGTGTTCGGCGAGTTTGTAAAAGGCGCCAAGGAGGGGGTGGAGACTACCATCAATATCCTGCCTGCACTAATAGCCATATTTACCGCAATCGGAATGTTCCGCGCAAGCGGCGCGCTGGATGTGCTGACAAACGCCGCCGAGCCCGGGGCAAACCTGCTGGGTATGCCTAAGGAGGTGGTCCCCCTTGTGCTGCTTCGCCCCATCTCAGGCAGCGGGGCGCTTGCGATTGTACAGGATATTTTAAAAAGCAACGGCCCCGACAGCTTGGCGGGACGGGTGGCAAGCGTGATGATGGGCTCTACGGAAACCACCTTTTACACCATTGCCGTTTACTTTGGTGCCGCCAACATTAGCAAGACGCGCTATACCGTGGGATGCGCGCTGGCAGGAGACTGTGCCGGCTTTATTATGAGTACCCTTCTTGTTAAAATATTCTTCCCCGTTTAATAGGGGTTTTATACTGGTTTTTGCTAATTTCATTTTCACCGTTTTGCGTGAATGCATCCATGCAAGACTAAAGCCCCTTTTTCCCTTTACTTTTAATAAAATAATAGGATAAGGGGAGGTTTTGCCTTGTGAACGCGGCTGTGGCAATCAGTTCGCAACGTAGTTTTCGTTTCTAAAATCCTCGCTTATTTTGCCGTCCATAATGCGTACAATGCGCTCTGCGGTGTCCGCAATCTTGTTGTCATGTGTGATCAGGATAATGGTGCGACCCTCGGCGTGCAGCTCCCGCAGGATACGCATTACATCTACGCCGGACTTGGAGTCGAGGTTGCCGGTAGGCTCGTCGGCAAGAATAATGGGCGGGCGCGCCGCAATGGCGCGGGCTATTGCCACACGCTGCTGCTGGCCGCCGGAAAGCTGGGTGGGCTTGTGGTGCATACGGTTTAACAGCCCCACACGCCCCAGTGAGTCCTGCGAAACCCTGTGGCGGTCATCCTTTGACAGCCCGCGGTAGATTAACGGCAGCTCGACGTTCTCCATGGCGTCAAGGCTTTGGATGAGGTTAAAGCCCTGGAAGATAAAGCCGATCTGCTCGTTTCGGATGTCGGACAGCTCATCGTCAGTCATTTTGGATACATCCTTGCCCGCCAGAAAGTACTCCCCGGAGGAGGGTACGTCCAAGCATCCCAGCATATTCATCAGCGTGCTTTTGCCCGAGCCCGATTGCCCGATAATCGCGACAAACTCGCCGGTGTGGATGGTGAGATTCACGCCGTCAAGCGCGCGCACCTCGTTTTCTCCGGGATTGTATATCTTGTACACATCCCTGATTTCAATCAGCCTTTCTGTCTCCATAACGCGTCCTTTTCCCTCTCTGTTTTTGCGCAGAACCGCCCGAAGCTCCATGAGGGGCTGCTTCCGGCTCCCTGCTTTCCCGGATAAAATTCAGGCCAAATTATTAACAGCAAATACTTAATTTGTAGCGTTAAGCATGCTATAATATCATCGTATAAGCCCTTTGTCTGTCGCGACTGCTGTATGGTTTACCGGAGTTTCCAAAAACCCACCTTATAAACTTCGTGAATCGGTCGGCTTTTAGGGAACTATCATCAAGTTGTAGGAACGTCGGCTCCCGCGCCGACAAGCGGCTTACTTTTCTTGTTCGAGAAAAGTAAGCAAAAGCGAAGCAGGAACACCCTGCACCCAACTCAAAGAAAGGACAAACGAAGTAAAGCTTTTTCGACAAAGCACCTTCGGCAAAATCCTGTTGCTCCCCGTATTTTGCCCTTGCTTTTCGCCCTGGTCTGTAGTTCTTCCTTTTTTCTCACACCAGCCACACAAGGCTATTTTGGTGCTGAGGTTACGGGGTATACTCGATTATCGTATACACCAGTAAAAAATAAACGACAGAAACAGGCAATAATTTCATTGCGCGAACACACATTATAGTATAACCTGTAAGCAGCGCAGTCAAGCGACAAAATGTAAATTTTCCTCCATCCGGCTTATCTGCCGGACCTAAGAAAGGAATGATGACAATTATGTCCGACACCCTTGTTGTGGACAACCTGTGTAAAAACTATGGGAAAAAGCAAGCGGTTAAGGGGGTAAGCTTTTCGGTGGGGCAGGGTGAAATTTTTGCCCTGATCGGCCCCAACGGCGCGGGCAAAACCTCCACCATCCGCGTCATTGCCACGCTTATTACCCCTTCCTCCGGCGATGCGCGGATAAACGGCGTCAGCGTAACCAGTAACCCGGCTGAGGTTCGCCGTGACATCACCTACCTGCCCGATGAGGCGGGTGCTTACAAAAGTATGACGGGCTCGCGGTACTTAAGCTTTATGGCCGCGCTGTTTGCCAAAACCCGGGCAGAGCGGGACGCGATGACCGCCCGCGCCGTAGAAATCTGCGGGCTGGGCGAGCGGCTGCAGGATAAAATAAACACCTACAGCCGGGGCATGATACGCAAGCTGCTGCTTTCCCGCGCCGTCATGTCAAACCCAAGGCTCGCTATTTTGGACGAGCCCACCAGCGGGCTGGATATTATCAACGCGCTGGAGATTCGCCGCATGTTAAAAGCCCTGGCGGATGAGGGCATGTCCATTCTCGTCACCTCCCATAATATGCTGGAGATTGAGTTTATCTCCTCCCGGGTGGGCATCATCAACGACGGGGTACTGTTGGAGTGCGGCAGACCGGAGGAGCTAAAGGAAAAATACGGTGCGCAAAATCTGGAAGAGGTGTTTGAAAGGGCGGTGAACCGCGCATGAACCATTTTGGAATTCTGCTGAGGAAAGAGCTTCGCGACATGCTCACCCTGCAAAACCTGCTGCCTATGGTAATTATGGTTGTCATTTTCTCCACGCTCGGGCAGTTTATTGGTGACGCAACCCAGTCTGCGGCGGAAAAACAGCGTCAGGTAACCATATGCGACCTTGACCGGACCGATGCTTCAAGCAACATGCTCGACCGGCTTACCGAAAGCGGGTATGAACTCAATCTTATAGCCAACGCGGGAGACAGCGCGTTTACCGCGGCCGAGGCGGCAGGCAGCGACACGGTGCTGGTTATTGAAGAAGGGTTTGCCCAAAGCCTGGCAGACGGCAAAGCGCCGGTATTATCCCTCCACTCGCGCCTCAAATCCTTTTCCGTCCTGGCGGTTATGACCTCCTCGCAGGTGCAGAATGCCGCAGACGAAATCGGCGAGCTGGTGAAGGCCGACCTGTTTGCCAAAAGCGGCATTACCGATACCGCATTATTGGAAAAGCCCGTGACTCTGTACGAATACACCCATGTAAACGATAAAAACGCACAGGTCAACTCCTCGGCCGTTCAATCCATTGCCATGTCGCAAACCATCTTTGTTCCCATTATTATCTTTATGATTGTCATGATGGCGTCGCAGATGACCGCCACCGCCATCGCGAACGAAAAGGGCGATAAAACCTTGGAAACCCTGCTTTCCACCCCCGTTTCGCGCCTGTCGGTGCTGTTTGCCAAGATGACCGCAGCGGGTATCGGTTCGCTGATTATGTCGCTGGTGTTCCTGTTCGGCTTCTCAAGCTATATGGGGGGCATGATGGGCGGGATAGGCAGCATGAGCACGGGCGCGCCGGAGGCCGAGCAGCTCTCAACCGGCGGAATCGCCTCTGCATTATCCTCACTGGGGCTGTCCCTTTCCCCCTTACAGTTTTTAATCGTAGGGCTTGAGCTGTTTATTACTATCCTCATAGCCCTTTCCATCTCCACCATGCTGGGAGCTATGGCACAGGATATCAAAGAGGTGCAGACCGCCGTTACCCCCATCATGTTCTGTGTGCTTGCGCCTTACCTGATCTCGATGTTTACCGATATCCCCTCGCTGCCCATAGTGCTGCGGGCTGCGCTGTACATTATCCCCTTTACCCACACCTTTATTGCCACCTCGGCTATCGTCTTTAAAAACTACGCGCTGGTGGCCTTCGGCGTGGGATATCAGCTCCTTTGCCTTGTAATCTCCATGTTCTTGGCGGTTCGGGTATTCTCCTCCGACAAGCTGTTCACCTCAAAGCTGAAAAGGAGCCCGAAGGCAAAAGGCGTAAAGGCGCGGTAACCGACGATATGTTGGGAATATCTTCTGCCGTTTGACAACGCTTCGCCGCAGGCGGTACAATAGAAGTTGGCATTACCGCGCGCCCTAACCGCGCGCCGGAAAGGAACCGGTACGAAAATGAAAAAAAAGCATGTGATAAGAAAAGGCGCGGCTGCCATACTTGTGCTGTGTATGACGGCGCTTGCGGGCTGCTCGGTGCTAGGTCCCGGCGCGGCAAGCTCCCAACCGTCCTCCGTACAGTCCAGTGAGCCGGTGGATATCAACTATCCGCTGGATTTTGATAATGTGTATATAGAGGCAAAGCCCCAGCGCGTGGTTTCACTTTCGCCCTCGCTGACCGAAATATTCTGCGAGCTGGGTTTTGAGAGCCGACTGGTGGGGCGCACCGATTACTGCGACACCCCAGAATCGGTGAACTCCCTGCCCACGGTGGGAACCCCTATGATGCTGGATACCAAAAAGATTGCCGAGCTTGCGCCGGATTTAATTGTAATGCAGGCGCCCCCCACCAACGAGGCGATGATTAAGCTGCAGCAGACGGGCGCCGCCATCGTGACCATTGCGCGCGCGTATGACGTCGCCTCTACCGGCGAGCTGTACGCAAAGATTTGCAGGCTGATGGAGGGGGCGGAAGCGGGGGTGGAGCTTGGTGAGCAATACAAAGCAAGGTTTATCGCCCGTCTTGACCGCCTGACAAAATCCATAGAGGCCTACGTCGCCACCAAGGAGGACGCCCAAGCCCATACGGCCGCGTACCTGATTGACACTGTCTCTATTGCCGCTACGCCCGATACCTACCCGGGGAAGCTTTTGGCGGTTCTTGGTCTTGATAACGTCGCCTCGGGGGGCGTAAACTGGCAGTTTCCCGCCGAAAAAACTGCCGAGGCAAAGCCATATGTTCTGCTCTTAGGCAGCGATGTGGATTTGGAGGCACTGAAAAAGAGCAAGACCCTGGGCGGGCTTTCGGCGGTGAAAAACGACCGTCTTTACACCGTAAACAACATTGTTTTCGAGCGGCAAAGTCTTCGCGTAGCGGAAGAGCTGGAGCGCATCTCACAGGAGCTTTACCCGGGGATTACTCTTGAGCAGGAGCCCTCCTCCCAGCCGGTAACGGGGCAGTCGCCGACCGATGCCTCTTCTGGGGCCGGGTAACGGTCGGTTCAATGGCACTGTCGTATAATACTAACTCCCTCACAAAGTATAGCAGTTAAAATAAAACCCGCGTGAAAAGCCATTAACCAAAGCTTTTCGCGCGGGTTTTTATCGACTCTTTTTGAGGAGATTAGTATTACACTTTTAAATCGGCAATTATTATTAAGCAATTAACTTGCCATATTAATCGGATATCTCCCGTACCCCAGCACCAAAGTAGCCTTGTGTGGCAGGTGTGGGAAAAAAGGAAAAACTAAAGACCAGGGCGAAAAGCAAGGGCAAAATACGGGGGGCATCAGGATTTTGCCGAAGGGTAAAAATGATAAATAATTTTCGGAAAAATTCTTTATCATTTTCGCAAGCGCGTAACGCAGCTACTCCACTTAGCTTTACGCGCTTGCGCCGTAGGTGCTTCGTCTCACAAGCTATGCTCCGTTTGCCCTTGCTTTGAGCTGGGTGCAGGGTGTCCCTGCTTCGCTTTTTCTAAATTGCTTACTTTTCTCGAACAAGAAAAGTAAGCCGCCTGTCGGCGCGGGAGCCGACGTTCCATCAATTTGATGATGATTAACTAAAAGCCGCCTAAATAAATCGGTTATTAATATAAACGAAAATCTATCGCAGCGCAAAATCGGGGCTATCAAACACATGCTGCAGCAGACATAAGCAAAAAGGGTGCCCGGCGGGGTCAAGCATCACTGTCCAGCTATCAGAAAATTGCTTATCTGAAACTCGCGCCCCGCAAAGGATTGCGTATTCAACCGCTTTTCCCAAATCATTCACCGCCAAGTCGAGATGCGCCATTTGCTGCTGCGCGCGAGGCTCCTCCGGCCACACAGGAGGCTGATACCCGGGGTTTCGCTGGAGCGTTATCCCGGGATACGCTGCCTGGCTTGCCCCCGGAGCACATACGACCGCATAGTCTTCGTCATAGAACGGCACCTCCCAGTTAAGCAGCTTTGCATAGAACTTCGCCAGCTCATGGTGGTCGATGCAGTCCAGCGTAAAAGCACTCATTTTGATTTTCAGCTCATCCATAACGGTAATCCTCCTATCATAAATGGAACGCAAAATTTGCTCAGTGCTTGGGTATGCTGTTGTATTCCTCTTTGGTAATCGCGTATACAGTCGTTAGTTGGCTTTTTTCATCCTCATACTGCATTGCTAATTTCATGCCGTGTGCAACCCGTTGCGATGAAATATTGGTATGCTTCATAAATGGATAACCCGGATTTTGGCGCGGGGTTGATGGCGCGGCCTACCAAAACGCATCTCCCGTTGCAGTCCTTGAGCATCAGACTTGGTTTTTCTCTGGGTACTTTTATAAACATACACGAAACTATCATCTTAGGTTACTTACAGGCACTTACGATTTGAATATGATTTCTTTTTATGTGAGTCTGGGATATAAACCCGGCGCTGCTTAATGTATTTATAATTTCATAGGGCGAGTAAAACTTCACGTCACCCTCCTTTAACAAAGGGAGGAATGGATTGCAAAAAATTCGTATAACCGGGTGACAATATACCTCGGCAATATAAATGGTTCCACCCTGCTTCAACACACGGCAAGCCTCTCTTGCGAATTTAGCGACATCCGGAAAATGGTGGTAAGCCGCGCAAACTGTAATTATATCGAACGAATTGTCTGGAAAAGGTATCTCCTCACAGCTTGCAACTGAAAAATTCATTGAGGGGTTCATCAGTTTTGCTTGGTTTACCATTTCATTGGAGATATCTGTTCCGAAACCTTTGATTTCATATCTACTTTTAAACATATTGAGGAGTCTTCCATTCCCGCACGCAATATCTATAATATTATCTCCAGTATTTATTTTCGCGGTTTCAATGAGCATGGTTTTAAATTTCGAGGTAAATTTTCCATCAAAGGTATCTTCATAATTTTTTGCTTTCTTATTGTAAGCTTCAATAGAACGTTTCTCATATTTATTCATAGACTAACCCCTTTATAGCTCTCTCCGATTGTTGACATTTTATCCGTCCATTATAATAGAGCAATGCAAGCATTACAGCAATGCAAGCATTGCCTAGAAATACTCAACACTAACAGCCTTGCCCGTTTTTTTCAGCTCCTGCGCAAGCTCCTTGATAAGGTTAAGCTTAAGCCCCAGCGAAACCGGCATACCCGGGTTCTGGTGCGCGGGATTGATGGCGCGGCCTACCAAAAAGCATATCTCGGTACAGTCCTCGAGCAACAGACGGGAGAGCTGTGCCGCGCCGTCCTTTTTATACATGGAGACCCGATCCCAGCCATCCGGACCCGCCGTGTTGATGCCGCGGATGATATCGATGCACCGCCCGATGGTTAAAACCCCTTCGGTAACCAAATCCACGCCCGAGATGCGCGCGGTCGGAGGGACGGCGGGATTCTCATAATCGACGCTCACCTGCAGCTCCTTGCCGGTAACACGGCTTAGTATCTGAGAGGTGGTGCCGCCGCACACCACGCGAAGGCCATCCGAGTACATCAGGCGCTTGACCATCGTCTCGTCCATCTCCCGGTTAATGGGTGGGCCGACCATCACCGTCGCCACACGCTTGGGCTTTAACAGCAGCGCGCACACGGTAGAGTCGTCCCCCGGGCGCTCCATATACAGGGTATTTACCGCCGACAGCAGCCGGCGAACCAGCTCGCGGGGGGACATATCCGGCTTAATGTTTTCACTGATATAGGTGACAATGTTTTCGTACTGCCAGCCAAGATCCAAAAGCCTGCCAACCCCGGCGTGTACCACACCATCCGAGAACATGATGAGCATATCCTCCGGCTCCGCGCAAAACTCGCTTACAAATACATGCTTGCCGCCAATCTCCCGCTCCGCGCGCTCGATGTAACACAGCTTGCCTTTGTGGTAGCGAACGAGAGAGGGGTTATCAAACTCCGCAAGATATACCCTGCCGTCGCTGCGCACGTTGGCTATTGTAAAGGTGGAATAGGCAATGCCGCGCTCGCTGCATACCGGCAGTGTGCTGGCAATGGTCTCTACCGCCTCGCCGATGGTCGCCCCCTGCGAGAGCATGGTGGCGATAATCTTGCTCGTGAGGGTTGCAAGGATGTTCGCCTTCACCCCGCTGCCCAGTCCGTCCGCCAGCACCGCGAGAAAAAAGTCCTCGCCGCGAAAGAACTCCACCTTGTCGCCGCACAATTCCTCACCCGCGTGGTTTAGGCTGTCGCTTGCAGCATCGATAAACAGCTGCCGCCTGTAGGGCATTGCGTCCTCCTCCCTTCCATTTCCCCATAATCCGTCCTGTGCCGATTGATTCACGCTATATACACTCATTTTTCATGGATTTAAAAACCAAAAACACTCAAGATAAAATTACTGTCATAAATCATTTTCTAATTATGGTTTATTGGAGTTTTCAAAACCGACCTTATAAACTTCGTGAATTGGTCGGCTTTTGGGTAATCATCATAAAATTGTTGGAACGTCGGCACCCGCGCCGACAGGCGGCTTACTTTTCTTGTTCGAGAAAAGTAAGCAATTTAGTAAAAGCGAAGCAGGGACACCCTGCACCCAGCTCAAAACAAGGGCAAACGAAGCACGGTTTGTGAGACGAAGCACCTTCGGCAAAATCCTGGTGCCTCGCGTATTTTGCCCTTGCTTTTCGCCCTAGTCTTTAGTTTTTCCTTTTTTCCCACACCTGCCACACAAGGCTACTTTGGTGCTGGGGGTACGGGGATACTCAATTATCCTATACTATATAATTGATTAAAAGGGACAAAAACTCCGATTTTACGGGTTTTGACGCGAACTAAAAAGGTATAATGCTAAAGGTTCGTCATCGATTTCTTCAGGTTCGTAAGCGCCACCTTCGTTTCGGCGGTGGTTTCGCCGAGTAGGCTCGCGATCTCCTGTGCCACGCGCATCTGCTTTTCAATGACCTTCTGCGCAATATCCACGGTGTGGCTGCGCATTTCGTCCAGCGCCTGCTCCCGCGACTCATCCTCGGTAATATCCTTTAGCAGTACTATAAAGCTTTTATGCTCGGGGATGTAGGTGATGGTCTGCTCATAGGTGCGGTTATACTCGGGTACGTTAAGCTTTTGGGTTACGGTTTTGTCGCTCACCGCGCGCTCAAAGCCGCCATCGCCATAAAACAGTGAGACAGGCAGACCGATGGCCTGCGCGCGCTTTTCCTGTAAAATCGCCTCTGCGCGGGGGTTTAATTCCTGCACCAGCAGGCTTTTATCCAGCACAAAGATGGCGTTTGGGGAATGCTCGAGCACAATGTTTGACATATTTTCCGCCCGCTCACGAAAAAAAGGCAGGCACATGTTAATATCCGCCTTGCCGAAGTACACAGCCGCCGCCTTTTCGCGGCAGGTTTTATACCCGCAGCCGCCGCAATTAAGCTCCTGCTCCGCCGTATACTTGCCAATCCTTGACAGTATGCGCAAAATATCCTGCTCGGAGGGAGCCTCTCGCTTTAATCCGCGGTTTGCAAACACCCGGGGGTGGGGCAGCTGTAACCCCGCGTCGGGCGCGGGACGCTCATCCTGCGGCATCCGCTCTGCCGTTACATGGCGCTGGGTCAAAAGGGAGTTCTTGCCCGTCAAACGAAAAACCGGACCGCCCACACAGCCCCCGGGGCAGATATTCATCTCGATAAAATAGCCCTTTGGCCGTTCCTGGCGAAAGGTATTAAGCAGCTCCACACAGCGGTAAAGCCCATCCACGGCAATACGCGCATACCCTTTGGTTTGCACCGGAACGGTGGCAAGAATACCCCCGGGCTTAGGGTAAAGGCGCGCGATGGGGCGGGCTACCCCGGCGGCGGCCGCGTCTTCCTCGTACAGCCCAACGCCCTCCTCCGCCAGCCATTCATCCAGCGCCGTGAAGGTAATGGCGTTGTTTACAAGCCCGCCCGCCAGCGCGTCCCCGGTTTCGTTCATCTTGGAGATGCAGGGCCCCGCAAACACCACGCGTATTTCCCCATAGGTTTCGCGCATCATACGCGCATGAGCCATCATCGGGGAGGATACGGGCGCCAGCATATCAATGAGCTCGGGGTAATGCCGTTCCACCAGCATCACGGCAGAGGCACAGGCGGTGACAAAAATGTTCTCCATCTGCCCCTCTTCAATCAGCCGCGCGTATTCCCGCGAGCTTTCCGCCGCTCCGATGGCAGTCTCCTCCACCCCCGCAAAGCCAAGGCGCTTGAGCGCCGCCGAAATGCGGGAGAACGCAACCCCTTCATACCAGCCTACCCAAGAGGGAGCAAGGGAAAGGTATACCGGCTTTTCCTCTAAAAGCAGCTGCTTCACAGCCGCTGTATCGTTGCGCACCCGACGGGTGGTCTGGGGGCACACCTCCACACAGATGCCGCATTCTATACATTCGCTCTCCAGAATGGAGGCACGGTCGTTGTGAAAGCGAATGGCCTTGATGGGGCATTCGCGGATGCAGCGGTAGCAATTTTTGCAGTTGGCGGTATTAAGCTCTACAATATTCCCCATTGCCAGGACCATCACTTTCCGGCGCGTGCGCCCATAGGGTTTTTGTCAAAAACAATTCGTATAAAATTTGCGTAGTATAACAAGCATCGGGACACTTGCCACTATTCCTTTTGCTCGTCTGCCGTCTGCTGCGCACACAGGCGGGCGATGGTCGGCATAATTTGCGCGTGAAACACCTCAAAGGCGTTTACATAGCCTACGTTTTCCACCGGCTCGCCGCCCACAGAAACCGAAATACCCGACATGCACCGTCCCATGCAAAAGGATGCCTTAAGGGTAACCATGTTGTCGAGCCCGTGCTCCTTAATAAGCTCGGTAAAGGTTTTTATCACCTGATAAGAGCCGCGCATATGGCAGGAGCTTCCAACACAAACACAGATATCGATCATGGTATCAACCTTTCGTCCGCAGTGAAGTGATGGTGAATTATTCTATAGACTCTAAAACTGTCATAGCCGTTTTTATTGAATTGTTAAAGCGAGGCTTAGTATTATGTACAAGAAAAAGCGCCACTTCTTGTTAATAAATTATCAAAGTTACACATTAATCATAGCTCTGTTTCACCGCGTTGTCAACAGCAAATCCTGTTCGGCTGCCTGCGGTTAATTGCACAGCCTGTTTTATTGTGACGCGAAATTATTACTAGCCTGAAAAAAGGCTACAGCGCGTAACCCATCCGCTCGGCCTTTTCCAGCGCGCCGGTCTTGAGAATATCCCCCTTATTCTGCACGCCGGGTACGGCAAGGACGCCTCTATCCTGCCATTTTAGGTATTCTGCTATCAGCCGGTAGGTCTCAATCTCCCCGCTGAACTCCTTCATCTCGTCGGTGGCGGCACAGGTGAGCAGCAGGCTTTCGGTTATCTTCAAGGAAACCTTGCGAAAATCCTGGGAATACGCGTACATGCGGTCAACGGCGGCCTTGAGCTGCGCCGACATCCCAAACCAATACAGGGGGCTTACAAAAACCAGTGTCTCCGCCTGTTCGAGCAGTGGTTCCAGCTCGGTAAAGCCATCCACAAAGGTGCAGGCCCGCCCCTTACTCCAGCAGGTATCACAGGCGCGGCAGCCGCCTATGGTCTTTGCGGTGGTGTTATACCGTGTGACGCTATGACCCTTTGCCTCGGCGCCTCTTACAAATGCCTCCGCCAAAAGGTCACTGTTGCCGTTCTTACGGGGGCTGCCTGTGAGTACCAGTATGTTCTTCGCCATCGTTGTGCCCATTCCCTTCTCATCGTGCATTTGTTGCTTTAACATCATACAGTAGCCTTGCCTATTTCATTTTACTGTGTAATAATAGCGCTGTAAAGTATGCACATTCACTACATATACTTACGCAAGGGAGAGTATGGCTAATATGAACGCTGAACGCTGTCTGGAAACCGGTGTTGCGCTTGCCGACACCGATTTCGGATATACCCTTTCTATCATTGGCGGCAAATACAAAATGATATTGATGTACTGGCTGGCCGAATGCGGAGTTCTGCGGTTTAATGAGCTAAAACGCAGGGTCGGCACCATATCCTTTAAAACCCTGAGCCTGACACTGAAGGAGCTGGAGGCAGACGGCATTCTCCTGCGCACCGAGTACCCGCAAATACCACCCAAGGTAGAATATATTCTCACCGAGCGGGGGCGTTCGCTTATTCCTGTATTGGATGCGATGTGCGACTGGGGCGGGCAAAACAGGGTATAGTCCCAGTTTCCTTAAATCGAGAAATTCTTGCAGCTTAACCCGGCGTATAATTTTTGCCCTGCCACAGGTTATGCTCCGCCAGCATTTTATCAATGCCGCCCAGTGTCGCTACCTTGTCAAGGCTCCACAGGGGGGCTATCAGCGTATCCCGCGCGCCATCCCCCGTCAGCCGCTCTATTACCGTTTGAGGGGGCAAAAGGGCAAGCTGTGCGCATACCGTGCGGATGTATTCCTGCCGCGTCATGGGGGTAACCTCCCCCCGCGCGTACCAATCCGCAAGTGTGGTGCCGCGCAGGATGTGTAAAAGGTGCAGCTTAACCCCGTCAGGACGCAAGCCCCCCACCACCCGCGCGGTCTCGGTCATGTCCTCAAACGTCTCACCGGGCAAACCGTTTATGAGGTGAACGCAGACGCGAACGCCGCGTAATTGAAGGGCATAATACGCCGTCAGAAATTCTGCAAAGGTGTGCCCGCGGCAAACAAGCCGCGCAGTGCGGTCGTGTACCGTCTGCAGCCCAAGCTCCACCGTCAGGTAGGTTTTGGTTGCAAGCTCCGCGAGGTAATCCAGCACATTCTCAGGCAGCGCGTCACACCGCGTGGCGACGCTAAGCCCGCATACTCCCTGTTGGCACAGCGCTGTGTCGTACACGGTTTTCAGCCGTTCTACCGGCGCATAGGTATTGGTGTGCGCCTGAAAGTAGGCTATCACCTCCGCGCCGGCAAATTTGGCGCGCACCCGGTCAAGCTCCCGCCTTATCTGCAAAGCAACATCCAGCGCGCCGCTTGTAAACTCACTGCCGCCAAAAAGGCAGTAAGCACAGCCCCCCGTCCCCTTGGTGCCGTCAAGGTTTGGGCAGGTAAACCCGCCGTCCAGCGACGCTTTAAATACCCTATGGGAAAACCGCCCACCCAAATGGTAGCGCAGGGTGTGATAGCGCTTGTTATTATCCGAGAAAATAAACGGATTTTGCGCAGCCGCGCACATCCTGCCGCCCCCTTTTTATTTAGTACCCAAACGCCCTATTCCATCATGGACAAAATCTTATTCAAAATATCCTTTTTCAAAACCACATTGTGACCGGAGACACACACATCATAATCCAGACGCTGATACTCTTGTAGGGTATTGATATATACTGCCTTTTCGCAATAGAGACTGGGTACCGGCTCCTCGGGCGTATCCCCCACGTTGTCGCCCAGATACAGCACACCCTCCGCTTCGTCCAATACGCTGATGGAATCGGGGGTATGCCCGGGGGAATGAAAAAGCCTGATTTGATCCTCCGCAAAATATAGCTCCTTATCAAATACTACACCGGGCAGGCTCCGCTCCGCTTGGCCGGTGCGGTACTTGCCGTTTTTTTGCAGCATTTCGTCCCATTTATTCGCAATCAGCTCCCGGCACAGCGTGTGCGCGGCAATCATGCCGTCACGAAAGGCGCCGTTGCCCCACACATGATCCCAATGGTGGTGGGTGTTGATGACGACGGTCATTTTTTCGTCGCCTTTTATCGCCTTTTTCATCGGCTCGGCGCATAATGACCCTAGCCCTGTGTCGATGATGTAGTTGTTTTTGTTCCCCCTTATCAAGCTCATGCTTACATCCCATTCAGGATTGCTGTATAAAAACCGAACCGCCCTATTTTTTATCTTGATTTCACTGAGCTCCATAGGCTTTTTATCCTTTTTTAATTTCATTTTCAATTATTATAAGGTCAACCGCTCTATAACAATATAACACATCGCAGACAAAACGCAACGTATACCGAACCCTGTTAAAAATGCCAAAGGCACGCTGACACAATTAAATGAGTAACCGCGTGGCGGCAATGCTTACGCCGCTGTACGGTTTATCATCCCTGCTCCTTTTTCAAATGGGATAAGCATTACCCGGTTCGCGTTTTAACCTCACCACATAAATATAAAAACTCTGTAAAATACCTTGACAGCCCGCTTTGCCATCTGCTATACTAATAAAAATTAAACGCAAGGAGAAACGCCTTGATGATTCCGATGTTTTCCATCGCCAACATTATTATCGTCATTATCGCTCTAGTCGTCGGACTAGTTAGTGATGATGCGAATTGTGTTGCGCTGCAAACAAGGGAATGATGAAGGGCCGGTTAAAATAGACCGCCTTGCAATCAAATAAACCATGTTGGCCCTGCAGTGAAACACTCACCGCAGGGCTTTTTTGCAGCTACTGCTTTTTGGTTGCTACCACTTTAAAGGGCAAAACTCTGAGCCTAATACCAATCCCTTATAAATGAGGTATTGGTATTAGGCGCAAGGTAACCGGGAAAGGGACGCTAAACGCCATGAAAAACACCTTCGTCCTCGTTGCGCGCGTCTTCGCGCTGCGGGATGTCCTAACGCTATCTGTCGCTGTCACCGGCTCCGGTGCGGGGTTCGCCAGCTAAGACTGCCTGCCGCAAGAAAAGGCTGCGCGTCATGCAAAGGGCGGATTACCGGAGCGCCGGAAACCCGCGGCATAACGTGTAACAAAAATCGCAACAGGAAAGGAAACAAACGCTATGATGCTGACCGGAGCGCAAATTCTCATAGAAACTCTGCTGGAACAAGGGGTAGACACCGTCTTTGGCTACCCGGGCGGGCAGGTGCTTAACATCTACGATGAACTTTATAAAAGCTCGGATAAAATTACCCATTATATCACCTGCCACGAGCAGGGAGCCGCACACGCGGCGGATAGCTTTGCAAGAGTCAGCGGCAAGACCGGCGTGGTTATCGCCACCTCCGGCCCCGGCGCAACCAACCTGGTAACCGGCATTGCCACCGCCTACCTCGACAGCACCCCACTGGTCGCGATTACAGGAAACGTACCCACCCCGTTAATCGGGCGCGACAGCTTTCAAGAGGTAGACATCACCGGCGTGACGATGCCGATTACCAAGCACAACTACATTGTTAAGGATGTGGAGAAGCTCGCCGACACCATCCGCGAGGCGTTCCGCATTGCCAACGAGGGCAGAAAAGGTCCCGTGCTCATCGATATTCCCAAGGATGTGCAGACCTCTCAGACCGAGTATGAACCGAAATTCCCCGAGCCGTTAACGCCCGCGGGGGATAAAACGGCGGAATGCGCCCATATCGCGGAGCTGATTGCGGGCGCGCAGCGCCCATACATCTACGCGGGCGGCGGCGTGGTCGCATCCGAGGCGGGGGCGGAGCTTTTGGAGCTTGCCGAGCGCATTGACGCCCCTATCGGCCTTAGCATGATGGGTCTTACCGCCATCCCCTCCGACAACCTGCGCAACCTTGGCATGGTGGGAATGCACGGGCGCTTTGCCTCTAACCGCGCGTTATCCAAATGCGATGTCATCATCGCCGTCGGCACCCGGTTCTCCGACCGTGCCACCGGCAACAAGCGCGAGTTTTCGGGCGGACGCACCGTCATTCATATCGACATCGACCCCGCCGAAATTGGCAAGAACATCGCGGCTTATACGGGCGTTATCGGCGATATCAAGGGTATTTTAAACGCCCTTCTTTCCCAGCTGAAAAAAGCAGAGCGCCCCGAATGGCATGACGAGGTGGAGGAGTTTCGCACCTGTCCCCAGAACTGCATTGACATGAGGGCGGGGGAGCTTACCCCGCAGGCGGTGATTGCTGCCGTTAACGACTGCGCAAGCCCCAATACCGTTATTGCCACCGACGTTGGTCAGCACCAGATGTGGGCCGCGCAGTACTACCGTTTCCAAACGCCGCGCACCTTCTCCACAAGCGGCGGCTTGGGTACCATGGGCTATGGCTTGGGTGCCGCCATCGGCGCGTGCCTTGCCACCGGCAGGCAAAAAACCGTGCTGTTTACAAGCGACGGCAGCTTTCATATGAACCTTGCCGAGCTTGCCACGGCGGTAAGCTTCGAGCTGCCGGTTATTGTGGTGGTGCTTAACAACAACGCCCTGGGCATGGTTCGCCAGTGGCAGACGCAGTTTTTTGGCAAGCGCTACAGCCAGACTTCTTTAAACCGCAAAACCGATTTTGTAAAGCTTGCCGAGGCGTTTGGCGGCGCGGGGCTTGCGGTTAACACCCTGGATGAATTGCAGCCCGCCGTCCAAAAGGCCTTTGCCCACAAGGGACCGTTTTTGCTGGATTGCCGCATTGACAGCGACGAGCGCGTACTGCCCATGATTCCGCCGGGGGGCAGCATTAAGGATATTATCTTAAAATAACTGCCTTTACGATAGAAAGGACGGTCAAACCCATGAACAACGATCAATTTATCGTTTCCATACTGGTTGCCAACCATTTTGGTGTGCTCACCAGAGTCGCGGGCCTGTTCTCAAAGAGGGGCTTTAACATCGATTCCCTCACCGTCGGCGTAACGGAGGATCCCGAGGTTTCCCGCATGACCATTGTTTCCACCGGGGACGAATACGTCAAGGAACAGATTGTAAAGCAGCTGGAAAAGCTGGTGGATGTGAAAACCGTACAGCTTATGGACGCGCAGAGCACCGTCTCGCGGGAGCTGATTATCATTAAGCTGCATATCGCCCCGGGTAAGCGCCATGAGGTCACCGAGGCGGTGCAAATCTTTCGCGCCAAGGTCATCGACCTTTCGCAGGAGATTATTACCGTGGAGCTCACCGGCAACCGCGCAAAGCTCGACGCCTTTGTGGAGTATTTGCGACCCTACAATATTATGGAGATCTGCCGAACCGGCGTAACCGCCATTGGCCGCAACAACTACTGCCTGGCAGAAGGCAAAAGCTAGAGGGTATTATACTCTCTCCACTCTGCCCGCCGCCATCTCTATGGGGTATTATTTTATTCATATAAAGATTATTTGGAGGTAAACAAAACAATGGCAACGCTTTTTTATGAAAAGGATTGTGACTTAAATCTATTAAAGGGCAAAACGGTGGCAATCATCGGCTACGGCAGCCAGGGTCACGCTCATGCATTAAACCTGCACGAGAATGGTGTTAAGGTCGTTGTGGGTCTGTATGAGGGCGCGCCCTCCGCCAAACGGGCAAAGGATGCGGGGCTTGAGGTTAAGACTACCGCAGAGGCGGTCAAGGCGGCGGATATCGTCATGATTCTCATCAACGACGAAAAGCAGCCGAAGATGTATGAGCAGGATATTAAGCCTAACCTGCGCCCCGGCATGACGCTGATGTTTGCCCATGGCTTTAATATTCACTACGGCCAGATCGTTCCCCCCGCCGATATCGACGTGATTATGGTCGCCCCCAAGGGTCCCGGCCACACTGTTCGCACCCAGTTTACCGAGGGTAAGGGCGTTCCCTGTTTGGTTGCGGTACATCAGAACGCTTCCGGCAAGGCGCTGGAAACCGGTCTTGCCTATGCGCTTGGCATTGGCGGCGCGCGGGCGGGCGTATTGCAGACCACCTTTAAGGAGGAGACCGAGACCGACCTCTTCGGCGAGCAGGCCGTTCTGTGCGGCGGCGTAACCGCACTGATGAAGGCGGGCTTTGAGACTCTGGTTGAGGCCGGCTACCAGCCCGAGAGCGCGTACTTTGAATGCATTCACGAGATGAAGCTGATTATTGACCTTGTGGTTTCTGGCGGTCTTTCCATGATGCGCTACTCCATCAGCGACACCGCCGAGTATGGCGATTATACCGTTGGCAAGCGCATTATTACCGACGAAACCAAGAAGGAAATGAAAAAGGTTCTTACCGAGATTCAGGACGGCACCTTTGCCCGCAACTGGATTCTTGAAAACCAGGCCAACCGTCCCTACTTTAACTCCACCCGCCGTATTCAAAGCGAACACCTTGCCGAAAAGGTAGGCGCGGAGCTGCGCGACAAGATGAGCTGGAAGCCCGGAAAATAAAAAAACATTCGTTGCAATACCGTTCCTGCACAGATGCCGGAACGGTATCTATAAACAACAATCGCGCCAAAACCTTCTCCCAATATCTTATTCCATTTACTCCCCCTAACGGCCCCGCAGGCCGCCAGCTTTTTTTTGAAAGGGATGGTCAAGATGAACAGCGACAACATTAAAAAGGGCGTACAGCGCGCGCCGTCGCGCTCGCTGCTAAAGGCAAACGGACTAAGCGACGCGCAGATTAACCGACCCATCATCGGCATCGTTAACTCCTATAACGAGGTCGTGCCGGGACACACTCACCTTGACCGACTATCCCGCGCCGTCAAGGACGGCGTGCTGGCAGCGGGCGGAACGCCGCTGGAATTTAACACCATTGCGGTTTGCGACGGTATTGCCATGGGTCACAACGGCATGAAATACTCCTTAGTTTCCCGCGAGGTGATTGCCGACAGCGTGGAATGTATGGCAATGGCACACTGCTTTGACGGCTTAGTCTTTTTGCCAAGCTGCGATAAGATCACCCCGGGTATGCTCATGGCGGCGGTTCGTCTGAACCTGCCCAGCATCTTTGTCACCGGCGGGCCAATGCTCTCCCTGTGCGGCGACGACGGCAGGTATATGGACCTAAACAGCGTGTTTGAGGCGGTGGGCGCCCACACCGTGGGTAAGATTGACGACGAGCGTCTTGCTTATATTGAGGATAACGCCTGTCCCTCCTGCGGCTCCTGCTCGGGTATGTTTACCGCAAACTCTATGGGCTGCCTGTGCGAGGCGGTGGGTATTGCCTTGCCGGGCAACGGCAGCATTCCCGCCGTGTATGCACACCGTACCCGTCTTGCCGAAGCGGCAGGGGAACGCATTATGGAGCTGGTGCGCGGCAATGTACGCGCGCGTGATATCCTAAACGAGCGCAGTATACGAAACGCGCTGGCGGTGGATATGGCGCTGGGCTGCTCCACCAACACGGTGCTGCACCTTGCGGCGATTTGCCATGAGGCGGATGTGGACTTTAGCCTTGAGCTGATTAACGAGGTGAGCAGCCGCACCCCAAACCTATGCCACCTAGCCCCCGCCGGCGCCCACCATATGCAGGACCTTTTCGCCGCGGGCGGCGTGCTGGCGGTTATGGCGGAGATTGCGAAGGCCGGCCACCTCGATACCGGGGTGCCGGTAACGGCGGGCGGTACGCTGGGCGACCTGCTAAAGGGAGTAAAGAACAAAAACCCCGAGGTCATTCGTCCCATTGAGAACCCTTACTCCCAGACGGGGGGGCTTGCGATTTTGTTTGGCAACCTTGCCCCAAACGGCTCGGTGGTTAAGCGCAGCGCGGTAGCCCCCGAGATGCTAAAGCACTCCGGCCCCGCCCGGGTGTTTGACGGTGAGGACGAGGCAAGCAAGGCCATCTTCGCGGGGCAAATCAAGCCCGGTGATGTGGTGGTTATCCGCTACGAAGGCCCCTCCGGCGGCCCGGGTATGCGCGAGATGCTGTCCCCCACCTCCGCCATTGCGGGAATGGGGCTGGATAAAGAGGTCGCGCTTATTACCGACGGACGCTTTTCGGGTGCCACAAGGGGTGCTGCCATTGGGCATATCTCCCCCGAAGCGGCGCTGGGCGGACCCATCTCCCTCCTGCGGGAAGGGGATATCATCGAAATCGACATCCCCTCTTACAGCCTAAACGTGCGCCTATCCCCCGAGGAGATGCTGGAGCGTAAGAAAACCACCGTACTAAAGCCGCCCCGTGAGGTAACGGGTGTACTCAAAAAGTACCAAAGCATGGTGACCAGCGCGGATAAGGGCGGGGTTCTGCTCTGCCCGCAGGGTTAAGCCTTATTGCCGACGCGGTGAAGAATGACGGGCATTCCCGACTGACGCCAACCCTAACCTTCTAAAAAAGAGTAGAAAAAATCCGCGTGTTTATCGGATAATAGCATCAGCCGAATACAATTAAGAAAAAAGTGCGTCGCTGACACACTTTAATGATTCTTACTCTTTTTTTAAAACGGGTCTTTAGCCTATACCCGTAAAGCGAAGGCAGTGCTGTGGAATGTTCGGCACTTTTTAAAGCAAGGCCTAAACGAGAAGAGCGTTTATTCAATAAGATTGGGGAGAATGATTATGGACAAAAAGATTTATATATTTGACACCACCCTGCGCGACGGCGAGCAATCGCCCGGATGCAGTATGAACCTGGAGGAAAAGCTTGCGATTGCAAGGGAGCTTGAGCGGCTGAGGGTAGATGTCATCGAGGCGGGCTTTGCCATTTCAAGCAAGGGTGATTTCGAGTCCATTCAGGCCGTCGCAAAGGAGGTTCGCGGCTCGGCAGTCGCCTCCCTCTCCCGCGCGCTGGAGAAGGATATTGACGCGTCCTACGAGGCGGTAAAGCATGCGGCGGAGCCGGTTATTCACACCTTTATCGCCACCTCGCCCATTCACATGCAGTATAAGCTGCGCATGGCCCCCGATAAGGTGCTCGAGCAGGCCGAGGCAATGGTGCGCTACGCCAAGAAGTACTGCAATAGCATTGAGTTTTCCTGCGAGGACGCCACGCGCAGCGAGCCGGAGTTCCTTGTCACCATTTTAACCAAGGTCATTGCGGCGGGCGCTACAGTGGTCAATATCCCCGATACGGTGGGCTACACCACTCCCGAGGAAATGGCCGCACTGATTAAATACCTCACCGAGCATGTGGAGAATATCGACCGCGCGCGCATCTCCATGCACTGCCACAACGACCTTGGCATGGCGGTGGCCAACAGCCTGGCAGGTGTGCGGGCGGGCGCCACACAGGTGGAATGCACCATTAATGGTCTTGGCGAGCGCGCGGGCAACGCGGCGCTGGAGGAGATTGTCATGGCCATTCACACCCGCAGCCAAACCCTTGGGGTGCATACCGACATTGACACTACCCGCATTTCTAAGGCCAGCCGTTTGGTGTACAACACCATTGGTACGATTGTGCCGCTTAATAAGGCTATTGTAGGCAAAAACGCCTTTTCTCATGAGTCGGGCATTCACCAGCATGGGGTATCCGCCGAGCGCACCACCTATGAGATTATGACGCCCGAATCCATCGGGCTGAAAAAGAACCAGATGGTGCTCGGTAAGCACAGCGGCCGCCATGCCTTTGCCGAGCAGCTTGCCGAGTGGGGGCATGACCTCACAAACGAGCAGATAGACGCCTATTTTATGCAGTTTAAGGAGCTTTGCGACAAGAAAAAGGAGGTCACCCGCCTGGATTTGGAGGCGCTGGTCTCAAGTAAAACCGCCACAGCGACGGGTGAATATACGTTAAGCCGCTTTGACGTACACGCAAGCAACTTTGCCACCGCCACGAGCCTTGTGCGCCTTTCCAAAAACGGGGAGGAAAGGGAGGAGGTCGCCATTGGCGACGGCCCGATAGACGCGGCGTTTAACGCCATAACAAAGCTCACCGGCGCGCCGGAGCATTCGCTGGAGGATTACTCCATCCATTCCGTGGGCGAGGGACGCGACGCGCTGGGCGAGGTGCTCGTCAAGCTGCGCTCGGGAGACAAGATCTACACCGGCAGAGGACTTTCCACCGACATTATTGAAGCCAGCCTGCTTGCCTATTTGGGCGGAATTAACAGGCTGCTTCACGCACAGTAACGCCATGGATGAAAGTGATATTATTATTCATATTTGCGCTTTCACAGCTTTATCAGCGCCCTCTTACCAATTGCTGGTGCAGATTTAATGGTGTTTGTGCCTTTTCGGCATAGACGCCGGAAAGGCATGGTCAATAACCATGAAAACACTGGAAATACTCGACACAACCCTACGCGACGGCGCACAGAGCGAGGGCATCTCCTTCTCAGTATCCGATAAGCTTGCCGTTGTCAGGATTCTCGATTCCTTTGGCGTGGCATATATCGAGGCGGGCAACCCCGTCTCAAACCCCAAGGACTCGGAGTTTTTTGATAAGGCACGGGAGCTTACACTTAAAAACGCAAAGCTCTGTGCATTTGGCAGCACCCGCCGCAAGAACGTGGCGGTGGAGGACGACGAAAACGTGCGCTCCCTCCTCAGTGCGGGTACCCCCGCCGTCTCCATCTTCGGCAAGTCCTGGGATCTGCACGCCACTGAGGTTTTGCGCGTAACGCTGGAGGAAAACCTTTCCCTAGTCGCCGATACGGTTGGCTACATGAAGAAAAACGGTAAAGAGGTTATCTTTGACGCCGAGCATTTCTTTGACGGCTACAAGGCAAACCCCGATTACGCCCTAAGCGTGCTGCGCGCCGCCTTCGGGGCGGGGGCCGACGTGCTGTGCTTATGTGACACCAACGGTGGAAGCACCCCCGTTGAGATTGGCACCATTGCAAAAACAGTGTGCGACAGCTTTCCCACCGCGCGGGTAGGCATACACTGCCACAACGACATTGGCTGCGCGGTGGCAAACTCGCTGCTTGCGGTGGAGGCTGGGGCGGTGCATATCCAAGGCACCTTTACCGGCATTGGCGAGCGGTGCGGCAACGCAAACCTGAGCGCCCTCATCCCCACCCTTGCCCTGAAGCTTAAAAAGCCCTGCATCCTGGGAGACTTAAAGGAGCTGACCGCCACGGCGATGAAGCTTGCCGAAATTGCCAACATCAACCTGCGCGGCAGCCTGCCCTATGTGGGCAGCAGCGCCTTTGCCCACAAGGGCGGTATGCACATAGACGGCGTTAACAAGCTTTCCCGCTCCTTTGAGCATGTTCCCCCCGCCGAGGTGGGCAACACCCGCCGGTTTCTTTTATCCGAGGTGGCGGGCAAGAACGCGCTGCTTGCAAAGCTTGCAGGGGTACTGCCCGAGCTTTCTAAGGACACAGAGGCGACCGCAAGCCTCCTTAACCTGCTAAAGGAGAAGGAGCATGAGGGCTACCAGTTTGAGGCGGCGGACGCAAGCTTCGAGCTTTTGTGCAAGCGGGCAATGGGGCGGTTTACCCCCCACTTTACGCTGGATATGTATAAAACCAGCGGCGAGTTCCCCTCCCCCGACGGCGAAACCAACGCGAGCGCCATGCTTAAAATACAGGTGGGCGGCAAGCACGAAACCACCGCCGCCGTAGGCAACGGCCCGGTACACGCCCTCGACCTTGCCCTGCGCAAGGCGCTTACGGTGTTTTACCCCGAGCTTAGCAAGGTACACCTTATTGACTACAAGGTGCGCGTATTGCAGGCCGAGCATGCCACCGGGGCGAAGGTACGCGTACTGATAGAAAGCACCGACGGCCCCCGCAAATGGACGACGGTGGGCGTTTCCACCGACATCATCGCCGCCAGCTGGGAGGCTCTGGTTGATTCCATTGAATTCGCGCTAATGAAATAGCCCCGCAAGAGGGCGCAGGCTTATGGGCAGCGGCTGGTGACCGGAAAGGAAGCGTCCCCCATCCCAAGGCATATCCCCAAAAAGCAGAATCCTGTGATAAGCCGCCTAAGTCTGTCCTCTGCCCTCTGACCTCTAAATATCTAATTGGAAAGGCTGGAAAAGGATAATGGCAATGACGATGACGCAGAAAATCCTTGCAAACCATTGCGGAAAGCAGGAGGTTTTGGCGGGTGAGATGATTATGGCAAACCTTGACCTTGTGCTGGGTAACGACATCACCTCCCCCGTTGCAATTAACGAGTACGAAAAGGCAGGCTGCGGCGATGTGTTTGATAAAAAACGCATTGCGCTGGTGCTGGACCATTTTACCCCCAACAAGGACATCAAGGCGGCCGAGCAATCAAAGCAAATTCGCCTCTTTGCCGGCAAGCAGGGTATTGAGAACTTTTTTGACGTAGGTGAGATGGGTGTGGAGCACGCGCTGCTGCCCGAAAAAGGCCTGGTGGTGGCAGGTGACGTCATCATTGGCGCCGACAGCCATACCTGCACCTACGGCGCGCTGGGCGCATTCTCCACCGGCGTAGGCTCTACCGATATGGCGGCGGGTATGGCGTATGGCAAGGCATGGTTTAAGGTGCCAAGCGCCATCAAATTCAACCTCCGCGGCAAGTTCCAAAGGCATGTTTCGGGCAAGGATCTTATTTTGCATATCATCGGCATGATTGGCGTGGACGGCGCCTTATATAAATCCATGGAATTTGCCGGCGAGGGTGTCGCAAACCTGACCATGGATGACCGCCTTTGCGTCGCCAATATGGCAATTGAGGCGGGCGGCAAGAACGGCATCTTCCCCGTAGATGAAAAGACTCTCGCCTATATTGCAGAACACAGCGACCGCAAGCCGGTTGTTTACACGGCGGACGACGACGCGCCCTATGACGCGGTGTACGACATCGACCTTTCCGCCCTGCGCTCCACCGTCGCATTCCCCCACCTGCCCAGCAACACCAGAACCATCGACAACACCGGCGAGGTGGTAATCGACCAGGTGGTAATCGGCTCCTGCACCAATGGAAGGTTATCCGATTTGCAGGAGGCCGCAGCAATCCTCAAGGGAAAAAAGGTGGCGAAAAACGTGCGCACCATCGTAATTCCCGCCACTCAGCGTATTTATTTGGAGGCGATGGAGGAGGGTCTGCTTAAAACCTTTATTGAGTCCGGCTGTATTGTCAGCACCCCCACCTGCGGCCCCTGCCTTGGGGGACATATGGGCATACTTGCTCCGGGTGAGCGCTGCGTCGCCACCACCAACCGTAACTTTGTGGGGCGCATGGGTCACCCCGACAGCGAGGTGTATCTGGCAAGCCCCGCCGTGGCGGCGGCCTCCGCCCTTGCGGGCAAGATCTTTGACCCCGCCGCGCTGTAACCGCCGCATTTGGTGAAAGCCAGTGCGTATTCTTCAGGTATGCTAAAACGAGAACAGGTTCTCCAGAGTCCCAATAAAACCGAAAGGGGTATTACCATGATTTCAAACGCTACCGTGATTAAATATGGTGATAACGTCGATACCGATGTCATCATCCCCGCCCGCTACCTCAACACCGCCGACCCCAAGGCCCTTGCCGCGCACTGTATGGAGGATATTGATAAAACCTTTGTTGACCGTGTGAAGGAGGGCGACATCATCGCGGCCGGGGCTAACTTTGGCTGCGGCTCCTCGCGTGAGCACGCGCCCCTTGCCATTAAAACCAGCGGCATAGCCTGCGTGGTGGCGAAAAGCTTCGCGCGCATCTTTTACCGCAACGCCATCAACATCGGGCTGCCTATTATTGAGTGCGACGCGGAGATTAACGAGGGTGACAAGGTGAGCATCGATTTTGCCAAAGGGGAGCTTACCAATCACACCAAGGGCATTACCACCGTCTTTGCACCCTTTCCCGAGTTCCTTCAGAACATTGTGGCGGCGGGCGGACTGTTAAAATCACTCGCGAAATAGAACACGGCATAACGCCAGCAAAGGAAAGGAACTGATACTATGGACTACCGCATCGCGGTGATAGAGGGCGACGGCATCGGACCCGAGATTGTAAGCGCGTCCCTGCGCGTAATGGACCGGATTTCGGAGAAATTCGGCCACACCTTTACCTATACCAAGGTTTTAATGGGCGGCTGCGCCTATGAAGCAACCGGCCACCCCCTGCCCAAGGAAACGGTGGATACCTGCCTTGCAAGCGACAGCGTGCTGCTTGGCGCTGTGGGCGGCCCCAAGTGGGACACCCTGCCCGGGCACCTGCGCCCGGAGGCGGCGCTTTTGGGCATACGCAAGGCACTGGGTTTATACGCTAACCTGCGCCCCGCCCGTTTGTTTGAGAGCCTTGCCTCGGCCTGCCCCCTGCGAGAGGATATTGCAAAAAAGGGCATTGATATGATTATCGTGCGGGAGCTGACCGGCGGCATTTACTTCGGCGACCGGGGCAGAAGAGACTCCGAGGGCGGAGAGGAGGCCTACGACACCGAGGCTTACAACACAATGGAGATTACGCGCATTGCCAAAAACGCCTTTGAGCTTGCCAGGGTACGGGGTAAAAAGGTATTGAGCGTGGATAAGGCTAACGTGCTGGAAAGCTCCCGCCTGTGGCGCGAGGTTGTTCATCAGGTTGCCGCGAATTATCCCGACATCACCTGCACCGACATGCTGGTGGATAACTGCGCCATGCAGCTGGTGCGAAACCCCTCGCAGTTTGATGTGGTGGTAACCAGCAACATGTTCGGCGATATTTTGTCCGACGAGGCCTCCATGCTCACCGGCTCTATCGGTTTGTTATCCTCCGCGTCCTTAGGCGACGGCACCCGTGGGCTGTACGAGCCCATTCACGGCTCCGCCCCCGACATCGCGGGCAAGGGCGTCGCAAACCCCATTGCCACAATCCTTTCCTGCGCGCTCATGCTGCGCCTCTCCTTCGGTCTTGAGTCTGAGGCGGCGGCAATTGAAAGCGCGGTGGATAAGGTGCTAAAAAGCGGCGCGCGCACCGGCGACATCGCCCGGGAGGGCGAAGCGACGCTCACCTGCGACGCCATGACCGACCGCATTCTCGCGGCGCTGTAACCTGCTTACCTCTTTGCCGGTTTCATTGTGGAGCCGGCAGTAATCATACACCAATACCACACAAGCCGGCCCGCATAACGCGGGCCGGCTTGTGTTTTGTATACGCAGCGGAAATTACTCCGCCAAAATCGTCTCGCAATCCACAATGAGCTTAATCTGGTCATTGACGCGGGCAATGCCCAAAATAAAGTCGCTCACCGCGCTGTCCTCTACGATAGGCGGCTCGCTGATGTCCTCATCCTCAATGCTTACCACCTCTGATATGCTGTCTACAATAAGCCCATAGGGGGAATCGTTGACCGAGATAATCATAAAGCAGGTGGTGTCGGTAAATTCAATCACCGGCAGTCCCAGCCGCTTGCGCAGGTTCATAATGGGTATTATTCTGCCGCGCAGATTGGTCACACCCTCAAGATACCACGGAAAATCCGGCACAAAGGTAATATCGAGCACCCGGTTAATCTCTATCACATACCGTATGGGCACAGCGTAGTTCCCCTTGCCAAGGGTAAAGGTAAGGTATTTGCCCTGCATTGTGTCTTCCTGCGTTTCATCCTGCATTAAGTCGTATCCGATTGCCATGATGTTCATCCTCCTTAATTCACTGTGTAATAATCGTTTGCTATAGCCCTAGGATGGTGTTCTCGAGCAGCCTTGTTTTATAGTTTTGGCACTCAAACTTATTTACCAGCGGGGTTCTGCTTTGCAGCATTGCGAGCGCGTTCTCGGTCGTCACCCGGGTACCCGTGCAGTACTGATAGCACCCGCTGCTGAGCTTATCCCTAAAAAACTCCCGGTGTGCGGCGGTTAGCAGCAGCGTACAGGCCGTGGAGGTCTGGCGGGCGATGTCCATAATAGAATCGAGTATTGCCATATGCTTGCGGCTGTGCAGTGCCTTGACAACCATCTCCTCGGAAAACAGGACGCTGTCAAAGTTAAAATCGCTGACGATATTGTAGCTGGTGTACATACCGCCGTAGCTGCTTAGCTCAATATCCGAGCAGATTTGACGCAGGGAGTTGATAAAGTTGTGGGCGGAGCGGTCAAACGCGCTGACGGTCTTTGGCTCCAGCGATAACGCAAGGTTTTTGGTATCTACTCCCTCCTCCTCCACCACGCGGGTTAATACTGAAAGCATGGTTTCATTGACGATAGAAATTGCGGGTATGCGGTAGGTTACGGCTGTGTGGTAGGCATTGTGCGGGTCAAGCTCACGGATAGCACGGCACACCCAGCGGAAGGTATGCTCCAACAGGGCTGCCTGCTGGTTGCTTTCCATGGCAATGCGATAGACCTCGTCGCGCTTAACCTCCGGGTATTCGGGTATTTTTATATCTACATCCGCGTAAAAACGTACCACGCGGTCGTTGCAGGTGCAATAGATGGGCATAAGTCTGAGGGTAAGGATGTCGCTGCCCGCCATGTTTTTAATATGGCATGCCACCACATCAATCTTTACCTTTTCGCGGTACAGCTCCTCGTTAAACAGCATAAATTTATTTTTGCCCTTGCGTTTTGCGCTGTACATGGCAAAATCGGCGTTGGAGAGCAGGGATTTATAGCTTTCCGCACCAAAGGCAAAGGCCTCGGCGACCCCCACGCTGCCCGAGAGGCGGTAGGTTACGCCCTCCTTTTCATAGCCGCTTTGCAGTGCTGCCACAATGCCCGCCGAAATGTTCTCAAGGGTTTCCTCATTGAGGTACTCGCGTATGTAAACTATAAATTCATCGCCGCCTATGCGCCCCACAAGGTCCTGAGGAGAAACGGTTTTAAGAATGCTTGCGGAAACAAACTGCAAAATCTGGTCGCCGAATTGGTGGCCGAAGGTATCGTTTATCACCTTAAAATTATCAAGGTCAATCATAATCAGCGCCGAGCGCGGGCTGAGGGGCAGCGATTCCTTCACCCTGCGTTCAATGGTGGCGCGGTTGTATACGCTGGTAAGCTTATCAAACTCCGCCGAATGCAGCACCCGCATATCATACAGCTTCTTTTGCGTAATATCGCTAATCGAGCCAATTACCCGTACAATCTTGTCATCCTTGTTTTTGAGCGCGGTGGCAATGCTCTCCGCCCATGTGGGGTTTCCGCGAATGTCACGGGTCTCGTACTCGTGGCGGTAGGTGCGCACATCGCCCCTAATAAAGCGCTTAAACTCCGAGTCGCGCCTAGCCTCGGTTTCGGGGTCGGCGGCGTAGGCCCACGGACAGTTTACAATCTCCACGTTTTCAATACGCCGGGCGCCCAGCATTCCCTTATCCTTGGCCATAAAGGTGTATTTCTGGGTTTCGACGTCATATTCCCACACAATATCGCTCACCGCCTCCAGTGCGGTGCGGTAGCGCTGCTCGTTTTCCTTTAAGTCGGCAATATGGGTTGATACATCAAAGTTCAGCCGGTTTACCTCGCCTGCCATCCACCCCAGCTCGTTACCCGCCTCATATTCACAGCGAATGTACCCGTTCTCTTTAAGAATACTGCCAATGGAGCGCAGCAGTTGATACACCGGGCGCTTAATGCTGGTAATGGAAAAGGCCATGCCCGCCACCCCTAAAACACCCAGCCCCAGCAGGCCGAGGTTTAAAAGCAGCGTCATCTTGCCAAATGCGCGGTTCATCTCCTCCTCGCTGCGCACGGCAAACAGGTAGCCGTCAATAAAGTCCAGCCTGCTGTATGCCCCGTAAAGGCGGGAGCTGTTGGTGTAATTGTAAATGATTTCACCCTTTGCCGGAGCCCCAGGCTGTATAATCTGTTCGTACTGCTCGTAAAAGCCGCCGTCGTGGCTAAACGCCAATACCGTAGTTTGCCGCTCAGGGTAACGATGGGCAAAAACTATGCCGCCCGCGTCGACAAAATAGATATAGCCCTCTTCCCCCACGGTGATATTCCGTGCCGCGGTCGCAAAATAGGCTATGTCAAGCTCCGCTACCAAAAAACCCAGTAGCTGCCCGTTTTTAGTGCCTATGGCCGCGCTGTGAAAGAAATAGGCGCCGTGGCTTTCGCTGTACAAAATCTTTGACGAATAGGCTTCCTTATCCGCCATTTGCTGTAATTGGGTATTGCTTGTATAGCTTTCCCCTACGCGTTCTCCCTTTAGCGACAGCACGACCCGACCGTTATGGTCAATTAAAAGCAAATTCTTAAGTTCCGTAATCTTTGCCGCCTGTTTTTCCATTTGGGTTGAGGCGTTAAGCCGAATGGTTTGCATATCCGTTTGCGCACTTGCGACAAGTTCCAATAACTGAGCAAATTCCGGCTCAAGGCTCATCAGCTCCACCGAATGCCGTGTTTCGGTATAATACTTTTCTGCATCCACGCCCACGCTGTTAACCAGCGTGGAAAGTAAGGCGGAGTTCTCTTTTTGTACTGAACGGCGAAACTCAATATTTAAAAATACAGCCAGAAAAATAAGGGGCAACACAAGCGTAACCAGTAGCAATATAATAAACCTGCCTGTCAGTCTCACAATCGCCCCTCCTTTTCTAATAATTTAAAATTGTGTTTTCTTGGCTTATTGGAATAATGCTCCCGGTCCGACCAGGGCCTCAAAGTCGCCAAGGGGCAGCGGGCGGCTGTAAAGGTAGCCTTGGATATAATCGCAGTTATACTCCTTGAGTATGCTGTCCTGAAACGAGGTCTCCACCCCTTCGGCAACCACCTGCATGTTAAAGTCCTGCACAAGCTCAATAATCTTCGAGAGCATTTTGCGGCTTTTCGCGCTGTCCTCAAGCTGGTTAATATAGGATTTATCGATTTTCAGGCTGCTTATGGGGAGCATGAGAAGATAGTTTAAGCCCGAGTAGCCCGAACCGAAATCATCAAGCACAAAACGGATGCCGTAGCGCTGGAGCTCCGCCATGGTTTTTGTAATGGTCTCAAAGGACCGGATTACCACATTCTCGGTAATCTCAAATTCCAGTATCGTCGGGGGCAGCTCATAGCGGGATATGACATTCCACATGCTGTCCACAAAATTCTCCTGCGCAAGCTGCACGGGCGAGATGTTAATGGCCACCGAATCCAGCGAGATGCCCTTTTGGGCAAACTCACACAAATCCCTGCACACGCGGTCTACTACAAAAAGACCAATGTCCCAGATAAGCCCGATCTCCTCGGCGATGGAAATAAACTCGTCGGGGGGAATAAACCCAAGCTCCGCATCCTTTAGGCGCAGCAAGGCTTCCGCCTTGGTAAAAAAACCTTTATCAATGCTATAAATGGGCTGATAATACACCTCAAAGCTCTGCTCCCGCAAGGAGCGCCGCAAAATCTCCTGTATGCGGTGCCTGCGCGCGTTTTTTTGGCTGAGGGTTTCATCATACAGCACATACCGGTTTTTACCCGATGCCTTCGCCTCGTAAACGGCATACTCCGCGCTTGCCACAATTGTTTTCGGATCGTTGCCGCAACTGGGAAACGTCGCTATGCCAAGGCTTGCGGTGCAGGTGCATTCCGCCTCAAAAACCTTCCAGGGGCGTCCAAATCTTACAATCAGCTCATTTGCGGTTTGTATGGCGCTTTCCACCGCGCATTCCTGCAAAAAGATTAAAAACTCGTCGCCGCCAAAACGGAAGGCCTTGCCAACCAGCGATTCGTTTTCGTTAAAATACTGCACAATCTGACTCAGCAGCTCGTCGCCGTGCTGAGAGCCAAGGGTATCGTTTACATACTTAAAGTCGTCAAGATCCATAATAATAATCGCGCCGTCCTTGGGAGCGCTTTGCTCCTCAAAGGCCTTTTGCAGCACCTTCACCAGGCACGCGCGGTTTGGAATATCCAGCATCGCGTCATAGTACGCGAGCTTTTCCACCTCCAGCTCAAAGCGCTTGCGGCTGCTGATGTCGGTAAGGCTTACCAGACAGGCGGGGGAGCCGTCAAACCACGAAAACCGGGAGGCGACCAGCTCAAACCATACGTCGATGCTGCTTTTATAAATTTCGTAACGAATCTGCTCGTGTACCGGCTGCCCTGTGTCCTGCCCCTCCGGCTGCCCTGAAAATCTGCCCAGCGGGCAAAAGTTACAGGTCTGGTTCGGGTCCAGATGCTCGAGCCTTGCACAGAGATCCCCCGGCCTCAGCTCGGGGTGTTTTTGCTTTAACGCGCGGTTCATAAATAAAATCCGGCGGGTGCTTTGGTCTACGGCGTAGGTCAGTGCGCCGCTGCCGTCGGCAATGGTATGCATGAGCTCCTGTGCCTGCGCCGCTACGTCAAACGCAAGCTTTTGCAGTATAAAGCCGGATAACAGGGCGGCTACCGCCTTTAGCCCGGTTAAGCGGTTGGCATCCCAAGGGGTGCTGTCGGTCTCACCGTTTTCACCGCGTTCAAGCATCATAATTGCAACGGGGCGACCCGCGGTCTTTATCACCGTTTGCAGCAGCTCGGCGGTTTTATCCTGTGCAAGCCGCTGTTTTAGTGTCTCGGGCACCGCCTCTAAGGTATCGCTGTAAAAGAAGCCGTCCCTGTCAAACCAGTTCAACAGCTCGGGTGTCTGCCACAGGTCACATAGACAGCTATTGCGGCAGAGATCCGCCAAAGAGCCGTGGGTGGGCGCCATCCATTCACAAAACATCTCCTGCTTACCCACATCGGATTTTATGCGGCACACCGATATGCGGCTAAGAGAAAAAAACTCGCCCGTTTGCTCAAGGGCTGACTCTATTGCGGCAAAAGGGTCGTCTGCGGAAGAAAGGCTGCCAAGGATGTCGTTTTCAAAAACCGTATAGGACAGCATCTCCTTTAGCTGCGCGCACAGCTCCTTTTGCTTTGCAAGCTGTGAATGCGCGTGCATACGCTCCTCCAGCATTCGGGTGGTTATCGCGCCAGCCAGGGTAAGGGTTCTTTGCGCAAGCCGAAAGCGGGCGGGGTTTATGGAAAACCTCCGTTCTTCTTCACAAATGCGCCAGATAAAAACCGGACGGCCGTTTTCCATTACGGGGATATACGAAAAGGTTACCCCCAAATCACAGCGGCCGCCAAAGGGCTCTCCCGTTTGGGCAACCTGCTTGAGGGCTTCGAGCTTAAGCTCCCTTGCAAGCCCGGCATCCTTTGCCGCTCCCTTGCGCCATGCGTCGGTTTCTTCGGGTGAGGCAAGCAGCGCGTCGCCGTTTTCATCGAGTATGGCATAGGAGATATGCAGCGTTTTTTCTACAAACCGCGCAAAATCGCCCAGCAGGTCTGGGCAAAGATACGCGGGCAGGGTCGCTGTTTTGGGCTCGGCGTTTTTGTTTTTTGACGAAAACAGCCATTTGCGGGGAAACGCCTTTTTGCTGTCTGCTTTATCATTTTCCGGCATACATATCCCCCGCTTCCTTTTCATCGTTTGGTACTGGACACAATGCGGCTATTATCTATTATTATACAACGTTTTCCTGTGTAATATCAATATATTTCCTATGCAAACCTAGAAAAATCGCTGTATTTATCGTTGTTTTTCGGTTTTCTCATAAATTAATCTTATTGGTCTACGTTATAGCGTAAACATTTTTTCATATATACTTCTTTTGACTTTTGACAGAATTTAATATCCATTATGCCCTGCCAACGGGGCAGCTTGAGTAATGCCGTTTTCTTACAACGGGTCAAGCAGCTAACGGCTGAAAGCGCGGCAGCGAGCAGTAAATACGTGTAAAATTTGCGCTTTTCATTCTTTTCCTTTTCCCGTTGTTGTATCCCCTATGTGAATATGCTAAAATATATTGATTGATCTACTCGCCGCGAGTGCCTCGGCAACACGGCGGTGCAAACTGTACAGCCGCCGGAAAGGGATGGTCATAAAATGACGGATTCAGCTGCCGCCTTGGGCAGGTTTATTGTAATAGAAGGGCTGGACGGCTCCGGCAAGAGCACCCAGGTGGCGCTTTTAAAGCAGGCGCTGGAAAAGTTGGGACGCAGGGTAGCCGTGACCCATGAGCCTACCGACGCCGCGGTTGGGGGAATGATTCGGGAAACACTCGCGGGGCTTGCCCCACGCTCGGATGCCGAGCTGGCGGCGCTGTTTTTGGCCGACCGCATTCGCCACAACACAAACCCCGTAAACGGCATACAAAAGCTGCTTTTAGACGGCACGGATGTCCTGTGCGACCGTTATTACTACTCCTCCCTTGCCTACCAGTCTTTGACGGTGGATTTAGACTGGCTGGTTGCCGCAAACTGCGGCTGCCCCGCTATCCGCAAGCCCGACCTCTGTATTTTCTTGGATGTTGACGCGGCGCGCTGCAAGGAGCGCATGGACACAAGTAGACATTTTTTAGAAATTTTCGAGCGCTCGGGCGAACAGATGGAGCGTATACGGCAGAACTTTTTTGCGGCGTTTGACCGTATTCGCGGGGGGGAGAATATCGTCATCCTCGACGCGGTTAAGGATGCGGACGAGCTTGCGCAGGAGATTGCTTTGCTGACGGCACCGCTGTTTGCTTCGATAAAGAACCCGCTGTAGGGGCGCGGCAAAAACGCCCTAACCCTACAGTTACGCCCGCGTTACACGCAAGCATTATTGTTCGATGAAATGGAGGCTGGCATGAGCGGTACGGAAAAGGATATGGGCATGGGTACGGAAATGGGTATGGAGATGGACTTTGAAAACCGGATTGTCGCGCCCGACTATGTGCCGGAGGACACCGATTTTGACGGCTCCCTGCGCCCGAAAACCCTTGGCGAGTACATTGGGCAGTGCAAGGTTAAAGAAAACCTTTCGATATTTATCGAGGCCGCAAAGGGACGCGGCGAGCCGCTGGATCATGTTTTACTGTACGGACCGCCCGGTCTTGGTAAAACCACCCTTTCGGGCATCATCGCGAGCGAGATGAATGTTTCCATTCGCATCACCTCCGGTCCCGCTATTGAAAAGCCGGGGGATCTTGCCGCGCTGCTTACAAACCTTGCGGCCGGCGATATTCTGTTTATCGATGAAATACACCGCCTTTCCCGCAGCGTGGAGGAGGTGCTTTATCCCGCCATGGAGGATTACGCGCTGGATATCATCATTGGCAAGGGGCCTTCCGCGCGCTCCATTCGCATTGACCTGCCCCGCTTTACGCTCATTGGCGCGACAACCCGGGCAGGACAGCTAACCGCGCCCTTGCGCGACCGTTTTGGCGTTATCATGCGCCTTGAGCTGTATACAACCGAGGAGCTGACCCAAATTATTACCCGCAGCGCGCGCATACTGGATATTCCCTGCGACGGGGAGGGTGCCAAGGAGCTTGCCCGCCGCTCCCGGGGTACGCCGCGTATCGCCAACCGCCTGCTAAAGAGGGTGCGCGACTTTGCTCAGGTTATTGGGCAGGGCGTAATTACCAAGGAGATCGCCGACGACGCGCTGAACCGGCTGGAGGTGGATGCTCTGGGGCTGGATGCCATTGACCGCACCATGCTGCGCACCATCATCCGAAATTACGCCGGAGGTCCCGTCGGGCTTGAAACCCTTGCCGCCGCCGTGGGGGAGGAAGCGATTACCCTAGAGGATGTTTATGAGCCGTATTTGATGCAAATCGGCTTTTTAAGCCGCACCCCGCGCGGCCGCTGTGTGACCAACCTTGCCTACCGCCATTTGGGGATTGAGCGGGATGGTCAGCAAAGCTTTGATTGATACCGGCATTACTTATACTAATATCCGATTTAAAAGAGTATAAAAATCAAGTAAAAGCTTTAATTTATGGGTTTTCACGCGAATTTCTATCGACTCTTTTTGAGGGGATTAGTATTACAAACTATGACGCAACAATGTAAAGGTATGGTTATGCTCATGAAGCAATATAAAACACTGCTGTTTGATTTGGACGGCACCCTCGCGGATACCCGACCGGGTATTATCAATTGCTATGATTACGCCTTTTCGGCGCTCGATTTCGACATCAGCACCGTAAACATCAACGAGTGCATCGGTCCGCCGCTGGAGGAGGTATTCGACCGCCTGTTTGGCGCGGGCGAAAAGGCCGACCGGGGGGTTTTGCTGTTCCGGGAGCGGTATGAAAAAAAGGGCTGGCTGGAATGCACGCTGTTTGAGGGGATACCCGAGCTGCTTGCCGCCTTATCCCAAAACGGTTACCGCCTGCTGGTTGCAACCTCAAAGAACGAGCCGATAGCGGTACGGGTGCTTGAGTATTATAAGCTTGCGGGCTATTTTGAGCTGATAGCGGGCTCGGTGCGCGATCATAAGCGCATAAAAAAGCAGGATGTTATCACACACGCGCTGGCAGAGACAGGTGTAAAGGCAGAAACCGCCCTGATGATTGGCGACCGGATGCATGACCTGCTGGGCGCGCAGTTAACAGGGCTTGACGCGGCGGGTGTGCTGTGGGGCTACGGCAGCTATGAGGAGCTTTCGTCATACCCTCATGTTCTGCTAGCTCAAAGCCCACAGGAGCTGCTAGACTACCTGCTGCTCGGCAGCGCCTGACGCTTATTAAGGTTAATGCGTACTCGCTCCATCACACGCCCCGTAGAAAGGATTGCCGACCATGGATTTTACAAAGGTAAAGATATATACCACCTCTCAGGGAGCCGAGGTGCTCACCGGTCTGCTCATTCGCTTGGGCATTACTGGCTTTGAGGTGGAGGATTCTCAGGATTTTGAGCGCTTTCTAGCCGACGTACAGCCCCACTGGGACTATGTGGACGAGGAGCTGCTTCGCTTGAAAAATGCCGAAACCAGCCTTTCGGTGTACCTTGCCGACAACGAGCAGGGCGCCGATATGCTAAAGGCCATCCGTTTTGAGCTGGACGCGCTCCGCAAGGGGGATACAGAGGGACTGTACGGTCGCTTGGTATTTGAACTGTGCGGGGTGCGGGAGGAGGATTGGGCGAATAACTGGAAACAGTACTTCAAGCCCATTGAAGTTGGCCGCCGTTTTTTAATCTGCCCGTCGTGGGAGCTCTGCGAGCCGAAGGACGGACGTCTGCTCCTTTCCATCGACCCTTCCTCCAGCTTTGGTACGGGCGGACACCACACCACCCAGCTTTGCATTGAGTGTCTTGAGGATTGCGTAACCGGCAAGACCGAGGTGCTGGATATGGGCTGCGGCAGCGGAATTCTCAGTGTGGCGGCTCTCTTACTGGGCGCCGCGCACGTTACGGCGGTGGATATTGACCAAAGCGCGGTGCAAACCGCCTGCGACAATGTGCAGAAAAACGGCTTTGACCAAAAGCACATCACTGCCCGCTGTGCCAATGTGCTGGAGGATGAAGCCGCCGCACAGGAGCTTTGCCAAAAAACCTATGACGTAATTGCCGCAAATATTGTGGCGGATGTGATTATTGCCATGAGCGGGCTTTTAAAACGTCTCTTAAAGCCGTCAGGCACGCTTGTTTGCTCGGGCATTATCTACGAGCGGGCAAGCGAGGTGGAAGGCGCGCTGGCAAAGGCGGGGCTTGCCGCCGTAAGAACGCTGGAAAAGCAGGATTGGGCGGCCATTGTGCTGCACCATGCCGAATAAAAGTACGCACACCCATGCCTTACCCAAGGCATGGGTACCGAAAAGGCCGGACTGTTTTGCACCTTCCTTTGTGGGGTATCGGCGGTTTGCTTTAAAAAAGAATCTCCGCCCGGTGGTTTTCTCTTAATTCTTGTATCTTGATAGTAATGAAAGGCGGGAAAAAGGACTTGCCAAGATTCTTTGTAGAGCAGGTAGGGAACTGCCCTGCCCTGACAGGGGAGGACGCGGCCCACGCGGTAAAATCCCTGCGG
Organism: Bacillota bacterium; assembly: GCA_023433405.1. GTDB lineage: Bacteria > Bacillota > Clostridia > Oscillospirales > Ruminococcaceae > Acetanaerobacterium. Next base: position 6,825 of record JAEZCT010000067.1, on the reverse strand, counting down.
ATGCGTGTGGGGGAGGAGCTTACGCTGTGCGACAGCAGCCGCATGGATCACCGCTGTGTGGTACGCGCCGTCACGCCGGACACTGTGGAGCTTGCGGTGCTGGAGAGCACCCCCAACGAGGCGGAGCTGCCCTGCCGGGTCTCGCTGTATGTGGCCCTGCCAAAAGCCGATAAGCTGGAGCTGATTGTGCAAAAGGCCGTGGAGCTTGGTGTGTACGAGGTTATTCCCGTACTCAGCGCGCGGTGTGTATCCCGCCCTGACGCAAAAAGTATGCGCACCCGTATTGTACGGCTAAACCGCATCGCGCTGGAGGCAGCCAAGCAATGCGGCAGGGGTATGGTGCCCGCGGTTGGAGAGCTGTTGGACTTTGACACGGCGCTTACGCGTATGCGCACGTCAAGCCTTGCCATGCTTTGCTACGAAAAGGGCGGCGAGGAGCTGGGCTCACTGCTGCCTCCCTATTCCCGCCAAAGCATTGCCCTTATGACCGGCAGCGAGGGCGGCTTTGAGCCGGAGGAAGCGGAGCGCGCGCGCCTTGCGGGTGTCGTGCCGGTTACCTTGGGCAAGCGCATCCTGCGCGCCGAGACCGCGCCGCTGTATGCGCTTTCGGTCATCGCCTACCTGAACTCTGCGCTGGGTTATACTGTGCCCTGTATATAATACTATTCTCCTCAAAAAAACGGGCTCAACCAACGCCTTCGCGCGTCGTTTGAGCCCGTTTTTACTTATACTATTATCCGATTGAAAAGTATATAAGAAATCAAGTCAAAACCTTTGCTATATGGGTTTTGGCCAAGACTTTTTATCGTTATTTTCATCGGAAGATAGTATTATAATGCAAATCCCCTTAAAAAGTGCAGCTTCGGATATTCGTATTCGTATAAATACAAGCCTTGAGAAACCACGCTTGTCAGCCCGCAATTATTTTAACGTAAAACCGGCGGGTGCGGGGGCCGTCAAATTCACAAAAATAAACCCCCTGCCACCGCCCAAGCAGCGGCTCCCCTTCGCGGATAATCAACGTCTGAGCACAGCCCATCGCACTTGCCTTAAGGTGTGCCGCGCTGTTGCCCTCCATATGCTTAAACTGCGCGCGGTCAGGGTACGCCGCGCAAAGCCCCAGCAGCATATCATCCGCAACGTCAGGGTCGGCGTTTTCATTCACCGTAATCCCCGCGGTGGTGTGGGGGCAGTATACCACGCAAATGCCCTCGGTTACGCCGCTTTTTGCCACTCCGTCCCGCACCTTCTCGGTAATATTGTGCAGCGCCTCATGGCGGGTTTTCAGCTCGTATTCGTACAGCATTGTTTTCATCCCCCTCATACTAATAGAGCAATTCACCCCATGAAAGCGCCGCTTAATGTGAGGATAAAAGCTTTAGCGCCGCCTTGATGAGGTCGGAAGAGGTCATCTCCGGCGGCTGTCCCGCAACCGCGCGTGCGGCGTCCTGCTGGCTGTAGCCCAGCACCACCAGCGCGCTTATCGCCTCACCTACTGAGCCGGAAAACATGCCGCCGCCCGTGCCGGATGCCTCATACCCCGAGCCGACGGACAGGTCTGGGCTTTTTAGCTTATCCTTAAGCTCCAGAATAATGCGCTGGGCAAGCTTTGCGCCCACCCCCTGAGAACGGGTGATGGTCTTTGCGTCGCCGCCCGCCACGCTTAGCGCAAAGCGTTCGGGGGAAAGGTCGCTAAGTACCGCAAGCGCTACCTTGGGACCTACGCCGGATACCGATAGCAGCAGCTTAAAGCAGTTAAGCTCCGCAAGCTCTGCAAAGCCGTACAGCTCAAGGATATCCTCCCGCACATGCAGGTAGGTGTACAGCGTCACCTCGCTGCCGGCTTCGCCGATGCGTGAGAGTGTGGAAACGGAGGTAACACATTTAAATCCCACCCCACCGCATTCAATCACGGCAAGGTATGGCTCCTTATGAGCAAGACGTCCTTTTAGGCTGTACAGCATATCGTATTTCTTCCTTTCGGCTTTGAGAGAGCAGCTGGAGGGGATAAAAACAGGCAGACGAGAGACGATTTCTTGGGGCTTCGGCTTTTATCTGCCCGAAAGGAGGGAGGAGCTGGTATGGGCGTGGCAGATTGCCACCGCCAGCGCGTCGGCCACATCATCCGGCTTGGGGACGCGCTCCAATCCCAGAAGGATGCGTGTCATCTCCATTACCTGTGGTTTTGCCGCCTTACCGTAGCCCACAACCCCCTGCTTGACCTGCAAGGGGGTATACTCAAAGATTGGAAGCCCCTGGTTGACGCCCGCAAGCAGGATAACCCCCCGCGCCTGTCCCACCGCGATTGCGGTTTTTTGGTTGTTGGTAAAAAACAGCTCCTCAACCGCCATAGCCTGGGGACGGCAGGTCTCGATGATGGCGGTAACGCCGTGATATATTTGCTGGAGACGCAATGCAAAGGGGGTATCGGCTGCCGTGGTGACGGCGCGGTACTCCAGCACCTTAAACCGGTTGGCGGTATAATCGATGACACCGCAGCCCACGATTGCATACCCGGGGTCGATGCCCAGAATGATCATCCGCGTTTTCCTTCTTTCAAGCCGCAATAAGAATAGGGCTTAATACTTCTCCGCTATGAGCTTTGAGAGAATCTCCACGCCCTTTTCAATCTGCGCGTCGGTGGGGGTAGAGAAGTTCATGCGAAAGGACTGGGTCTGGTCGCTGCCGCTTACCATAAAGGCGCTGCCCGGCACTACCGCCACCTTACGCTGTACCGCCTCGGTACAAAAGCCCATCATATCCGCGCCCTCGGGCAGGGTACACCATAAAAACAGACCGCCTTCGGGGCGGGTATAGCTTACCTTGCCGGCAAAGCCTTTATCCATCAGCCCCAGCATCAGGGCGCATTTTTTGCGGTAGATTTCCCGCAGACGGGCTACATGCTCCTCAAAATTCACAAGGGTTAAAAACCGCGCGCAGATCATCTGGGAGAGGATGGCGGTATGTACATCCGACGCTTGTTTTGCGACCACCATCTTTTGCACCACCTGATTGGGCGCCGAAACAAAGCCCACACGCAGGCCCGGCGATAATATTTTAGAGAAGCTGCCGCAATAAACGACAATGCCATCCTCATCAAAGCTTTTGATGGAGGGCAGGTGCTCCCCGGCAAAGCGCAGCTCGCCGTAGGGGTTATCCTCTAAAATGAGCGTGCCGTATTTTTTGGCAAGGCTGTAAACGGCGCGGCGCTTAGCAAGGCTCATGGTGCGTCCGCTGGGATTTTGAAAGTTTGGAATGACATAGATAAACCGGACGTTGTTGTTATATTTAAGGGCATCCTCCAGCTTATTCAGGTCAATGCCGTCCTCCTCAAGCTCTATGCCCACAAGCTTTGCGTTGTAGGATTTAAAGGAGTTGAGGGAGCCGATAAAGCTGGGCTTTTCGCAAATAATTACATCTCCCTCGTTGCACAGCACCTTACAGGCAAGCTCTATGCCCTGCTGGGCGCCCGAAACCGCAATCAGCTCGTCCGTGTCGCGCCCAATGCCATACCGTTCCTTTAGCATTTTCTTCAGTAGCTCCCGCAGTGGCGGGTAGCCCTCGGTAAAGCTGTATTGCAGGGCGGCAATGGGCTCGCGGGAGAGGATGTCGGCGGTAATTTCGCCAATCAGCTCCACCGGGAACGCCTCGGGGGCGGGGTTGCCCGCCGCAAAGGGTACCACCGTCGGGTCGGCGGTATACTTTAATATCTCACGGATGGCAGAGGGCTGCAGGGTGGAGATTTTATCCGAAAACGTGTACTGCATGGTTGACCTCCGTAATGCGCTCAGTGCAGCGCGGCTTTGTTCATATTTTACCACAATTCACGGGAATAAGAAAGCAAAAAAGCAGGGCTTTGCCCCTGCTTTTAGCGTCATTTTAGTCGCTCAGCCCACTGCCTCTAGCCGTTCCAAACGCCGTTCGAGGTCCTCTACTTTTCTTTCCAGCTCCCACTGCTTTTCGTGGTTGAGCTTATAGCCGTCAAACAGGGAATCCATGCGCCTGTTTACATCGTTTTCAATGCGAATCTCAACCGCGGTAATGCTTGCTTTTAGCTCGCCAAGCTGCTCATCAAAATGAATGGTCTGATCGTCAATGACATCCACCACCCATTGCTTGAGCTCCTCAAGCTTACCGTCGAAGCGCTTGGACTGCTCCTCAAGCTTGCCGTCAATTCTCTCTTCCAGCTGCTCAAGCTTGCCGTCGATTCTCTCTTCCAGCTTCTCAAGCTTGCCGTCGATTCTCTCTTCCAGCTGCTCAAGCTTACCGTCGATTCTCTCTTCCAGCTTCTCAAGCTTGCCGTCAATTCTCTCTTCCAGCTGCTCAAGCTTGCTGTCGAAGCGCTTGGACTGCTCCTCAAACTTGCCGTCAATTCTTCGGTTTTGCTCCTCAAACAGCCCGGCTATCTGTGTTAGCAGCTCGGTGTTTTCCATTCCCCGTCCCCTCCTAGCTTTTGGCTTGTGTAAAACCATTATACGGGCTTTTCACCCGATTGTCCAGCCAAAATTATGGCTTGCCGCGCGTTGCCGCCCTCCTGAAAAAAGCGAAAGCCCCGCCGTCGTGGCGGGGCCTTCATTTTCGCGCTTCGTGCGCTTATGCGTACTTCAAGAGGGCAGGCGCGAGAGGGCAGAGGACAGAAAAAAGTTTTTTTGCTGTGCCGCCTTTGCGATGCCTTCTTAAAAACAGACTGAACAAACAGCCGGGGGCTAATATTAGCCGAGCAGCTGCAGAACGCCCTGGGGCAGTGCGTTTGCCTGAGCAAGCATTGCCTGGGAGGCCTGAGAAAGGATGCTGTACTTGGTGAACGTGGTCATCTGCTTAGCCATATCCACGTCGCGGATGCGGCTCTCGGCAGCGGTCATGTTCTCAGCGGTGGTGGAGAGGTTCTCAATGGTCTGCTCCAGACGGTTCTGCACAGCACCGAGGTTTGCTCTCTGAACCGAAACCTTCTCAATTGCAGAATTGATTTTATCAATGGCTACGTTGGCGGCATCTGGTGTGCTCATGTCAAGCGAAGTAGATCCCAGCAACGAAGCAGAGTCCATCTTAGCTATACTTACTTCAATTCTATCAGCATCATCTGAAGTAGCTCCAATCTGAAGCTCAAGACCACCACCTTCACCAAGACCAGCTCCACCAGTAAGCGCATCAGCCGCAAACGCGGTAAGCTGTGTACCCGTTAACTTGCCTTCAAAAGAAATTGACATTCCGGCATCCACTGATTTGAGGTATTTATTAACGTCAGCAGCAGAATATTCTTCACCTGCAGTCAAATTAAGCGCAATTGCTCCAGTACCGGCTGCTTTTGTTGCGCCAATCGCGGTTCCAGCTGTAGCAGTGACGGTGAATGTTCTAGTCGCCGCAACCGCACCAGCTTTGTCAGCAGAAATGACAGCATTGGTTGTGCCAATAACGTGACTAGCCGAAGCTTGTTTAGCAAGAGCTGTTGTGCCGGTGGCAAATGCCGCAGCAGTTGCTGTAGCGCCACTTGTTGTGATAGAACCACCATTAGCTAATGTTACTTTAACACCCTTTCCACTTTCAGGTGCACCACTAGCATTACGAATCGCGGCGTCTATATCAGCCTGACCATATGTGCCGCCTCCAGCACCCGTTGCTATGCTAATAGTAAGTGTTTTGTTGTTCCAAGCTGCAGTAATTCCCGATGTACCGGTCAGTTCTGCAAATTCGACAGTAACACCCTCATCAGCACCACTCACTGAGTAGGCGGACACCGCAGAAACAACACCAGTAGACGCTGCAACCTCAACACCAGTTGTACCAGTACCAACAGAACCGTCAAACAGCTTGATGCCGTTGAAGTTCGAGGTCTCGGATACACGGTCGATTTCATTGGTGCGCTGGTCAATTTCCGCCTGAATCTTCTGGCGGTCTTCAGAGGTGATGGTGCCGTTCTTTGCCTGCATGGCCAGAGACAGCATACGGCGCAGAGCGGTGTGGGTCTGGTCCAGCGCGCCTTCAGCGGTCTGTACGAGGGAGATACCGTCCTGAGCGTTCTTGGAAGCCTGCTCAAGACCGGCAATCTGTGCTCTCATTTTCTCGGAGATTGCGAGACCGGCAGCGTCGTCAGCGGCACGGTTAATGGCCGAACCGGAAGACAGCTTCTCAAGGGACTTGGACAGCTGGCTGTTGTTGAGCGTCAGTCTGTTCAGTGTGTTTAATGCGCTGGTGTTGTTTGCTATACGCATAGTGATTTTTCCTCCTTGATTTTTGGGTTTTTATTTTTTTGCAGACCGGTGCAGGAATCCTTCCCGCTCCCATGTGCCTACATTACAGTTATCGTGCGAAGGGAGGAAAACTTTAGCGCGTTTTTGTGGAATTTTTAATATTTTTGTAAAAAAGAAAGCAAAAGCGGGAAGGGGCGCGGAAACAACCGCGCCCCTTCCCGCTATGACTATAAAAACGGGGGTTCATGCTTTTGGCGTATGGTATAATCGAGTATCCCCCGTGACCCCGGCACCAAAGTAGCCTTGTGTGGCAGGTATGGGAAAAAAGGAAGAACTAAGGACTAGGGCGAAAAGCAAGGGCAAAATACGGGGGGCATAAGGATTTTGCCGAAGGGTAAAAACAATAAATAATTTTTGGAAAAAATTATTTATTGTTTTCGCAAGCGCGTAACGCAGCTACCCCACTGAGCTTTACGCGCTTGCGCCGAAGGTGCTTCGTCAAAAAAGCTATGCTCCGTTTGCCCTTGCTTTGAGCTGGGTGCAGGGTGTCCCTGCTTCGCTTTTGCTTACTTTTCTCGAACAAGAAAAGTAAGCCGCCTGTCGGCGCGGGTGCCGACGTTCCAACAATTTGATGATG
>JAEZCT010000048.1 GCA_023433405.1 Bacillota bacterium | reverse complement strand
TTGTGACCAATACTAATCCCCTCAAAAAGTGTAGATAAAAATCAAGTAAAAACCCATAAACTAAAGCTTTTTACATGATTTTTATACACTTTTAAATCGGTTATTAGTATAAGCACCTACGGCGCAAGCGCGTAAAGCTCAGTGGGGTAGCAGCGTTACGCGCTTGCGAAAATACAAAAAAATTTTTTTCAAAAAATGTTTTGTATTTTTACCCTTCGGCAAAATCCTGCTGCCCCCCGTATTTTGCCCTTGCTTTTCGTCCTAGTCTGTAGTTCTTCCTTTTTCCCGCACCAGCCACACAAGGCTATTTTGGTGCCGGGGTTACGGGGGATACTCCATAGAGCCATAGGATAACCGCGAGTCCCTTGTTTTTCGTTTGATTTTTATATTATTTTAAATTTCTAATTAGCATAATACAAATCGTTTATGATGAATTAAAAAGGGTTACCAAAAAATTCTTGTCAAAACACATTACTAAACCATGGGCAAGCCGCTAACAATAGAACCAGTGCAAAATCGCGCCTTGCTTTATCAGGTGGCTATCGCCCTGGATGGCGAACGGAGGTCAGTTAAGGCTAGTCTTAGTGTGGCTTCGTTTTTCGCGCCTATTATATGCAATGAGCTTAAAGCTGTATAAAGAATCGCCCTTAAGCCCTATGCCGGAAAAAAACAGCCTGCACGCGGCTTTGCGCTTCTAAACACTCGGCTTGGGGTATTTGCGATAAGTGTATATAGTGTATATAAAAATCCGCGTCAAAGCCCAATGGTAATGCGTTAGCGCTGATTGCTATACACTTTTTAATCGCATAATAGCATAAAGGCTTATTGCGTATCCAGTGGCAAACGGGCAAAAATATGACGGACTCATACGGCATAAACAGGGAGCGATTCGTTAAAAATATTCTTGGAGGTGTTGTTTTAGTATTATGGCTAATCTACATTTTGGTAAGGGCAGCTTTAAAAAGTTTCTCAAAGGCAACGGCTTTTACATCGCGCTTGCGGTTTGCCTTGCGGGCGCGGGGTTTGCGTCATGGGCAGCCATTAACGGCACGTTAAACCGACTGTCTACGCAGGAGCCGATTGCGGCGGAAAGCGAGAGTGAGGATGATTGGTCTTTTCCCGAGATAGAGGAAGCGGGGCAGAACGAGCAGTCGGTGCCCATCGAACAGAACGTGCAATCCGAATCACCCGATTTATCGGTGCAGTCGCAGCCTGCGCAGGATTCTGCTACTACCTCACAAGGTACGCAAGATTCCTTGCAAACTGTCGTGCCGCAGACGCAGCAGCAAGACTTGCTATTCGTACAGCCGCTCTCCGGAGACACCATTAACGCATTTTCCGCCGGGGAACTGGTGCTAGATAAAACCATGAACGATTGGCGCACCCACAATGGCGTGGATTTTGCAGCCAAGGCGGGAACACCGGTTAAGGCCGTGACGGATGGCACCGTAACGCGGGTATATTCCGACAGCATGTGGGGCTATGTGGTGGAGATCGAGCACGCGAACGGCTTAACCACCCGCTACTGCTCCCTGACGGATGGAGTGACAGTTGCCGAGGGAGACACCGTAGAGATTGGCGAGGTGATTGGCTGTGTGGGCGACACCGCGCTGGCGGAGATTGGACTGCCGACACATCTGCACTTTGAGGCCCTCAGAGACGGCGCATATGTTGACCCTCTGGAGGCAATTAAAAACAGCAAGGAATAGCCGCATAATCCCTTCCGAGGCGAATCGGTTCAAGAGACAATTCACGATATTATGTTTTTGTGCAAAGCCAAAAGGCTGACGCAGGGAGAACCCCGCCATGGTGACGGGGTTCTCCCTGCGCGCTGTGTTATAATAACCATTGGATGGATGATGCGCAAGCCTTTACCCGAATGCTTTGCCAATACCGTTAAAAATAGTACACCGATTGCTTTGCGTCCTTTGCGCCACGGTACTTCTCCCGCGTGGCCTGCCCGCCGCGTATGTGCCGCTCCGCCTTGTTCTGGTCGAGAAGCCCTTTGACCTCAAGGTACAGCGCCTTGTTTACCTTACGCAGGCGCTCCGTAACGTCCTTATGTACCGTGCTCTTGGAGATGTCGAATGCCTTTGCGGCGCCCCGGACGGTTTCTTTATTTTCTATCATATATAATGCGAGCTGTGCAGCGCGCTCTTCCGGCTTTCCCTTCACTGTCCCGTGTCCCCTTCCCCCGTTTATTCTCTTTAGCAGTAATATATATGCGAATAAAACGGGGGGATATGACTTGGTTTTTGGGTAATAATGCGGGGCGCGTGTTTGGTTTTTTTCGCGCGTAGGCAATGGCTATATTGGCGTGTATTCGGCTGGCCGTCGGGCGGGCTTGGGTGTTTTATGGTTTATTGGAGTTTCTAATACGAATCCCCTCAAAAAGTGTAGAAGTTAAAATGAAAATCAAGTAAAAACCCATAAACTAAAGCTTTTCACTTGATTTTTATACACTTTTAAATCGGGTATTTGCCTGAAATAAGCAAAGGAAAACAGAGCGGGGGTCACTTCACTCCCCTGCTCTGTTTTCCTTTTTAACCGCAATGGAGCTGCGGCTTAGTTTTTAGGGTTAACGATATTGCGCCAATCAAGGTCCCCACGCTCAAGACCGTGAATAAGCACCTCTGCAGTGGCGATGTTGGTGGCTAAGGGAATGTTGTGTACATCGCAAAGCCGCAAAAGGTTCGCTTCGTTTGGCTCGTGAGGCTTGACGGTAAGCGGGTCGCGGAAGAACAACAGCAGGTCGATCTCATTGCACGCAATGCGCGCCGAAATTTGCTGGTCGCCGCCGTGAGAGCCGCTTAAAAACTTAATAATCTCAAGACCTGTCGCCTCTGAGACCAGCTTGCCGGTTGTGCCGGTGGCACACAAGCTGTGCCGGCTTAGGATGCCGCAGTAGGCGATGCAAAACTGTACCATCAATTCTTTCTTGGAATCATGAGCAATCAAGGCGATATTCATTTGGTCCATTCCTCCATCAATGTAGCTGCGTACTGACGCGTCGGTGTGCTGCGGGGATAAACGATCTATTCTAGCCTATTAACAGACGAACGTCCTCTCCGTCCAAACGATGGGAGATGTTGTCAAACGCGCGGGAAAAATCCGCCTTTGGGGGCACCGGCTTTGCGCACTGCAAACATCCGTCCAGCCCAGGATAAAATGGAACGACACCCAACAGGGACACTCCAACCTCGTCAATAATCTGGTCGAAGTCATTGACAGCCGGGGGTGGGGAATCCTTGGCGGGGGTTTTGTTGATAATCAGCCTTTGATGCTCTATGCCCGCCTTCGCAACAAGCTGCGCGCTTAGCGTGGCGGACTTAATGCCCAGATAATCGGGCACCGTAACAACCCCCACATAATCGGCCAGAGAAAGTGCCGCGATAAACCCGCGGGAAACCGAGGGCGGGGCGTCGAGAATAACAATATCAAAACGGGTGCGCAGCGCGGCGCATACCAGAGACAGCCGTTCAAAGTCAAGCTTCGCAAAAGGGTCTGCGCTGGCGGGTAACAGCCACGCCCCGTTTTGAAAGGAACAAGGCTTTAGCGCTTTATCCAAATCAAAGGAATCTGAGGCAAGCATATCGGAAAGGTCGTATACAATATTCTTTTCCGCGCCGAAATAAACCGACTGGCAGCGAAACCCAAGATCCAGGTCCACCACCACCGCGCGTTTACCCCGCTGGGCGTAGGCAAGCGCAGTATAAAAAGCAACCGTGGATTTCCCCACGCCGCCCTTGGAGCCGACAACCGCAAAGATGTTAGCGGACATGATAAATCCCCCGATGCCTGTAGTTGCGAATGGTTCTGTCGAAGGCTTTCAATGTCGAAAATGCTAAAACAATAGCAAATATTGCGTCATAACCCGCCATGCCGTCTGCATAATATGCCACAGCCGGACAGGGATAGAACCTCACATTCTTAATTTTAACACAAAAAAACAAAAAAGCAATCCAATTGCATAAGGTATTATTCACAAAATAATGGCAGTCTATTCCACTGTTTCGTGAATACGATTTCATTTACCCCCTTGCGCAGGAGCAATATTTGTGTGCTGGGAATGCCCGTAGAAAAAAGGCGAACCCCCGAAAAATCAGGGCAGCAGCGTTTCCTCCAGCTGAGCGGAGGTTTTGGTCAGCTTTTGCGCAAAATATGCGTCGTAGATATCCCGCGCCACAGGGGCGCCCGTATAGCCGTGCCAACCCTTCTCAATCACTACCGCCACCGCGATTTCGCTGTTTTCAACCGGCGCGTAGGTAATAAACACCGAGTTCGGGTATTCGGTGGTTTCAGGGGTACCGGTTTTGGCAGCCACACTAATGGGATAGTTGCCAAAGTATGCGCTTGCCGAGCCTACCGTGGCGCAGGACACCATACCGTTAATGACCACATTAAACGCGTTGTTTTTATCCTCGATGGTGGCTGCCACCACCGGTTCCGTTCGGCTTACCGTTCTATCCAGGTTGTAGGAATATACGCCCTTAACCAGATGGGACTCCAGCCGCTCTCCCTTGCGGGCGATGGTTGCGGTATACTGCGCAAGCTGCAGCGGGGTGACAATGGTATCCAGCTGGCCGATGGAGGCCTGTAAAACGTTACCGTAAAACCACTGCTCCCCTTTTTTTGCGCTGACCGCGGGGCTGGAAACCTGGCCTACAGTTTCGGGCAGCTCAATGCCGGTGCGCTGTCCAAGACCGTATAGAGCCGCGTATTCATCAATGGCGCTGATTCCGGTCAGGCGGCCGGTTTCGTAAAAGAAAACGTTACAGGACACCGAGAGCGCCGTTACAACGTCAATATTTCCGTGGGCGCTCAAACAGCGCGGCTGGTAGTCCTCATAAAAGGTATACACCCGGTTGCACATGATATGGGTGTTGCGTGTTATAATGCCCTCGCCCAGCGCCGCGGTGGCCGTAATAGGCTTAAAGGTGGAGCCGGGGGCATACCGTCCCGTCAAAGCGCGGTTGATTAACGGATAAAGGGGGTCTTGTGAAAGCGCCGAGTAGTTTTTTTGGTAGTCGTTGATGTTGTACGAGGGATAGGTTGCTGCCACCAGTACCTCGCCGGTTTTAATATCTACCGCGACCACAGCGCCCGCGCTGGCCTCCTTGCCTTTACCCGGTTCTGCGGTGGCGTTTAGGTGCGCAATCTGGCGGGCCAGCGATTCCTGCGCAACCTTTTGCAGAGAGGCGTCCATCGTCAGCATGACGGTGTTGCCCGGCGCTGGCGCGCGAAGCTCGCGTATGTTAATAATCGCGCCGCTGGAATCGTATTCGATGGCATTAAGGCCGTCTCTGCCGCGCAGCTGGTCCTCAAACGCCTTTTCGATACCTTCCTTACCCACCACATCGTTTAACGAGTATCCCTTTTCCTTCAGCGACACATATTCCTCGGCGTAAATCGGACCAATGCGCCCAATAATGTGGGGCGCGATATCCTCGCTGACGTAATCGCGCACCGTGGACTCCTGAACATCCACACCGGGGAGTAGGTTTCCGTTTTCCTTAATTCGGGTGACAACCTCCATGCTAACATCCTCGGCAAAGGTATAGGGTGTGACGGCGGAGTACTCCCGGCGCATCATCTCATACCGCACGCCCGCAATCACCCGCATCTCGGCGGGGGTGTATTCCTGCGCGATGCGGTAGCGCTCCACCATTTCCGCGCGGGAGACCCCATAGCGCTTGATGAAGTTCTCCTCCGTCAGCGTTTCATCCGAGAGAAAATCCCCCCGCGTAATGCTGTAGAGCGACGCCATTTCCTCCATGGCATGTTCCGCCGTGGCGTAGGATTGGAGTCCAAGATTGTTTTTAAGCGCCTCGGTCTGCGTATCCAGCCCTTCTGTAAAGGAAAAGCTGCCGTTATCCTCCACCAATGGCAGGTAGTCAATCCACCTGCCGCCCTGAGAGGCAAAGATATCGGTCAGCATTAGTATAATCTCGTTTTGCAGGCGGCGGGGCATTGCGGTGCCGTCAAACACAATATTATAGCAGCTGCGGTTTACCACCAGCGGGCGACCGTTGCGGTCCACAATCTCACCGCGCGCGGCCAGCACCGGTACAGTACGTTCCGTACCCTGGTTTGCCTTCGCTGCGTAAACCGCGCCATCCACCAATTGCAGCTGCATCAAACGCAGGCCATAGGCGACAAAGATTGCAAGGCAGAGTAAAAATAGCACAAGCGTTCGTATAAACGACGATAAGGTTTTCATATCGGTAACGCAAGCCTCCTTTTCAAGAGCGGGGTAAGCCGCCGCGGTCGGATATTTCGATATTCGTGTATATAAGTCGAGTCTCGTTTCATGGCATAAAGCACAAAACTCAAGCTTCAAATTACATAACCAATCTCAAGGGGAATCACATCCAAGCGGCAGAGTCGCAAGGGCTTACGGCAGGTTGTTGCCGGGGATGGGCGCATGGGTGGTTTATTGCAGGGGCGCGCGGAGGAGATTGGCGGTTAACCGGGACAACACGTTATCTTAAAGACAAGCCGGTTACTTTGGCGGCTGCAATTTACGGCTGATAAAACGAACGACAAGAAAGCAAGGGACGACCGAGACTGCTGTAATCGCCACAGTGGGCAGCATACAGGCGGTAAAAAACATCATAAGCCCGTCGTAGGACCATATTACATAGAAAAAAAAGAAATCGAACAGCGCAACAAAAAGGGAGCCAAGCCCGCACAGCAGAAGGGAGGTAAGCAGGGTGGGACGAAGCACATAGGAGCAAATCAGCCCCGCGGTAACGCCCAAAACCAGCAGCAGAATGGCATAGTAGCCAAAAACCGCGTCGGAGGAGAGCCCCCACAAAATGCCCGCGGCAGCGGCAAACAGCCCGCCCGGAAACTCGTGCTCGAACATGGCGACACAAATTGCAACCGGCAGAATGAGTACGGGGCGAACGCCCGAGAACTCAAATAAATCGGCGTTTTGTCCCACGACATGTGCGGCTACCAATACCAGTGTATATAAAAACCATTTGATAGTAAGTCGCAAGCGTTTTTTAAATATGGAATTATCCGATGCCATTGTTATACTAGACTCCGTTCAAAATATTGAGTAAACCGCCGTAATGCCAGCTTGGCCTTATTGCGGTGTGTCCTGGGGCTCGCCCTCCACCGGGGTTTGTCCGCGGAAGGAGGTGATGACGAACACGTCGCGTATTTGGGGGATATTGGTGGTGGGCACGATCTCCGCATACAGTGAGATGCCGTTTTCCTCCGCCTTAACATCCGCGATGGTGCCGATGATAAGCCCCTTGGGGAATACGCCGCCAATGCCGGAGGTGCTGATGAGATCGCCCGCCGAGGCGGAGCTGTCGCGGGAAAGGTAGGTCATCTTGCACATGTTGTCCCGCGCCAGCGTGAGGTCGCCGGTGATAATACCCGTATCCCGGGTGCGGCCGTCAAACGCGCCCACATCAATACCCGGGTTGAGGATGGTAATGACCTTGCTGTCGGTGTAAGAAACCTCCGAGACGCGTCCCACAAGGCCGTCCGGCGTGATGACAGGGTCGAGCAGCTTAATGCCGTCAATCGTCCCCTTATCGATGGTAAACGAGTAAAAAAAGTCGGTGGGGTCGCGTCCGATGACCATCGCGGCCTCAAAAACAAAGTCGGGGTTATCCTTTTTTAGCTCAAGGAACTGGCGGTATTGCTCGTTTTCGGCCTTATAGGTTTCAAAATCCACCATCTGCTCCCGCAGGCGGCGAATATCCTCCCGGAGCTCGGAGTTTTCCTTGGAGATATCATCCGCTTTGAGGATACGCTCAAAAAACTCGGTGGCCGAGCGGGTGATGCTCGACGACAGGCGCTGGAACGGTGCAACAATAGCGCCTAACGTGCCGGTTATGAGATCCACCCCGCCGCTGCGAACCCCGGTATACACCATAAAGCCCAGCAGCATGGAAGCTACGCCAAGCAACACTTTAAATTTTCTGCTAGAAAAGAACTCTTTCAACAGTCTTCCCTCCAAAGCGCCGGTAAAAAAGCAATGAAAAAATCCCTGCGCGGGGGCCTTGGCCCCCTAATGATAAAAGCTAAACGGACCGCGGAGGCTGTAATAGTCCGCGGACCGTAGATGTCAGTTTCTATTGCCAATGAGAGTAAGGTTCTGCGCCGCACAGGGCGACGGAAAGGACAGGCTAAAACTTCTCGTCGTCGGAAAGGATGTTGCCAATCTTGGGCATACCCTCCAGCACCTTGCCGGTGCCAAGCGCCACGCAATCCAAGGGGCTGTCGGCGATATAAACGGGGATGCCGGTCTCCTTGCGGATAAGGGAATCGAGCCCCCGCAGCAGCGCGCCGCCGCCCGTCAGGGTGATGCCGTGGTCGATGATATCCGCCGAAAGCTCGGGTGGGGTTTTCTCAAGCGTGGTCTTTACAACCTCCACAATGGTCTCCAGCGGTTCACGAAGCGCCTCGCGAATCTCCTCAGAGGAGATGATGACGTTTTTGGGCAGGCCGTCAACCAGATTGCGCCCCTTAATCTCCACGCTCTCCTCCCCCTCATAGGGGGCGGCGGAGCCGATTTCAATCTTTAATTCCTCGGCAGTGCGCTCGCCAATCAGAACGTTAAATTTCTTTTTTATGTAGTTGATGATGCTGTTATCAAACACATCGCCGCCAATACGCGCGCTCTTTGCCGCAACTACGCCGCCCAGAGAGATAACGGCCACCTCTGTGGTGCCGCCGCCAATATCCACGACCATATTGCCGGTAGCCTCGGCCACAGGCAGGTTTGCGCCGATAGCGGCAGCCATCGGCTCCTCAATAATATACACATGGCGCGCGCCGGCCTTAAGCGCCGCCTCCTTAACGGCACGCCGCTCCACCGGCGTGACACCCGACGGGATGCAGATGATGACCCGGGGGCGCGCAAACAGCTTACCCGCAAACACCTTTTTAATAAATATCTGAAGCATACTTGCTGTAATGTCAAAATCGGCGATGACGCCGTCCTTGAGCGGGCGGATGGCAACAATGGAGCCGGGTGTGCGTCCGATAACCTCTTTGGCCTCGGCGCCCACATACTTGACGGTATCGGTGCGCGTATCCACCGCCACCACCGAGGGCTCACGCATGATGATGCCCCTGCCCTTCATATATACCAGTGTATTTGCGGTACCTAAATCAATACCAATGTCTTTTGAAAACATCTGTTAATCCCCTTTCAGCATAGGCCATACAAGAGCGCAGCCCGATAGGGCATTACGCCGTTTTTGGGGCAATACGACCCTTAGAACGTTGCGTTCTCAAGGACGCGGCACCCGTTGATAAAATATGCGCATCAATAATGAGACCGGCCGTCTCAAACCTCATGAGCATTTTGCAAAAGCTTAATGGCTGTATTTCAGCAAAATAATTGAAGGCAAGTACCTTGTGCTGTCAGTGAAGAGGTAAAATACTTTACTTCAACTTATATTAAGCTAGAATCGTTTCTATTATAACTGTTTCGGCGGTTATACTCAATAACTTTTTAAAACACTTCCAATTTTTTGGCAGTTAAAGCGACAGGAAGCCCCATAACGGTGTAAAAATCGCCTTCTATGCCGCTGCAAAACAGCGCGCCCTGCCCCTGAATGCCATATGCCCCCGCTTTGTCGAAGGGCTCGCCGGTGTCAAGGTAGCGAATGATCTCCTCTTTTTCGAGGGGAAAAAAGGTGACATGGGTGGCGGAGGTAAACTGCTCCAGGCGATCCTTGCTTGCAAGGCACACGCCGGTGTATACGGTGTGTGTGCGCCCCGATAGCGCCTGCAGCATGGCAAAGGCGTCCTCGCGGTCTTTTGGCTTGCCCAGCACACGCCCGTCAATGGCAACAACCGTATCGCTGCCAATTACCACCGCGTCGGGGTATCTGGCAAGCACCGAGCAGGCCTTTATGCGGGCAAGCTCCGCCACAAGCTGCTGGCAAGGCAGACCCTCGGCGACGGTTTCCTCCTCGCCGGAGGGGATGACCTCAAAATCCTCGGTAATATACCGTAAAAGCTCCGCCCGCCTTGGGGAGGCGGAGGCAAGAATCAGTCTCAATCGGGCTTTCCTCCTAAATAAATATAACGAGCGGGTAAAGCTTATTGACGCACGCTCAAAGCTTTTTAAGCAAGGGCTTATACAAAAACACCGCGACTGTAAGCAAAATAATCTGGGCGACATTCACAGTCAGGTACAGCCCAAGCGCAAGGCTGAGCACCGAAAGGTCGAGGATAAACGGGCTACTAACCGGAATACCCACCGAGATGGCGTGGGCAAGCCAAGAAAGCGCCGAGATCCCTTCGCACATGCGCCCCACAAAGTCGCCGAGAAGGATAGCCCCGAGAAACAGAAACAGCGTGATTAAAAACCGCTTGGCCTTCATATCCTGTCCATCCCTTCGCCCCATTACATTCGTCCGGTGGAACCGAACCCTCCCGCGCCGCGGGCGGTATCGTCAAGGGCTTCGGTCTCCACTATTTCAGGCAGCACAACGGGGGCCACAATCAGTTGCGCAATGCGTTCGCCGTTTTGTATGGTATACGGCTCTCTGCCGTGGTTTGTCAGCCCCACAAGCAGCTCGCCGCGATAGTCGCTGTCTATGACCCCCACGCAATTGGAGGGCGCGATGCCAAAGCGAATGGCAAGCCCGCTGCGGGCGTAAACAAAGGCGGCAACCTCCGGCGAAGGCAGCGCGATGGCAATGCCTGTTGGAATGCGAACGAGATCCCCCGGGTTCACCGTAACCGGCTCCTCAAGCAGGGCGTGCAGGTCGTGCCCCGCGCTGCCCTCTGTTGCCCTTACCGGCACAATGGCATCAGGGCGCAGCTTTTTCACCAGCAGCTTCATCAGGCTTTCATCCCTTCCCTTTTTGGGGCATTACAGCACGCCCCGGTAATACAGCCCTCTTGTAAAATCCTCCGGCGGGGTGCCCCCGGCTTGGTACTCCCGGGTAATGCTCCGCACTTCGTCGGCGGTTTCGTCCAAAAACATCAGCGTAATAAAGTCAAGCCCCCTTAGCTCGGGCAGTCGGTCGGCAAGGTAGAGTATGCGGCAGTTAAATACCTCGCTTGCCTCTCCCGCACAGACGACCCAAAAGCGGTTGCCCAGACGGTCAAACATAATGCCGCCCTTTTTTTTGCATACGGCACAATGCTTGCCCGAAATTTGCAAGGGGCAGCAGCGGGTAAGCATAACGGGCAGGCGACCGTAACCGATAATTCCCCGCTCAAGACCGCCCCGCAGCTTTAAAATGCGGTCAAGCGCAGGCTCGAAGGAAAGCTCGGTATCCCGCACGCCCTCCCGCTCCAGCAGGTCCAGGGCGGCGGAGTTTGCAATATTGAGGGAATAGCCGCCGTGTACCGCCATACCCAGCCGCCTTCCAAGCTCCAAATGAGCGAGGTTTCCGGCGTATAGCCGGGTCACGCCCCATTCCCGCAGGTCAAGGAGCAGGCGCTCCGTTTCCCTCTCCTGCCCAAACATTGCCCGGGGCGGCTCGGCAATCAGCTTGTCCCGCAGCGGGGCAAGCGCATCCCGGTGCGTCCACAGCTCGTCAAGCGGCAGGCTGATAAACGCAAACGCGTCAGCCATATCGTGGGGAAGCTGCTCATACCGCCGGAGCCGCGCGCGCAGCGCGGGGGAAGGCGGCGCGATATGCGGGGCGGCGGGTATCGTACCCTCCCCCGCGGGTTTTGGCGAGAGGGTAAAACGCCGTGCGGTAAGCAGCTCCACGCATTCCCGCCGCAGGGCGTTTAGCTGCGAGGCGCCCGCTATCAGCGTTTCGTCCATATCGGTGACCGTGTCTTGGAGGCGGAAGGGGGTGCCGCCAAGCTTTGCAAGCGCAGCCACTGCGCGTTCGCGGTCGGTGGGGGCGTTTAGCGCCCGCTCGGGCACCGCACCCACGGCCTTTACCCGGTTTCCCCGGTCGTCCTCCGCCTCCAGCGTGAGGGGAACGCCCTCCCGCTGGGTATAATAAAAGGTGACGGGTACGCGCTGGGGCTCCCGGTCGTACAGGCGGGCAAGCTCCTTTAGCACACCTGAGGCGGCGGTTACGTCCTCTTTGCCGCGCACGCCGAACATCTCGGCGCCGCGACGGTTTTCATAATAGCCCTTGGTAAAGCCCGCGCGGGAGAATACGGCGCGCAGCCGGTCAAGCTCCGCGGGCTGCAGGGTGCCGTTTCGCGCCGAAACGCAGGCCGAAACCGCCGCCGCCACATACTCGGGGCGTTTAAGCCGTCCCTCAATCTTTACCGAGGTTACGCAAAGCTCGGCAAGCTCGGCAATCTCCTCGGTCAGCGACAGGTCGCGCAGGGAAAGGCAATAGCGGTTTTCTCCCTTATTGGGGGAGAACGGCAGGCGGCAGGGCTGTGCGCACTGGCCCCGGTTGCCGCTTCTGCGCCCCGCCACCGCACTCATGGTGCATTGGCCGGATACCGACATGCACAGCGCGCCGTGCACGAACACCTCGGTCTCAATCTGGCAGGCCTCTATAATCTCACGCAATTCGTTCTTTGAAAGCTCTCTTGCGAGAATAACCCGCTTAAAGCCCATTCTCTGCAAAAAAAGAGCGCCCGCCGGCGTGTGAACGGACATCTGGGTGGAGCCGTGCAGCGGCATATCGGGGCATATTTCTCTGACGAGGGACGCGACGCCCAAATCCTGCACAATCATCGCATCCACTGCGCACACAGCGCCCTGCTTTATCAGCTCGCGTATGCCGTCAAGCTCCGAGTCAAACACCATGGTATTGAGGGCAAGGTACAGCTTAACTCCCCGCAGGCGACATTCCTTTGCCGCCTCGCTCAGCTCCTCCTGGTTAAAGTTCTCGGCGCCTGAGCGCGCGGAAAAGGACCTTGCGCCCAAGTACACCGCGTCGGCGCCGCAGCGCAGCGCGGCAAGCAGGGACTCTTTGCCGCCTGCCGGGGCTAATATTTCCAGCTTATTATTGTTCATTGATCGATTGTTGATATGCGCGTTCGCTCGGTTTGAGACTGCGCAAGCTCCTTCTTTAGGCGGTTTAGCTCCCGGCGCAGCTCGTCCACTTCATCACGGGCGCGGGAGGCATCGTCGAGATAGTCCTTAATCTGCTTGCGCAGATTATCGGTGCCGGTGTTGACGCGGTTAAGGTCGTCGAGCGTGTTCAAGCAGCACAGCAAAAGCGCCTTGCTTAACGAAAGGCTGGGGGACTGCTGCATCAGACGCTCTACCATATTGTCAATGTGTTCGCCCAGCTGGGTGACGTAGGACGGGTCTTCACTTGTCGCGATAAAGTAGTCGGTACCGCAGATGTTGATCTTCACGGTGGTCGCGTTATCCATACGCACACTTCCTTCATGCAGTCAATTACGGGCCAGCCTTTTTGGCGCAAAGACCGGTAGTGTTTCTTAAAAGCCGGCGGCTCTGAGCGCGGGAGGGCAAGCTGCCCGAAGGTTACGGCGAAATGCCCGCGACGGGATGCAATGAAAAGCAAAAAACAAGAATAAGTAAAAAATGAAATATATGGTTGGCGGCATTTTGACAAAGCCAAACCAGCCATAAGAATAAGTATCTATATTATAATTCATTTTGCCGCATTTAAAAAGAGCTAATATTTAAATATTTGCTTACACAGGGGGATTAATTATCGCAAAAAAGCTTATAAATCGCCACGAATTTCCGTAGTTTGTGTAAAATTTCCGCATTTGAATGCAAGCAGTTTGCCAAATGGCGCTTAATTATAGTATAATAAGGGGTATTGGGCGTGCCATACGCACGCAATCATAAAAAACACACGCACGCTGCTCCTTGCGCGGCATTCCTCGCAAGATTATAAAAAAACTTCGAAAAACGGCATAGATGACATAAGGGAAGGAAAAAGAGCGATATGGAACGAACACTTACAAAGACACAGCTGCGCTCACTCATTGAACTGACACTGCAAAACAAATTTGCCCTTGAACCGAGCGAGGCCTCGGATGAGATCTACTATAAGGCGCTGGCCATTGTGGTGCGCGACCTGCTCACCGAAAAGCGCCGCCGCTTTGTGGCGGATACCGACAGCCACGGCGGCAAGCGGGTTTATTACCTTTGCATGGAATTTTTGCTTGGTCGCTCACTAAAAAACAACCTGCATAACCTTGGGCTTAGCGAGGTGGCAGGCGAGGTTCTATCCGAGCTGCATGTGGAGCTTGAAAACCTGTACGAGCACGAGCCGGACGCGGGGCTTGGCAACGGCGGCCTTGGCAGACTGGCAGCCTGCTTTCTAGACTCGCTGGCTTCGCTTGATTACACCGCCACGGGCTACTCGATCCTGTACGAGTACGGCATTTTCAAGCAGCGCATTTTGGATGGCTGGCAGACCGAGCTGCCCGATAACTGGCTGCCCGGCGGCGATATTTGGCTGGTGGAGCGGCGCGACCAGGCGGTTGACGTGCGCTTTGACGGCGAGATTGTGGAAAGCTGGCGCGACGGCTACCACGAGGTGCGCCATGTTAATTACAACGTAGTAAAGGCAATACCCTATGACATGTACCTTTCGGGCTATGCCTCCCGCGGGGTGAGCAAGCTGCGGCTGTGGAAGGCGATCAGCCCCGGGCTTGATATGGACCTGTTTAACAAGGGCGACTACCTGCGCGCCATGGGACAGAACTCGATGGCGGAGGTAATCAGCAAGGTGCTGTATCCCAACGACAACCATGTGGAGGGCAAGAGCCTGCGCCTGCGCCAGCAGTATTTTATGTGCGCCGCCTCCATTGCCGACATCTGCCGCAAGCAGCTTAAAACCTACGGCACGCTGGAGAGCCTGCCCGATAAGGTTGCCATACACATCAACGACACCCACCCAAGCCTTGCCATCCCAGAGCTTATGCGCATTCTGCTGGATGAATGCGGCTATTCGTGGGATAAATCGTGGTACCTTGTAACCCGCACCTTTGCGTATACCAACCATACGGTAATGAGCGAGGCGCTGGAGGTGTGGGATGAGCAGCTGTTCTCCGCCACGCTGCCGCGCATCAGCCAGATCGTGCATGAAATTAACGAGCGCTTCTGCCGCGAGATGTTTGAGCAAACCGGCGACCTGGAAAAGGTGGGGCGGATGGCGGTGGTATACGGCGGCCGCATACGCATGGCAAACCTTTCGGTATGCGCAAGCCACGCGGTTAACGGCGTATCGCAAATTCACTCCGAGATACTCAAAAACTCCGTGTTCCGCGATTTTTATGACGTAATGCCCGGAAAGTTTTACAACATTACAAACGGCATCGCGTCCCGCCGTTGGCTGTACCAATCCAACCGCCCGCTGACTGAGCTGCTTAACGAGCTGATAGGCGAAAAATACATCAAGGAAACCGCGCGTCTCGACGAGCTGCGCCGCTATGCCGACGACGAACGGGTTTTGCTCCGGCTGGCTGAGGTGAAGCGTAAAAACAAGGAGGCCTTTGCAAAGTATATCCTGGGCGAGACAGGGCAGCGGCTAAACTGCGACTCGATCTTTGACGTACAGGTAAAGCGGCTGCATGAGTATAAGCGCCAGCACCTCAACGCGCTGCACATTATCACCCAGTACCAGCGCCTTTTGGAGAATCCCGATATGGATTTTACGCCGCGCACCTATATCTTTGGCGCAAAGGCGGCCCCCGGCTATTACCTTGCAAAGCAAATTATACGGCTCATCTGCTCCCTTTCCAAGGAGCTGGAGGAGAACCCGCTTTTGCGCGACAAGCTGCGCATTGTTTATTTGGAGGATTACCGCGTCACCCTCTCGGAGCTGTTGATGCCCGCAAGCGAGATATCCGAGCAGATTTCCCTTGCGGGTACCGAGGCCTCCGGCACCGGCAATATGAAGCTGATGCTTAACGGCGCGATTACGCTGGGTACGCTCGACGGCGCAAACATTGAGATCTGCGAGGCCTGCGGGATGGATAACATCATCACCTTTGGCATGACCACCGGGGAGGTGGATGCCCGCCGCGCGGCCGGCTACCGCCCCATGGAGATATACGAGGAGAACCAGACCATACGCCGCGCCATCGACCTGCTGGGCGAGGGCATTGGAGGAAATACCTTTGAGGACGTGGCGCGTTCCCTCAAGGAATCGGACCCCTACATGGTGCTGGCGGATTATGAATCCTACGAAAAGGCTCAGAACTATGCCCAGCGGGATTATCAGGACAACATTCGCTGGCAGAAGATGTCCCTGCACAACATAGCGGGAGCCGGGCGCTTTTCCGCCGACCGCTCCATCGCGGAGTATGCGCGCAGGATATGGGAGCTGTAATACTATTCTCCAAATAACCGTAAAAGCTCAGTTCATTACCGTGCGGCGGCACACGCCATGTGCCGCCGCACGGTTTTTTGCGCTTTTTTTAATTTACCTCTGGCGGGATACAAAATTTCTGGTATAATGAATGCGTGGAACAATGCTCAGGGGTTGTGAAATCGATTACACAAGCAAAACAGCAGCCTGTACCGGCGCAAAATCGCCGATGAAAAAGCCAATACATATTGAGCTGACGCGAAAAAATCAGCATAGCAAAACCTTATCGCAGAAAAAGAGAGGTGGCTTGACGAAATCGATTTACAATACAGTTTTATTCAAATAGAAAGAGAATGGAAGCAACCCCAACTAATCATGAAAGGACCGGAAACGATATGAACAAGGCAACCATTATCCAATCCGCCCAAGGAACCGGCGACCGTCTTACGGTAAAAGGGGAGTTCTCCGCCGCGCAAAAAAGAGAGGGGATTTTGGCGCTAACACTGAATAAGGCAAAGCGGTACCAGCAGGTAGTCGGCTTTGGCGGCGCGTTCACCGAATCGGCGGCGTATACTTACTCCCGTCTTGACAAGGCTGTGCAGGAGGAGATTATCAGGCTTTATTTCGACCCCGCCCGAGGCATAGGCTACGGCATAGGACGGGTACATATCCACAGCTGCGACTTTTCCTTGGAGAACTACACCTATGTAAAGGAGAACGACCGGGAGCTTTCCACCTTTGACCTTTCCCGCGAGGACCGCTGGACGGTGCCGTTTATCAGGGATGCCATTGCGGCAAGGGGGCAGGATATCCCCCTGCTGGCCTCCCCCTGGAGCCCGCCCGCCTGGATGAAAACCAACGGTGAAATGAACAACGGAGGAAAGCTCCTGCCCGAGTATGCCGGGGTATGGGCGCGGTACTTTGTAGAGTACATCCGCGAGATGCAAAAGAGGGGCTTTCACATCTGGGCGGTTACGGTGCAGAACGAAACCGAGGCGCTCCAGACGTGGGATTCCTGCCTGTATACCGCCGGGGAGGAGGCCGATTTTGTCAAGCGCCACCTTGGTCCCACCCTGCGCGACAGCGGGCTTAGCGATGTTCGCATCTATATTATCGACCACAACCGCGACATCCTGTTTGAGCGCGCGAAGGCCACCCTCTCCGACCCCGAGGCCGCGCAGTATATCTATGGCGTCGCCAACCACTGGTATGTTTCCGAGGACTTCTCGGCGCTCTCCAAGGTGCACGAAATGTTCCCCGATAAGCACATCCTGTTTACCGAGGGCTGCATTGAGGGCGGTGTAAAGCCCGGCTCATGGCAGACCGGCGAGCGTTACGGGCGCAACATCCTAGGCGATTTTAACAACTGGCAGGAGGGCTGGATTGACTGGAACCTTATCCTTGACGAGCAGGGTGGTCCAAACCATAAGGCAAACTACTGCGACGCACCTATTATAGCAAATACCAAGACGCAGCAGCTCACCGTAAACAGCTCGTACTACTACATCGGGCAGTTTTCGCGCTTTGTTAAGCCGGGCGCGGTGCGGATAGAGGTGGAGACAGAGGTCGCGACAACGCTAACCCATGCGGCCTTTGAAAACACCGACGGCTCGATAGCGCTGGTTGTAATGAACGAAACCGACGACGCGCAAGAGCTTCAGGCGGGCGCAGGGGCGAACTTCGTGGCCCACACCCTGCCCGCCCATGCCATAGCGACCTTTGTATTTGCCTAAATAAAACTGTCGTTAAATAATTGCGTTAAAATCCATAAATCATAGCAGTTGTCCTCATTTGAATTTTTTATCAATGGAATAACAGGTAAAAAGGAGAACGGCACGGCAAAGCCGCCGTGCCGAATACGAAAATGAACACTGACGACCGTTTTCTATTACAAACTAGCCGTTTGAAGGTGCAAATTAGTAAGCCCGGAGCCTTTTACGCCGGCTCACGGTTTGACCACAACGGCTTTATTACAGATGTAACGCTCGATGGCAAACACACCTTTTGCGCCCCGGAGTCGCTTACCAAAGGGCAGGGCTCCGGCGGCTGCGGACTGTGCGGCGAGTTTGGCATTGAGTCGGCTGTCGGCTACGAGGATGCCGGTGAGGGAGAAGGCTTTATCAAAATAGGGGTGGGGCAGCTTATAAAGCCCGACAGCAAGCCCTACGACTTTTTTTACCCCTATGAGGTTATCCCGGCTGGCGCGTCGGTTACGGCAACGGCGCAGTCTGTGCGCTTTGGGGTAGCTGCCGCCCCCTGCAACGGGTACGCCTACGAGTACGAAAAAACAGTAAGTGTGGACGATAACACTCTGCGCATCAGCTACGCCCTCACAAATAAGGGGGATAAGCTCATTTCCACCACCGAGTATTGTCACAATTTTCTCGCCATTGACGGCAGACCTATCGATCGGGGCTATGAGCTTACCCTATCGGGCTGCACCGAGCTTAACCGGAGGAACGGGGAGGCCGTTTTTGAAAACGGCGTGGTCACCTGGCCGGAGGGGGAGCGCAAGACCTCCTTTTACTGCCTGCCGGATTTTAGGACGGACGCCGCTTATACCTGGCAGCTTATCCACACCCAGGCAGGCGCGGGCGTGCGCGAAAGCGTTGACTTTAGCCCCTGCAAAGTTGCGCTGTGGGGCTGCCTGCATGTGGTAAGCCCTGAGGTGTTTGTGCGCGTTGACCTTGTCCCGGGCAGGACGCAGACATGGACGCGAACCTACGAGTTTTTTAACCTGTAGCCGACGCCCCCTGCTTGATAAAAATACGCCTTTGATTTATTGAAAGGACAAATGCAGATGAATAACAGCTGGAGCTTTTTAAACCAAAATGATACTTCGGCGGATTTTGTACTCAAGAACCCCCACCACAGCAGCGACCTGTATTTTCCCTTAGCGAACGAAGCGGGGATGATGAGCGCCATTACCCCTACGCTTAACGGCGATATTAAAACAAGTCAGCGCACCTTTTTTAACCTGCCGGTAAGCGTGCAGGATTTACACAATACGAAATCGGGGCGCAACTTTTGGGTGTATATTAAGGGAGCGGGCGCGTGGTCTGCGGCGGGTGCCTCTGCGCGCCAGCTTGCGGAGGATTGCGACCAGGTCACGCTGGAGGCGGGGCTTTTGTGGCACAAGGTGACGCGGGAGAACGCGACGCTTGGCATTCGTGCCGAGATAGTCAGCTTCGTGCCGGCCAATGCCCTGACGGCGGAGCTGATGAGGGTTACCCTCACCAATATCGGCACAACGGCGTTGGAGATTACTCCCACCGCAGCCGTGCCTATTTACGGGCGCAGTGCCGAGAATTTGCGCGACCACCGCCATGTTACCAGCCTATTAAACCGCACCCTTATCGTGCGCGAGGGGGTGGAGCTGACCCCGGTCATGACCTTTGACGAGCGCGGGCATCGCCCCAATCTGGTTACCTATGCCGTATACGGCGCGGAGGGCGATGGAACGCCGCCGCAGGGCGCCATCCCACTTGTGGAGGATTTCATCGGTGAGGGGGGCAGCCTGGAATGGCCACGGGCTGTCGCGGCAAACGAGGGGGAATGGCTGGGTGCCGGAAAAACGGCGGAGGGCGGCGAGGCAATAGGCGCGCTGCGGTTTGCCGGACGCCGTCTTGCCCCGGGTGAATCCGCCGCATATGTGGTGGCGCTTTCAATCGCGCCGGAGCGGGAGACGGGACGCGCCGGCGTTCTGCCCAGTCTCAACGGGCAGGGGTTTGAGCGGCTGCTTGATGAAAACAAGGCCTTTTGGGCGGAGAAGCTTCGCGGGCTTTCCTTTGCCGGGGGCGACAGGTCGTTTGACGGCTGGATGCGCTGGGTATCCCTTCAGCCTATTCTGCGGCGCATATACGGCTGCTCCTTTTTGCCGCACCACGATTACGGCAAGGGCGGGCGCGGCTGGCGCGACCTGTGGCAGGACTGTCTGGCGCTTTTACTGCTGGAGACCGACGCGGTGCGCCCGCTGCTGCTCAACAACTTTGGCGGCGTGCGGATGGACGGCACCAACGCAACCATCATCGGCGCGGCGCCCGGCGAGTTTATTGCAGACCGCAACAACATCAGCCGGGTATGGTCCGACCACGGGGTGTGGCCGTTTTTCACCACGCTTTTGTATATTAACCAAAGCGGCGACCTTGGCTTTTTGCTTGAGCAATGCCCCTACTTCAAGGACCGGCTTACCATGCGCTGCACCCAGGCCGATGAGCGTTGGAGCCCCGACTATGGCAGCCGCCAGAAGGATGAGGCGGGCGGAC
The DNA here is from genome assembly GCA_023433405.1 of Bacillota bacterium. GTDB lineage: Bacteria > Bacillota > Clostridia > Oscillospirales > Ruminococcaceae > Acetanaerobacterium. Next base: position 46,981 of record JAEZCT010000048.1, on the reverse strand, counting down.
CCATCACCGGCACGGTGCTTGAGCATATACTTGTGCAGCACCTCACCGCCTTCTTTAACGCCGGGGATTACGGAAACCTGCGCATAGAGGGCGCGGACTGGAACGACGCCTTTGATATGGCGAAGGATAAGGGAGAAACGGTGGCGTTTACCGCCTTTTGCGCGGGGAACCTGCTTGAGCTCTCGGAGCTTCTTTTGAATGCCCGGCGCGTTGCGGGCGTTGCGGAGCTTTCCCTTGCCGAGGAGCTGATGCCGCTTCTTGACAGCCTGAGCGCCCCGGTGGATTATGCCGACCCCGCCGCTCGGCGCGCGCTGCTGCACCGCTACGCGGGCTCCTGCGCGCACAGTGTCAGCGGTAAAAAGGCGGTGCTTTCCACCGAGCGGGTCGCCGAGGATCTGCGCAAAAAAGGCGAATGGCTGCGAAGCCACCTGCGCGGGCAGGAGTGGATTGGCTCCGCCGAGGGGTATCACTGGTTTAACGGCTACTACGATAACGCGGGCAAGCCGCTTGAGGGAGACCACCCGAGCGGTGTGCGCATGACCCTGACCGGGCAGGTGTTCCCGCTTATGATGGGCATTGCCACCGACGAACAGGCAAGGGAAGCGGCAAGGGCCGCCCGGCATTACCTCTTTAATAAGGGCGTTGGAGGCTACCGCCTCAACACCGATTTTAAAGAGGTGAAGCTCGATATGGGCCGTTGCTTCGGGTTTGCCTACGGCACCAAGGAAAACGGCGCGGTGTTCTGCCACATGGCGGTAATGTTTGCCTTTGCCCTTTACCGGCGCGGGCTTGCGCGGGAGGGCTGGGAGGCGCTGCAGGCCTTATATGGTCTGGCGGCGAATTTTGAAACCTCGCGCATCTATCCGGGAGTGCCCGAGTATTTTAACGGCAAGGGGCGGGGGCAGTACCATTACCTAACCGGTACCGCAAGCTGGCTTTTGCTTTTGATGCTTACCGAGGTATACGGTGTTCGCGGGGAGCTTGGCAGCCTTGCCCTGCGCCCAAAGCTTGCCGCCGAGCAGTTTGACGGGCAGGGAAACGCCGCCGTCCGGACTGTGTTTGCGGGCAGACACCTGACGGTGGAATACCAAAACCCACGCCGCCTTGACTGGGGAAAGTATCGCATAGCCGAGGTATGTATTGACGGGGCGGCGTGCGGGGTTATGCCAATGGGCGGGGGAGCGGTAATTGCCAGAGGCGTCGTCGAGGCGCTGAGCGTGGATGCGCCCCATACCGTCACCGTGCGCTTGGCGGCAAGCGGTGTAAAGGAGGAGTTTTAATGCAGCCGACCTATGGTTTTGAAGAAAACGGCGGGTTTGTCATCCGCCACTACGATAAGGCAAAGCCCTTCGCTAGCTTTTTACCGGGGATAGCCGGGCTAAGCGGCATTCCAATGTGGTCGTTTTATGTAAACCGCGGGCAGGGAATGGGAAGCTTCGGCGTACGCGATAAGGAAGGTGTGATTATGGAGTTTATCCCCGCGTCGCTGATGTACCGGAACATTGCGGCACAGGGCTTTCGCACCTTTATCCGTGTAAACGGGGTAATCCATGAGCCGTTCTCCCCCTGCTCCGCCGATGACTGCACCCGCACCATGCGCATTGAAATGAACGCGCTGCATGTGGAGGAGCAAAACCGTACCCTAGGGCTTTGCTTTACCGCGACCTATTACACCATGCCCGGTGAGGACTACGCGGGTATGGTCAGACGGCTTTCCATCCAAAGCCTGGACGGCGGGGAGCATACCGTTGAGCTCTTGGACGGGCTGCCCCAGCTGCTGCCCTACGGCATGGGCAACAGCGCGTACCGCGAGATGGCAAACCTGGCTCGCTCGTGGTTTGAGGTGTACAATACCGAGAACCGCGCCGCGTTTTACAAGGTGCGCGCCACGATGAGCGATACGGTGGAGGTAAGCGAGGTGGAGCGCGGCAACTTCTACCTTGCCTTTTCCACCCGGAGCGGGGGGCTTTTGCCGCCGCTGTATGATATGGATGTAATTTTTGGTCCAAACACCGCCCTTACCGGCCCCGATGGCTGGGATTGCCCGGTAGAGGAGCTGCTTATGCGTGAGCAGGTTTCGGTAAACAAGGCGTCGGGCGGCTTTGCGGGGGAACGGGTTACAGTGGGCGCAGAGCCATATGCGCTGTACTCCGTTATCGGTCATATAGCGGGTGTGGAGCGGCTAAACCAAAAACGCGCAGGCTTTACGCCCGCGTATATGGAGCAAAAGCTGGGCGAGGCGCGTGCCCTGACCGACGGCATGGTAAAGGCGACAAGCACCCAAACCGCTCACCCGCTGTTTGACCGCTACATTGACCAGTGCTATCTCGATAACCTGCTGCGCGGCGGACTGCCGTTAATTCTGCGCGGGGGGGATAAAAGGCACGTTTACCATGTGTACAGCCGCAAGCACGGCGACCTTGAGCGGGAGTACAACTTCTTTTCCCTGGAGCCCTCCTATTACTCGCAGGGTAACGGCAACTTCCGCGACGTAAACCAGAACCGCCGCAGCGATATCTTCTTTAACCCCGAAATCGGCGATTTTAACGTGCGCCATTTTATGAACCTGATACAGGCCGACGGCTATAACCCCCTGCTGGTAAAGGGCTGCACCTTCTCGTTTGATATGGAAGCGCTTAAGGAGGTTTTGCCCCGTTTGAAGGATCACCGGGAGGAGCTTGGGCGCTTTCTTGCGGCCCCCTTTACCCCAGGTACCCTGCTCAGCTTTGTGGCCGATCACGGCGTTACCCTCACCGGCACCCCGGAGGATTTGCTCGAAGCCGTCCTCACCCACGCGGAGCAAAACTATGAGGCAGACTTTGGCGAAGGGTATTGGAGCGACCACTGGACCTACAACCTTGACCACATCGAAGCATACCTTGCGGTTTACCCCGATAAAAAGGAGGAGCTGCTGTACGGCGGCGGCTACCGTTTCTTTCAAAGCCCCGAAGCCATCCTGCCCAGAGCGCGGCGAGTGGTGCGCAAAAACGGCAAGGTTCGCCAATACCATTTTCTCGTTAACAACGAGGCCCCAGCCCAAGGCGGCAGCTGGCTGAGAACAAGCGGCGGCAAGGTTTACGAAACCAGCCTGTTTGCAAAGGTTGTGTGCCTTATCCTCACTAAGTTCACAAACCTTGACCCCTTGGGTCTGGGGGTGGAGATGGAGGGCGGACGCCCGGGGTGGAACGACGCGCTAAACGGTCTGCCCGCGCTGTTTGGCTCAGGGGTGGGCGAAACCGCTGAGCTCGTGCGCCTTACCCGTTTTGCCCTTGCCTGCGCGCAAGAGTTTAAGCGCGAGGTTGTTTTGCCCTGCGAGGCCGCCGAGCTGCTGGAGCAAGCCGGCACACTGACCGAGCAAAGCCTATCCGGCGCACTGACCGATTTCGCGTACTGGGATGCCGTGGGCGGTGAAAAGGAGCGGTACCGCGAACGTGTACGGGGCGGATTCTCCGGAGAGGAGCGCACATGGGGCACGGATGCCCTGGCCAAAACCCTTGCCCTGTTTGAGCAAAAGCTGGTAAAGGGACTGCAAAGAGCAAAGGAGCTTGGGGGCGGCCTTGTGCCCACCTACTTTGCCTTTGAGGCGAAAGCCTATGAGCCGCTGGAGGGCGATTACGTCCGGGTGACAGAGTTCTCCTGCCGCGCGCTGCCCGCCTTTTTGGAGGCACCCGCACGGCTGCTAAAGACTCTGACAGACGCGAAGGAGGCGAAGGAGCTGTATGACCGTGTGCGTGCAAGCGAAATATACGACAAAAGCCTGGGAATGTATAAAACCTCCGCGCCGCTGGAGGGAGAAAGCCCCGAGATTGGCCGGCTGCGGGCATTTACCCCCGGATGGCTGGAGCGTGAATCGGTGTTTTTGCACATGGAGTATAAATACCTGCTCTCCTTATTAACGTCAGGGCTTTATGAGGAGTTTTACAGCGACATTCAAACCGCGTTGATTCCCTTCCTAAAGCCGGAGGTTTACGGGCGCAGCACGCTTGAGAATTCATCGTTTTTAGCAAGCTCCGCAAACCCCGATGCCATGGTGCACGGGCGCGGCTTTGTCTCGCGCTTAAGCGGCTCCACCGCCGAGGCGCTGAGTATGTGGATGCTGATGATGTGCGGCAAAAGCCTGTTTTCATCCGAAAACGGCTTGCTGCGCCTAAATCTTGCCCCCATTCTGCCCGGCTGGCTGTTTGATGAGAGGGGAGAGCTTTCCTTTACCCTGCTCGGAAACATAACGGTGCGCTGCCATAACCCCCGCCGCCGCGCCACCTTCGGCGAAAACGGCGCAAAGCCGCAGCGCATACGCCTTACCTACAAAAACGGCGAGTGTGTGGAGGGACAAAGCATAGCAGGCAAGCCCGCGCTGGATGTTCGGGAGGGCAGGGTCGCCGCCATAGACCTGTATTTGAGCTGATACTATTATCCGATTTAAAAGAGTATAAAAATCAAGTGAAAAGCTTTAATTTATGGGTTTTCACGCGGATTTTTATCGACTCTTTTTGAGGAGATTAGCATTATACACTTTATCGGATAGTAAAAAAGGCCGCCCACGCAAATGCGGGGCGGCCTTTTTTATATTAATCAACTTCAACTTCAAATAGGAACAGCAAAGGGGTTACTTAAAGTCCTTTACCTTATTTACGCTGTAGTAGCTTACGGCCTTCTCGTTTTCGGTTACGGGCAGAACCTTAGCAAGCTCACCAACGCGCTCATCAAACTCTTTGCCCTTTAAGGCCTGCAAAATGGTGAACTTTTTATTTGCAAAGTCGTCGGCCTCAGCGGCAACATCCTTACGAACAAACACCGTCAGGTAGCTTTCCGTATTATAAATAGCGGGTAAATTAAACTCGGCGGCGAACACCTGATCGCGAAAATCCTGAGGATACATGGAGTCGGCCTTGCCCAACACAAGATGGAATGCGTCGTCGCTTTCGGCTAAGGTTTGCTTGGTATCAGGGTCAATTTCCTTGTTCATTTCAAACGCGGCGGCGGCAACGCTCTTGCCGTTTATAAGGCTGGCAACAGCTTTATCAGCGGCTGCCTTTGCGGTCTCAACCGTTTTCTCGTCAAGGCCGATAATGGGGGAGCCAAACATATAAATAGCGGCGTAGTTTTCCTTATAGTAATTCATCAGCGCGCTTTCAGCCACAGCCTCAAGACCGCCTTCGCCATAATACTTATTAAAAATAGCCAGCGCCTTCTGGTCGTTTGTAATGGCGGCACGGATTGATTCGGTGCCTATGCCGTTGTCCTTGTAGATGTCGGCGTACTGCTCCATGACATAATCCACAATGGAGTTGACATAAGCAATCTCATCCTCGGCAAGGGAAAGCTCAAGGCGGGCAAACTCCCGGTTCGCCGCTACATAACGCTTGCAGTTTTCAATGGTCTTCTGGTGAATCCACACCGGAGCCGCCTGCTCCTCTATTGTTTGCTTGAGCAGGGCGGTTTTTGTGTCTGTAGAAAGACTGGACGCACTCTGGTAGGCGTTGAACTGGTAATACAGGTAAAGCCCGACGGGCAGCTGCTCGCCGTCTACCTCAACAGCCCAGGTCTCGTTTGCTCCCGCGCAGGCAGTAAGCGCAAGCAGCAGCATAATCGAAAGCATCAGCGAAATAAGGCGAAGGGTTCTCTTCATTTTAAGCCATGTCCTTTCCGTGGTCTCTGCCCTTAATCGGACACAGTACCGTTTAGATAATAGTGGTGCCGCAAAAGTGGCAGCCCATTGCCGAATAACCACTCCTGCGCTTTTGGTGCAAAGGGGTAATACTAATCTCTCAAAAAGAGTCTATAAAAATCCGCGTGAAAACCCATAAATTAAAGCTTTTCACTTGATTTTTATACTCTTTTAAATCGGATATTAGTATAAACAATAATGTACACATGAAAAATAACAGCCTTTGTAAAAACCATAGAAAACGGTTTTTTCAAAAGCAATCGGTTGGTGCGGCGGAGTCCGCGACAAAAATGCATAGAAACAAAGCAGCGCCGTATCGCCGTATATCCGGCTAAACCCTTAAAAGAGAAGCTCAAAAAAAGACCGCTTACCCGGCAAAAAGCAAAGCCGCCGCGCGGTTTTTAGTGGGCGTCCGTCCGTATGTCAGGGGGTTTTAGCGCGAAATAGCGTTTGCGACGAATCTTGTTGATTATACACCTTTTGACGGCGATTGTCCATACTATAGCTTTTCCAGAAATATGGACGCAATGTAAATATTCCTGTCCCATCCCATAATCCGATTTAGTATTTAAAAAAATGCGCTGATGGCCTTGACATAAGGCACTTAACGCATAGCTTACTTCCGGGGTTTCTTTTCACGAACAAGACCCGGTCTCCCTCATTTTACAAAATAGCGGTTGACAAACCGCGCGCCACCAAGTATACTTAACTAAATTATTCCGTAGTTTAGCGATGTAAATCGTGACAACAGCTCGGTTTATGCGGGAAAGGGTCGGGATCCTGTGCTATGGTGTTAACTTTTGTTGCGGCAGATCGATTTTTTAGCTCGGGCTATTATTTTAGCGCGGGCTCTTTTTGTTGCACCAAAACATCAAGCGGGCGGTACTCGCCGCCGAACCTGTAGCCGGACGGTTAAAACGGTGAGAAAGGGCTGATGCTTTGGAAGGCATCGGCCCTTGTTTTATTGTTCCGGGGTTTAACCGCAGTCATGAATTCGGTTTTTATTAGGCGCTGATGCCGCGAGCCGATTGAAAAGACTTTTTGAGGGGATTAGCATAAGACCGCCACAGCAAAATTTAAACGAGAGGGCAGGAAGAATCATTATGGTAGTACTTGTGAAGCAGGGCGTAAATGAGGCAGAATTGCAAAAACTGATTGTGCATTTGGAGGCATACGGCGTTACCGTACACCCGGTGCGGGGGGAGCAGACCACGATACTCGGGCTGGTGGGAGACACCTCGGCGGTGGATATCGACCGTGTGAAATCCATCTCCATTGTGGACAGCGTAAAGCGCATTCAGGAGCCGTACAAAAACGCGAACCGCAAGTTTCACCCGGAGGATACGGTGGTGGAGGTGGGCGGCGTAAGGATTGGCGGCGGATGCTTTCAGGTAATGGCAGGCCCCTGCTCGGTGGAGGGCGAGGCGCAGATTACCGAGGTGGCCGCACGGGTTAAAAGGGCGGGCGCCGGCTTGCTGCGCGGCGGTGCCTTTAAGCCCCGCACCTCTCCCTATGCGTTTCAGGGTCTGCGCGCCGAGGGCATAGACCTGTTAAAGCTCGGGCGCGAAAAAAGCGGGCTGCCCTTTGTCACCGAGATTATGAGCGCGTCGCACATCCCGCTGTTTGAGGAGGCCGACATCATTCAGGTGGGCGCGCGCAACATGCAAAATTTTGAGCTGCTAAAGGAACTGGGCAAGCTAAGTAAACCCATTTTGCTAAAGCGCGGGCTAGCAAACACCATCGAGGAGCTTTTGATGAGCGCCGAGTACATCATGGCGGGGGGCAACCGCAATGTAATCCTGTGCGAGCGCGGCATCCGAACCTTTGAAACCGAGACACGCAACACGCTCGATATCTCGGCGATACCCATACTCAAAAAGAAATCCCACCTGCCCGTGGTGGTGGATCCCAGCCATGCGGGGGGTATCTCCTGGCTGGTGGAGCCCCTCTCGCTTGCGGCGATAGCCGCGGGAGCGGACGGCTTGATTATTGAGGTACATAACGACCCGGAAAAGGCGCTCTCCGACGGTGCGCAGTCCCTGACACCCGACCAGTTTGACGACATCATGCAAAAGATTAAAAAAACCGCCGAGTTCTTTGGCAAGCGGTTTTAGGCCTTGCCTGAATAATTTGCGTTTGCGAAATAAAAGCCGCAAGGAAAGATATTATAAAAACCATTACGGGAAAGATTTTGACAGGCGTGTACCGCCGGAAGGGATAGGTAAGCGATGCAGTTAAGCACAATAAAGGTTTCGGCGGGAAGACCCTACCATGTAGTGGTGGGGGAGAATTTGCTACAGCTATGCGGAGGATACATCCGGCAGGTAAGCGGCGCCAAGGTTTCGGCCATCGTCACCGATTCAAACGTCGCCCCACTGTATGCAGAGCAGGTGGAACGTTCCCTGCGCGCCGAAGGGTTTCAGGTGGTGCGGCATGTTATACCTGCGGGAGAACAGTCAAAAAGCCTTGCGGAGCTTGGAAGGCTGTACTCGTTTTTGGCGGGCAGCGGGGTTACGCGGTCCGACCTGGTGGTGGCGCTGGGCGGGGGCGTGGTTGGCGACCTTGCGGGCTTTGCGGCGGCGACCTACCAGCGGGGGGTTGCGGTGGTACAGATGCCCACCACCCTGCTTTCTCAGGTGGATAGCTCGGTGGGCGGCAAGACCGCCATCGACCTCCCCGAAGGGAAGAACCTTGCGGGGGCTTTCTGGCAGCCCTCTCTGGTGCTGTGCGATACCGCAACCCTCGCAACCCTGAGCGACGAGATATTTGCCGACGGAGCGGGCGAGGTGATTAAATACGGCGCCATCCAAAGTAAGGAATTATTTAAGCGGCTGTGCGACGGCGCACTGAAAACAGAAACAGCCGACATCATCGCCCAGTGCGTGGATATTAAGCGGGAGGTAGTGGAGCAGGATGAGCTGGACCAAAACCTGCGCGCCATTCTCAATTTTGGGCATACCCTGGGTCACGCCATTGAGAAGGAGAGCGGCTTCGCGGTCTCTCACGGCAAGGCGGTGGCCATTGGCATGGTGCTGATTACCGAGGCCTCCGAGCGCCGGGGCTTTACCAAAAGCGGCACCACCCAGCGCATTCGGGATTGCTTAGCCGGGTATGGGCTGCCCACGCAAAGCCCGTATCCCCTCAATATTCTCACGCCCCACTGCTATGGGGATAAAAAACGCTCGGGGGACGACATCACGCTGGTGTTTTTAAAAGAAATCGGCGCGGCGTTTTTGCACAAGGTTAAAACACGCGTGTTTGAGAGCATTCTCAAGATGGATTAGACCTGTTATACAAATAGCTTATTTTATATTTTTAGACCCTGGTCGGGCAATGGGATAAGGAAAGGGAGGACCACAGCTATGGATCTACGCGTAACACCGGCGGCGCTGCGCGGCAGCTTTACCGCACCCGCCTCTAAGTCCGCATCACACCGCGCGCTGATTGCGGCGGCGCTTGCGAAAGGGGAAAGCCGACTTTCCTGCCTTGCGGATAATGACGATATCGCGGCGACCGCCGCCGCAATGACCGCCCTTGGCGCGCACATCCGCCGGGAGGGAGATGCCGCGCTGGTATGCGGGATTATGAATGCGAGCGCAGCAGCTGAGATAAACTGCCGCGAAAGCGGCTCCACCCTGCGCTTTTTGCTGCCTGTGGCGGCGGCGCTTGGAACAGAGGCCGCGTTTTTTGGGGAAGGAAGGCTGCCAAACCGCCCCATAGAGATGCTGCTTTCGGGCTTGCGCCAAAACGGGATTAACGACGACTACGCGGGCACCTTGCCCTTTACCATTCACGGCGCTTTGCGCGGCGGTCGTTTTGAAATTGACGGGGGCGTTAGCTCTCAGTTTATTACCGGGCTGTTGTTTGCCCTGCCACTGTGCGAGACCGACAGCCAGATTGTGATACGCGGAAGGCTGGAATCGAAGCCCTATGTGGATATGACGCTGGATACCCTGCGCCGCTTCGGGGTGCAGGCTTCGCCCACCCAAACGGGGTACCTTGTAAAGGGCGGGCAGGAGTACCGCCCCGCAAGCCTGCGGGTGGAGGGCGATTATTCGGGGGCTGCGTTTTTGCTTGCGGCGGGTGCCATAAAAGGCGACGTGACCTGCACGGGGCTTGAAAAGGACTCCTTACAGGGGGATAGGGCCATCGTTGCCCTGCTCGAGCGCTTTGGGGCAGGCATTACCGCCGACGCAAACGCCGTGCGGGCGCGGTCCGCCCCATTGCGGGGCATTACCATCGATGCGGCGGATATTCCCGACCTTGTGCCAATCCTTGGCGTGACCGCCGCGTTTGCACGGGGCAGGACGGTGATTACCGGAGCAAAGCGTCTGCGCATGAAGGAATCCGACCGGCTGCAAACGGTTCGCGCCCTGATTAACGGTCTTGGGGGAAGTGCTGAGGAAACCGAGGACGGGCTCGTGATTGAAGGCGAACATCCCCTCACCGGCGGTGAGGCACAAAGCTTTGGCGACCACCGCATTGCCATGGCGGCGGCCGTCGCCGCGCTGGGCTGCGGGGGGCCGGTAATCATTCGCGGCGCGGAGTGCGCGGCAAAATCCTACCCCCGGTTCTATGAGGACCTTGGGAAGCTGGGAGGAAGCTGCGATGTCGTCTAGCTTTGGCGGTCAGCTAAAAATATCGGTCTTCGGCGAGAGCCACAGTGCCGGAATCGGCGTAGTGCTCGATGGCTTTCCGGCGGGTGTGGCGGTGGATTTTGATGCGGTGCGCCGCTTTATGGCGCGCCGCGCCCCCTCCGGTCAGGCACATGCCACCAAGAGGAGGGAGGCCGACCTGCCCGAGGTGCTTTCGGGTATGGTAAACGACGTAACCTGCGGCACACCCATTGCCTGTGTTATCCGCAATACCGACACCCGTTCGCAGGATTACGCCCAGCACCTGGAAAACCCCCGCCCCGGTCACGCCGATTATACCGGCATTGTGCGCTATGGGGGGTATAACGACATACGCGGCGGCGGGCATTTTTCGGGCAGGCTAACGGCGCCTTTGGTGTTTGCGGGGGCATTGTGCGCCCAGTACCTTGCCGCAAGAGGCATTGCCGTGGGGGCGCATATCGCGTCGGTCTACGACCGGCACGACGCGGCCTTTGACCCGGCTTTGGTGAATGCCGCCCAGCTTGCCGCAGTAACGGCCAAGGCGTTCCCCGTGCTGGAGGATGAGCGGGGAGAGGCGATGCTTGACGCCATCGAGCACGCCCGCATGGAGGGCGACTCGGTGGGCGGCGTGGTGGAATGCGCCGCCGTGGGGCTGCCGGCGGGTCTTGGCGACCCGATGTTTGACGGGGTGGAGAACCTGGTCGCCTCCCTGCTGTTTGGCATTCCCGCCGTGCGGGGGGTGGAGTTTGGCGCGGGCTTTGCCGCCTCTGCCATGACCGGCTCCCAGCACAACGATGCCTTTACCATAAAGGAAGGCACCGTAAAAACCCTCACCAACCGCCACGGCGGCGTGCTGGGTGGGATAACCTCGGGAATGCCGCTGATTGTACGGGCGGCGTTTAAGCCCACCCCCTCCATCGCAAAACCCCAGCAAAGCGTCAGCCTGACGGAGCTTGCGGAGCAGCAGATGCAGGTAAAGGGCAGGCACGACCCCTGTGTGGTGGTGCGCGCCGTCCCTTGCGTAGAATCCGCCGTGATGGTGGCGCTTACCGAGCTTCTCCTTCGCGCGGGCGGGAGCAATCGCGGTACCCTCATCCCAAAAGACTAAGCGCCTCACCAATTTGTCATGGCGTTTTGCGTCATAAGCGCAAACGCCGGAAAGGCATGGTCGCACCAATGAACCTTGAACAACGAAACCTCGATGAGCTTCGCAATGAAATAGACCAAACCGACCGTGAAATTCTAAAGCAGTTTGCGCGGCGCATGGAGCTGGTGGAGCAGGTTGCCGCGTATAAGATGGCAAATAATCTGCCCGTATACCAGCCAAAGCGGGAGGAAGCGCTGCTGGACCGCGTGGGAGAGCTTGCGGGGGAGCGCCTGCGCATTCCCGCACAAATGCTGTTTACGGCGCTGATGGACATCAGCAAATCCAGCCAGCACCGGGCCATTGGCGGTGAGATTGCCGCCATGCTCGAGCGCGCCGCCCAAAATATTGCGCCGCTGCCCGAGGGCGCGCGGGTTGCCTGCCAAGGGGTTAAGGGGGCGTACTCCTACGCCGCCGCCGCGCGTCTTTTGCCGTTGCCACAGCGGGTATGCTATGAGCGCTTTGACGATGTGTTTGCCGCCGTTAAAAGCGGCGAATGTGAGTATGGCGTGCTGCCAATAGAAAACAGCAGCGCCGGCTCGGTCACACAGGTGTACGACCTGCTGACAGACGGGGGCTTATATATTATAAAAGCGTATGACCTGCCCATTACCCACTGCCTGATGGGCGTGAAGGGGGCAAGCCTTGGGGGGGTTAAGCGGGTATACTCCCATCCCCAGGCACTCAGCCAGTGCAGCGGCTTTTTTGCCACCCACCGGGAGATAGAGGCGGTGCCCTGCTCCAACACGGCTGCGGCGGCAAAGGCAGTGGCGGAGGAGGGGGACATGTCGGCCGCGGCACTCGCAAACGAGGAATGCGCCGCGCTCTATGGGCTGGATATCCTCAACACCGACGTACAGAACGAGCGCAACAACATCACGCGGTTTATTCTGCTCTCGTCCGCACCCGCCGCCTATGAGGAGGCCGACCGCATCGCGCTCATTTTTCGTGTGGCGCATCGTCCGGGCTCGCTGCACCGTTTCATCTCACGCTTTGCGGCACTTGGGCTTAACGTCACCAAGATTGAGTCGCGCCCTATCCCACAAAAGCCCTTCGAGTTTCAGTTCTTCTTTGAGTTTAACGGCAACACCCGCAGTGAAGAGGTGCGCGCGCTGCTGCAAAGCCTTAGCGACGAGTCGGAGAGCTTTCGCTTTGTGGGAAACTACTCGGTGGGTTAACATAGCAAAAAAAAGCAAAGGGTACCAGCCATTTCGGTGGGTACCCTTTACACTTTAAGCGGGGATATTAATCATCCAACAGCGCCTTTTGGTCCTCGGTTTCAAACTGTAGGTTGTAGTAATGGGCGTATATTCCCCCGTTTTCGAGCAGCTTTTCATGGCTGCCCCGTTCCACAATGCCCTCGTCGGTGATGACGTTAATTTCATCCGCCTTGCGAATGGTGCTAAGCCGGTGGGCGATGACGATGGTGGTGCGGTTTTGGGAAAGCCGCTCCAGGGATTCTTGGATGTGGCGCTCGCTTTCATTATCGAGTGCCGAGGTGGCCTCATCCAAAATTAAGATCCTTGGGTTCTTTAAAAATACCCGGGCAATGGCAAGCCGTTGCTTCTGCCCGCCCGAAAGCCGCGTGCCGCGCTCCCCCACAAAGGTATCGTACCCGTCGGGCAGAGTGAGGATAAAGTCGTGGATGTTAGCGTTTTTCGCGGCGGCTTCAATCTCCGCGTCCGTCGCGCCCAGCCTGCCGTAGGCAATGTTTTCCTTAATGCTGCCGGAGAATATGTAAACATCCTGCTGCACAATGCCGATGGCGGAGCGCAGGGAATTCAGCGTAAGGGAACGGATGTCTTTGCCGTCCACCATGATACCGCCGCCGGTGACGTCGTAAAACCGGGGAAGCAGGGAGCAAAAGGTGGTTTTGCCCCCGCCGGAGGGTCCCACCAGCGCAAGGGTTCTGCCCGCTTTTATGGTAACGTTGATATGGCTTAGCACATCGCAGGCCCCGTCATAGCCAAAGGATACGTCACGGTACTCAATATCCCCCCGCACCTCCTCAAGCGGCCGTGCGTGCGCGCTGTCCTCAATATCCGGCGCGGTATCCATAATCTCCATAAACCGTTGGAAGCCCGCATAGCCCTTTTGAAACTGCTCGGTAAAGTTTATAAGCAGCTCGACGGGGTTCATGTAGATGTTTACATACAGCACATACAGCGCAAGGTCGGTAACCACCAGCTCTCCCTTGGCAATGAGGTAGCCCCCGGCCACCACGATAATGGCGTAAAACAAGCCCTGAAAAAAGGAGTTGCCCGCCACATAGCTGCCCATGGTTCTGTAGCTGCTGTTTTTAGACTCCAGAAACAGCCGGTTGCTGTGTTCAAACCGTTCGTTCTCATGTCCCTCGTTGGTAAAGGACTTCACCACGCGAATGCCCGAAAGGCTGTCCTGCACCCGGGAATTGACCCCCGCAATTTTCAGGCGGTTATCCATAAAAACCATGCGCATCCGTTTGTTGCGGAAAAAGGAGAACAAAATCATCCCCACCGTCACGGCTATGAGAAGGATGGTAAGCTTTACATTGAGCAGCAGCAGGATGATAAACGCGCCCGAAAGCTTGATGGCGGCCATAAAAAGGTTCTCCGGCCCATGGTGGGCAAGCTCCGAGATATCAAAAAGGTCGGAGACAATGCGGGACATCATCTCGCCGGTATTGTTCTTATCATAATAGGAAAAGCTCAGCTTTTGCAGGTGAGAGAACAGGTCGCGGCGCATGTCGCTTTCCATCCGCGAGCCCATAATGTGCCCCCAGGAGGTAATAAAGTACTGGGCGAAGTACTTAATGGCATACACCACCAGCATCCCGACCCCCACATAGCCGATGGTGCGCAGAATATTTTGCGACTCACCCAAAAACAGTCCCCGGCTTAAAATGTTAAGCAGCAGCGGGAAGGATAGGTCGATGGCCGAAACCACCAGCGCGCAAAACAGGTCGAAATAGAATAAAAACTGATAAGGCTTGTAATAAGAGATAAATTTTTTTAAGCTACGCATGATGCTTTTCTCCTTAAGTAGGCCACAAGGAACGTTTGCGCCCCGATACTTGGCCGAAATCCGGCGTAATCCCGCATTCCGGCAGCGAAACTTCTCCTATTATATCACAAAACAGCACATGCGGGGCGTCTTTTTTCCCCAAAACGATTGCGGAAAAGGCTAACCCCCGCGGCATCCCAAGACTTGCTAAAAACGCGACAAATTGAATAAGCTGAAAAGAGGAACAGTTATGGACAAAAAGCAAAATGTATTAGACACCCTGAAAAATATGGATATCCCTTATGAACTTATGGAGCATCCCGCTGTGTACACAATTGATGAAATGATAGCGTTGGAGCTGCCCCATAAGGAATGGGTGGTAAAAAATCTGTTTTTGCGGGACGCAAAGGGAAAACGGCATTTCTTGGTGGTACTTTCGCAGGAGAAAACCGCCGACCTCAAGCAGCTGCGGCAGGAGATTGGCTGCACCGCGCTGAGCTTTGCCTCGGAGGAACGGCTAATGCGGTATCTCGGGCTGACCAAGGGGGCGGTGACGCCTTTTGGCATACTAAATGATGCCGAACACGCGGTGGAGGTTGTTCTGGACAGCGACCTTGCGGGAAGGCAGCGAATTGGCGTACACCCCAACGTCAACACCGCCACGGTTTATTTATCCTACGAAAGCCTGCTGAGAGTGTTTCGGGAGCTTGACGTACCCTACAGCCTGGCGGCACTGTAATGCGAGACGAGCGTTTGTTTTGACATATTAGCTGTAACAAAAGACAAAAACTTTGAAAAAATATGTAATGCGTCCATATATCTGGTTGTTTCGCCATCGAAAATCATGTATAATAATTTTCAGTGAAATGCCGGCGGCGGGCAAATACGCGGCAGGACGGCAGCTTTTTTGGTTTTGTGATAAGAACAGCGCAGGAGCGCGGTTATAAAGCGGGTTGCAATCAAATTAGCATAAGCTATTGTTTTTTAACGAAAAACCGCATAGCATGTAGCAGTGTTACATCAGCAAAATCATCACTTCAGTTTTAAAAAGGGGTAAAAGAGGGTGGGGAAGCCGTGAAACGGCTTAACAAATTAACCGGCCCCGTCTATTTTATAATGACGGCGGCAGCGGTGGCATTTGTCTTGGTTGCGGGGGGCTATTGGAATACCCCAAGCGTAGCCGAAGAGCAAGTTGGCTCCGCCGGTTTTGGTCGGGGGTGGCAGGTGTTGCGCGAAACGGGTTCGGTAGAGCTTGTAAACCTGCCCGCAAGCACCGACGCACTGCCCGGAGAGACGGTAACCATACGCAAAACCCTGCCGGAGCTGCCCGACGCAGACCAAACCCTGTTATTTTATACCACCCATCAAGCCGTGCGGGTTACGGTGGGCGGCCAGCCTATTTATAGCTTTGGTGAGACGGTAGGCGGTGGGCCCATAGGTTCCCCCGGTTTTCAGTGGCATTTTGTCAAACTCTCCGCCGAAATGTCCGGCAAAGAGGCGGAGATTGCGTTTTCCTCCCCCCTCGTTCGAAACGCAAAAATGCTGTGCGATATACGCCTTGGCAGCCGAAGCGCGAACCTGCTGTACATTTTTTCTGAGAATCTTGTGGGCATTTTGCTTTGTCTTTGCATATTTTTGCTGGGTGTTACCCTCATACTAATCTTTATTATGTTTCACAAGCGCCTGGCGGGTAACGCCGGAATCGCCTATCTCGGTGTGTTTGCTGTAACCGTATCGGCCTGGTCGATTATTGAAACAAGAACCGTGCAGTTTGTTATTGATAACGTTATGGGGGTTTACACCGCGGCGTATGTTCTTTTACAGCTTATCCCGCTGCCCATGCTTTTGTTTGTGCTGGCGGAATATCGTCCCCGCCGGCAATGGCCGCTCTTTACCGTCTTTATGCTGTGTGCCGCAAACTTTGCCGTCTGCGCGGTGATGCAGTTTACCGGGCTTATGGATTATGCGGTTACCGTCCCGGTCTCGCATCTGTTAATGCTGCTAACCATCGCCGCCATCTTTGCCTCGCTGCTGCCGGAGCGCCGCACCCACCGGGACACCTCGTTTCGCACCTTTATGCTGGGGTTTCTCATTCTCACCGTCTACGCCTTTTTTGATTTTATACGCTACTACTTCTTTTATTCGGCGGATGCCTCCCGCTATTTTCGCATAGGGTTTTTGATTTTCGTGTTTGTATTGTTTCTTGATACGTTGCAGCGGTATTTCTCCATTTCTGAGTATCGCTCACAGGCGCGCGCGTACCGAAAGCTTGCGTATCTTGATGTGTTAACGGGAATGCAAAACCGCACGGCCTTTGACCGGGAGCTGGAAAAGCTGTGGCTGCACGGTCATGCGGATGGCGTACTGGTGCTGGAGTTTGACTTAAACGACCTAAAGGCAACCAACGACCGCTATGGGCACAAGGCGGGGGATGAA
The DNA here is from genome assembly GCA_023433405.1 of Bacillota bacterium. Taxonomy (GTDB): domain Bacteria; phylum Bacillota; class Clostridia; order Oscillospirales; family Ruminococcaceae; genus Acetanaerobacterium. The sequence goes on along the minus strand of JAEZCT010000048.1, from coordinate 30,135 downwards.
AGCATTGCGGCGGCAGCCTCGGCAATTCTTGCCGCTTTTCGGCTGTATGGCAAGAGCTTTCGTATTGGCGGTGATGAGTTTGCCACCATTCTTGAGCACTGTACCCCAGAAAAGGCGCTGGAATGTGTAAGGGTGATGCAAAAGGAGCTAATGCGGTACAACCTGAGAACGGCAAATGAGCTTAGTGTGGCATACGGTTACGCACAGTTTGACCCCAGAGCGGATGCCAGCCTGCACGACACCCTGCACCGTGCCGACCGTTTTATGTACAGGCGTAAGGGAAAAATGAAGTATGGCGAGCCCTCCCCTGTGTCGCCCTCACTTGTTTGACAGTTACTATAGCGCCAAAAAAACCGGGACGCGCCGACGCGTCCCGGTTTTTTTAGGGTTATACTAATATTCGATTCAAAAGAGTATAAAAATCAAGTGAAAAGCTTTAGTTTATGGGTTTTCACGCGGATTTTTATCGACTCTTTTTGAGGGGATTAGTATTACAAGCACCCCTAGCCAATCAGCTTTTTATAAATAGAGGTGCGCGCAATGGCCTTGCGCAGCGCGAAGGCAAGGGGTATTGCAACCACACAGGCTATGACGGCATTGGCGAGAGAGGTTGCGCCCTTAATCGCGACATTTGCCCAAGCAACCTCGACGGTGGTGCGGTCAAACCAGATGTTAAACACAAAGCTTTTGGTCAGGTACAGTACCACATAGGTAAGTGAACCCGCGATTGCGGCAACAACGTTTACCCCGGTTTTTTCCCCTCGTTTGCCCGCCGCGTGGGCAATTGCGCCGCACACAAACGCAAGCAGGAACTTAAATACCAGCGTGTATGGGGCGCTGGAGATGTATACAGGGTCAACAAGATCAAAAAAGAAGGAGCCAAAGCCTGCGGCAAGCCCGCCATATACGCCGCCAAGCAAAAGACCCGCCAGCAGGCACATCACATTGCCAAGATGCAAGGCCGTATTGTCGCCAAAGGGGGTCCAAATTTTAATGCGCAGGTAGGAGGCCGCAAAAACCAGCGCCGCCAAAAGACCAATTGCAACAATAACATACACGTTTAACTGATTAGCTTTTTTCTGCTGAGACATTACTCACCGCACCCTTTCATAAATACATAACGTTTCTGTGCAAGCCGCCTTTAAGCCTTTACAAAAACAAGAGCCGCGTTGGCTACAGCGGCTTATAATCCGCCGCTATCTGCCGCTGGGCGAGCCATGGCAAAGTTTTCTCAAGCATAATGCCCTCCCGCGGCTCGGTACCAAAGCCAAAGGTGGTGTTGATGGTAAGCTCCACATATTTAGTGGCGCGGTGCATCGCCATGGGCAGGCTGTCTCCGGTTAAGAGGGAGCCGGTTAAAACGCTTGCGAAGATATCCCCGGTGCCGGGATAGTTAACGGGTACATAGCTGCATTTCACAGTCCAGTACGCGCCGCGCTCCCGGTCATACCCAAGGTTTGCCATCTCTCCCGTCGCCATCGCCACCCCGGTAATCACCACCTGCTTCGGCCCTTTTTCACTCAGGCGCGCAAGCATACTTTTCGCCTCCGAATGCGTCAGCGAAGCGGGAAAATCCATACCCAGCAACATCGCGCTCTCGGTGAGGTTGGGGGTGATGATATCGGCGACACGCACAAGCTCCACCATCCGCGCGCGCATGGCGGGCGTGTAGGTTTTGTAGGGCTTGCCGTGGTCACCCATGACGGGATCGACGACCGCTAAGGCATCCTTGTAGGTTGTAAAGTAATCAAGGCAGCTGTCTATCTGGTGCTCCGAGCCCAAAAAGCCGCTGTAAACACAATCAAACCGTGTCCCCACCCTTTTGTAGTGCGCAAGGCTTTGGTTTAAAAAGTCGGTGAGGTCAAAAAATGCCACCTCGCCGAATCCCCCCGTATGCGCGGACAGGATGGCGGTGGGTATGGGGCATACCTGCACGCCGATGGCCGATAAAACCGGCATAACGACGGAGAGCGAGCACCTGCCCACACCGGATAAATCGTGAATCGCGGCGACCCGCTTGGGTCCGGTTTGCATATCGGTTCCCATGAAAGTACATCCCTTTCCTTATTAGGCGGCAACAGGCAGGGTGACTAAAACCCCCTATGCTGTCATTACCGTATGCGGCACCGTAACACCACTTTCAATCAGCCCCGTGTTTTCTTCAATACGTTTGTGGAATATGCGTAGTACACGGCTAATGGAATATTGGCACTACATACAGTATAGCCATTATTTTCTCCGGTTTCAAAACCGCTTGCGGTGCAATAGCTCTCGCTGCATTTATATGGTTTTCACAGCAACAAGTATATCAAAGCGCTGGTCGCTTGACAATTAGAATAGGAAAACAAGCCCCTCGGCAATTGGCGTTTTATTGAATTTAAAATTTAAACTAAAAAAATGAGCGTGAACTTAATAGTATATGTTCAAAACGTAAATTTATAAGTTGGTCGCAACTGGGCGTGAAGTTATTATTTGCTTTCGATAAAGTTCGTTACAAACGGTAACAATATTCTTGCAGATGGTCACCTGCTTAAGATATAGCCCAGGTTTCCGCGCAATCGTGCGGGAGAAGGTTCTCAAAGAGTGCATTCGCAGTTTTTTTGAAAGGATGAAATAGTACTATGAAATCTACTATGTCTGGAATTGCCACCGGTGTCATGGTGGCTGCGGCGCTGGGCGCGGGAGCTTATATGCTCGGCGGCGGTAAACAAATGAGAAGAATGTTCCGCAGAGGAAAAATAAAAAAGAACATTGGGATGGCGGTTCGGGCAGTATCCGACTTTGTGGATGATGTTTCCTCATTGGCAAAATAGCAAAGGCCGAACGGTAAACGGCTGTTGGCGTAAGATTTTTTTGCAAAAGACCTTCGCCATCCCGGCTGCGGAAAAGGGCAGGCGCAACGGCGCGCCTGCCCTTACATATTGAGATTAAGTACTAATCCCTGTCCTTTTTGGCTTCTTCCTCTTCGTCATCGGTCACGGGCGGGGGCAGCTTTACGACCTTTACGCTGGCAACGCGACGATCCTCCACCTTAAGCACCGTAAACTCCACGTTGTTGACAATCACGCTCGGGCGCTCGTCCTCACCGGGAATCCGCCCAAGGATGTCGATGATCAGACCCGCGATGGTCTCGTAGTCGCCGTCGTCCGGCAGCGCCACATCCAGGATATCGGAAAGCTCCTCGATGTTGGTGGCACCGTCCACCGTAAAGGTGGTATCGTCCACCCGGCGAATATCCTCTTCCTCATTGTCGTACTCGTCCTGTATATTGCCCACGATGGCCTCGAGCAGGTCCTCCATGGTAATTACGCCGCTGGTGCCGCCGTACTCGTCTATCACCACGGCAAACTGTATCTTTTTATCCTGAAACTCCTTAAACAGCTCCTTGGCATGGTTGCTCTCGGGGACAAACAGCGCGGGGCGGATAAAGTCACGCAGGGTAAACTCCTCGCTGTTCTTACAGCCCACCAGGCAGAGCAGGTCTTTTACATACAATACGCCCAGAATGTTGTCAAGGTCGTCCTCATACACCGGAATGCGCGAGTAGCCCTCGGATATGGCAAGGCTGACGACGTCGGCGATGGAATCGGTAACGTCTACGCCCTGGATGTCGGTGCGGTGGGTCATAATCTCGGCGGCGGTAATATCGTCAAGCTCGAAGATGTTGTTAATCATCTCCTTCTGGCTCTCCTCAATCACGCCCTTTTCGTTGCCCACATCCACCAGCATACGAATCTCCTCTTCGGTTACCCGGTCGGGCTCATGGTTGGGGTCGATGCCAAAAAGGCGCACGACGCCGTTGGTGGAGCGCGACAAAAGCCAAACGAAGGGACGGGTTACCTTATAAAGCATGGTAAGCGCGCCAACGACCGAAAAGGCAAACTTCTCGGGGTTTTGCAGCGCGATGCGCTTGGGAACCAGCTCGCCGAAGACCAGCGAGAAATAGGATAGGATAACCGTCACCAAGATAACCGTAATAAACTTTATTACCGACGCCGGCAGCGGCAAAAACGAGGAGAGCGCGATGGTTAGCGGCTCTGCAAAGCTGTCGGCGGCAACCGCAGAGGCCAAAAAGCCCGAGATGGTTACGCCAATTTGGATTGTGGCAAGGAAGGTGCTGGGCTCCGATACCAGCTTAAGCAGCTGGCGGGCCTTTTTGTTGCCCTCCTCGGCAAGTTTTTGCACGCGGTTGTCGTTGACCTGAATGATGGCGATTTCGCTGCCGGCAAAGAACGCGTTGGTCAGTATCAGTATCAGCAGCAGGGCGATATACAATATACCGTCAGGGTCCATGTTGAAAAATACTCCTTCTTCTTGTAAAAGTGTTCGATGGGTAGGGGCAAAGCCCTCCCTCTTTCGGTGCGGGGCGGCGGCTGCCAACCCCAAAAAACAGCGGTAAACCCGCGGTAAAGCAAGTTCCTATACAAGCCTTGCTTTCAGGCGGGAACTGTATAACCGGCTATTTTATTATAATATACCCATTTTACCGGTACCTGTCAAATGCGCCTTACTCCGTCGTTGCGTTTATCGGGTCAAAAAAGCCCCGCACAGGCGATTATGCCTAACCTGCCATCCCTTACGCCCCCTACAGCCCTGTAGCGGCGGATGTTTGTCATGGAATTAACTATTTTTAAAATATTAATGTGCCGATAGTCTTTACTTTAGCTAGCAAAAACGGTATAATTCAATATGAAAATATCTCCTTCCGGCTGCCGGTGCGTTCTTGTTTGCGAGAAACAGCGGGTATTCGGGGGCAGTGTTTTGCACGTCCGCAACGGTGCGGGCGGGTGTTGTTGCGCCCTGCTTGCAGCAAATTGTAGGGCAACATACAGTTTAGCCTTTTTTGCTCGTAAGCGAGGGAATGTAAGGGACTTTCAGAGCTGCCCTTACAGCTTATTTGCTTAGTTATAACCATGATACTCGCTCGCCAAGACAGTCAGTACTTTGCTTACTTGCTTGTGAAAGCGGAGATGCCGCAGCATTAATACCGCCGTATTGATACCGCAGTATTTTTACCGCCGTAATTATAAAGTGCGCATTTTTTCGCAGTATAATACAGTGGTATGCTTAAGTGGAGTACGCTTATGCGGCAGACGGCTTCCAAATCGCTGTTTTCCCCTTTCATTCATATACCAATAAGGAGGATATAAGAAACATGGCTAGAAAAATGAAAACAATGGACGGCAACACCGCCGCCGCGCATGTCTCCTACGCCTTTACCGATGTAGCCGCAATCTACCCGATTACGCCTTCATCCGTTATGGCGGAGGTCACCGACAAATGGGCGGCCGACGGACGTAAAAACATCTTTGGCACCGAAGTGAAGGTTGCCGAGATGCAGTCTGAGGGCGGTGCGGCAGGAACTGTACACGGTTCTCTGGCAGCCGGTGCTCTTACCACCACATTTACCGCTTCTCAGGGTCTGCTTTTGATGATACCGAATATGTACAAGATTGCAGGCGAATTGCTGCCCTGCGTTCTTAACGTATCGGCACGCGCGCTTGCTTCGCACGCGCTTTCTATTTTTGGCGACCATTCCGACGTATATGCATGCCGCCAGACCGGCTTTGCTATGCTGTGCGCAAGCAGTGTGCAGGAGGTTATGGATCTGACCCCCGTCGCGCACCTCACCGCCATTAAGGGCCGCGTTCCGTTTGTCAACTTCTTTGACGGCTTTAGAACCTCTCACGAGCTGCAGAAGATCAATGTTTGGAGCGACGAGGAGCTTGCCTCCATGGCAGACTTTGAGGCCATTGACGCATTCCGCCGCCGCGCCCTCAACCCCGAGCATCCCGTTCTGCGCGGCACCGCACAGAACCCCGATATCTTCTTCCAGGCAAGAGAGGCCTCAAACTCCTACTACAACGCGGTACCCGCTTTGACCGAGGAGTACCTAAACCTTGTAAACAGCAAGATCGGCACCGATTATAAGCTGTTTAACTACTATGGCGCACCCGATGCCGAGCATGTCATCATTGCCATGGGCTCGGTCTGCGAAACCATTACCGAGACTATCGATTACCTCAACGCCAAGGGCGGCAAATACGGCCTGATTATCGTCCGTCTGTATCGTCCCTTCTCCATTGAGCATCTGGTTAAGGTCATCCCCGCAAGCGTCAAGCAGCTTACCGTACTTGACCGCACCAAGGAGCCCGGCGCTCTGGGCGAGCCGCTGTATCTGGATGTCGTTGCCGCGCTCAAGGACACTCAGTTTGCTTCCCTGCCCGTATTCTCCGGCCGCTACGGTCTTGGCTCGAAGGACACCACCCCTGCCCAGATTATCGCGGTTTACAACAATAAGGAAAAGAAGCAGTTCACCGTCGGCATAGTGGATGATGTCACCCACCTTTCCCTGCCTATTACCGAGAACCCCGATACCACCCCCCTGGGTACCACAAGCTGCAAGTTCTGGGGTCTTGGTTCCGACGGCACCGTGGGCGCCAACAAAAACTCCATCAAGATTATCGGTGACCACACCGACATGTACGCACAGGCCTACTTTGCCTATGACTCTAAAAAGTCGGGCGGCGTAACCATCTCGCACCTGCGTTTTGGTAAGGCTCCCATCCGCTCCACCTACCTCATCAACAAGGCGGATTTCGTTGCCTGCCATAACCCCGCTTATGTGGGTCATTATGACATGGTAGAGGACATTAAGCCCGGCGGCACCTACCTCTTAAACACCCAGTGGGATGCCAAGGAGCTTGAGGAGTACCTGCCCGCGAAGGATAAGCAGTATATTGCAAAGAATAAAATTAAGTTCTACACCATTGACGGCGTAAAAATTGGTAGAGAAATCGGGCTTGGCGGACGCATCAACACCGTTTTACAGTCCGCGTTCTTTAAGCTTGCAAGCATCATTCCGATTGACGAGGCCGTAAAGTATATGAAGGATGCGGCTACCGCCTCCTACGGCAAGAAGGGCGAGAAGATTGTTGCCATGAACCATGCCGCCATCGACGCCGGTGTAAACGGCATCGTTGAGGTTAAGGTTCCCGCCGAGTGGGCGAACGCCACCGAGACCAAGGCCCCCCATGCGGCTACCGGCAAGCGTGCCGACCTTGTTAAGTTTGTAAACGAGATTGAGATTCCCGTGAACAAGCAGCAGGGAGACAGGCTGCCTGTTTCCACCTTTGTGGATATGGCGGACGGCACCTTCCCCCAAGGCAGCTCGGCCTATGAGAAGCGTGGCATTGCAGTGGATGTACCCGAGTGGGTTCCCGAAAACTGCATTCAGTGTACCTTCTGCGCCTATGTTTGCCCCCACGCGGTAAACCGCCCCTTCTATATGACCGCCGATGAGGCAGCCGCCGCTCCCGCCGGCACCAAGCTTGCGGACGCTACCGGCCTGCCCGGCATGAAGTTTGGCATTCAAATCTCTGTGCTCGACTGCACAGGCTGCGGCTCCTGCGCCAATGTCTGCCCCGGCAAGGGCGGCAACAAGGCCCTTGTTATGAAGCCCATCGACACCCAGCGCGACCAGCAGGCTGTGTTCGATTATGCGTTCGAGCTGCCTGAGAAGGAAGAGGCGCTTGCCAAATTTAAGCCCACCACCGTTAAGGGCAGCCAGATTAAGCAGCCCTTACTCGAATTCTCCGGCGCATGTGCGGGCTGCGGCGAGACCCCTTACGCAAAGCTCGCCACCCAGCTGTTTGGCGACAAGATGTATATCGCAAACGCCACAGGCTGTTCTTCCATCTGGGGCGGTTCGGCTCCCTCCACTCCCTACACCGTAAACAAGCGCGGCTTTGGTCCGGCTTGGGCGAACTCCCTGTTTGAGGATAACGCCGAGTACGGCTTTGGTATGTACCTTGCTCAAAAGCAGCTGCGCGCCCGTGTCATTGTTCAGGTAGAGTCGCTTGCCGCCTCCGCCTCGGGTGACCTGAAGGCAGCCGCCGACGCGTACCTTGCCACCATTAACAGCACTGTTGAAAACGGCGTTGCCTCCGATAAGCTGATTGCGGCCCTTGAAAAGGATAACTCCAACGCGGCGCATTCCATCCTGCGCGACAAGGAGTTCCTTGCCAAGAAATCCATTTGGATTCTGGGCGGCGACGGCTGGGCTTACGACATCGGCTTTGGCGGTCTTGACCACGTCATTGCGCAGAACGAGGATGTAAACATCCTTGTATTCGATACCGAGGTGTACTCCAACACCGGCGGCCAGTCCTCTAAGGCCACCCCCACCGGCGCGGTTGCTCAGTTCGCGTACTCCGGTAAAGAGGTGAAGAAGAAGGATCTTGCCGCGATTGCTATGAGCTATGGCTATGTATACGTTGCCCAGATTGGTATGGGCGCCGATTACAACCAGTGCCTTAAGGCCTTTAACGAGGCCGAGAGCTACAACGGCCCCTCCATCATCATTGCGTATGCGCCCTGTATCAACCACGGTATCCGCGGCGGCATGGGCATGAGCCAGACCGAGATTAAGAACGCGGTGGCTGCCGGTTACTGGCACCTGTTCCGCTTTGATCCCCGCCTGAAGGAAGCGGGCAAGAACCCCTTCCAGCTCGACAGCAAGGCTCCTACCACAAGCTATCAGGACTTTATCCGCAGCGAGGTTCGTTATACCTCCCTTACCCGCGCATTCCCCGAGCGTGCCGATAGGCTGTTCGAGAACGCGGATAAGACCGCTACGGAAAAGTATGCACATCTGCTCAAGCTCTCGAAGCTTTACGATGTGGAATAATTGATTTTATAGTAGCAAAAATGTAAATAAAAACACGCCTTCCATCACATTTGAGGAAGGCGTGTTTTGTTTATCTCAAAAAGTGTAGATAAAAACCAAGTAAAAACCCATAAACTTAAGCTTTTCACTTGATTTTTAAGCACTTATAAATCGGTTATTAGTATAAGGCCTCAAATTGCATCAGCAGTTTTCCATCCGGTTTCGGCCATTCTCCTTTGCGCGGTAAAGCGCCTGGTCCGCGTTTTCTATCAGCTCGTCAACGCTGGTCGCATCCGACGCTGTTACGCTGCATATCCCCACACTCACGGTGACATACCTGCATACTGCCGAGCCGGTGTTTTGAATGCACAGGTCAGATACCGCCTTTAGCATTTTCTCACCAACGCGTATGCCGTCGTTAATATCTGCGCTTGGCAGCAGCATAACAAACTCCTCGCCGCCATACCTTGCAAAGATGTCCCCTTCGTCTCTTACACATAGCTTAAGAACCCCCGCAATGGCACGCAGACATTCATCTCCCGCCAGGTGCCCGTAGGTATCGTTATAGAGCTTAAAGAAATCTATGTCGATCATTAACAGGGTAATGGGGGTATTATTGTGCATGGAGCGGCTCCACTCCGCCTCCACCCGCTCACTGAACCATCGGCGGTTGGCGATTTGAGTGAGCGGGTCGATTAGCGACAGCCTCTTTAAAATAGTGTTGGCAAGCTCAAGCTCCATGGTGCGGGAATGCACCATGCTTTCCAGCTCGGTGTTCATGTTTTGAATCTTTTGCAGCATAGCCTCGTTCTCTCTTGCCATCTGCTCAGTCGCAAAATAGGCGTCGTTAAGTCTCCAGCCCAGGAAAATGGCCTGCAGGATAATAAACATCACCATTGCCATGGTCAGCATCTCGGGGGTGTTAATGATATTAAGCTCCCGCAGCGTGTCATTGACCGCCGCTAAAAGGACGATGCATCCCCCAATCAGCACGTTGATACTGCCTCGGGTCTTTGTGACAAGCCTATTTGCAAGAAGCACATAAATGACATAGATGCCCGCGCCGATTATCAGCAGCTGAGTGTACTCAAAAACAATGTCGTATACTTTAATGTCAGTGAAAACAACCATCAGCGTATATGCCGAAATCGCAATTGCCGATACCCTTGCAATGCGGCGAAAGCGCGGTGCGCTAAACAGATCCCACAGGTAGAGCAAAAAAAGCGGCAGCAGCAAAAAGGTGGGCAGATAGCCAAGCTTCATCATCCACTCTGCCGGGAGCTCCGGGACAAGCCTTAACAGGATTCGCTCGCTTACTACGCTCCCCCTTAGCGCCACAGAAGAGGCGATGAAGGAAAGCCAAAGCGCGGCGCGGTCTCTGCGGCATAGCAGGTACAGAATGGCGTTATACAGTGCGATTACCAGCAGGCAGCCGATGACTATGCTGTCCTTGATGAGGTTGATGTGGGTATGCTGCTTTATGCTGTCGGCGGTGCCGATGTAAACCATACCCAGCTTGACACGCCGGTGATGAAAATTGGCGACCTGTATGACAATATCCAGCTCCTGCCCCTGTGCGCGAAAAAACGCTTCCACCGGCTGGTATTCGGGGATATAGTCCGCTTCCTGTTTTGCAACCCTGCCGGTGGAGGCAATCTCCCGACCGTTTATCCACACCCTGCTGCTGGAGGCCAGGTATTGGGTGGATATCCCATACAAGCTGTCGGGCTTTAAGTTCTTTAGCTTCACCGTCGTGCGCAGCGTGGCATAGCCCGCAAAGGGAGTGGTTACCGGCGGTTTCATTTCCCCCGGTACCGTTATTACATCGCCGGGGAATGTAATGTCCTCCGGCGTAAGCAGCTGGTTCCAGTATACCTGCCATTCGCCGTTTAATGATAATAGCCCGTTGCCGCTTAAGCACCATTGCTCAGCGTCCAGCACACCATTTTTCATCGTGGGAACAGACTCTTTGCAGGAGCCTATTTGCAGCAGGGCGAATAGACTGATAAATACTGCCGCTACAATGCCAATAAGAAGGTATACCGCTATTGCCTTTGTTATATTTTTCATCATCGCATCTTCCCTTTTGCGTCTTGTGTAGCTTCAGGTGTGATAATACTAATCTCCTCAAAAAGAGTCGATAAAAATCCGCGTGAAAACCCATAAATTAAAGCTTTTCACTTGATTTTTATACTCCTTTAAATCGGATATTAGTATAACTGTGTAATAATGTAATAGTAATAATCATTATATCAAATCCTCTGACAGATTTCACTATAAAAATACGAAAATTTTCAATGTTTACGGTATTTATTCGGATTTTTCACTGCTTTTATGATAAATCTTGACATAAATGACAAAGCACCCCCGCGGCGTTTGAATACGCGGGAGTGCCTAGGCTTATATGTTATACTAATCTCCTCAAAAAGAGTCGATAAAAATCCGCGTGAAAACCCATAAATTAAAGCTTTTCACTTGATTTTTATACTCTTTTAAATCGGATATTAGTATTATAACAAACTATGCAAAAAGTGGGATTACTCGTGATTATATTCGTTAAGCCGTTCAAAGTCCTCTACCAGCGGGCTGACGGCAAGCTGCTCCGCCTCGGTTTTAGAGGAGCGGAAGGCAAGCTTTAAAAGGACAGGGGCGACGATGGTCGTAATAATAACCGTTAGTATGACAGGCCCAAAGAAAACCGTGGACATTAAACCAAGCGCGGCGCCTTTGTTTGCGACAATCAGTGCGACCTCGCCGCGGGAGATCATGCCGCAGCCCACCTGCACAGACTCGCTGCTGCTAAACTTGCTTAGCTTCGCGCCAATACCGCAGCCCACAACCTTAGTAAGCACCGCCACAATAACCAAAAGAACCGAGAACACAATAATTGCCGTCGTCATATGGGGAAGCTCGAATTTTAGCCCAATGCTCGCGAAGAAGATAGGCGACAGGAACATATAAGAAATCGTATCAAAACGCGAGGCGATATAGCTGGACTTTGGATTATTGGCAATAATAAGCCCCGCGATGTATGCGCCCGTTATATCGGCTACGCCGAAATATTCCTCAGCCACATAGGAGAGCAGGAGGCAAAAGAAGAATGCAACGATGACAAAGCGGCGCATGTCCTTGTTATAGCGGTTAACAAAATGCTTAAACAGGTAGTAGAATACCAAGCCGCCAATCGCCGACACCGCGAAGAAGCCAAGGATTTTAAGCAGTACCAGCCATAGCAGCACGCTTTGGTCGGTCATGCTGGTGATAATGGTGAGCGCGATAATGCCAAGGATATCGTCGATAATGGCGGCACCAAGAATGGCGTTGCCTGCCCGGGTGTTCAGCTTGCCAATCTCCTTGAGTGTTTCTACCGTAATGCTCACAGAGGTGGCGGTGAGGATAACGCCTATAAACATGTTTTGCAAAAAAAGGCTGGCCGAGGCACCATCGGTGGGTGCGGTGTTAAACAGGCTGGCCAAGAAATATCCCCCCGCCAGCGGGATGATTACGCCTATAATGGCAATAATCAGCGAGGCCTTTCCCGTTTTCTTCAGTTCCTTTACGTCGGTTTCAAGTCCCGCGGTAAACATCAGCACGATAACGCCAATCTCGGAAGTTTTGGCGATAAAATCCGTTTCGGTCAGGACGTTGAGCAGCGCGGGCCCGAAGATGAGGCCAGCAAGCAGCGCGCCAACCACCTGAGGCAGTTGAAAACGCTTGGTAAGCAGACCAAGCAGCTTGGTGCTGATAAGGATGAGCGCGAGGTCGATTAAAAAATTAAACGAGTTCATTCCTGTTTTCTCCTATCCTTCATTGCTATATACTCTCAATACACTTTATAATACTCAAGAGCAAACCGTGTTTCGGCAAAAAGCGCAGCCGTCGCGCGGGAGATCGTTGAGATTGCTTTTTTAAAGGCTTAGGGGTCGTATGTATAATGAAAACCGTGGCTGCTGACATGCGAAAAATTGAAAATATTGGCTAAGACGATCGCGCAAAACGAGAACCTCCATCGATGGTGCTCGATCGATAGAAGCCCTCCGGTTGTTGATAATAAATAGTAAGGCTGTGCGGCGCCATTGCCACGTTCTATCCGTCTTATTTCTGGGGGGGAGCCAAAACACAACTTTACTGGTCCGCGTGCTTTTTTATAACCTTTAAGCGCGAAAACTCCTCGCGCTCCTTTTCCTCCAGATAATCCGAGATATATTTAGCGACTCCCTGAAAGCGGGGAATAATAATGTTCTTTAACGAGTTTGCCCGCCGCTGGGTCTTTTTAATGGCCTGCGCCAGACGGTAAACGCTGTTTTCCACCTCGGCGAGGGTAGCTGTAAGCTGCAAAAGGTTTGTAAACGCCGAGTATGCCTCATCAAGCTGAGAGCTTGTGTGGTACAAACCGTAATGGGGCTCAAGATAAACCTGCTCAAGGTCAATATGGGGAATCTCCACCCCCATGACGCTGCGGGAGCGAAGCTCAATGCCGTTGTAGATGGGGATGGCCTGGGCGTCGTTATCCACAATGCCCATATCAAGGTTTGCAAACTGCAGGGAGCGGTAGGCCTCGGTATACGCCTCGTCAATCTGGTCGCCCAGGGTGTTTGCCTTATCAATCAGCTGCATCATTTCGCGCACCAGAATATTGCGCTTGCGGTCAAGCAGGTCGTAGCCCAGCGTAGAGAGAGCAAGCGATTTTTTTACGGCAATCAGGTTGCCCTTTGTGGGGAATATCTGCTGGGCCATCAGCGTTCACCTCTAAATTCCTCTGCTGCGTGTTCGTTGTAGTGCTTCTCCACAACCTCGTTATCCAGGCGGTCAAGCTCCTCGCGGGGCAAAAGGGACAAGAGCTTCCAGCCAAGATCCAGCGTTTGCTCGATGGAGCGGTTATCGTCAAAGCGCTGGGTGATAAAGTGCCGCTCAAACTGCTGGCCAAACTCCATATAGCGCTTATCCACCGGAGAAAGCTCCTCCTCGCCGATAACCGAGGCAAGCGCGCGGGCATCCTGCACCCTTGCGTAGCTTGCGAAGAGCTGGTTTGCGACGGCGGAGTGATCCTCACGCGTGTAGCCAGCACCGATACCGTCCTTCATCAGACGGGAGAGGGAGGGCAGCACCGAGATGGAAGGGTAAACGCCGGCCTGGTCAAGACCCCGGTCAAGCACAATCTGCCCCTCGGTGATGTAACCGGTTAGGTCGGGCACCGGGTGTGTGATATCGTCGTTGGGCATGGTGAGGATGGGTATCTGCGTAACCGAGCCGCCCTTGCCCTTGACAATGCCCGCGCGCTCGTAAAGCGAAGCAAGGTCGGAGTACAGGTAGCCCGGGTAGCCCTTGCGCCCGGGAATCTCACCCTTAGAGGAGGAGAACTCACGCAGCGCCTCGGCGTAGGAGGTGATATCCGACATAATAACCAGCACATGCATCCCATGCTCATAGGCAAGGTACTCGGCGGCGGTGAGCGCGCAGCGGGGGGTGAGAATACGCTCGATGATGGGGTCGTTGGAGAGGTTAAGGAACATAACCACCTTTTCCAAAACGCCGCTTTCCTCAAAGGAGCGGCGGAAGAAATCGGCCACGTCGTTCTTTACGCCCATGGCGGCGAATACGACGCAAAAGCCCGCGCCCTCCTGCTCGGCAATCTGTGCCTGGCGCACGATCTGCACCGCCAGCTTGTTGTGGCTCATACCCGAGCCGGAAAAGATGGGCAGCTTTTGCCCGCGGATGAGGGTGATGAGCGCATCAATGGAAGAAATGCCGGTGCGGATGTAGTTGCGGGGGTATACGCGGGAAACCGGATTAAGCGGCTTGCCGTTAATATCCAGCTTCTTATCGTAGTAAATCTCCCCCAGCCCGTCAATGGGGCGGCCCACGCCATTAAAGATGCGCCCCAAAAGCTCCTTGGAGACCGCAAGCTCCATGGGGTGCCCGGTCAGGCGGGTGGTGGTGTTGGTCAGCGAAATATCGCGGGTGCCCTCAAACACCTGTATTACCGCCCGGTGCCCGTTTATTTGCACCACGCGGCCGGTGCGTATCTCACCGCTTGTGAGCTTAAGCTCCACAATTTCGTCATAGCTTACCGTCGGCACGTTGTCAAGCACAACCAGCGGGCCGTTTATTTCGCTTAAACCTGTCAGTTGGGTATTCATAGATAGACCCATGTCCCTTCCGGGCTTTATGCCCCGAAGGAACATAAAACCGCTTTGAAAATTAAGGCGTTGCTTTGCAACGTGAAGGACGAAGCCCGAACAGAGGACGCGTTATTTAATCTCCCGCAGGACACTGTCGATATCGGCATAATAGCCGTCAAACAGGTCGAGCCTGTTGTTTGGGATATCGTATTTCATCTTAATCAGCTTCTCAAACAGGCCGGTCTCCGCCACAAGGCGCACCGGAATTCCCCTGACAACCAGCCCGTGAGCCTGATGGTACAGGTGCAAAATAACCTCCATCATCTTAAGCTGCTTGGTCATAGGCACATAGGTGTCTTCCTTATGAAAGGCGTTTTGCTGTAAAAAGCCTACGCGAATAACGCGGGCAATCTCAATAATCAGCTTCTGGTCATCTGGCAGTACATCCGAGCCTATGAGCTTTACAATCTCAAGAAGCTTGTTTTCCTCCTGCAGCAGCGTGGCAATCTCCTGCCGGCGCTTTAAAAAGCTGCGATCCACATTTTCGCCGTACCATTTTGAGAGGTCCTCAATGTACTCGCTGTAGCTGGTGGTCCAGTTAATGGCGGCATAGTGGCGCGCATAGGCGAGGGATTTATCAAGCGCCCAGAAGCAGCGCACAAAGCGCTTGGTATTCTGGGTAACCGGCTCGGAAAAATCCGCGCCCTGGGGGGAAACCGCGCCGATAACCGATACCGAGCCCTCCTCGCCGCACAGCGCAATCATGTCGCCCGCGCGCTCGTAGAACTGGGAAAGACGCGACGGCAGATAGGCGGGAAAGCCTTCCTCCGCGGGCATTTCCTCAAGACGTCCCGAGATTTCGCGCAGAGCCTCCGCCCAGCGGGAGGTGGAATCGGCCATTATGGCCACATGGTAGCCCATATCGCGGTAGTATTCGGCAAGGGTTATGCCGGTGTAAATGGACGCCTCGCGCGCCGCCACGGGCATATTGGAGGTGTTGGCGATAAGCACCGTGCGGTCGGTTAGCGCCTTGCCGGTGCGGGGGTCGATAAGCTCCGCAAACTCCTCCAGCACCTGGGTCATCTCGTTGCCGCGCTCGCCGCAGCCGATGTATACAATAATATCCGCGTCGCACCATTTTGCCAGCTGGTGCTGGGTCATGGTTTTGCCGGTGCCAAAGCCGCCAGGGATAGCCGCCGTACCGCCCTTGGCAATGGGAAACAGCGTATCGATAATGCGCTGCCCCGTAATCAGAGGCTTAGTGATAGGCAGGCGCTCCTTTACGGGGCGCGCGGAACGGATGGGCCATTTCTGGCACAGCGTCAGCGCGTGTTCCTTGCCGTCGTCATCCGTCAGCGTTACGATGGTGTCGTTTAGAGTGTACCCGCCGCTTGGGGCCGCCCAGGTTACGGTACCCGACAAACCGGGCAGAACCATAAGGCGGTGCTCTATGACGGGGGTCTCCTGGCAGGTGGCGTAAACCTGCCCGCCGGCCAGCCTATCACCGGTTTTCACGGTGACGGTAATATCCCACTTGCGGGTGTCATCCAGCGCCAGCACGTTGCAGCCTTCGCCGATAAACGCGCCGGTTTCACGCTCTAAGGCGCGCAGGGGGCGCTCGATGCCGTCAAAGATATTGCTTAGAATACCCGGGCCCAGCAGCACACTCATCGGGCTGCGGGTGGGGGTTACCGGCTCGCCGGGGCGAAGGCCGGTGGTTACCTCGTAAACCTGAATCGTGGTCGCCGCCGTTGTAATTGAAATTACCTCGCCAACCAGACGCTTCTCGCCCACATACACCATCTCAAGCATCGAGAAATCGGTGGTGTCGCGAACTGTGACGACGGGGCCATTTATGGAATAGATCACGTTATTCATGTAAAGTCATCCCTTTCGGTTGGGAATCGAAAATAATCGGTTTCGTCACAGTTTGCAGTTTTGGTAAAACCAGTCGCGTTGGTCGCTTAGGCGTGCGTCAAGGCTTAAGTCCACCACATAGCCGTTTTGGTTATCGGTAAGCATAAGGCCGCCAATAGCCAGCGTGTCGCTAAGCGTAACCGTGCAGGGCGCGCCAAAGCTCTCCCGCACCAGCGGCTCGTAGGCACTGTGGGCGGTTTTAAGCGTAAGCGTTACGTCCTTGCCCGCGTAATCTGCCGCAAGGCTTTTAGCCGATGCGCTTAAATACCGGGCATAGTCGTCAGTGCCTGTATAGGCAATGAGCCGCCGCCGCACCGCGCCAAACACCTGACGCTCATACGAGGCACGGCGCAGCAGGTACTCCTGCTTTTGCTTCAGCCGTTTTTGTGAAATCTCTCTGGCGGAACCCGATGTAATATCGGAGACCTCCCCTTGTATGAGCTCATAAGCGCTGGAGAGCGCTGAATTTTCAGCGGAGGAGATCTCATTTTTCTTAATCTCGTCCATGGTATGCAAGATATTCTGCGATTTTTCCATCGCCTGAGCCATGACGGCCTGCTCAAAGCGTTCGAGCTTTTCCTCAAGCCTTGCCATAGTAACGCCTCCAAAATCGGATTCTATTCTGCCGCGCAAAGCACAAAGGCGCCCGACGGGCAGATTTAGCAGAAACCCAAACAAATCAATTACATATTTTATTTACAGAGTTAAAAGAGCCCTTGCGCAAGCTTCGCAGCCTATGCAAAACGGACGACGGCTATACCTTCAGACCGATGGCCTCGCGCACATAACGCCCGATGGTATCGCCCACCCGTCCCGCGCCGTGCCGGTCGGGTACGGTGGCAATTAAGGGGCGGCGGCGGTTTAGCTTAATGTCGTACACAAGCGCCGGGCAAAGAGCAAGCAGCTTTTCGGTCATGAGCACGACACCAATCTCAGGGTCGTCCGCCGCCTTTTTAAGCTGGGACTCCACCTCGTGCGGCTCGTGTACCACAACACCCTCCATACCCGCAAAGCGCAGGCCAAGAAAGGTATCCACATTATCGCTTATAACAAAGAACTTCATCCCCCAACACGCCTCCCCTTCTTGATGCGATAAGTACGAAAATCAGGCTTTAGGCTTAGGGAATCTTATTGAGGATGAGGATGGAGATTAACAGACCGTACAGCGCAACGCCTTCGCCCAGCGCAACAAAGATGATGGAGCGACCGAAGGACTTCGGATCCTCGGAGCACGCGCCGATGGCGGCGGGGGCGGCGGCGGCAACGGCAATACCCGCGCCGATGGCCGAAAGGCCGGTAACAAGCGCCGCGGCAATAAAGCCAAGACCGGCGGAGGAAGCGGCGGCAGCGCCGGCGGCTTCCGCGGTATCGGCGGCGCTTAACATGCCGCCCATGGGGAATAAAACGGCAAGCAGGCATACGCCAAAAAAGGCGGCGATGTGAAAACGAACGGCGCGTTTTGCCTTAACGCCGGTGGTAACGCCGGTGTATACGGGCACAAGGGGCATAAACAACAGAATGACAGCCAAAAGCGGCAACAGATAAACGATAACATTCATGGTCATTTCCTCCTAATAAATCAGAAAAAAGCAAATATCTATCCGTTTAAAAAAAGGATTTCTCCTTTTGGATATTAAGGGCTACTCGTTATCCTGTCCGGCAATGCCCACAGAGATGGGGGTAAACGGCTTGCCGTCGCCCACAAAGAAGCGGCTGAACATTTCGTAAAACTCAAGCCTTAACACCTGAATGCCCACGATGAGTCCCTCCAGCGCCATAACAAAGAGGTTGCCAAACACAACCACAACAGGGGAAGCGCCGGTGCCAACCATTTCGGCAAGCGTCATAACCACCGCCATCATGCCCGCATGGCTGAGTATAAACCCGCCCACACGCAAAAACGACATGGTGTTGGTAATAAAGCTTAGCACAACCTCAAACAGCTCAAAGAAGTTCTCGATAATAAACGAGCCGATGCCTTCCTCGTGGTGCTCCTTCTTGTTTGTGCTGCTTGCCTTTTTGGCTTCGGCAAGCCCGCGCTCCATCAGCTTGCTGATATCCGCCAGTGTCTCATCCGAAAGCTCGGTGAGGTCGGAGGGCAGACGCAGCCGCTCGAAGTACAGGGAGTTAAAGATGCTGTCCGCTTCCCGCAGGGAGGCGGCGGGGGTAAAGTAGACACCCCAAAAATAGCTGTCATCCTGCTCGGTTACATAAAACAAAAACAGGCGCTCGTCGTAGTAGCGCAGCTTTTCAAAGTTCTCCCGGGGGAGCCGCCCGAAGCGAGCCGTTAAAAAGGAGCAATCCAAAAGCTCGCGGATGGGGGTATTGACATCCTCGCCTCTGAGGGCGCGGCAAACCGAGATGGGCTCATCCTCCGGCTTTAGCTTCTTGCGGTACTTCACACCGTTCTTTTTAAGCGCCTTTGTAAGGGGCTCGCGTAAAAAGATGAGCAGCAGCGGCACCACTACGCACAAAATAATGACCGGCGGGGTAAAGATGTTAATGTTATATACAAGCGTCAGCGCGGCGCCCAAAAGCACCGTGCAGTACATTACCAGTCCCGCAAGCCCGTTGGGACTTAACAGCGACCGGGAAAGCTTCTTTTGCTTAAAGCCCATGATAACATTAATGGTGATTGCGATGACAATAATTAAAACACCGATTGCGATTGCCCCAATGAGGATATAGTTGGTCATCTCGGGGGCAAGCACCTCAACGGGCTTATGCTCAAGCCCAAATACATTTTTGTAAAAGGGGTCAAGCAGGTGCTCATAGCCGAACACCGAGCCGTAGAACACGCCGAATATAGCGGAGGAGATGCCAATGCGCTCCATAATGCGCCCAAGAGCCATCCGCTTGGTTTTCCACAGAACAAAACCCAAGAGGGCGACACACAAGCCCTGCCCCACGTCGCCGAACATCAGGCCGAACAGCAGGGTGTAGGTAATGCCCACAAAGGTAGTAGGGTCAAGGTCGGAATAGGAAGGAACGCCGAACATGCCCACAAACATCTCAAAGGGCTTAAAGAACCGGTTGTTTTTGAGCTTAGTGGGGGGAGCAAAGCGCGTATCGCTTTCCACCGGCTTAACGGTGGCGGTTACGCCCTCCAGGTCCTCAAAGCTGCTCTTAAATGACATGGCTTCCTTATCCGGCACAAAGCCGACGATGTGAAAGGTGTTGTCTATCACCGAAATAAAACGGCGCATCTCAAAGGAATCGCTTAAAAACGATACCTGCGCATACATTTCGTAGTAATACAGCTTGCGGCGGTTGACGGTGGCCTTTAATTCGCCAAGCACATCGGCAAGCTCGCTCTTATCCTCCCGCAGGGTCTTGGTAATCTGCGCGCGGGACTGCTCCGGCGTGCCGTGAACGGTATCTGGAATATACAGCCGCTCGAAGTACAGGGAGTTAAAGATAGAGTCGCACTCGACGGAATAGGCGCTGGGCACAAAATATACGCCCCAGTAGTATTCGTCGTCGTTATCAAAGGTATAAAAGATAAAGGGCTTATCCTCGTAGTAGGTGAGCTTGTTAAAGCTGTCTACGGGCAGCCGCCCGAAGCGGATTTTAATAAACTTACAGGAAAAAATCTCGTCAAAGGGGATATCCAGCCCCTCAATGTGGTTGAGCTGGATAAGGGTCTGCTCATTGCGGGCAATGCGCTCGGAGAGATCGTTCTTGCGCTCGCCCAGTGCCAGAACCTCCTGGTCAAATTTCTCAAGGTCCTCCAGCAGCTGCGCGCGGTCAATCCTTACATCGTTATTGCCGCGTTTTTGGTAGCCGTCGGGGTTTATAAAAATATCCCGCGGCACACCAATGCGCTCAAAGTTAAGGGCGTAAAAATACTTATCCACCGCCTTAGCAGCGCTTTTTGCGGTGATGTAAACGCCCCATTCATAGCCTTTGTCTGTTTGCAAAGGGTAAAACAGGTAGTTTTTTCCCGAATCGTTTTTCACCTTTTTATAGGTTTTCAGGGGCATACGACCAAAACGGAATTTAAGGCTGTCGCAGAGATAGATGTCGCTATGCTCAATCTTTTTCCCCTCAACCTCCTCAATCAGCAGACGCACCTCGTGCGAATGACTTTTGATGCTGCGAATCTTTTGGGGAAGATCCGCAATGTAGTTCAAGGTAAAGGTGTTGTACCCATGCGCGTCCTCGAGGTCAAACCCCGCGTGGACACCGATCTCGGTGATCTTGCGCAAAAGAGATGTGTACGGATTCTCTTCGTTGTATGTGGAGATAGCCCCCATGCATTCGTAATACATGGATGCCTGTTCGGGATGAAAATTATTCCCGTACGAGCATTTGAGGACGGCAGCGTCAAGCTGCCGGACGTCGCCGTCAATATTAACAAGCTTCATCCTGGCTATAGCCATACCCTTCCACCGCCTTTCCTTATCATTGTTCCGACTGTTAGTGCATTTTAGGGTGTCCTACATCACGAGCAGGGGCGCGATGTCGGATTCCGGTATCTTGTAGCGTATGCCCTCGATAATGCTGACGATGTTGTCAATCTCAATCTGGCTTAGCACCAGGTAAGAGGCAAAGACCACCGACGGATAAGGGGAATACGCAAGCAAGCGACGGTTGTGCGCGTAGCGCATCCGCTGGTTTGCGTGTTCTATAAATGAAAAGCCCACCGCGTCATAAAAACTATGGCGTCTTGTGCGGTTTAAAAACGCAAGCATCTCCTCAACGCTTCGCATCTCCACCAGCTTTTGCATCCTGCGGTCGATAGCAGGGTCGTGGGTTTTGAGGATGCGCTGCTCGATAAGCTCAGGCTCCGAGTGAAAAAACCGCTTGAGGCGGTAGACGCTTGCAATGTTGCCAAGCTCAATTTGCATGGTAAAGATGGACCGGAGCTGAGCGCGCTGCTTGCCAAAATATTTTTTATCTATCAGGGCAAACGTGCGGTCATAAAAGTGCTGGCGCAGCGCAAACTCGCAGCGAAACAGGTCGGGTCTTGCGCCCGGCGCGGGGCGGCAGGGCAGCAAAACATCATAATACTCTGTTTTTGCAAGGGTGTCGAGCACATCGTCAAAGCTTCTCGCGTGGGCAAGCTTAATGACGTCAAACGACAGGTATTGCATCAGGTAGCCGGGCAGGGTTTCGATGTAGCTTTCAATCTGCCCGGAGTTCATCAGCCGCAGGCAGGCTAGTATCTGCTCCGACTCAAGGTTGACGATATAATAATGGTAAAAGCCCTTGCCTCTTTCGGTCTCGTATTGGGCGAGACGCACAAACTTCATCAGCGTATCGCGGCGGATGAGGTTCTCGAGCTGACCCCGGTGAATCAGGTTCTCCTGTATTCCGGCAAGGGTCTTCGCGTAGACCGTTTCACTTTTAAGGTAGGCGGCAACCTCACTCACCGAGTGACGGTTTAATAAATCCCTGTAGTTTTCAGGCCTCAGCCGTTTGCCGTACATGGCGTGGGCTTTAGCCAAAATTGCGTTGCTTGCGGCCTGAGCCATCATGTCTTGTGTTCCGCCCTTTCTATCCCGCCGCTTTTTAGGCGGCGCATAGCAATATCAGCAGTTTCGCATTCGCCTTTTTCGGGGCCGGTCGTCAGGCGCAGTTGTCGTCCGGACGTGAAAAACCGCGCCACCGGTGCGGCGCAGTTTGCGTCCATCGGACAATAATGCCCATAGGTTATGCGTTATAAAAAGCGGCGCGCCCCGCCCGTTCCAGCCAACGCCTCAGTCTTATGGCAGCTCGACGCAGCGTGCGTAAAGCGAGTCCTCCCATTTTTCATGGTTGTTGTAAAACGCCTCATCCAGCTTGCTGAGGAGCTCACGCCCCTCGTCCTCGATGCTTCGGGCTTCCCGCTGCTTTTCGTCGCCGGTTTGGTTTTTAATCTTCTCAATACGGTGCTGCGCGCGGCTCATGATATCGGTCTCAATATGCGATTTCTCCGTGGCAAGGGAAATCTCCGCCCGGCGGCGCTCCTGCTCGGCATCCTCCACCAGCTTGCGCGCGTTTTTATCCATATCGATGAGCTTGCGAATAATATGCGGATCGTTAAGTTCCATACAGGCCACCATGCCTTTCCTTATATGCAGTACGACACGACTCGGTAAACCAAACAAAACAGCCCTAATACGGGTTTAATGAATAAACAAGAGAATAACAGAGAAAACAAAAGGGATGCGGAGATAACCGGACATAACGGGGAGGATAAACCGGGCGGAGAATTATTTATTAATAATATCTCTAAAAGTCACAGATTACAATAGCTAATTAGCGGAAAATTAAGCTGTGCCATAATATTATTCTGTGTATAATAATGTCACAGCATACAGAAGGGCAGGTTGTGTCACAAAACATAATTTGCTCCTATTATTGCACTTTCGTC
The DNA here is from genome assembly GCA_023433405.1 of Bacillota bacterium. Lineage (GTDB taxonomy): Bacteria > Bacillota > Clostridia > Oscillospirales > Ruminococcaceae > Acetanaerobacterium. The sequence continues at coordinate 7,070 of JAEZCT010000048.1, read as the reverse complement.
AGCGAAAATCAAATAGAAAAAGCATAAAGATGAGAGAAAACGAAATTTTTCCTGTATCGGGTCGTTATAATTTGCGTTGCGGGCAAAGTATGAGCTGTCCTTATGGCTTTTCGCGCGCTTAAAAAATGAGGGGCAAAACTGTGCGCGCGCACTTGCTCGGTACGGGTGACGAAAAGTCTTAACGCAACGGCAGCTGTCGTTGTTGTGCCGCTCTTTGCTTGTATTTTGCAGGATTTGCGAATATAATATGTAATGGCTGACCAATATCTGCCGCGCAAGGCGGCGGTAAGGGTGCGGCCGACAGCTTATATGCGCAATGAGCCGGAAAGGAATGGGTTGACGATGAGCAAAACAGGAGCAATTATCATGGCGGCGGGCGAGGGCAAACGCATGAAAAGCAAAACCCCCAAGCCAATGCTGGAGGTACTGTTCCGCCCCATGGCGGACTGGGCGCTGCGCGCGGTCAGGGATGCGGGTATTGGTGACGTATGCGTCGTCTGCCCTCCCAATAACGAAATGCTCGAGCATTTCGCCGCCCGGTGTGAAACCGCTGTTCAGCGCGAAAAGCTGGGAACCGGACACGCCGTGATGCAGGCGAAGCACTTTTTGGATGCCCACGCGGAGGGTGATATTGTGGTACTAAACGGCGATATGCCGCTGATGACCGCCGACGCGGTTCAAAGCGCGCTGGCTCACCACCGAAAAAACGGCAGCGCGGTTACGGTTATTACCGCGTGTGTGGAAAACCCCGCGGGCTACGGGCGCATTGTGCGCGAAAACGGCAGCCTTGCCCGCATTGTGGAGCATAAGGACGCGGATGAGGCGACCCGCGCCATCACCGAGATTAACTCCGGAGCCTATGTGTTTGCCGCCCCCGCTCTTATGGAGGCGTTAAGCAGACTGCAAAACAACAACGCGGCAGGGGAATACTACCTGACCGATACCATAGACCTTATCCGGGAGACCGGCGGCAGAGCCGATGCCTTTGACGCGGGTGACGCCCGCATCGTGCTGGGCGCCAACGACCCGTGGCAGCTGTATGAGCTGAGTAAAATCGCCAACGAAAGCTGCATTCGCGCCCATATGAACGGCGGGGTGCGTTTTATGAGCCTTGACGGTATTCTCATCGCGCCGGACGCGGTGATTGGGCCGGATACCGTGATTTTGCCCGGCACCGTCATAAAAACCGGCTGTGTCGTCGGCTCCGGCTGCACCATCGGGCCAAACTCAATGCTGGAAAACTGCCGCATAGGCGACGAAAGCACCGTTAACGCCTCCCAAATAACAGGCTCCCGCGTGGGCGACCATGTGAGCATCGGGCCGTTTACTCAGGTTCGTCCCGACTGCGATATTAAGGATTACGCCAAAATAGGTGATTTTGTGGAGCTGAAAAACTCGGTGGTAGGGGAGCGCACCAGTGTGGCGCACCTGACCTATATTGGCGACAGTGACGTAGGCAGCGGCGTAAACTTTGGCTGCGGCGTGGTTACCGTCAACTATGACGGCAAGCAAAAATGGCGAACCACCATAGGCAGGGACTCGTTTGTAGGCTGCAACGTCAACCTGGTCGCCCCCGTATCGGTAGGCGACGGCGCGTATGTGGCGGCGGGTACCACCGTAACCGAGGACGTGCCGCCCGGGGATATGGCGATTGGACGTGCCCGGCAGGTAAACAAAAAAGGATATGCCGAGGGGCGTATTAACAAGAAGAAATAGAATGCTATTAGTTTTTTGCAGGTGAAACTATAAACTATTCTTAAAGAGGACGCACACAATGCTTTTTGGACAAAAAAAGGACAACACAAACGCGAGCTCCGGCGCGGCCGCAGGCCCCGTGGATTTTATCATTGCGGGGCTTGGCAACCCCGGAAAGAAGTATGACTACACCCGCCACAACGCGGGTTTTCTGCTCATGGATGAGCTGAGCGAGCAAAGCGGCATAAAAATAGACCGCATCCGCTTTAAAGCCCTTAGCGGAATGGGTGAGCTTGCGGGTAAGCGTGTACTGCTCTTAAAGCCGCAAACCTTTATGAACAACAGCGGCGAGGCGGTGCGCGAGGCCATGCAGTTTTACAAGGTGCCGCCCGAGCGGGTGCTGGTGGTTTACGACGACATAACCCTCGATGTTGGTCGCCTGCGCATTCGGCGCAAGGGCAGCGACGGGGGGCAAAAGGGGATGAAAAGCATCATCTGCCTCACCGGCAGCGACGAGTTTCCCCGCGTCCGGCTGGGGATTGGCGCAAAGCCCCACCCCGATTACGACCTGGCCGCGTGGGTGTTAAGCACCTTTACCAAGGCCGAGGGCGCAAGGCTTGAGGAAGCCATCGAAAACGGCATTGACGCCGCGAACCTGATCATTTCGGGACAGTTTGACGCGGCGATGAACAAGTACAACGCATCCAATTAATTATCCAATGGCTGGCGCAGCAGAGGATATAGGGATACGCTTACGACCAGGGGTTACCTGATAACTCAAAAATCAAAGTAAAAAACCGCGAGAAAACCCATAAACCAAAGTCCTTCACTTCTTTTTTATACACCTTTAAATCGGTTAATAGAATAACCAATCTGCCCAATAACCATTGCCCTCTTGTATAGAAAGGACCCCGTCATGCAGCTTTACAACCAATTGTTTTCGCGTCTGCCCGAATACGCGCGCTTGCGCGCGGCGGCAGAAGATCGCCTATCCTGCGACGCGGTGGGGCTTTCCCCCATCCATAAGGCAGGTCTTGTTCATACCCTCGTATCCGATACCGGCAAAAACGCCCTGTGCATTGTGGCGGATGAAGCCGAAGGCCGAAGGCTGTGCGAGGATCTCAACGCAATGTCCGGTGAGGATGTTGCGCTTTTGTTCTGCTCTCGGGATTTTACCTTCCGCTCGGTGGAGGGGGTTTCGGGGGAATTTGAGCATGCCCGCCTGGCTGTGCTTGGCCGCATCCTTGCAAAGGATTACCGCGTGGTGGTGGCAAGCGCCGAGGGTGCCGCCCAGCGCACCGTACCGCCCGATACCTTGGGCAGCGCCTCTGTGACGCTCACGGCAAGCGGTACTCATCCCATGCAGGAGGTGCTGCGCGCCCTGACGGGCGCGGGGTACCAGCACCGGGCGCAGGTGGATGGGGTATGCCAGTTTTCTCACAGAGGGGGCATCATCGACTTTTATCCGCCCGACCTTTCAGCGCCCGTGCGCGTGGAGTTCTGGGGGGATGAGATCGACACCATCTCAAGCTTTGAGCTGGAGAGCCAGCGCCGCACCGACACCATGCATAAGGTGCATATTACCCCCGCAAGCGAGGTTATTTGCACAGATGTACCCGCTTTGTGCCAAAAAATTCGCGCGCTCTGCTCTCATGTGCGGGGCAAAAACGCCGCGGAGGCAAAGGAAAACAGCGAGCGGGATATTGCAGAGCTTACCGAAGGCGTTTACAAGGGCAGCCTTGATAAATACCTGCCACTGGTCTACGACCGCCGGGCAACCATCTTTGATTACTGTGAGAATGACCTGCTGTTTGTTTCCGAGACCTTTAAGCTGCGCGATACGCTAAAAAGCGCCGCGTGGCAGCATGAGGAGGACATCAAGCAGCTGTATTCCGAAGGCATCCTGTTTAAGGGGCTGGAGGGCTATACGCTGGATTTCACCGATTTTGCCATGTTTTTTGAAAATCGTGGCGCACTTCACCTTAACACCTTTGCCCGGAGCATTGCAGAGGTGAGGATATCCGACCTCATATCCGTCAACGCATCCTCCCTGTCCCCTTGGGGGGGCGAGCTTTCGCTGCTCAAGGAAGACCTTGAGTCATACCTGCACCGGGGCTTTTCCTGCGTGGTACTGGCCGGCACCGAGCGTGCCGCCGTAAACCTTGCACAGGACCTTTCCCGCGACGGGCTGCCGGTTGCCGAGGGCGCCAAAGCCCCCGCGGCGGGGCGGGTGACAGTACTGGCGGGCGCGCTTTCCGCCGGCTTTGAGCTGCCCGACGCACGGGTGGCGCTGCTAACCCACGGGCGGGTACTGGGGCTTTCCTCCTCCCGCGCCAAGGCAAAACGCTCGGCAAAGGAAATCATCCGCAGCCTCAGCGACCTGACGCCGGGTGATTATGTGGTACATGTCTCCCACGGTATCGGCATCTTCGAGGGTATTCACAAGCTGGAGATGGAGGGGCTGATTAAGGATTATATCAAGATACGCTACCAGGGCGCCGATACGCTGTATGTACCGGTCACCCAGCTTGACCTTGTCTCCAAGTACATCGGCCCCCGGGATGACGGCGGGGTTCGGCTGCACAAGCTTAACGGCACCGAGTGGTCGCGTACCCGCGCGCGTGTAAAAAAAGCGGTGGCGGATATGGCGAAGGAGCTGATTGCGCTGTATTCCAAGCGAATGCAGCTAAAGGGCTATGCCTTTCCCCCGGATGATGATTTGCAGCGTGGCTTTGACGAACGCTTTGAATTTGATGAAACAGACGACCAGCTTCGCTGCATAGCCGAAATTAAGCGCGATATGCAAAGCGGCGTGCCCATGGACCGTCTGCTGTGCGGCGACGTAGGCTTTGGCAAAACCGAGGTTGCCCTGCGCGGGGCGTTTAAATGCGTTGCCGACGGCAAGCAGTGTGCGCTTTTGGTGCCCACCACCATCCTTGCATGGCAGCATTACCAAACAGTGCTGCGCCGCTTTGAGGGCTACCCCGTTAAGGTAGAGCTGTTATCCCGCTTTCGCAGCCCCAAGGAGCAGGAAAAAACCCTGCGCGCCCTTGCCCGCGGTGAGGTGGACCTGATTATTGGCACACACCGGCTGGTGCAAAAGGATGTAAGGTTTAAAAACCTTGGGCTTGTTATTGTGGATGAGGAGCAGCGGTTTGGTGTGGCACAAAAGGAGCGCCTTAAGGAGTTCTCGGCAAATGTGGATGTTTTGACCCTTTCGGCGACTCCCATACCCCGCACCCTGAATATGGCGATGTCCGGCATACGCGATATGTCGGTCATCGACGAAGCGCCGCAGGATCGGCATCCGGTGCAGACCTATGTGCTGGAGCATGACGACGGCGTGCTTGCCGAGGCCATGCGCCGGGAGCTGCGGCGCGGCGGGCAGGTGTATTATATCCACAACCGCATTGATACCATCGAGCAGCGGGGCGCCCAGATTCTGCGTGAGCTGCCTGACGCGCGCATTGCCGTCGCCCATGGCAAGATGGGGGAGGATATGCTGTCCGAGGTATGGCGTAAGCTGGTGGACCGTGAGATTGATATCTTAGTATGCACCACCATCATTGAAACCGGCGTGGATGTGGCAAACTGCAACACGCTGATTATTGAGGATGCGGACTATATGGGGCTTTCGCAGCTGTATCAGCTGCGGGGACGGGTTGGGCGCTCCACCCGGCGGGCGTTTGCGTATATGACCTTTCGGCGGGGCAAGGTGGTCAGCGATATCGCCGCAAAGCGCCTAACCGCCATCCGGGAGTTTACCAAGTTCGGCTCGGGCTTTCGCATTGCCATGCGCGACCTTGAGATTCGCGGCGCGGGCAACATCCTGGGCGCGCAGCAGCACGGGCATATGGCGTCGGTGGGCTACGACATGTATGTGCGCCTCTTAAACGACGCGGTGCTTGAGGAGAGAGGGGAACGCCCCGACACCATGGAGAGCGGCGAATGCCTGATTGATGTTCGTATAGAGGCGCATATCCCCGAGAAATACATTGAGGATTTAACCCAGCGCATTGAGGTTTACCGCCGCATTGCAAGCATCCGCGACCATAACGACGTGCTGGATGTGACCGACGAGCTGATAGACCGCTTTGGCGAGCCGCCGGCGGCGGTGCGGGGACTGATGGATGTGGCGCTGATGCGCGGGCGCGCCTCCCGCTTTGGTATCAGCGAGATTACCCAAAAGGGCGACAGTCTGCTTATGTATATGGAGCATTTTTCTCCAAAAACCGCAAGCGCCTTGGTTGGTATGCTAAAAGGCAGGGTGCTGTTTAGTGCGGGCAGCCGCCCCTACGTTGCGGTGCGGATGCTCAAAAACGAGCAGCCCGCCGACACCATCGCGGCGGCGCTGGACGCGCTGGACGCGGCAAGGGAGCAGGAGCGGCGCGAGGCGGCGGAATAAGCGTCATTACGCCGGTTTCGCGGCAATGAGCGTCTGCGTCGGCGGGAGCAAAGAAAGGAAATACTAATACTCATGAGCAAAATGATTGATATCACCATGGAGATTACCGAGGATATTGTGGTATGGCCGGGCTCAGACCCGGTGAAGATTACCCAAAGCGACTCTATTGAGAACGGAGCTGTGGCGAATGATTCAAGTATTTTAATGGGGATGCATACCGGTACCCATGTAGACGCCCCCCTGCATTTTATACGGGACGGTAAAAGCACCGCCGCCGTGGCGCTGGATAAATTCTTTGGCAAGGCAAAGGTTTTTTGCTTTGACACCGACCAGAATATTGGCAGGGCACAGCTGCAGAGGCTTGATATTCGCGAGGGGGATATGATACTCCTTAACATCGCAAAAAACAACCTACTGCTTTCTGACCATGTATTCCGGGAGGATTATATCTCGCTGGATGCGGACGGCGCGGAGTATCTTGTGGAAAAAAAGATTAGAGCGGTGGGAATTAACTACTTTTCCATTGAGGCCTACCGCGCCCTGCCGGGCAACCCCGTTCATACCTGCCTTCTAAAAAACGAGGTCGCAATATTGGAGGCGCTAAAGCTGGAGGGCGTCGAGCAAGGAGAATACATCTTTATTGGCTTACCGCTAAAGTTTAAAAATGGCAACGGCTCGCCCGTAAGGGCTGTGCTGATAGAGGACGAAAAAGGAAAACGGATATGAGAACTATTCTCTCGAAAAATCTGTTTTTCGTATTGACTTTACAGAAGATACTGTGTATAATAACTCTTGCACTGTTGTCGAACATAGGTCTTGGCACCCGGAGAAAACAGTTGCTTTTTGGGAGCATAGCTCAGCTGGGAGAGCATCTGCCTTACAAGCAGAGGGTCATAGGTTCGAGCCCTATTGTTCCCACCAAAAAGCGGCCTGGTAGTTCAGTTGGTTAGAACGCTAGCCTGTCACGCTA
>JAEZCT010000044.1 GCA_023433405.1 Bacillota bacterium | reverse complement strand
CCCCTTTAGGGGTTGCTCGAAAAAACAATGCGGATGGCAGACCTTTCGGGGCCCCTTTAGGGGTATTGTCAGTACTGTGCCCTTCTAGGGCTTTTTCAAGCCTCCGGCTTAGCCGGAGGTTTTGACTTGCTTAAAACGCGTTTGTTTTGACTCTTGCGCTTTCCAAAGTCGGCTTATTGTGCTGTTTAAAGGTGATTTATAATATATCGGGAGCACGGCTCATGTAGTGTCTTGCTACCCTGTTATATTCTGTACGTTATACCACGAAAAAGCCTAAGAAACCTTAGACTTTCCCGTGATGCAATGTGTGGTTGCGGAACTAGGATTCGAACCCAGACAAACAGAGTCAGAGTCTGTCGTGCTACCTTTACACAATTCCGCAAAATCGATGCAACGTTATATATTATATTGATTTTTCGCGGTTTTGTCAACACCTTTTTTGCGTTACTCATGAGATAGTTTCTGGCGTATCGTAATAACACACTCAGTTCGTCCTTCAGGTATATTTTATGTGAAAGGAAAACGTGGCAACATACCTTTTGTAGGAATAGACCTATCAAAATCAGAAATAAAACTTCCATTTATGGTTTCGATTTCAGGATTTTTCATTTTGGACAAGCTTTAGTTCAGCTCAACTCTGCGCAATACCGCTCCTGAAACTGCTAGCCGCAATGCGGCAGTAACCGCAGCCTTAGGGTACATGGGGTGCACCGCAGTCCATTGCACATAAAGCCTTTTCTCATTGAAGGAGGCACACATTACCGCTACTATGATGGAAGAAACACTGAGCACATATATCTCGCTAAGCTTGCTCCTTATTTGCTCATCGTCCCAGCTCATGCTTTCGGAGTGCATAATTGACCAAATTCTAGAAATGTCATCAAGCTGTCCATTTCGTATCTCTACGGTTACCTGAGCAGTTTCTTCTGTTTTTTGAGCATTCTCGCATACGGCGCGTGCTCTGCACTCGGGCTCTTTAACCATAGCCTCATTCATATCTATGCTCCTTTTCAAAATTCAACGAAAATAAATAGTACTGGCGCACGAATCTGTAATGATCAGTAAAATTTTCAGCGCAGGGCGCGCTTGCTGTAGGAGGAAAAGCTGCAAAAACGCTTCGGAGGGGGGTTGCAACCCTCTTAAACCTATGATATCATAAACCAAAGAATCAGTAAAATTGATAATGTAGAATTTTATAATCGATAATTTCGATTAAGAGGTATGACCATGGAGCTGCGGCAGTTAAAAACCTTTATTACAGTTGCCAGTACATTAAATTTTACCAAGGCGGCTGATAAGCTGGGCTATGCCCAATCGTCGGTAACGGCACAAATCAAAGGACTGGAAGAGGATCTGAATGTCCGGCTCTTTGAACGCTTAGGCAAAAATGTTTACCTCACCGCGGCGGGGGAGATCTTTTTTGGCTATGCGAATCGTATCCTGCGGTTATCAAAAGAGGCTAGAGATGCATTGGCAAATGACGGCGTACTCAAAGGCACCATTGCAATCGGCTCGGTGGAATCGCTGTGCTCCTCACGTTTTCCACAAATCTATCGGTTGTTTCATGAGCGTTATCCATTGGTTGAGGTCACGGTAAAGATAGCAAACACCAACGAGCTGAAAGTATGGCTAAAGGAAAACAGCATAGATGTCGGATTTTTTTTAGATATCTTGGACGCGCCGGAGCCCGATGTAATCAACGAATTTTCTATGCCGGAGCCCATGCGGATATTCGCGGCAAAAGACCATCCGCTGACGAAAAAGAAGGCAGTAACGGCTATGGATTTAAAGGATGAGGCTCTCATTCTAACTGAATCCGGCTGCAGCTATCGCATGATATTTGAACTGATGCTCAAGGAGTCCGGTATTACCCCGCGCTCTATGCTTGAATCGGGCAGTATCAAATCCATTAAGCAGCTTACAACCTGTGGCATGGGCATTACCTTTTTGCCCATGGTGTCGGTAGAGGAGGAGCTTGCAAACGGAGAGCTGGCGCCACTTAATTGGGCAGGGTCCCAGCTTCAGGTTGAAACCCAACTAATCTATCATAAGGATAAATGGGTAACGCCCATAATGCGTGCGTTTCTAGATACGGCAAAGGAGGTGCTGGATGAGACGAGAGTCGTCGTGTGAGTACTTTACCGTAGAATGTATACGCAAAAACCTTCATGCTGTTTAAACGACAAGGGGGACGCCTTGGGTGCTCTCCCAAACGCTGCGAGTATTTCAATAGGCTTGACCACAGTACCGCGAATTTTGTCGTATTATAAAAATATTTGAATTATTAATTAAACAATTGAATTGTTTAAAAAAATTTGATAAACTAGTATGCAGGCAGTATAATACTTTTCTTCCTAGAAAGCTTGAATGAAGCTTTGCGCCAAAAACCAGATGTCAGTGCTTTTGACTTATACTAAACCATAACGACGAGGCGATTTGCCAACATTTTACCCAGGAAAGGGGCGCGCTGACTTGAACTCGTTACAAAAAGAGACGCTCGCACAATTTCCAAACTATAATATCACTCAGATTAACGGCGTGTTTGACGCTGCCTATTCGCAAATGAAGCATAAAATCGTTGTGCTCGATGATGACCCCACGGGCTCTCAAACGGTGCATGGAGTACCGGTGTATACACGGTGGGATAGGGAAAGCATCCGCGAGGCGTTTGCCGCGCCGGGGCGGTTGTTTTATATCCTGACCAATTCCCGCGCCTTTTCCGAGACAGAAACCCGGCGCGTACATACCGAAATCGGGGAGAATCTCGCGGCGGTATCCCTTCCGTTTCTGCTTATCAGCAGAGGGGATTCCACCCTGCGCGGTCACTATCCGCTCGAGACCGAAACCCTCCGCCAGACACTGGAACGGCAGGGAGCGCGGTATGACGGCGAAATCCTTTGTCCGTTTTTTGCCGAAGGCGGGCGCTATACAATTGATAATATTCATTATGTGGCTTATGGCGATGCTCTGGTGCCCGCCGGTGAAACCGAGTATGCGGGGGATAAGACCTTTGGCTACCAAAGCTCCGATTTGCCGTCTTGGATTGCGGAGAAATACGGGGACAGACACAAACCCTCTGTTACCTGCATCAGCCTTGCCCAGCTGCGCGGGCTCGATTATACCGGAATCGAAAGAGCGCTCGATGAGGTAAGCGGTTTTGGCAAGGTGGTCGTCAATGCGGTCAGTTATGAGGACCTCTTGGTGTTTTGCACTGCCTTTGTTCGTGTGCTGGCAAAGGGCAGACGCTTTCTTGTCCGCAGCGCGGCCTCTTTTGTGAAGGTAATCGGGGCGATCAGCCACCATCCGCTGTTATCCGGCGCGCAGCTGCGCGACCCCTGTGACTCAAACGGCGGGCTTGTGATTGTGGGGTCGCATGTGAATAAAACCACCGCTCAGCTTGAGGCTCTGCGGGGCTATGACGGTGCGGAGTTTGTAGAAATTAACCAGCATCTGGTGGTGGATTCGACGGCGTTTGAGGCCGAGATGGTACGCGCCGCGGCGTTGACCGACAGGCTGATTGCAAGTGGGAAAACCGCTGTTGTGCATACGCGGCGAGAACGCTTTGACGTAGGCGGCGGCCCCGAGGAGGAACTTCGCTGTGCCACCATGATTTCGGATAAGCTTACAGGTATTCCTGCGCGCATCGCCGCGCGGCCATCCTTTATTATCGCAAAGGGTGGTATTACCTCCAGCGATGTTGCAACCAAGGGCTTAGGCATTCGGCGTGCGGAGGTAATGGGTCAGCTTCTGCCGGGTATTCCGGTGTGGAAAACTGGCGAAGAGAGCCTCTTTCCCGGGCTCCCTTATGTTATCTTTCCGGGCAATGTGGGCGAAGATAATGCGCTAAGGCAGGCTGTCGAGGAGCTTTCCGCCTATACATAGCCCCCTTGGGTGGGGGAGGAGCTACTGCTAAATTCTCGCAAGAGGGTAGCATACTTCCCGTAGACTTGCTTGTTGTATTGAATTTTTTCAATTCTTGTCAGGTATAATACAACGGCTGCCATTCACGTTGTATTGAAAGGAATAGCCATGTCTTCACGGATAAGAGATATTGCCGAATATGTGGGGCTTTCGCCCGCTACAGTTTCCATGGTGCTAAATAACCGCCCGGGCTTTAGCGACGAAACCCGTGAGCGGGTGATGGAGGCTGCAAGACAGCTTAATTATCAGCCAACCTCCACCAAACGGTCGGTTGACCAATCGGAGAGCCTGCCCTTTGTCATTTTTAAGCGGCATGGCGAGGTTGTCGCGGAGACACCATTTTTCGCGTCGCTGATTGAGGCCATCGAGGGTGAGGCAAAAAATAACGGCTATAACTTAAGCATACACTACCTCAACGCGGGACTTGTACAGGCAGAGGGACTTAAAAGTGTTGCGGGGCGCACGGATAACGGGATCCTGGTTTTAGCTACGGAGCTAAAGCGGCCGGATTGGTCCGCGCTGGGGGAACTGTCGGTGCCCTATGTCCTCATAGATAACGCAATGCTTGGCGTGAGCGCCGATAAGGTGGTTATTGGCAACCGGCAGGGCGCTTACCATGCCGTGGAGGAGCTTTACAACTGCGGTCACCGCAGGATTGGCTATCTGCACAGCGCGGTATGGATCAGCAACTTTGAGGACCGCGAAATCGGCTACCGTTTGGCAATGAGCGACCTTGGCTTGACGGTGCGGGAGGATTGGGTGGCCCGTGTGGGCAGTACCCACGACACCGCATATGAGGCCATGCTGGCATACTGTGCCAAACAGCCCGAAATGCCCACTGCCTTTTTTGCGGATAATGACATTATTGCCATGGGTGCGATGAAGGCACTGCGGGAGCGTAGCTACGCAATTCCCGAGGATATCTCCATCATCGGCTTCGACGATATGCCATACTGCACTATGGTCACGCCTAACCTTACCACCATGCGGGTGGATACCCATAGCATGGGGGCGGTTGCCGTAAAGCTGCTGCTGGATAAGAACGATTATCGGCAAAAGGTAGAGGTTGAGACCGAGCTGATTCGTCGCCAGAGCGTACGGCGGCTATAGTTATACTAATCCCCTCAAAAAGAGTCGATAAAAATCCGCGTGAAAACCCATAAATTAAAGCTTTTCACTTGATTTTTATACTCTTTTAAATCGGATATTAGTATTATATATTAAAAACTTTAGTTTACACGACAGTAGAAGAAAAACAGGGAAAGGGCTTCCGGCATTTGCCGGAAGCCCTTTCCCTGTTTATATTGAAACATCCTTTAAATATTTCGCTGAAAACCTCACAAAAAAGCTCTAAATGTTCATTGAATTTTTTATTAAACTGTGCTACAATTAAGTAAATTGTTCAAACACTAATTATTGTCATACTAAATGGGAGGGTCACGAGATGATTTACGACAAATACGCATTTACAGTCCCCGAAAAATTCCGCATCCGCGTGATTACCAATACCGACGCAAAGAACGAAGCGGACGACCAGTATGCCATCGTACACGCGCTGTTATCTCCGCGTTTTGACAACGTGGGCATTATCGCGGCACATTTTGGCGATAAAAAGTCCAAAACCAGTATGCAGGACAGCTACGATGAAGCGGCGCTTCTACTCGACCTGATGGACGTGGATAAAGGCATTCTAGTAAAGGGCGCGCCCCACGCGCTTTCCGACGATAAAACCCCCGTGCCGTCTGACGGCGCGCGTATGATTATTGAGGAGGCGATGAAGGATACGGATGTGCCTTTGTACGTCACCTTTCTCGGGCCCCTTACCGACCTCGCCTGCGCCTACCTCATGGAGCCGCGCATTGCGGGCAGACTGACGGCCATCTGGATTGGCGGCGGCGTGTACCCCTGCGGCGGCAGGGAATATAACCTAAGCAACGACATCGCGGCCGCCAATGTGGTAATGAACTCCCCCATTTCTCTATGGCAGGTACCAAGAGAGACCTACCAGCAGATGCTGGTTTCCATCACGGAGCTTGAGATGCGGGTGCGTCCCTGCGGCAAGCTGGGCGAGTACCTGTTTGACCAGCTTGCAGAGCACGCAAGGCTTCACAGCAACCCGCCCACCCGCACCGGCGAGACCTGGATTCTCGGCGATTCACCCGCTGTGGGGCTTTTGCTGTGGGAGCATCCCTTTGACTACGATTGGCTCCCCGCGCCAAACTTTGACGCGGAGATGCGTTACATCCACGAGCGGCCCAACCGCCCCATCCGTGTTTACCGTAAGGTGGATTCCCGCTTCATTCTCGAGGACTTTTACGCAAAGCTTGTGCGTTTTACGAACGACCAGAAATAGAAGGGCAGTTCCATTATAAAATAAGGAGTGCATGAGAATGAACAGGCTTAAGCTGGGCTTTTGCCCTACCAGGCGCTTTACCTTCAGCAAAGAGGATGCCCTGCGCTATAAGAACAGCATTCTGACAATAATTTCGCAATACAAAGACATCGACATCATTGATATCGACGACATAAACGAAGAAGGTCTTTTGTATGACCGCATAGAGGATTGCGAAAGGATTATAACAAAGATGCGCGCCGCCGAGGTGGATGCCCTATTTATCCCCCACTGCAACTTTGGCACCGAGGACTCGGTGGCGCGTGTGGCCAAGGCTCTTGGAAAGCCCGTGCTTTTGTGGGGTCCACGCGATGAAGACCCCCTCGAGGACGGGATGCGCCTGCGAGACACCCAGTGCGGACTGTTTGCCACAGGCAAGGTGCTGCGCCGCTTTGGCGTAAAATTCACCTACATACCCAACACCGCACCCGAAAGCGCGGAGTTTAAACGGGGATTTGAGACCTTCATCAGGGCGGCTCTTGCGGTGAAGGTGTTTTATAAAACCCGTATTCTGCAAATATCCACCCGACCCGCGGGCTTTTGGACGATGATTTGCAACGAGGGGGAGCTGCTTGAGCGCTTCGGGATAGAATGCCACCCCATCACCCTCATTGATTTGCAGGATAAAACCCTGGAGATTGAGGCCGCCGGCATGACGGAGCTTGATACCGCCACGGCGGATATCATGGCTAAGGTGGATTGCTCCGGCTGGGAGGAAAAACAGGTGCGCCGCGTCGCCGCTCTAAAGCTTGCCGTGCGCTCATTTGCCGATGAGTTTCACTGCAATGCCGTCGCCATCCAATGCTGGAGCGCGATGCAGCAAAGCCTTGGCATTATGCCCTGCCTAGCCAACGCCATCCTTACCGACGAAGGGCTGCCCGTCACCTGCGAGACCGATATCCACGGCGCGATTACAGCGGTAATAGCACACGCGGCGGCAGGATATCAAAGCGCCCCCTTCTTTGCCGACATTACGGTGCGCCAATCAAGCAATGAAAACGGAGAGCTTTTGTTCCATTGCGGCAACTTCCCCCCAAGCCTGCTCAAGGACGGTAAGAGCAAGTTCTGCGGGCATTTTCTGTTTGACAGCCACGCCCCCGGCACCCATGAGGGCGAGATTCGGGGCGGCGAGGTCTCCATCATTCGTTTTGATGGGGATAACGGGGAATACTCCTTGTTTCTGGGCAAGGCCAAAGGCTCAACCGGCAAGTTTACCCGCGGTACCTACCTGTGGATTGAGGTGAACGACTGGCCAAAGTGGGAGGAGCATCTTGTCTGCGGCCCTTACGTCCACCACTGTGTGGGCATTCACAGCAATGTCATTCCCGCCTTGTATGAGGCATGCAAATACATCGGCGTCAAGGCCGACCTGATCGACCCCACCGAGGATGAGGTGAAGGCATGGATGCGCGGCAGATAACCGGCAAAGAACCGCAATTTTATGGCGAATTTCTCTATTTTCAGGCAAGCGCCGGAAAGGCATGGTTTGTACTATGAATGTGCTAGCATTAAAGCGCAAGGCGTGCGAAACCCGCATAGCCCTTTTGCAGCTAATCTATCACGGTAAAACGGGGCATACCGGCGGCGCGCTCTCCTGCACGGATATCCTCACCGCGCTCTTTTACAGGGTGATGCGCCACCGCCCCGGGGAGCCGAAATGGGAGGAGCGCGACAGGTTTTTATTAAGCAAGGGTCACAGCGTGGAGGGCTATTACTGCATTCTTGCCGACCTTGGGTATTTCGACCGAAAGCTCCTGGAGGGCTTCGGCTCCTTTGGCAGCAAGCTTATCGGTCACCCCAATAGCAAGGTGACGGGCGTGGAGATTAACACCGGCGCACTGGGGCACGGCTTACCCATTGGGGTAGGAATGGCAATAGCCGCCGGGCGAGATGCATTACCCACCCGCGTATTTGTGCTAATGGGCGACGGCGAGCAGGCCGAAGGCTCTGTGTGGGAGGCGGCGATGGCTGCCGGACATTATAAGCTGGATAACCTGTATGCAATTATTGACCGCAACGGTCTGCAAATCAGCGGCACAACAGAGGAGGTCATGTCCCTAGAAGGCCTTGCGGAGAAATGGGCTGCCTTCGGCTGGTCGGTGCATAGCTGTGATGGCAACGATATGCAGGCACTTTGCGATACCTTTGACACCATGCAGTCAGAGAAGGGGAGGCCAAAGCTCCTCGTTGCCCGTACAGTAAAGGGCAAGGGCGTCAGCTTTATGGAGAACGTGGCCAAATGGCACCACGGCGTACCCGATGAGGAGCAGTTCCGCGTGGCAATGAACGAGCTGCAAGGTGAGCTGAAAAATGCACTGGAAATGGAGGCGCTCTAGTAATGGGAACCGGAAACTGCAGAACAGCCTTTACCCAAACCCTGCTGGAGCTTGCGCGGCAGGATGCCACTGTCTACGCTCTGGCCAGCGATTCCAGAGGCTCGGTGACCTTGGGCGACTATGTAAAGGAGCTGCCCGGCCAGTTTGTGGAAATCGGCATTGCCGAGCAGGATGAGGTGGGGGTGGCGGCAGGGCTTGCCGCCATGGGCAAGAAGCCCTATGTATGCGCCCCCGCGTGCTTTTTATCCGCGCGCTCGCTGGAGCAGATCAAGGTGGATGTCGCCTATTCTCACCAGAATGTAAAGATTGTGGGCGTGAGCGGGGGAATCAGCTATGGCGCGCTGGGCTACTCCCATCACTCCACCCATGATATTGCCGTGATGCGGGCAATTACCGGCATAGAGGTTTACCTGCCCTGCGATGCCGCCCAAACCCGCGCCATGTTCCGTGCGCTGGCAGGCAGGGAAACCCCCGCCTATATCCGCATGGGTAGGGGAGACGTGCCAGATGTTTACGGTGAGGACGCACCCTTTGAGCCGGGCAGAGCCAACCGTCTGAAGGAGGGCAACGACCTGACAATAATCGCCTGCGGCGAGATGGTAGCCCGCGCGTTGGAGGCCGCAGTGCTTCTGGAGCTGGGGGGCATCCATGCGCGGGTGCTGGATATGCATACCCTAAAACCCTTGGATACGGGCGCTGTGTTAGAAGCCGCCGCGGAAACCAAACGCGTTGTAACCATGGAGGAGCACAATCTTCACGGAGGGCTGGGTGGTGCGGTAGCCGAAACCCTGTGCGGCGCACACCCCGTGCCGGTACTGATACTTGCGCTGCCCGATGAGGAGCTGGAGCCCGGATCCTCGGGTGCGGTGCTAGCCCACTACGAGCTGGACGCACAGGGTGCGGCGAAGCGCATCGCCGCGTGGCTCAAGGACACCCAGTAGCCGCAGCCGCGTAGGGCTTTCGTTATAAGGGGTAGCAAACCGTATACTATCTTTACATTACCCAAGAGTTAGGGGGTTTAGGTGATGGAGCGTTATGTGCTTGCAATAGATCAAAGCACCTCGGGAACAAAGGTCATCCTGTTTGATCAAAGCGGGGGAGTATTCGCGCGGCGCGACCGCGCCCACCGCCAGATTGTAAATAAGCAAGGCTGGGTGGAGCATGACCCCAACGAGATATACAAAAACCTGCTGGCGGCGGTGGGGGAGATTCTTGACGATAGCGGCATAGCGCCGGAACAAATTGTGTGCGCTGCCATCTCAAACCAGCGAGAAACCGCGCTTGTATGGGACCGCAACACCGGTGAGCCGGTGTACAACGCCATAGTGTGGCAGTGCGCCAGAGGGCAGGAGATCTGTGCCCGCATTGAGGCGGCGGGGGGTGCGCCGCTTGTGCGCGAGGTCACCGGAATTCCGCTCTCTCCCTACTATTCCGCAGCAAAGCTTGCGTGGGTGCTGCAAAACGCACTGCCGCAACGGTCGGGCGCGCTGTGCTGCTCGACTATGGATAGCTGGCTGGTTTACAAGCTGTGCGGCGGCACACCAAAAACAGATTATTCCAACGCCTCCCGTACCCAGCTTCTCGATATTCGCACACTTCGGTGGAGCGAGGAGGTCTGTCGCCTGTTTGGCATAGACGTCGCCATGCTGCCGGAGCTGCGGGATTCTGACAGCCTGTTTGGTGTCGCCGATTTTGGCGGCATACTGTCCGCCCCGGTTCCGGTACACGGAGTGCTGGGAGATTCACACGGCGCGTTGTTCGGGCAGGGGTGCTTGCAGCCGGGAATGGTCAAGGCGACCTATGGCACCGGCTCGTCGGTGATGATGAACATTGGGGAAGAACCGGCCTTTAGCAAACGCGGTCTTGCGACCTCCCTTGCGTGGAGGATGGGTGGCCGTGCGGAGTATGTGCTGGAGGGCAATATCAACTATACCGGCGCGGTTATCAAATGGCTGGCGGACGACCTGCATCTCATCTCCTCATCCAAGGAGTCGGGGGAGCTTGCCAGCAGTACCGAGCATGTTGACGGGCTGTACTTAGTGCCCGCCTTTACCGGCCTAGGCGCGCCCTATTGGGACAGCGATGCCCGCGCCATCATCTGCGGCATTACCCGTGGCGTAGGGCGGGCGGAGTTGGTTCGCGCGGCGGAGGAATGCATCGCGTATCAAATAGCCGACGTACTCAAACAGATGGAGCGGGATGCGGGAACGCGCGTCCCCGTGCTGCGGGTGGACGGCGGCCCCACCGCCGACCGTTTTTTGATGCAGTTTCAGTCGGATATCCTTGGCTGTGAAGTGTGCGTGCCGCAGATTGAGGAGCTTTCGGGCGCCGGTGCGGCATACGCGGCGGGGCTTGCGGCGGGCTTTTATTCCCGCGATAACCTGTTTGGTCGTCCGCCTAAAACCCGCTATGCCCCCACCATGCCCAAGGAGGTACGCGACGCGTATTACAGAGGATGGCAAAAAGCGGTTGAAAAGGTTCCCGACCGCCCGGCGCAGGAAGAAAGGGGCGCGGCGCGATGACCGCCAAGGAGATTGCGAGGATGCTGGGGGTATCCCCCGCCACGGTATCAATGGTTATTAACAACAAGCCCGGTGTCAGTGAGGAGCGGCGCGCACAGATTATGGAGCTGCTTGACCGTTACAACTACCAGCGGGATAAGCCGGTACTTGCTGAGGAGGAACGCAACCTCGGCTTTGTGGTGTATAAGAACACCGGTGATATCCTCGGCCAGGCACCCTTCTTCGAGCTTTTGATGGAAGGGGTCAGCCGGGCGGTGTCTGAGCAGGGCTATAACCTGATGTTTATGCAGATCGTAAAGGACGGCCCTATCCGCGAGCAGATTGAGACCATCCGCGCCAACCGCTGCGCGGGGCTTATCATCTATGCCACCGAGGCCGAGGAGAACGACATGGCCTTTTTCCGTTCGCTAAAAACGCCGTTCGTCATCCTTCTTAATGATTTTTCCGATGAAGGCGCAAGCTCGGTTTGCATTAACAACCGGCAGGGAATTGTTCTTGCGCTACGCTGTCTTTATAAGCTCGGTCACCGGAAGATTGGCTATATTCGCAGCCGCAGCATGATTAATAGCTTCGCCGCGCGCTACTTTGCCTACACCGAGCGCATGGCGCAGCTTGGTCTTTTGGTAAACCCAGAGCATGTGGTTAGCCTTAGCTATTCTCAGCAGCAGGCGACGGGGGAGATGAAGGACTGGCTGCAAAACCGAAACCGCAACAGCCTGCCCACCGCGTTTTTGGCGGATAACGATCTGCTTGCCTGCGGGGCGATGTCCGGGTTAACCGAGAGCGGACTATGCGTGCCGCAGGATATCTCCGTCATCGGCTTTGATGACCGCCCTATGTGCGCCCTGTGCGACCCGCCCTTAACCACTGTCGTTGTACCTCGGGATGTTTTCGGGCCGACGGCGGTGCAGCTGCTTATGCGTCAGATTAAGGAGGGTCATGAGATTAGCGTGAAGATGGAGATAGGGGTCAGCCTGATGGTGCGCGGCAGCACGGGCCCTGCGAAAGCGGCCAGGCTTTCTCCACATAATGTAAACTAAAAGGATTGCCGTTATCTAATCAACGACAGATAGAATTTTGCGTAAAAATCCATAATAATTTTTATGATTTGCACCTGTTGCTTTCTAATCACATCATTGTAAACGCTTAATTTGCAGGAGGGAAGTTAGTTTGAGTATAAAAATTGCTGTAGTTTACACAGCAACCACTCCCGAACTGATAGATAGGGTGGAACGCGAGCTGAATACGGCCGTACCGGGTGCGACCCTGCTGCGGTATGAGGATGCGTCTATTCTAACTGAGGCAAGGGAAAACGGCATTGTTACCGCTTTTGCGGCGTCGCGCCTTGCGGGCATGTTTACCCGGGCTATCCTTGAGGGTGCGGATGTAATCCTCAACGCCTGTTCCTCAGTGGGAGAGGCGGCAGACAGCTTGCAGGATTTTGCCCGGTATGCCGGTGTACCAATTGTACGCATTGATGAGGAGATGTGCCGGGAGGCGGTGCGCACCGGTGCGAAGATTGGGGTCATGGCAACGCTTCCCACCACACTAAAACCCACCTGTAATACCATCCTGCGCGTGGCGCGGGAGCTGGGGCGGAGGGCGGAGGTTTTGCCTGTGCTGGTGGAAAACGCCTTTGGCTTATCCGGCGAGGAGTTTGCGAAGCGTATGCTGGAATCGGCCGCCCCGTTTTCGGGCAAGGCGGAGGTTATCCTGTTTGCCCAAGGCTCCATGGCCTTTTGCGAGCGCCTCGTCGCCGAGGCCTTTGCGCTGCCGGTGCTTTCCAGTCCCCGTTTTGGAGCGAAAGCGGTGTGCGAGGCTCTTAAGGCGAAGGGTCTGCTGTAACGCTATTTTTCTGTTAAAGCTTAGGAATTGCTTTACAAATTGCGTAATTAACCTTCTGATGAAATTCCCATCCCCCATAACTCTTGGTTTGCCCTGTATTCGGCTGCCCATGGTTTGGCGGATGGGTATTGTTATACTAGAGATACTATGTGTTACCTTGCAATAGTTTAAGCGAATTTGGGGATCTGATTTATGAATTTATTCAAAAGCAAAAGGAGTGGGCGAATTTGGATGAAGTGTTGATATCAGTGGCTCCGGTTGCGGCGACCGCCGCCGAGGCAGATCCCGAAAAGATTGCCCGAGAGGTCATAGCCTGTGCCCGGGAGGGGGCGGGTATGGTACACCTGCATGTGCGGAACCGCAACGGAAGGCTTACCGCCCGGCTGGACGCGTTTCATGAGACGGTGCGGCTCATTCGCGCCGGGTGCGATATTGTCATCGAGGCATCCACTGGCGGGGTATCGGACCTGACTATAGCAGAGCGGTGCGCACCCCTCTCTCTGCCCGAGGTAGAATGCGCCTCCCTCAACGTAGGCTCGGTAAACTTGGGCGACGCGGTGTATTTAAACTCGCCCGCCGATGTGGAATATTGCCTTACCCGAATCCTGGAGGTGCGCAAAACCCCGGAGGTAGAGGTGTTTGAGATAGGGATGATTGCCACAACCCTTGCACTATGGGAAAAATACAAGGTGGCCGTACCGCCTCTTTTTAGCATCGTGCTGGGGCATCGTGGGGCGTCCCCGGCCACCCCGGAGGCGCTGCTTGCTTTGCGGTCGTTTATTCCTAAAACGGCACATTGGGGAATTACCCATTATGGGCGGCAGAATAACGACGTGATTGCCGCCGCAGTTGCCTTGGGCGCGCAAACCGTCCGCGTGGGCTTTGAGGACAGCGCGGTAACCGAAGCGGGCAAGCAGGCGGCAGATAATTTGGAGCTGGTGCGCCACTTCGCGGGGCTGCTGAGGGCAATGGGCAAGCGCCCCATGAGCGGAGAACAGGCGAGAAGTGTATTTGAAATTGTTTAAATTTTGGTGTCTTGATTATTTAAACAAATTGATGCATCATTGTAGTTAAGCACAAAAATGATAATGGTTATTTGAATCTTTTAGCGCTTTTAGTAATCAAATTTAATTTTCAATAATTTTTAATTGAAATTCAAAAAAATATTGACTAAATTGTTTAACGATGATATAGTAAAGCCATGGCACCGGAGTACGCCGAAAAGGATGGGTAGATTAAAAGGCTGCCCCGGTGAAAAAACAATAATCTGCGGCAAAAGACCTAGCTCTTCGTAACTTTAAAAAGTGAAAGGAGTCACACTCAAATGAAAAAGAGACTTTTCTCTGCGGCCACGGCGGCTATGCTTCTTGCTGCGCTGCTTGCCGGCTGTTCTTCCGGCGCTCAGCCGTCGGGAGGTGCTTCTTCCTCCGCTGCACCCGCTCCTTCCTCCTCGCAGGAGACCGAGGCAAAATTCAAGTCCCGTCCCATCAGCTTCCTGTCTATCTGGGATGAGACTGACCCGGCAACCAATGGCTACATTCTTAACGAGCTTTCTAAAGAGTATGGCCAAACGGTGGACGGCTTTAGCTTTGAGTATGAGTTTGTGAGCATCGAGCAGCTGGATCAAAAGGTAACCATCCTGCTTTCTAGCGACGATCTTCCCGAGGTTTGTACATATGAGTCTGGCGTTCGTTTAAAGAGCGTCATCGAAACCGGACAAATCCTTGACGTAGACAAGACCTTCAAAGAGCTTGGCATCCGCGATTGTCTTGACGACGGCGCGGTGTCGCTCTTAACCACGCTGGTAGACGGCGTAGGCCTTTACGATGTACCGCTGGGCTTAAATATGGAGGGCTACTGGTACAACAAAGAGCTGTTTACAAAGGCCGGCATTACCGAGACCCCCAAGAACTGGGATGAATTTATGACCGCGTGTCAGAAGCTCAAGGACGCGGGCATCGTTCCTATCGTTCAGGGCGGTAAGGACAAGTGGCCCATGACCCGCGTACTCAACTCCTATGTGGCTCGCAGTGTAGGCCTTAACGCGGTCAAGGACGTTATGGACGGCAAGGCCAAGTTCACCGACCCGCAGTACGTTGCCGCCGCCCAGATGTTCGCGGATATGGCGAAAAAGGAATACTTCTCTGTGGGCATGACCACCATCGATCCCAGCACCGCCAGTGCAATGCTGATGAACGGTCAGGCCGCCATCAAATATGACGGCAGCTGGTTTACCCAGAACCTTTCCCAACCTGAGAACGCGGCGGGACCCGAGGGCATCGGTTACTTTAACATCCCCGTCGTCACCGGCAACACCGCGGGCGGCACCCTCGACGATTACAGCATGAACTGCGGTAACATCCTCATGTTCTCCTCTAAGAAGTATGACGAAGCGGTAGGCGACTGGATGAAGTATGTGTTCACCAGAATCGGCGACTACTCCATGGAAAACTTCGGCACCTTCAAGGGCTATAAGATCAACAATCCTCCTTCCGACATGCCCTACTACACCCAGATTGTCGCCGATGTGCTCAAGAGCGCAAAGGGCTCCTTCCTGTGGTTTGAGGCGAAGATGGATAGCGAAACCTCTCAGCTTGCACAGAACAACATTGCTATGCTTTACTCGGGCGAAATGACCCCTGAGGCTTATATGACAATGCTCCAGGAGTCCGTTGACAAGAACCGCGCATAACTGCAAAGGCTTTTTAATTAATCCCCGGCACTTAACCGCGCACTGACGCGCCGCAGACGGCTTTTGCGGCAAACAACCAAGTAAAGCAATCGTTACGCTTGTGCAACGCTTTAAAATACAAATTTTTGCCGTTAGCGCGCGTGTGGTGGTCGGTAGAGTACACAGGAGTGGAAAGGCTTATTTTGGGGTTAGCCCGAGGCGACCTTTCCACTCCTATATATTTACACTGATAAATGTTGTATGTTACGAGTACTTTTACTCGCGACCCGATGTCTGAGGGCATCATTAAGGGAGGTGGCCAGCTTTGGAAAGAGTATTGCGTGATAAAAAGGCAATCTGCCTGATGGTTTTGCCGGCGCTGATACTTTTCGTCTCAATTATTTTTGTACCAATCGTTTGGACATTCGTTTACACCTTATACTCCGGCATGCCGGGGATGAAGTTTGAGTTTTACGGCATACAGAACTACTTTGACGTATTTAAAAACTCCCACACCATGGCTGCGTTCCAGATGAACTGGCGATACATTGCCATCGTAACCCCTTGTCAGGTCATATTCGGTATGCTGTCTGCACTGATGGTGCACTTTGCGGTGAGCCGCTCAAAGACCCTTGTGCGCACCATCGTGTTCATACCCACCATTCTGCCGGCCGTTGCGGTGGCGCAGATGTTTATAAAAATGACGGCGCTGGTACCGAATTACGGTCTGTTTAACGCACTTCTTGAGCTTGTGGGCCTGGGTCATCTTGTTCAGCCCTGGCTTGGGCAAAGCGCAACCGCGTTTGCGGTGCTGTGTATGATGGATGTCTGGACAGCCATTGGTTTTTACTGCGTTATTATCTACGGCGCGCTGGTGGATATCCCGGAGGATATTATCGAGGCGGCGCGGATAGACGGAGCGGGAAGCCTGCGCTTATTTTGGAGCATCCTTCTTCCTTCCCTTAAAACAATACTGGTTACCTGCTTTGTGTTCAGCTTTACCGGCACGCTGAAGGTGTTTGAATCCGCTACCGCGCTGACGGGCGGCGGGCCGGGCAACGCAACTACATCTATGACCATGAATATGTACGTTAATGCGTTTAACTATAACCAATACGGCTACGGCAGCACCGTGGCGGTGCTGATTCTGGTGCAGTGCCTGCTGGTTACCGCTATCGTGAACTTCATCGGCAAAGAAAAGTACTAAACGCTGCGCACCCGTGCGGTACGGCCTAATGCTATTATTCTTTAAAAGTGTGAAATACTCTGTAAAAATCCAAGTCAAAACCCACGAATAAAGCCTTTGACTGGATTTTTAAGACACTTTTTAACCGCATAATAGTATAACTAAAAGGAGGAACCGGTATGGCAAGAAAGTTGAGTACGTTTGGGGCTGCAAAAACCCAAACCAAGAGCGTCGGCGCCATCATCTCCAAAATATTGATCGCGTTGATTGTACTCATAGAGGTATACCCTATTTTTTGGATTCTGATGAGCTCGTTTAAGTCCACCCAGGAGTTTGCCCTTTCGGCCTCCTACGCACTGCCCACAGGAATTCATTTTCAAAACTACATCGACGCGTGGAATCGCGGCAAGATGAACATATACTTTAAAAACAGCGCAATTGTCACACTCATCTCACTGACCTTTATCGTTATTCTATCCACTACATCCTCCTTCGCTCTGACCAAAATGCGCTGGGGCCTGCGGGATAAGGTTATGAAGATATTCTTAAGCGGCATTATGGTGCCCACGGCCGTGGTTCTCATCCCCCTGTACACCATATACAACCGCGCGGGACTGCTTAACACCTACATGAGCCTTATCATCACCTACATCGCCTTTGGTCTTCCGCTTTCAATCTTTTTGCTGCGCGGGTATCTATCGAGCCTGCCCGACGACATGATGGAGGCTGCGGTTATTGACGGCGCAAACATCTATCAGGTGTTTTCACGCATTATCCTTCCGCTTATGAAAACGGGTATCGTCACG
The DNA here is from genome assembly GCA_023433405.1 of Bacillota bacterium. GTDB lineage: Bacteria > Bacillota > Clostridia > Oscillospirales > Ruminococcaceae > Acetanaerobacterium. The sequence continues at coordinate 138,009 of JAEZCT010000044.1, read as the reverse complement.
GTGCTGGTCATTCAGTTCTACTTCCGCTGGAACGACCTGGTGTTCTCCATGACCTTTATCTCAGACGCTACCATGAAAACAGTGCAGACCGGGCTTTTGTACTTTTCCGACCAGTACGGCAACCGCAACTGGGGCGCGATCTTCGCGTGTATCGCCATCAGCGTCATGCCCACGTTAATTTTGTATGTTACGCTCAACAAGCTGGTCATCGAGGGGATGACAGCGGGCGCGGTCAAGGGATAAAGTTAAAAACTGAAATGCAAAAATAAGAATAGGTAAACAATAATACACAACCATCAACCGCTCTTGTGTTGTTTATCTTGTACTATGACCCAATTAAAAAGGTATCTATAGCATTTGTACTTTTATTGGCAAATAGTAATGTTTCGGGATAGGACGCAGGCGTGCGGCCTATCCCGAATGTCTATGTCTTGAAGGGGGTGATACTGCCCCCCCGAACAAGTGTAGTAGTGTAGAAATCGGTTATAATACTAATTTCCTCAAAAAGAGTCGATAAAAATCCGCATGAAAACCCATAAATTAAAGCTTTTCACTTGATTTTTATACTCTTTTAAATCGGATATTAGTATAAGTATTAGTGTGAACAAAAACCGGAAAGGAACTGCCCGATGCGGGCAGGGTGACAAATATGACCGGATTAACCCTTCGCGACCTGCTATGCAACCGTTTAAAAACCCCCTTGGGCTTTTATTTAGGGGACGCACCCCGTTTTTCGTGGATAGTGGACGCCGCACCAGGAACAAGGATTATAAAAACACGAGTGGAATGCGCGCTGGATAACTCCTTTGCCGACCTCGTGTTTGACAGCGCCCGGGCAGACGGCGATGAGCCCGATTCCCTCTGCTATGCTCCGGAGCTACGGCTTCGGCCCTCCACACGCTATTTCTGGCGGGTGACGGTAACCGCGGCGTCGGGAGAGAGTGCTTCTGCTGAGTCTTGGTTTGAGACCGCAAGGCAGGGCGAGCCTTGGGCGGCCGTGTGGATTACCCCGGACTTTGACCGGTCATGGCACCCCGTTCTGTTCACGGATTTCACCCTGCAAAAGCCCGTGCGTTCTGCGCGCGTATCGGTGTGCGGCCTTGGCGTCTACGAGCTGCTTTTAAACGGTGAGAAGGCGGGGGATGAGTGCCTTTCTCCCGGACTGTGCGCCTACGACAAATGGCTGCCCTACCAGACCTACGATGTAACCCCGCTGTTGCAAAACGGCACAAACCGGATAGAGGCCGAGCTTGGAAACGGCTGGTACAAGGGGCGCTATGGCATCAGTAAAGGGCGGAGCTTTCATTACGGCGAGGAGTTTGCCCTTCTCTGTGAGCTTTGCGTCACCTATGAGGACGGCACAAGGCAGGTGATAGCAAGCGGGACGGATTGGAGGGCGCGGCGCTCTCGTGTGGCTTCCTCCGGCATCTTCGACGGGGAGGCGCGGGACGATACGCTGGACTGCGCCGCAGTTTACCCGGTGCGCACCGTGGCGATGGACTCGGCGCTGCTTGAGCCCCGCCGCAGCCCGCCCGTTAAAATTATGCACCAAATAAAGCCCGTGGCGGTCATTACCACCCCCGCCGGGGAAACGGTGCTGGATATGGGACAGAATATGGTGGGCTGGCTGGAGTTTGCTTGCAAGGCGAAGAAGGGGGAGGAGGTTCACCTCCAGTTTGGCGAGGTATTGCAGGGGGGCAATTTCTATCGCGATAACCTGCGCACCGCATTGGCGGAGTACCGCTATGTCAGCGACGGGGTTAAAAAGACCCTGCGCCAGCAGTTTACCTTTTATGGCTTTCGCTATGTAAAGCTCACAAGCTGGCACCAGCCGGTGTGCCTTGAGGACTTCACGGGGCTGGTGCTCTATTCGGATATGCAAAAGACCGGCAGCGTCACCACCCAAAACGCCAAGGTAAACCGCCTGATAGAGAACACCCTGTGGGGTCAGCGAGGAAACTTTCTGGACGTACCCACCGACTGCCCCCAGCGGGACGAGCGAATGGGCTGGACGGGGGACGCGCAGGTGTTTTTTGGCACAGCGGCCTTTAATATGGACGTCGCAGCGTTCTTTGATAAGTTTTGCTACGACCTTGCCAAAGAGCAGGAGGCGCTCTGCGGCGCGGTGCCGGTGGTCATCCCTAAGCACGACGTTCATCAAACCGGTGCGTGCGCCTGGGGGGACGCGGCGACCATCATCCCATGGAATCATTACATCCGCTACGGCGACAGGGAATTTTTAAAGAGGCAGTACCCCAGTATGAAGGCGTGGGTGGAGTACATTCGCCGCAAGGACAGGGCGGCGGGGGATATTAGACTGTGGAGGGGCGATTTCCACTACGGCGACTGGCTCTCTTTGGACGGAGAGGACCCCATTGGCAACCGCTTTGGCGGCACCGAGCGCACCTACCTTGCCAGTTGCTTCTACCGCCATTCCTCGCGTCTGGTATCCAAGGCCGCGCGGGCGCTGGGCTATGACGGAGAGGCCGAGGAATACGAGCGCCTCTCGGAGGAGGTACGCGCGGCCATCCTCAGGGAGTATGTCACCGGGAGCGGGCGGCTTGCGGTAACCACCCAGACCGCCTATGTGCTGGCACTGCATTTCGATATCCTGCCCGAAGAATGGAGGGAGCAGGCGGCCTACAGCCTGCAGCTAAAACTCAAGGAGTCGGGCTACCACCTGCGCACCGGCTTTGTGGGTACGCCTTACCTTTGCCCGGTGCTTTCCGCCACAGGCTCAAACAACATATCCTACCGTCTGCTCTTGCAGGAGGACTTTCCCAGCTGGCTGTATCAGGTGAACATGGGGGCGACCACCATCTGGGAGCGGTGGAACTCCATCCTGCCAGACGGCACAATCAGTGATACGGGCATGAACTCCCTCAACCACTATTCCTACGGCTCCATCGTGGAATGGCTGTACCGCTTTGCGGCGGGCATTAACCCCATGGAGGAGTACCCGGGCTTTCGGCACTTTCGCCTTGCCCCTAAGCCCGACCCGCTGCTGGGCGGGGCTGAGGCCAGCTACCGCTCCGCCTCCGGGGAAATTAAAAGCAGCTGGCGTTACCGGGAGGACGGGGAGCTGGAGCTTGCGTTTACTGTGCCCTTTGGCACAACAGCGGCTCTGACGCTGCCCGAGCACCCCGATTTGGGGGAGCTTAGGCTTGAGGCGGGCGAGCATACGTTTCGCTACATGCCGGTGAGCGCGCAGCGGCTTAGATATGATTTAGATACCCCCATCCGCGAGATCTATGAGAATACAGCGGCGGCTGAGGCTTTGCAGCGGGTGCTGCCCGATCTAACCGGTATGATGCTATTTACCATGATGGCTGGGGAGCGGAGCATCAACGACTTTATCCGCGAGGGCTTTCTCACCCTGACCGGCGAGCAGGCGCTTGAATTAAGCAAAAAGATGACGGAGGCGGCACAATGAGCGTTTATAAAACCGAGGAGCAATACGGGCAGTATCTGAACGCAATAAAGGAGTACATCCGCGAGCGAAGCCCACGGGTGTTTAAGGCTCCCACAGAGCGGTTTGACTACCCCTTCATCGACCCCGGCTCCATCTATGACGGCAACCTGTGGGACTGGGACAGCTTCTGGACGGTGTACGCCCTCATGGGCTTCGCCAAAAGCGGCGCGGCGGAGAAAGGCTTTGAGCAGAGGCTGGTGGAGTCCGCCAAGGGCGGCGTACTCAACTTTTTAAAGTTTGAGCTGCCCGACGGCTACATCCCCATGATGGTGGGCGGGCGCGCGGAGGCAGACGGAGGCGACAGCTACCTTATTCGAAAGCACAAGGAGGGCGCAGTGCTTAACATGCACAAGCCGTTTCTGTGCCAGCAGGCGGCTATTATCAGCGGCTATACCGGCTCGTTTGATTGGATTAAGGCGCATATTGAGGGGCTGGAGCGGTATTTTTCCTGCTACGACCGCACCTATTACAACGAAAACTGCGGGCTGTATGTGTGGGCCGACGATGTGATGATAGGCATGGATAACGACCCCGCGTCCTTTGGCAGGCCGCGTTTTTCCACCGCGAACGTGTTCCTCAACGCCTTTATGGTCGGGGAGCTGAAGTCTATGGCAAAAATTCTGGACGCGGTGGGCGAGCCGTCCCGGGCGGGAGAGTACCGTGCCAAGGCCGAGCGCCTTTCGCAGGCCATCCGAGAGGAGTGCTGGGATGCCCGCGACCGCTTCTTCTACTCCGTGGATGTGGACATTAAAACCCGCGCTTACGACTGGTTCCATAAGGGGCTAGGGGTGTTTTGGAAGACTCTGCCCATAAAAATACGCACCTGGACCGGCTTTATCCCCCTGTTTACGGGGGTGGCGACCCCAAAAGAGGCCGACGACATCGTAAAGCTCCATATCTTTGACGCCTCCACCTTTAGCAGCGATTACGGCATTCGCGCGCTCTCAAGGGATGAAAAGATGTATAACCTGGAGGAGACCAACAACCCCTCCAACTGGCTGGGACCGATATGGCTGGTGGTCAACTATGTGGTGTTCCGGGGGCTGTTAAACTACGGCTACCGGGATGAGGCCAAGGCGGTTTACCACAAAACCCTGCGTTTGCTGGGGGAGGATTTAAAGCAAAGCGGCGAGCTGCACGAATACTACAACCCGGAGAGTGGGCATCCTGTGATGAGCCCCGGCTTCTTAAACTGGAACATGCTAGCCGTCAATATGGCAGAGGAGCTGGAAGGCTCGTTTAGCGTGTTCGATTATCTTAACTACCGTGACCGATAGGAGGCAAAGCACATGAACAACTATTCAGAACGGATGGTTCCCGATACGCTGGACCTTGCTTCCCGCGCGGCGCTGGCCTTTAACGCCATGCTGGGCGTAGCGGATGAGGATTACGAGGGCATCCCGTTTTTCAGCGGCTTTTTGCAGTCGGATGGCGAGAGCCCCGCGTGGATGAGCCATGGTAACTGGGATTTTGGCTCCAGCCACGGGCGCCTCACCGACTCGATGATTCTGGTTCGGGAGATGGCCGGCATCACGGAGGGGGAGGAGACCGAGCTTCGCTACCGCAGGAACCTTCTGTCCTTTATTAAGCCAGACGGCCTGTGCTACCGCCGCAACACCTTTACCGACGAGGACATTGCCCGCCTGGGCACCCCCTTTCGCCCCGGCGCGTCGATGATAGACCAGCGGGCGGTGATTTTGGGGCTGGCCACCTGGTTTGCCAAAACCGGAGACGAAGAGGTGAAGGGCTACGCCGACCGGCATATGGCGGCGCTTAAGCGCATTGCACGCAAGGAGCGGGAGAGCTGGTATTACCCCGCCAGCGAGTATTTTGAGGGCGGCTGGCCGTCGCTGGACGCGGTGAATACCCGCCTTGCCTACGACCCCTGCGCGATGTGGGGACGACAGGTCAACCCTATCCTGACGTGGCACCGCCTCACAGGTAATACCGACGCGCTTGAGCTGTGCGAGAACTTTGTGGCAAATATCGTACAAAGAAGCGGCGCGTTTTTGCCCGACGGCAGTTGGAACGGGGCGCTGGAGTACCGCAACGGGCATTTTCACACCCGCATGGGCACGCTGTTTTCCGTCGCCCGGTTTGCGGCGTACACGGCGGACGCGTTTCTCACCGCATGGGCGGAGCGTTCCTTCCGCTGGGCGCTGGATAACTGGTGCACCACCTTTGGCTGGACGCCGGGGGATATGCACGACCAAGGCTACGAGCATGAGACCTGCACGCTGGTGGATGCCATCGGCTGTGCTATTACGCTGGCGGGCTGTGGCTACACCCAGTATTGGTCGGTAGCCGAGCGGTTTTTACGCGGGCATCTGGTGGAGTCGCAGCTCACCGACACGAGCTGGATTGCGGAGCTTGACACCAAGGCAAAGGATATTCCAAAGCAAAAAACCTTCTACCGGGTGGGCGAGCGCCTGCGCGGGGCGTTTGCGGGCTATGCCGCCCCCAACGATTTTGTGTACAGCGGTGTAAAGGGGCGGGGGCATATCATGGATGTGCAGACCTGCTGCGTGGCCTCGGGTGCGCGTGGGCTTTATTACGGCTGGAAGAGCATCGTTACCGAAAACCGGGGCAGGGTATCGGTCAACCTGCTTCTTAACCGCGCCACCCCGTGGCTGGATGTGCTGAGCTACCTGCCCTGTGAGGGACGTGTGGAGCTGCACGTCAAGCAGGACCTGCCTGAGCTTTGCTGCCGCCTGCCCGACTGGGCGCCCTATGGCGCGGTGCGGGTGGAGTACCAAAGGGGCGACACGGTGAGAACCGAAACAGGTCGCACCCTGCCCTGTGTGGATCGGGTGTTTTTAAAGCTGGGCGGAGTGGAGGCGGGCACGGTGATAGCCGTCACCTTCCCCATGGCGGAACGGGAGACGGTCGAGACCGCCATAGACGACACCTATCGCGTTAAGTGGCGGGGGGATAACGTAACGGGCATCAGCCCCGGGGGAGCCTACCTGCCTCTGTACGCCGCGCTGCCGGACTTTACAAAACCTGCCCCCACAAAAACGCTGCGCCTTTACGAGGGAAGCGGCATTTCGGTATAGCATTTCGGTCAATCAATGATATAATTGGAACATACACGACAAACAAGGAGGTCAACGTCTTTGATTACAAACCCTGTTCTCACCGGCTTTCATCCCGACCCTTCCATGATCTTTGTAGACGGTATGTTCTATATCGCAAACTCTACCTTTGAGTATTATCCGGGTGTGAGGATCTCAAAATCCTCAGACCTTGCCAACTGGGAGACGGTGGGCTGCGCCCTGACACATCAGTTCGACCCCCGCGGCGCACTTCACGAGTGCGGCATCTGGGCGCCCTGCCTAAGCTATTGTGACGGAACATATTACCTGGTATTTACCGATGTTAAAACCGCGTCGGAGGGTCCGCACAAGGACACGCCCAACTACATTGTAACGGCTAAGAGCATCGAGGGGCCGTGGAGTGAGCCGATATATGTAAACAGCTCCGGCTTTGACCCCAGCCTGTTTCACGACGACGACGGGCGCAAATACCTTGTAAATATGGAGTGGGACTATCGCAAGCCCGGCAGGGAGAAATTCACCGGCATCCTGCTCACCGAGCTTAACCCGCAAACGCTTCTGCCCGTTACGTCGGCAAAGCGTATCTTCCCGGGCACGAGTTACGGCATCACCGAAGGTCCGCACCTGTATAAAAAGGACGGCTATTACTACCTGGTTATGGCAGAGGGAGGTACCTCCTACGGTCACGCGGTGACGGTTGCGCGTGCAAGGGAGGTGAATGGTTCCTATGAGACCCAAGAACAGCCCATTTTGCTTACGGCAAGAGAGACACCCGAGTCACCCCTGCAAAAATGCGGACACGGCAGCATCTGTCAGGATGCAAACGGACGCTGGTGGGTGGCGTTCCTTTGCGGCCGCCCAATGGCCGGGACCACTCGCTGCAACCTGGGGCGTGAAACCGCGATTGCGGAGCTTATTTGGGAGGAAGGGCAGTTTCCCCGGCTCAAGGCAGGCGGAATCATTCCGCCTCTGAACTTTGAGGGCTACGGGGAGCAGCGCCCCCTTGCCGAGCTTTCCTGCGATTTTTCCGGCGAGCAGTTTTACAAGGAGTTTAACTCCCTGCGCGGTGAGGCGGAGTATGAGGTTTTGCAAAGCGGTGCGCTTCGTTTGTTCGGCAAGGAGTTTATCAATTCCCGCAATGTTCAAAACCTGCTGGTTACCCGCCAGCGTGCCGCAAGCTTTGTGGCGGAGACCGCAATCGTGAACCCTCACCATCATTTTAAATGCTTTGGCGGGTTAACACTGCGCTACAGTGAGAGCAACCAATATTACCTGCAGTTCGTATGGGATGAAGCCCGCGACAGCAATGTCCTTCAGGTTTTGCGGATGGACGGCGGACGCTTTGACCTCCTTGATTGCGGCGGCATCGCCATTGACGGGGACACCGTGCATCTCAGGCTTACGGTGGAAGAAAAAACAGGACGGTTCTCCTATTCTATGGACGGCAAGACCTTTACCCCAATCGATTTTGAGCTTGACACCACCATTCTGTCGGACGAGCAGGACAGCGGCTTTACCGGCAGCATGGTGGGTATCGCGGCCAGTGATTTGGAGTATAACCGAGCCCCAATCGACTTTTTGTACTTCCGGTATAAGAACCTGTCGGTGCGCTGACCGAAACGGGCTTCGCGCAGCAAGCAATAAAAAAGGAAAGCCTGCGAAGGGCTTTCCTTTTTTATTGCGCATTTGTATAATAATCAATAAAATTAGCGAGTGGTAATACTAATATCCTCATAAAGTGTAGAATTGCAGTCAAAAATCCGCGTGAAAGCCCATAAACCCAAGCTTTTACTTCATTTTGATACACTTCAAATCGGTTATTATACTAATCTCCTCAAAAAGAGTCGATAAAAATCCGCGTGAAAACCCATAAATTAAAGCTTTTCACTTGATTTTTATACTCTTATAAATCGGATATTAGTATCAGTATTACCGGTTCTCTAAAAACTGCACCTTGACCCCGTTTGGGTCAAGAACATAAAAGAAGCGCACATGGGGGTTCGGTTCAAAGGGGCCGCTTTCCACCGCCAGGCCTCTTTCGGTGATAAACTTTAGCTGTTCATCCATCGAGGCGACCGCAAAGCCAATGGAGATATCCTTGGAATGATGTACCTGGGTGGAGGATGGGTCAAATATTAACTCCACCTTGGTTTCACCTTCGCCCAAAAACGCGATCTCGCGGTCTCCGGCGGAGGTATGCCTGCGTGTTACGTCAAGACCTGCAAACTCCTTGTAAAAAGCCAGCGATTTTTCCATGTCGCTTACATGGATGGTTGTCCAAAGGAATTTCATGTTTTAGCCTCCCGTTTTTAATAAAAATCCTTATTGTCTCATAAGGTTATCCAAATCATAAGTGCTCAAAAATAAAGCCGCAAGCTTTAATCCGGGAAAGTTATTGCGGGGGGGGCAAAATCCAGCCGCGCTTGTTCAAAGATCGGCTCCAGCCGCTGTTTGGCCTTCAGCAGCAGCTCGCGAATAGAGTTAATCCTTTCATCGTCGCAGCGAAAAATGGGTGCCGCCACACTCAAACCCGCCACAATGCGCCCGTTTTTGCGCAATGCAACCCCTACACACCGTATATGCAGGTTCGATTCCTCATATTCATGGGAGATATCATCCTGCTTAAAGCCATGCAGTTGAGCGGCAAGTGCCGCAAAATCGGTAATTGTATTCTCGGTCAGCGGCAGAAGACCGTGGGGATAGGTCGCCCTAAGCTGGTCCATGCTGTGGTCGATTAACAGCGCTTTGCCTATTCCCGTGCCGTAGGCGGGCAGGCTTAGCCCCACGGTGGAGGTCATGCGGATGGCCTGCGGGGAATCCTTTTTGAGGAGATACACCACATTTCCGCTGTCCAGCACCGCAAAATGAACGGTCTCGGAGCACTGCTCCACAATCTGCTCCATCTCTTTTTCCACCTGCTTGAGGGCGTCTGTACTGCTTAAGAACGACATGCCCACCGAAAAGGCGGCGGGGCCGATACGGTAGCGCTGCCCGGCGGGGTCATAGCTTAAAAAACGTCGCTCACACAGTGTGTGTACAATAGGAAACAAACTGCTTTTTGGGGCGTGAAGCGACTCGGTAATCTGCGAAAGGGTATAGCCCTCTGTAGCACCGGCTAGCAATTGCAGAATATCCAGTGCCCTGCCGGTGGAACGGTGATCGGTGCTGCTCATCATGAAGTTCCTTTCCGTTTAGGTTATACAAGGACAGCTTGTAGATTCGGTTCGCGTTTGCTTTAATGATAATCAACCCATCATAGGTAATTGATTCGAACGTAAAATGGAACCGCGTTCTTATATGCGTTAACTAGCCTTATCTTATCAAGCCCATGAGGGATTGTCAACAACTATAAATTATCGTAAAATATGCAATTTGAGTGAACAAGAATGTAAATTTAACTGTATTGACCTTTGCCTTTATTTATGGTACCATAGTCCGAAGACCTCAATTGAGAATGATGTTCGCATATAAGAATAATACCGGCGTGCTAACACAGTCTGCCGACCTCATAAAATCTGCCCATCCGCTTTTCCGTTTAGCTTAAATCCCCTTAAAAAGTGTAGAAATGCAGATAAAAATTCGCTTGATAACCCATAAACCAAAGCGTTTCACTAGATTCTGACACACCATTAATTCAGCTATTTGTATAACAAGGAGAGGACTAATTTATGGAGTACAGTATTGACGCATCGGGCGCAAAAAAGCATATTCACCCCCCGCGCACCCAGTTTTCGGGCGTAAGCCCCAAGGGTGAGACGCTGGATTTTACCAACTATTACATGCGGCTTGGCGGCAGACCGTTCTACGCCATGTGCGGAGAGATGCACTTCTCCCGGGTTGAGGAACGGTTTTGGGAGGATGAGATCATTAAGATGAAGATGAGTGGTCTTAACATCATCTCGACCTACATCTTCTGGATCCACCATGAGGAGGAAAAAGGCGTTTACGATTGGAGCGGCAACAAGAACCTGCGCAAATTCGCCCGTTTGTGTGCGAAGCACGGCATGTTCTTAGTGCTGCGCGTCGGCCCCTTTGTGCACGGCGAATGCCGCAACGGCGGCTTTCCCGACTGGATGTACGGTACCCCCTTTGATATTCGCAGCAACGACCCGGAGTACATCGCTTACACCCGGCGTTTCTTTAACGAGATCGGCAAGCAGGTGACGGGGCTGATGTATAAGGATGGCGGCGCCATCGTCGGCACTCAGATTGAGAACGAGTACGAGCACGCCTCCGCGCCGTGGGAAGTCACCACAGAGAACAGCAGCGAGTGGATACCCGGCGGCAACGACGGCCCCGCCCACATGCGCCTGTTAAAGGAGCTTGCGATTAGCGCCGGAATTGTTACTCCCTTTTACAGCGCGACGGCATGGGGCGGCGCGTGCGCCCCGCCGGATGACGTATTCCCCCTGTGGGGCGGCTACGCCTTTTGGCCGTGGATATTCTACGGCGATATCAAGGAGCACCCCGCCACCACCGAGTTTATTTTTAAGGATTTTCACAACAACATGGCTCCCAAGTATTACAACTTCGACCCGGAGTATAACCCTGAGGATATGCCCTTTGCCTGCTGCGAAATGGGCGGCGGAATGGCGTGCTTTTACAAATACCGCTTCTTGCTGCCATATGAAAGCGTAGAGGCGATGGCGGAGGTAAAGGCGGCAAGCGGCTGTAACTTTCTTGGCTACTACATGTTTCATGGCGGAACAAACCCCAAGGGCAAGCGCGTCCCCTATTTGAACGAGTGTGCCCTGCCCAAGATGTCATACGATTATCAGGCGGCGGTGGGGGAGTACGGGCAGCTCCGTCCCTCCTATAAACGCTTAAAGCTTCAGCAGTATTTTTATAAGGATTTTGAGGAGCTGTTTTGCGCCACCAGGACCGTGCTTTCAAATGAATCGGTTGGGATGGATCAGCACGACGCGGATACCCTGCGCTACTGTGTGCGCGCAAACGGTGACCATGGCTTTTTGTTTCTGAACACCTATCAGGATCACATTCAAACAAAGCACCAAACGGATTTCGCGGTGCATGTGACACTTGGTCACGAAACCATCCGCGTGCCGCGAAAGGGTGGACTTTCGCTAAACCGAGATGCCTGCGCCATCCTGCCCCTCAACCTTACGCTAGACGGCATCCGCGTAAAATATGCCAGCGTACAGCTTATCACCAGACTGGAGAACGACGACTGTCCCGCGTACTTTTTCTTCGTACCCGAGGGCATGAGTCCGGAGCTTATGCTGGAGGGCGGAACGGTATCGGCGGCGGAAACCGACGGGGTCGCCACCGAGCTTTTGGACGACAAGCTTATTCTCATTACACTGCCCGAGCAGTCAAGCTCGGTGACCACCCTAACAAACGCGCAGGGGAAAAAGATCGTCTTTCATGTGCTAAGCCGTCCCGACAGCCTGCGCTTCTGGCGTGTGAGGCACGGCGGTAAGGATCTGGCTATCCTCTGTGATGAGGCGTTGCTGGATGACTGCGGCGCATTGCGTGTGGAGAGTATCGGCGCGGAAACCGGGCGAATCGGCGTCTTTCCAAAACCAAAAGGCGGCATAGCGGTGGATGGCAAGCCCTGTGCCTGTGAGGAAAGCGTCGGTGGCTTCGCCTTTTATTCCGTGGTATACGGCAAAAATACCGTCAGCCTAAGCTGGCGGGACGCAAGCGCGCGACAAAAGCAGAGCGGCGGGGAGTTAAAACGCCCGGTGCTGGGCAGTCCCATCACCTCCTCAAAGATAAGGAATGCCCGTGCCATGATTGAGCTTGGGCCAGAGTCCTTTATAAACGTCAAGCAGGTGCTGGTGCAGGTGGATTACTTCGGGGATATCGGCTACGCCTACCTCGACGGCGACCTTATCAGCGATAATTTTTGCAACGGTGCCATATGGGAGTTTGGGCTGAAGGCTCATGAAAGCGAAGTGCTCCGCAAGGGCATCTATCTCTATGTCTCCCCCAAGAGGGAGGGCGGCTATATTAAAAGCGATTCGGAGATGGCGGCGCGCTTTGCGGTGTATGAGGATCAGTTTGCCGTCATCAACGATATCCGCGCGGTACCGGTGTTTGACTGCGCGCTGAAAATTGGATTATAGAAAGCGGGGAGAGGTATCGTGAAAATCACTTCGTTTGAACTGTTTAAAGTGCCGCCGCGGTGGCTGTTTTTAAAGCTGAGCACGGACGAGGGCATCTGCGGCTGGGGTGAGCCGGTGGTGGAGGGACGCGCCGACACCGTGCGTGCGGCGGTGGAGGAGCTTAGCGAATATTTTATAGGGGCAGACCCCCGACGCATAGAGGATATGTTTCAGGTGCTGTACCGGGCGGGCTTTTACCGCGGCGGGCCCATTCTCACCTCCGCCATCTCGGGCATTGAGCAGGCGATGTGGGATATTAAGGGCAAGGCGCTGGGCGTGCCGGTATATGAGCTTTTGGGCGGTGCCTGCCGCGACAGCATCCGGGTTTACGCGTGGATAGGGGGCGACCGTCCGCAGGATGTGATGCGGGCGGCTAAGGCACAGCAGGAGGCGGGCTTTACAGCCGTTAAAATGAACGCCACCGAAGAGCTGAATTATCTTGACAGCTACAGCAAGATAGATGGCGTGCTCGAGCGAGTCGCCGCCATCCGAGAGGTCTGCGGCAGGGATTTTGGCATTGCCATCGACTTTCATGGCAGGGTGCATAAGCCCATGGCAAAGGTGCTTGCGAAGGAACTTGAAAAATACTCCCCCATGTTTATCGAGGAACCGGTTCTTTGCGAAAATTACGAGGCGTTTAAAGAAATTGCCGCCTGTACCTCCATCCCCATCGCAACGGGCGAACGACTATTTACCCGCTGGGATTTTAAGAAGCTGTTCGAGCAGGGCGCGGTGAACATCCTACAGCCCGACCTCTCCCACGCGGGCGGCATTCTGGAATGCCGCAAAATCGCCGCGATGGCGGAGGCCTACGATATGGCGGTTGCCCCCCATTGTCCGTTAGGACCCATTGCCCTTGCGGCCTGCCTGCAAATGGATGCCTGTACGCCAAACGCCATTATTCAAGAGCAAAGCCTTGGCATTCATTATAACAAAGGCAACGACCTGATGGACTATGTGAAGGATCCTTCGGTGTTCGCATACAAGGACGGCAGCGTTTCCTTGCCAGTCGCGCCGGGTCTTGGTATAGAGGTGGATGAAGAACGCATCCGCGAGTTAGGCCGTACCGGTCACACATGGAAAAACCCTGTTTGGCGCCACCGCGACGGTACCGTCGCGGAATGGTAAAGCCACTCCCAATAAAAATAAACTCTCTCCATATAACTGTATTGCAATGGCTTAATTTACAGTGGGAAACGAGGTGGGCAAGCTTTGAGTAATTATATTCTGGTGATAGACGGGGGAACCACCAACACACGGTTTACCTTAATTGATGACGCACAAACCATCGATACCGTCACGAAAAAGATCGGCGCGTCCGATACCAAGGACAGCACGCGGAATATATCGCTGGAAGAGGCGGTGCGCGAGGCGGTGGGATATATGGAAAATACCCATAACTGCCGCATTCATACCATTCTGGCGGCGGGCATGATAACCTCAAATGTCGGGCTCAAGGAGGTGCCGCACCTTCAGGCGCCGATAAGACTCAGGGAGCTTGCACGGCAAATCGTTCCCTGCCGCCTGCCCGAGGTCTGCCCGCATGGGAGCTTTTACTTTGTGCCGGGCATTAAATTCGGCTCGCCGGGGGAGAGTGGCTGCGATATCCTGCGCGGGGAGGAGACTGAAATTTACGGGGCTGTTCCTCCCGGCGATGAGGACAAACGCCTGCTGTTTCTTCATTTTGGCTCCCACAACAAGAGCATTTTGTACGAAAACGGCAGCATCACCAAAGCCGTCACCACCATTGGCGGTGAGCTGTTGTGGGCGCTTGCCAATCATACCATTCTTAAAAGCTCAGTGGGCAGCCTTGATGACTGCAAGCTGGAGGAGGAGCATGTGCGAATGGGCTATGAGTCAGCACAGCAGCACAGTGTTTCCCGTACGCTGTTTATGGCGCGAATCCATCAGGTGCTTGGCGGATTAAGCAAGGCCCAGGCCCTGTCGTTTGTCTACGGCGTTTTGGTGCAGTCGGATCTCAGCGCCTTTGCGCCCCTGCTAGCAACAAAGCCGGATAAGCTGGTGCTGTATGGCAGAAGTCAGTTCGCAGAGGCCTTTACAATGTGTCTGCGCGCCTACGGCCCGAGGTTTGAGGGTAAGATTGAAACCCTTGGCTTTGAAGAGAGCGAACAGCTGAGCATCAAGGGCTTGACCAGAATCCACCGGGATCTGGAAAAGCTGCCGCCTCAATCATGCCGAGTGCCTGAGTAATACTAATCTTCTCAAAAAGAGTCGATAAAAATCCGCGTGAAAACCCATAAATTAAAGCTTTTCACTTGATTTTTATACTCTTTTAAATCGGATATTAGTATAAATATCACACCCGAATAACAGATTTAGGAGGGTGTAGAAATCAAAGTGAAAACCAACTTTTATTTTTATACACCTTTCAATCGGTTATTAGTACAAGGTGCAGCCGACAAGTTACGGGGAGGATTTTAATATGGTGGAACAGGCATTTGAACAAACCGGAGTAATTGCCATTGCGCGCGGCCTCGGCAAAGAGCATTTGTTGCCGCTGCTGGAGGCCTTATCCCAAGGGGGAATCCGCCTTGCGGAGGTAACCCTCAACAGCCCGAATGCACTGGAGCTGATAGCGAATGCGAAAAAACGATACGCGGGCAGGCTGCATATCGGCGCGGGCACGGTGCTTAATCTTGCGCAGGCCGAGGCGGCCCTGGAGGCGGGGGCGGAGTTCTTAGTCACCCCCAACACCGACCGTGAGGTCATTGCGCTGTGCGTAAAGCGCGGGGTACTCATAGCCCCCGGCGCCCTCACCCCAACGGAGATTGAGTATGCCCTGCGGTGCGGCAGTCGATATGTTAAGGTGTTTCCCTCCTCCGCGTTCGGGCCGCGGTATTTTAGGGAGGTGCTTGCACCTTTAAACGGCGCAAAGCTTATTGCCGTGGGGGGTGTAAATGTTGAGAACGCCGCCGAATACCTGCAAAACGGCGCGGCTGGCATCGGGGTAGGCGGCAGCCTTTGCAACAAGGATCGCATTATGAGGGGCGACCTTTCGGGTATTACAGAGGACGCAAAAAAGCTGGTTAAGCTTATGCGCGCACAGTGAGCAATTAGCAATTAGTAATTAGCAATGAGCGGCGAACGGGATAATAGAAAGCTGAATCTAAAAAGCGGCTGCCAAATAGTGAAAAATATCTCCACTGCGGCTACGTTCGCCCGTAGGCAGGCAAGGCTCCCCAATGCCCCCGCCGGGAGGAAATTTACGCTTGACAACCCGGCGAAAATATGATATCGTCAAAACAATAATTCACTACCAAAATATTACCGAAAACCGATGAAGCGGAAATCAAACCAACAGAGGCGCCGTACAGAGAATGAGCCGTACGCTGAGAGGCTTGTGGAAATGCCGGTTGGCAAATGGTCCGCCGAGGGCCGAGCGAAAGGGTCGCACGCGCGAATTGCGGGTGGGCGCGAGTATCGAGGACGTGGCTTCGCGTTACGAAGCAGGGATGTGTATGCATCCTGTTGAGGTGGGCTTGCCTCTTTTGCAGTATTATGCAGGAGCGTGGCGGTCAAATAAGGTGGCACCGCAGGGTTTAATCCTGTCCTTATGCTTGTAATAAGGGCGGGTTTTTTTATGCCTGCGGTCTAATGCTAATCCCGTTTTAATGCGCCCCGTAATACGTATCCCCTTAAAAAGCGTAGAAGTTAAGCTAAAAATCTGCGTGAAGCCAATAAGCCAAAGCGTTTCACTTGATTTTAATGCACTTTTAAATCGGATATGCTGCGGGGACTTTGCGCAAGGCACTAATGCATCGCCTAGAACGATTTTAAAACGGGAACAGTAAAAACAGAGGCTGTGAGCGGGCATATTAAAATACAGAAAGAAATTTATGTATTTTGGTCTTTGGTCAAACCAAGACCTCGAGAGAAAGGAAACTGCTTTATGAAAAAGCTAATAGCCATCCTGTTGTCCGCCATGCTTCTTGCGCTGCTCTTCGGCTGCACGGGTACCAACGCCCCCGCCTCCTCCGAGAGCGTGCCCTCATCCAAGGCTGCGCCTGTCGCCAAAAAGGTCAAAATTGCTATTGTGCAGCCCATGGACCACCTCTCCCTCAACGAGATACGCGATACCATTGTCGCCCAGCTAGCGGCTGAGGGCTATGATGAAGCCAAGGCCGAAATTATCCTGAAGAACGCGAATGGTGAAACCTCACTGCTGCCCTCCATCTTTTCAAGCCTGGTCGCCGAGCAGGTGGATATTCTTATCCCAATCGCCACCCCCTCCGCTCAGGCTGCCGCCGCAGCGACCACTGAGATACCCATCGTGTTTTCCGCTGTCAGCGCACCTGTAGAGGCAGGGCTGGTGTCCTCCTTTGACGTCACTGATAAGAACATCACCGGTGTATCCAACGCCATTCCCATCGACCTGATCTTTGCTCTGGCAAGCGAGCTGACGCCCGACGCCAAGACCTTCGGCTTTGTGTACAATTCCAGCGAAATCAATTCCACCACCGGGATAGAGAAGGCAAAGTCCTACTGTGACGCAAACGGTCTTACCTATAAGGAAGCAAGCATTACCGGCACAGGCGATCTCCAGCAGGCAGTGGCCTCCATTGTGGGGGATGTAGATGCCTTTTTCACCCCCAACGATAACACCGTCGCCTCGGCCATGAAAACCTACGCACAGCTTGCGACCGACGCAGGCAAGCCCATCTATTGCGGCGCCGATTCTATGGTGCGCGACGGCGGGTTTGCTACCGTGGGCATTGACTACACCGTGCTCGGCCGCCAGACCGCCGATATGGTCATTAGTGTGCTTGACGGGGCGAAAATTAGTGAAACCCCGGTGGAGCGTATTGCCAATTACGCGAAGATGGTGAATGTACAAAATGCCGCGGCACTGAACATTCCGCTTTCCGATGAGGTGAAGGCGAACTTCCAGCTTATTGGTCAATAGCCAGCGGAACAGCACAGGAACGATTTGAAAGAGGTGGCAGGTATGGCGCAGTCAGGCAAAATCGTCATAATCGGTTCGGGTCATGTTGGTTCTCATTGCGCAAGCGCTCTTGCCGCATACGGAATATGCAGCGAGATTGTCCTGCTGGATAAGGAGGAGACCATCGCCCGCGCTCATGCCGCGGATATCGCCGACGGCGCGGCGATGATGCCCCAGCGCACCACGGTACGCGCGGGGGGCTACAGCGAATGTGCGGATGCCGACATCGTGGTGATGGCGGCGGGCGTTTCCCGCAAGCCGGGCCAGACGCGCTTAGATATGCTGGGGGATACCATAGCCATTATGCAGGATATTGTGCCGCGATTAAAAAAGAGCGGCTTTGGCGGGATAGTGGTGAGCATATCAAACCCCGCGGATGTGGTTGCCGATTATCTTCGCGCGCATCTTGGTCTGCCCGCCCGACAGGTGTTCTCCACAGGTACGGCACTCGACAGCGCCCGCCTGCGGCGGATATTATCCGAGCGCTATCAGGTGGATGGCAAAAGTGTGCAGGCCTTCGCTATGGGGGAGCACGGCGATTCGCAGATGATTCCCTTTTCGGCCATTACACTAGGAGGCGTGCCGCTGTCGCTGTTCGACCCCGACCCACCCAAGGCGGCGCTTTTAGAGCGCACCCGCCTGACGGGTATGGAGATTGTCATCGGCAAGGGTTCCACCGAATTTGGCATAGGGATGATTTTGGCACAGTTTGTCCGTGCCATCCTGCGGGATGAACGGTGCATTCTCCCGGCCTCTCCGTTGTTGGAGGGGCAGTATGGAATAAGCGGCCTACACGCGGGGGTGCCTTGTATCATTGGCAAACACGGCGTGGAGCAAATCCTGGAGCTTCCCCTCACCGCGGAGGAGCTTGAGCAGTTTCGCAATTCCACACAGGTAATCGGGCGGCACGTCGAGCTTGCTAAAACGCTGTAATACAAGTCTCCTCAAAAAGTGTAGAAACGTTTACGAAATTAGTGTTCATGGAAAACGGGGGCGGTGTACCATCGCCCCTTGTTGTTTTTAGTACAAAAGGAGGCATAGACGTGGCTTTACTACTAATGGGAGCCCTTCAGCTTGGAATGCTGTACGCCATGATGGCGATGGGGGTTTACATCTCCTTTCGCATCCTTAATATCCCCGACCTTACGGTGGATGGCTCGTTTGTGGCGGGTATGGCGGTCAGCGTTATGGTCACGGCGGCGGGGCATCCGGCTCTTGCAGTGCTTGCCGCCGCCCTTACGGGCGCTCTCGCCGGGATTGTAACCGGCTTCTTGCAGACCAAGGTGCGCATTCATCCCATTTTGTCCGGCATTCTAACCATGACGGCACTGTACTCCTTTAACCTGTTTGTGATGGGGGGGCGCGCAAACGTCGCGCTGGCGGGGGCGGGTACCCTGTTTACCGCAGCAAGAGAGCTTACCGGCTTTACGGCGGATGTGACAAAGCTCTTGGTTATCGGGCTATTTACCGCAGGTCTTGCGGCGGTGCTTGCGGTGCTGTTTAAAACCCGTGTGGGCATTGCCATACGCGCCACCGGGGATAACGAGGAGATGGTGCGATCCTCCTCCATCAACGCAGATTTCACCAAATGCATGGGCTTTGCGCTTGGCAATGCCTGTGTGGCGTTATCGGGCGCGCTGCTGTGCCAGTATCTGTCCTATGCCGATGTCAGCTTTGGCAGCGGCATGGTGGTGGTGGGGCTTGCGTCGGTGATTATTGGTGAGGCGCTGTTTGGGCGGCGCGGGGTTACGCTGGGGCTTATATCGGTCATATTGGGCGCCGCAGCGTATCAGATAATGATTGCCATCGCCCTGAAGATTGAGCTGCTGCCTGCCTATGGGCTAAAGTTTCTCTCGGCGGCGATTGTTGCGGTTTCCCTTTCCATTCCCGTGCTTCGCAAAAAGGCGTCGGATGGCGCAAGAATTGTTCGCACAATTACCCGCCGCAATCAAGCAGGTAAAGGGGGAGAGGTGCGATGAGCACACCCGCACTAAGACTGGAGGCAGTCTCGAAAACCTTTTTTCCGGGGACGGTAAACGAGCGCACGGCACTTCGTGAGATTAGCCTCACGATGGAGACCGGTGAGTTTGTGACCATCATCGGCTCCAACGGCGCGGGCAAATCCACACTGTTTAACGCCATCTGCGGTGCTTTTTCGGTAGACAGCGGGCGCATTCTGCTGGAGGGTGGGGATATTACCCATATGCGGGACTACAAACGCGCCTATTCCATTGGGAGGCTGTTTCAGGACCCCATGCGCGGCACCGCACCCAACATGACGGTGGAGGAAAACCTGTCACTTGCCTTTGGGCGCAAGGCACATAAGAGCTTTTTTGCCGTAAACCGGCATGACAGCAAAATATTTCGCGAACAGCTTTCGCAGCTCGGGCTGGGGCTGGAAGACCGAATGGGTGTAAAAATTGGCCTGCTGTCGGGGGGGCAGCGTCAGGCGGTGGCGCTGCTGATGTGTACCATATCGCGCCCGAACCTGCTGCTGCTGGACGAGCACACGGCGGCGCTTGACCCCGCCACAGCGCAAAAGGTGCTGGAGATTACCGAAAAGCTGGTGGAGCACACCCCTACCGCCACCATGATGATTACCCATGACATTGGGGCGGCGCTCGCGCTGGGTACCCGCACCATCATGATGGATGAGGGACGCGTCATCCTGGATCTTTCCGGAGAGCGGCGGAAAAACATGACGGTGGAGGAGCTGCTAAAGCTTTACTCTCAAGAAAGCAAAAAGGCGCTTCTCAGCGACCGGATGCTGTTTGAGCTTGGGAGAGGGCAGGAGAAGGGTAACTAGAGTAATATATTAGGCTATGTTTGAATAACCAGTAAATTCAAGTTTTTGTTTAAAAGAAAAAGAAGCCCACCCTTTCGGGTGTAAGCTTCTTTTTTTTATCCATTCTTGCTATAAGGTAAGTGTTAAAGCCAACTGCCCAGTCGACTTGCCATAACGACCGACATGCCTTCCAAGGGAGCTTCTCCTTCTCCCTCAGGTGGGTCAATGGGCACTGTGGGGTCAGTACCCGCGGCGCCAATTGCAGGGCTTGGCGGGAAGGTGTTCGATTCCACTGAGTTCGTGCTGTACCCGGCAATGTAGCCAAAGCCGGGCGTAGCGGCGGAAATTGCACCAGAGGAGCCTGCCAGACCGCCGTTATAGGTGCAGCCGGTAATGGTGCCGGTGTTGTAACCGGTAATTCCGCCCACATACGAGGTGCCGGTTACTGTCGCAGTAGGGAGATTGATAACACAGCCGGTAATTGTGCCGCTGTTCTGCCCCGCAATAATGCCCACATAGTTCGTACCTGTGGCGCTTGCGGCGCTAACGTTGATATTTTTAACAGTACCCGAGTTCACAGCAAACAGGCCGCCGGTGGTGGTAATGCTGATATTCTTACCTCCGCCGTCATATACGCCGGTAAAGGAAGCCAGGCAATCGGCGGTGCCGATGGTCAGGTCCGCTGTTTGCACATATTCACGCGCAGCTGTCACAGAAGGAATCTTGTTAAAATCAGCCAACGCGGCAATTTGATAAGGGGAGGCTGTTGTTCCCCAACCCAGCGTAAACAGCAGGTTTTCCGCGCTCACATTGACTATCGAGGTGTTTCCTGTTTTGCTCTCATAGCCGGCTGCGTTGGCTGTTACGGAAACGGTGTAATTACCCACTGCAGAAACAGGGAAGGTGTAGGTTAAGGACGCAGTCGCAATATTCGTTAAACTAGGCACCGGGCTGCCCCCAAGATTAACGGTTACCGTATACCCGGTAGCGTGTGCGACAGACGACCAGGATACGGTAAGCTCCTTAGCCGCGCTTGCGGCGGTAAGAGTGGGAGCAGGTGCCGTAAGCTCCGACGTGCCCGGAGTAGGATCCGGAGGGTCATCCGGATCGGGGGGAGGTGTAGTGCCTGTTTTCACCGCAGAGAGCGCTGCCGAGGCGCTTGAGTTGAGAATATTGCCCGCCCAGCCCCTAGCGGTTACTTTAACGCTGTAGGTTGCTCCGGCAGGGAAGGTAGCGTCGTCAAGAATAAACTGATTCGAGTTTGCGGTGTGGTTGTTGGTACCCACCGTAACGGTATAATTCGTAACACTGGGAATGCTGCCCCAGGTAACCGCGTTGGTAGCGGAATTAAAGGCAAGGCCCGTTGGGGTGGCAGCCTTGGTAACGGTAAAGGTGGCAATAGAGGAGGGCTTCTGCTCAAAGGCCGATTTGGCGGTTACCTTCACATAGTAGGTACCTGCGGCAAAGTTTGTGCCCATCGCCGCGCGCAGGTCAAGGCTGGTTGCCGCGGTGCTGGATATGGTCTTGGTAAGCTTAATGGATGAGGTGGTGAAGGTGTTTGCGGTGGCAACCTGCACGGTATAGCCGCTGGTTGCGCCCGACCCGGTCCAGGAAAGGACATATTTAGCGATATCAGTGGTGCCGTCAAAGGTCAGGTCAGTAGCCGAGGGGGAGGCAACACCGGAGGAGTAGCCGTTATACGGGATAGTATTGCTGAAGGGGGATTCGTTGTAGTTTGAGGTCTCACTCGCTCTTACCTTCACGCGGTAGTCGCCGGATATCGCGGAGTTTGCGTCGAGCGTGGAGGCAATGTTAAACTGCCTGACACTGGAGCTGAAGGATACCGTGAAGGAAACACTGGAGCCTGCAAGGCTGATTTGTGCCTCATAGCCGTTGGTCGCGCCGGAAACGGCGGGCCAGGATATAATTTTTGTGGTGGTGTTAATTGTTATATGCGGCGCGGACAAGGTCTTCTTATTGCTGCTGCCGCCCGAGCCGCCGCTGCCGCTGTCATCCGAGCCGGAGGTGCTGCCGTCAACAACGGTGGGCTCATAGTTGCCGCCCGTATAAAAAGGCGCGGTATCTACTGAAACATTTTTGCTGTTGGTTTGCAGCATACTAACCTTATCGCCGCCCTCTATATAGGAGGGGGTGTTGGCAATGACGCTGGCAACGCTGGTAGAGCCTTTTAAAAACAGGTTGGTTTCGTAGTTTAACGTAATCGCGTCTGTGGTAATGTTATAAAGCTTAAGCACCGTGAGGAACTGCGGGGTTTTAACGGTTTGGATGTTCCGAAAGCCGCCGGCGCCGCCGGTCAGCTCACTGTGCTCAAGCAGGGTGTCAAAACGGATGTCCGTCGCATTAATCGTGGTTTTACCCTTGGCGATGATGCGGGGGCGGGATACGGTGCTTGAGCTTACCAGCTTTTTTGCCGTAACATTCTCAAGGTGTATGGAGTTTTCACCGCCGCCGTAGATATAGATGGTGCCGCCGACCGTGACGTTGGTAAGCCAAACATCGCCCTCGCCGACATTTTTATCAATAACAAGGTCGCCGGAGACGGTCTTGTTGCTGATGGATACCTTGCTGGCGGTAATTTTTACAGATTTAAACGACTCCTTTTGGGAGCTGGTCACCGCAGTGGAATAAACCTTGCTGTAGGTCGTGCCGCTTGTACTTCCGGTACCTGTGCCCGTGGTGCCGGTTCCCCCTGTGCCGCCCGTTCCGGCAGGCTTAGAGGAGGAGGGGGCCTGTGAGGAGGGCGCCTCAGAGCTTTCCGGTTCCGGCTCCGAGGAGCTTTCCGGTTCAGACGAGCTTTCCGGCTCCGATGAGGACGGCTCGGAGGAAGACGACTCAGGCAGCGAAGAAGCCGGTTCCCCGCGACAGCCAGTCAGGCCGATGGAAATAAGCATCAGCGCGCTGACAATCAGGCATAACAGTTTGGTAGAGTGTTTCATGGATGGTACCGTCCTTCCAAAATTATACATGCAATCAATTACGGCGAGTTTCTGTGTCTTGGATAGACAGAAAAAGTTCAGATTGGATAATTACGTTAATATTATATATTAATATAGTTAATAACACAAGGTGTCAGGAATATTCAAGGCACAGAAAAACAGTCTATAACACATAATATTGGTGCCAATTTCTTCGGGTTTTACTGCCGGAGGTTGACTTTTATCTTTGCGAAATTTTTGCGGGGGATAATTCTGCCACAGCACTATAGCATTACGAACAAGCGCATACCCCTGTGGGAACCCTTGGTTATTTCTCGCATACTATTATGGCTTTCCGACTGCAAAGCATATAAAAACCTAGTCAATAGCCTTGGTTTATGGGTTTTGACGCATTTTTTCATTAATGCCGCGATACTTTTATTGAGAATAGTAGGATACAGGTTGTGCGGGCGCATTGGTTGTGATAAAATAGAAGCGATACCTATGCCCCGCAGGGGATGAACGGTAGGTCATGCGCGAGAGCTGTGATATTTTATATGGAAAGGCACGGAACCATATGTCAGGACATTCCAAGTGGAACAATATCAAGCGCAGAAAAGAAAAGACCGACGCCCAAAAGGCAAAGATTTTTACGAAGATTGGCAGAGAAATCGCTGTTTGTGTGCGCGAGAGCGGCGGGGACCCAAGCGTTAACGGAAAGCTGCGGGATTTGATTGCCAAAGCAAAATCCAACAACGTCCCCAATGACAACATCGACCGTATTATAAAAAAGGCGATGGGCGGCGATGATAAAAATCAGTACGAGACCATCTTTTATGAGGGCTACGGGCCAAGCGGCGTAGCGGTTATTGTTGAGACCCTTACAGAGAACCGCAACCGCACCGCAGGCGACCTTCGCCACTACTTTGACAAATATGGCGGAAACCTGGGAACCACCGGCTGTGTATCCTTTATGTTTACGCAAAAGGGTGTTATTATTATCGAATCCGAGGCACTTAACGAGGATAAGATGATGGAGGACGCGATGGACAGCGGAGCGGCAGACCTTTCCTTTGAGGCGGATGTGGTGGAAATCTACACCGACCCAAACGACCTCCGGGCTGTGCGCGAGGCGCTGGAGGCGAAGGGCTACTCCTTTTTATCGTCGGAGGTGGAATATCTTCCCCAAACCGGCGCGCGTATTGACGACCCGGATGTTGCCGTTAAGATGAACCGGATGCTGGAGATGATGAACGACAACGACGATGTTCAAAACGTCTGGCACAATTGGGAGAACGAGGACGATTATTCCGAGGATGAGGATTAATAGCAGGCACTTTCACCTGGGTGAAGGTGCCTGCTTTATCATATTTCTTTTATAAGGTAATCGGTGTTATACTTTTAAAGGTGCGTAAGCTGCATCCATATAAGTTGAAATAAGTTTTTGTGTTTTATAGCTTACAGCATAAGTATCAGGTGGAATTAACTTTATATAAATTTTACATTCATATTTACAGCAAGACATTTGACAACGGCACGTTAAAGTGATATCATTAATGGGATTTGGTATCACTTTGTAAAACGAGGATTTCGATCCCCGTTTTTATTTTTTAGAATTGAGGAATTCGATGACTAAGGTTTTATTCTCTGAAATGAATCTGACCCCAAAAGTAGAGCACGCTGTGTCCCTAATGGGGTTTGATTATGCAACACCCATCCAATCCGAGGCCATTCCTGTCATACGCACAGGGGTGGACGTCATTGCGCGGTCGCAGACGGGTACCGGAAAAACCGTCGCGTTTGCCATACCGGCAATTGAACGCATTGACACCCACGAAGAAAAGGCCACAATACAGGTGCTTGTGCTCTGCCCGACACGCGAGCTTGCTATGCAGGCGTATGAAGAGATTCAAAAGCTTGCCCGCTTTAAAGAGGGCATTCGGCCTGTCGCCATCTACGGCGGCGCACCGATTGACAGACAGTGCATCAGCCTGCGCCTTGCAAACATCGTTGTTGGCACCCCCGGGCGGGTAATGGACCACATGCGCCGCAAAACAATTAAGCTTAAAAACCTGAAGATGATTGTTTTGGATGAGGCGGATGAGATGCTGAACATGGGCTTTCGCGAAGATATTGAGACGATATTGACCGACACGCCGGCCGACCGTCAGACCATCCTGTTCTCCGCCACCATGCCGCCCGCGATTATGAGAATCACCAATGAATTTCAAAAAAACCCCACCCTTATTGAGATTGATAAGAGTCAGGTAACCATTGAAAACATTGAGCAGCGGTACATTGACATCCCCCACTCGGCAAAAAAAGAAGCCCTTGCAGTTCTGCTGCGATACTATAAGCCAAATCGCGCCATCATTTTTACCGGCACAAAAAAAATGGCGGATGAGCTTAAGGCATATTTGAACGACCAAAGCATTGTTGCCGAATGCATCCACAGTGACATAAAGCAAACCCAGCGCACCTCCACAATGCGGGACTTTAAGGCGGGCAAGACGCCTATTTTAATCGCAACGGACATTGCGGCCCGCGGCATTGACGTAAGTGACGTGGATTATGTTATAAATTACGACCCGCCCACCAATACGGAGTATTATATTCACCGTATTGGCAGAACAGGCAGAGCGGGTAAGGATGGGTGCAGTATTACCTTTTGCTGCAGCCGCCGCGAGATTAACGAAATCCGCCAGATTTCCATTGAGGTAAAGTCTCAGATCAAGGAGCTTCTTCTGCCCACCGCCGAGGATATTCGCGCAAAGGGCATCGAGGCGGCAAGCCTTGAGCTGGAGGTGCGGATTCAGGCCAATACCAGCCATGGCTGTACCGAGCTGGTGGACGCGCTGATTAAAAAGGGCTATTCCATAGGGCAGATAGCCGAGGCTGCGCTGGAGCTGCAATATAAAGAGGTCTGTGAGCCTGTCACCATCTCGGTAAAACAATTCAGGCACGATTCGGGAGATTTTAGCTCCTCAGATACCCGGGGCTATGATAACGACAGACAATCCGGCCGCAAGCCCCGCATTAAGGGACGGGCGGATTATGGAATTATTGTGTTTGATATCGGCTCCAGCAATCGGGTAGGCGCAAACCATCTTATTGGCGCAATCGCAGACCGCACGGGGATGCCGGGTAAGGATATCGGCAAGGTGGATATAACGGAGGATCAGAGCTTTGTAGAGATTCCCCGCGACCGCATTGACCAGGTGCTGCAGGATATGAAGGGCTGTAAGATCTGCGGAAGACTTACACATTCCTTCCCCCTTGTTGTGGCACAGCGCAAAACAGGCCGTTCACAGGGCCAGTACAAAGGCGGCGGACGTACAGGCAGCCGTTATGGCGCACCCTCCAAAGGCAAACCCGCAAGAACCAAGCAATAGCATACCTGTAATCAGGCTTTTTCCTTTCAGCCGGAGGTTCTTTCCGACAGTCAGCACAGCCAAACGGCAAACCGCAGCACGCGGCTCTGCTGTTTGGCTGTTAAACGTTTAGGGCGGCGTTACATTGTTTTAGGAAAAAGCAGGAGCCTGCTCAAAACAAGAACATTGCATTTTTTTTCACTTAGGTCTATACTAAGTTTGGTTTCGTTTGTCAAGAATATACCCAGACCGTATCACTCTGTTCTGCAATTAACATGTGGCAGCTGCACTAAAAATCAGTGTTCAAATGTCAAGGACGTTGACCTGATTTTTACGCGCAGTATGCTTTTGAGTCGCAGCATTGGGATAAGGGGGGGCGGTGGAGCCTGGTTTATGGGGCCACACACAGCTTGACGGGTTGCGTAAGCCAAATTAAGGTTCGGCGGGGTCTGCCCGCAAAATAGGATAAGGACGGTATTATATGAGCGACGAGCTGTTGGTTAACGAAGAAAAAAACGGGATAATCAGCGTCGACGGCGTTGATTATATCCGCTATGCCATCAAAACCCACATCATCACCGATAAGGACAACATCTGTGATGTAGCGGAGCAATACGCGAAGCCCCATGTCAAACAGGGTGATATCTTCTTTGTGTCGGAAAAGGCCGTGGCATGCACGCAAAAACGCGCTATCCGCATGAAGGATATAAGTCCCCGCCCGCTTGCCACGTTTTTAAGCCGCTTTGTGCTGAAAACACCTTACGGCATCGGTCTTGGCATCCCCGAAACCATGGAGATGGCGCTCAGGGAGTGCGGAACCATCCGCATTCTGTTTGCAGCGGCAATCTCTGCGGTTGGCAAGCTGTTCCGCCAGCGGGGCTGGTTTTACCTGATTGCGGGGCCGAAGGCGCGCTCGATTGACGGGCCCTGCAGCTATACCCTGCCGCCTTATAACGAGTATGTCGTACTCATGCCCGCCGAACCGGATAAGGTTGCAAAGGACCTTGCCAAGACCCTTGGCTGTTCCGCTGCGGTGGTGGATATTAACGACCTTGAGGGGCAGATTCTCGGCACCTCCGCCAAGGAAATGGATAGGGCATGGCTTGTCAAGCTGCTCAAGGATAACCCACTTGGACAAACCAACGAGCAAACCCCCATGGGGTTGATCCGCAAGGCATAAGCTGTAGCCGGTTACACCGCCCGTCCAAAGCCTTTTTAGGCTTTGGACGGGCGGTGTTTCGTTTTTGGCTCATTTTAAACAAGATTAGCATGAACCGCCCTGTCCCTTCAATATATATGTATTACTAGTCCCGTTGAAACGCTTAAAACGGAATTAGTACAATGGTTCCGACAGCTGACTTTCGGTTGCTTGGACTGAATACAGCATATCCCCATTTGATTGGGGACTATGGAAAAGACGGGAGTGTGATTGAATGAGTCTGGAGCGCTCGCATACCGCTGCGGCGGGCAAAAAAGCAAAGCAGCCCAAATGGGACCAGCTGTCCCTTCCCGAAGGGGTGAGTGCATCCTCCTGCCTCTGCGACGACCTGTGGACTACACAGGTATCCTACGGCGACGTGTTTACCATTAAGGGAATTATTATGCAAAATGTGTTTGATAACGGGGTGCTGTCCCTTGGCGTAAACGACAGGCAGGTGAACACCGTGTATCGTTTTGACCGTTACGGGGAGCAGGATATCAACCACCTAAGCCGCACACTGACCCAGCACAGCGATATCGGGCTGTTCTTGTGCCCCACACATCCCGGGCGGATGTATCTTCACCATGTCCTGCTGGGTAAGACCCTCCCGGTGCTGGGAGAGGTAAGGTCAACCCACCGCGGCTTTGAAATCGCATTTGCGAGCGTGTTTGAGAAAACTGGTATCAACTGTAAAACACGCGATATTACTCAGGAGGCGGGGGTCAGCGAGCATTACCGCGCAATAATCGACCATGAAAACATGCTCTCCACACTCATCCGCGACGAGCAGGAGGACACACGCGTGCTGTCGGTGACCGACCTTCGCACAGGACGGAGCATTTACACCTACCGCATTTTCGCGGAGGAGAGCGCGGCATGTGCGGTGGAACGGCATATCCGAGAGATTGCCGGTGCGCCTCCCAATCCACCGCAAAAAGATCTAAACTTTAATAACTCATAGCAAATATCATGCAAAAACGCGAAGCGGTAGCCGCTTCGCGTTTTTTACTATGATAATCGTGCAAGAAGCTCCCTGGGCTTTAGCCCGTTTTTCTTTGCGGAGGCATTCCACTTAAAGATATGGGCGGTCAGCTTCCAGCTGAAATGAGAGAGGTTCGGGTTAAAAAGGCGGGTAGATCCGCCGCTTTTTGCGTTAATATTCGCGGCAAGCTCCGTCATTGCAAGACCTAAGTTTTTCAGCGGTCCCGCTCCCAACGGCACATTAGAGACAAAATCCATCATCTCGCCCCCGCCCTGACCAATGGCCTGACCGAAGGTAAAGCCCTCACGTCGACACCAGTTTCTCAGAATGTCCGCCGCAACATCGTTTTGGCAGCCCTCATAAAAGCCGTTATTGATAACGCCGTACACCATAATTTCCCTATCGCACGCTGCCTTGCGGTAGTTCGCAAGCTCGATGAGCATACGGAACAGGTGAGAGGGAATCGCGTCAATGTAGAGGGGAAAGGCGAAAACAATTGCATCCATGCGGCATACCTCCCGGTACTGCTCAGGAGTAAGCGGCTTGCGGCTGATATTGTAATGGGTAAGGGTGTTGCCGTCCTTTAACAGCGGCTCCAGCTTATCCAGAAGAATGCCGGAATTACTGACGCCAAGCTTCGGGCTGCCATTTATTAAAGCGATATTCATTGCAGTGCCTCCTTTAAAGCGGCAAGATTTTTATGGAATCTGGTCTCGTTTTTAATACTGTAAAAATTCTCCCCGTTTGCAATCAGCAGCGCTTTGGCAGTCTCGACCTCTTCTGCCGTAATATCCTCGCCGTAAAAATGCGCGGTGAAGCTCATGCGGTTTGGGTAGCGGTCACGGTGATGGGTTTCACCCCAGACTTTTGTGAAATAAGGCAGCAGGTAAGGGATGCAGCGGTCCAGCACATTGCGGATAAAGGGGGTAAAGCTGCCATACATACATTTGCTGATGATAACCATCTCGTCGCACTGCGAAAGAAGCTTGCCCATTTCGTGGTAGCCGTCCTTGAGCACACAGGTACCGGGTGTTTTCACCCAACACCCAAAGCAGCCGATGCAATTGCGGATTGTTCCGTCATCCGATACAAAGGCTGTGTCCGTGGACTCGTTTTCTCCGGATGGGGAAAGATTCAGCTCGCCGAGCTCTGTTGGGGTTAAATCATGGATTATTACTCTCATGGAAAATGTGATCCTTTCTCATTCTCGTTTTAAAGGCTGAAGACCCTTTATGCCGCTTGTAAAAATGGACTGCCAGTCGCCGGAATAGCGGATGCCGCTGTTGGATAGCATGGAGGCAATGCCGTGAACGCAGGACCATAAAAAGATTAGGCGTGGGCAATATTCCTCTTCGGGCAGCCCCTGTTGACGGAACTCATCATAAACCGTAGTGCGAAACAGTGCAAAGGGAGGGTAATCGTCCGGGCCTTCCTGGTCCAGATCAATGGTAACGCGGGAATAGTAAAACAAAAACTGAAAGTACAGCGGGTTTTCTTCAAAAAACTCGATGTACGCCTTGCCAAGCAGGGTAATTGCCGTGCGGCTGTTGGGCGCGTGTGCAATGGCACTGTGCAGCTTATCCATAAACTTTTGTGTCACATGTTCGCCCATTGCATCTACCAGCGCGTCAATATCCTTAAAGTGACTGTAGGGCGCCGCGTGACTGACCTCACATTTTGCGGCCACCTTACGCAGGGAGAACCCTTCCAGCCCGTTTTCGTTAATCAGCGTGATTCCCGCCTCAATCAGCTCATTGCGCAGGTTGCCGTGATGATATGTTTTTTCGCTCAATCCTTACACTCCCTCCCTTGATCTTAACACTGTAAATATTGTAGCACGCTATCTTTACGCTGTCAATATCATTATCTTAACATTGTAAAGATTGGGTGCCGGGTCATCGCAGTATCGAGTAACAGCTGTGAAATAATAATAATGGTGATTTACCATAAAAAAACCAAGTAAAAAACCCGTAAATTAGGAGTTTTTCACTTGGTTCTTAATTATTGATATTGCTGCTCCGCCACCGGCACCTGCGTTCTTTTAAATTGGCTGGGGGTGACGCCGGTAAAGCGTTCAAACATCTTGTAAAAGTGGTTGTAATTATTATACCCGCAAGCGAACGCTATCTCATAGACTGTTTGCCCCGTGCGCTCCATGAGCTCAAGCGCGTTTTGAATCCGTTGGTAGTTGATAAAATCCTTGATGCTCCGCTCAAACTGCTTTTGAAACGCGTTGCCCAGATAGTTCGAGTCAAGAAAAAACAGCTCGGATAAGGACTTAACCGTGATATCCTCCGCAAGATGGGCGAGAATATAGTCGCGCACCTCATAAAGATGCGGGCGCGCCTCTTTTTTGCGTTCGGCGGAAAGCTGCGCTATCGCCTCCAGCAAAAAATCGGTGAGCAGCTGCTTGCTCGGATACCATTCAGGCTCAATCTTTGCAAGAAAATTGTCTGCTGCAATCCCCCTTGCTTCCAGCAGGGAAAAGGTCTCTGACAATACCTTGTCAATCTGCCCCCGCAACTTAAAGCAGCAGCAGTGAGGAGAGAAACGCTGGTCGAGCTCGGAGTATTCCTGCGGGTAGATAAGGTCCACGGTGTTTCGCAGCGCCAGGGTGTCCAAAAGCTCCAGCGCACGCACCACCTCCTGACAAACCGTCTCCTCCGTCGCGGCACCGCCGTATAAACCGTCCTTGTGGCTTGTGGCATCCAACTCCATCCTTAACTCTTCAAAAACCTCCTCGATCTCCTGATGATTGAGGGGCTTGAGTAAAAAATGCTTGACCTTGCTGTGCAGAGCCTTTTGAGCGTAGTCGAAGGTGCCGTATCCGCTCAATATCACAAAGCGCACATCGCACCCCACGCCGCGGGCCCTTTCGATTAACGACAGCCCATCCATACTCGGCATACGAATATCCGTAATCACCACATGCGGCCGGTACCGCCGGATATCCTCCCAGGCCTTATCCCCGTTATCCGAACTGCCGCAGATTGTGAAGCCCGCGCTCTGCCAGTCCATCAATAGGCTTAACCCCTCAATAACGGAGGGCTCGTCGTCAACGATGTATAGCCGGTACAGCATCTTTCTCTCCTCCTTGCCCGTTTTCGCCCGCTTCCTTGCGAAGAAGAATGGTAACCGTCATGCCTTCACCCACGCGGCTATCGAGTGTTAAAGCGGCGCTGCCGCTGTAGTGGAGCTTTATTCTGCGGTACACGTTTTGCAGCCCAATGCCCATCCTTACTCCTTCGGATTCGTTTGGGTTTTTTAATGCCATCCGCATTGCCTCCAGCGCGCCTTCCTCCACGCCTATGCCGTTATCCTCAACAAGTATCCTGATTGCCCCGTCCGGCTGCTTGCTTGCTGAGAGCTTTAACACCCGCTGCCTGCCGCTTACCAATTGAAGGCCGTGAATGCAGGCGTTTTCCACCAGCGGCTGTATGAGCATACGGGGGATTGTGGTCTGCTCCACCTCCGGGTCGAGAATGATTTCATAGTAAAATTTTTCGCCGAACCGGAACTTTTCAATCATCAGGTACTTTTCAATAAAGTCAAACTCCTCCTTGAGCGCAATCAGCTTATCGCCGGAATCCAAGAGCCTGCGCAGGAGCTTTGAAAGGCTTTGTATTACCTCCACCACCTCAGTGTAGCCCTTTTTGACGCAAACGACCATAATGGCGTTGAGGGTGTTAAACAAAAAGTGCGGGTTAGCCTGACTTTGCAGGTACTGCAGCTCCGCGCGGATATGCTCAAGCTCCATCGCCTTTTGCCTGACCTCCAGCTTATAAACGTCGTTTATCAGGCGGTTAATCTCGCCAATCATGTTATTAAAAAAGCGTATGAGCAAGCCAACCTCATCCGTTCCCGTTTGGGAATAGTCAAGGCGGGCAAAGTTTTTACGCGTAATCTTCTTCATGTGGTTTGCTAGCAGGGTGATTCTTACGACTACAGAATTGAGAACAAGGGTTAATATCACCACCGAGATAATGGCAAACAGCGTGGTCCAGCCGATAATGTACATAAACGTGCCATAGCGCTGGCGAACCAAAAGAGAGCGGTCGTAGACGCCAAGGATACTCCAGCCCTTAAAATACGAGCTATCCCCCAAAGGCTTCTTTATTCGGTATAAATTGCTCTTGTCGGATAACGAGACCTGCTCCCCGATTTCCGCCCGGTTTGAGATTGGCGTCATATAGACAACCTGATCGTCCTTTAAGACGTAGATCTCCATTTCTCCGGCCTGCAAGGCGATTTCGGACAGGATGCGCTCCATTTTGAGGTCTACGGTCACCAGCTGCTCCTGCATAAAGGGCTCTGTGCTGCGTCTGACCCTCTGGGTTATGCGCAGATATCGGGAATGGGTGGATAAAAAGGCCGATGCCTCCATGGGGGTTAGCCTTACATGGCTGCCGGCTGTCGTATAGTCAATATACCAAGCGTCTTCTCGTACCGCATTGCTGAGGTATTGAAAATAGCTGCTGTTGGAATGGTTTGGGTTAGAGGTGAACATTGTAATATTGGCGAAGTTTGAGTTAATAAGCAGGTACATATCAAAGCGAGAACGCAGGCTTCGGTAAAAAAACTCGTAATAGCTGTAAAAATCGTCAAAGCTCTTATCCAAGTCACGCGCGAGGGTAATATCGGTGGAGATCTGGTTGGTGACGTCCACAGAGCTTTGAATAATCTGCCTGAAGTTAGTTACCACCCGCTCCGCGGTATTATCGAGTGACTGTGTCTCACGGGCATCCATCTCCTGCCCCGTTACCGTTATCCAAATAAAACCGCCCACCAGCGTGGGAATCATCACGCAGCTTATGTATACAATTATGAGCTTATTGCGTATCCCGATGTTGTTAAACCAAGAAAACAACCGCATCATCATCGTCCCCCAATCAGGTGAAAAGACATTTGTATTCAGAGGGCAGCATACCGGTGAGCTGTCTGAACTTATTGGAGAAATAAGCGATATCCCGATAGCCGACCTCCGCCGCAACATCCGACAGCTTGGTATCAGACGAGGCGATGAGCCGTTTGGCGTTTTCTATTTTAATTTCGTTGACAACGTCGTTAAATTTTTGCCCGGTATGCTTTCGTATCGTTTTACTCACGACAAGCGGCGAAAGCGAGAACGCCTCCGCCAGCACCTGAAGGGAAAGGTCGTCCCTGTAGTTTTCGCGCATGTAATTAAGGAGATTCTCCGCAAGGTCGCCGTGAGACGCTGAGAAGGGGTCCTTGCTTAAGCCGCACAGCCTGAGAAAAATCTTCTCCGCCTCCTGCCTGCAAATCCTCAGGTTTCCATCCTCTATCCCTGTAACATATTCATATAACGGCTCTCGGATATTGATGTTATAGAAACAGGATAAATCCTCGGCCAAATGAGCCAGCCTGCGCTGGTATAAGCTCAACAGCCGCGGGGAAGGACGGGCTTTTTGCAGGATTTGATAAAACTGCTCCACCAAGCACCGCGTTTCCTCCGTCAAGCCCTTCGCCACGCTCTGCTCTAGCGCCTCATAGGGGAGCTCAAGCCAAAAACCCTCGTCAAATGTCACGGGCTCCGGCGTTTTTTCGTAGCTCTGCAAAGGGTTTTGGCTGCCGTAGTAATACCACAGCCTTAGCAGCGCAACCTGACGGTGCAGCTCCGCAAGCTGAAGAATCCCACTGCCGGGGCTGCTGATAAATTGTACAGTGGGAACCGAAAGCGTCCCGCGCAGCGCCTCACATGCCGCCGAAAGGTGGTGATAGACGCCTGAGTCCTCGCGTACCACCGCAAAGAAAACCCCAAGTCCCCGATAATAGGTAAGCTCCGCCTGCTTTAGGCAGAGGGCATCGGTAATGCCTTGCAGCACCGCGGCAGGCTCCGTTTGCTGAAAGTCCCTAAAAAAATCCTTCACCATGACCAAAACAAGACGATACCTAATTTCCGGCATTAGTCCCAGTATAAACGTCAGCTTATGGAATAGCTTTTGCGACGCAGTGTTTTTGATGGCACGGCTCGTGTAGTAGCTAACGATATAACGGGCAAGTTCAAGCGTTTCGGACGCTCTCAGCTTGTCATCTTGTATTTCCAGCGCGATGTCGGAGAATGCCTCCTTCAATTCTGATGCGTCCAGAGGTTTGAGCAGGTAGTTTTTAACGCCATACCGTATGGCGGAGCGCGCATACTCAAAATCGCTGTAGCCGCTTATTATAATAAACTTGGGCGCGGATCGAAGGCCGGCAAACCGCTCGCACAGCTTTAGTCCGTCAAGCCTTGGCATACGGATATCGGTTACTACAATGTCCGGGCTGATCGCTTCGATGAGTGCAAGCCCTTCCATGCCGTCCGTCGCTTCACCGCACAGCTCAAGCCCCAGCTCCTCCCAAGGCACCATCAATCTCAAGCCTTCGAGCACCGACGGCTCGTCGTCTATCATTACGATGCGAAGCAACCACATCCGCCCCCCTACTATGGTAATATACAAAAAAATGCCGCAGCCTTCAATAGTTTGCGTACACATTCATATTTTGTCCTACATTCACCAGTAATTTGTTAATGTTCTTCATAGTTAATTCACATTATACTAATTATACACAAAAATGTGTTGATAGTCCATAACGTTTTTGTAAGATTAGAAGAAGGAGTGCTTGTGTTCTATGAAAATGAAACTCGTATGCGCATTGCTGGCAATTGTTATGATTGCTACCTTTGCGGCTTGCGGCACCCCCGCCCCGGCACAGGAAAGCTCGCGTGTGGTTGCTGAGGAGCTGCCTACGGCGTCCGCCGATGATGGCAGAACCCTGCCCGTTCTCAGCCCAGAGAATCCCACCCATTTTACGGTTTTTGTTCCGACAGCAAAGCCCGCCCCCTCTTCGGACAATAAGCTGGCCAAGAGATTAAAGGATGAGCTTGGTGTCACCCTGGAGCTTGACATCATCTCCAGCAACTTTGATGAAAAGATTGGCGTCATGATTGCCGGCGGCGAGTACCCGGACATTATCGGTAACTCCAGCCAGAACGCCCGCTTTATTGAGGCCGGCGCGGTGATTCCCTTTAACGATTACTTAACCCCAAGCCTTGCGGGAAACATTTTAACCCATGTGGAGCCGTTCCTAAGCAGGCTTTCGTACCCCGCTGACGGCAAGATCTATGTTCTGCCCAACTATAACCGTTATTACGGAGAAATCTCCGCCGGAACCCATTGGGGACCTGCGTTCTGGATTCAGAAGGCGGTGGTGGAGGAGTTCGGGTATCCCGAAATTAATGACCTTGAAACCTATTTTAGTCTTATTGAACAGTATAAAGCAAAATACCCCACCATTGACGGACAGCCCACCATCGGCTTTGAAATTTGCGCGGCGCCAGGTAAAGAATTCTGCCTGACCAACGCGCCCCAGCACCTGGTAGGGCATCCCAACGACGGCGGCGTGGTGGTTGACTTTGAAACCCACGAAGCGGATATCTTCGCCAACAAGGATTTTGCAAAGACCTACTATAAGACACTTAACGATATGAACCAGAAAAAGCTGGTAGACCCCGAAACCTTTACGCAAAACTATGACCAATACCTCGCGAAGCTCGCCAGTGGACGTGTGCTTGGCATGTTTGACCAGCGCTGGAACTTCGGAAACGCTTACGACGCGTTGACCGCCGAGGGCCGCTATGAGCGCCAGTGGATTCCTGTTATGCCTGTTTACGACGGCTACGAGCCCTACTACCGTGACCGCGATGTTATGAACATCAACCAGGGCTACAGCGTAAGCGTCAACTGCAAGGAGCCCGATAAGGCGGTCGCCTTCCTCAATACCATTCTGGAAGAGGACTGGCAGATTCTCTTTAGCTGGGGCGTAGAGGGAGAAGACTACCTGGTAAACGAGCAGGGTCGCTACTACCGCACCCCCGAGATGCGCACTGAGCAGGATGACCCGGTTTGGAAGACCAAAAACAAGTATGAGGCGTTTTGGGATATGATGCCCAAGAAACAGGGACAGTACTCAAACGGCAACAACTACGACACAGACGGTCAGCCCGAGGAATTCTTTGCCACCTTAAAGGATTATGACAAAAAGCTTCTGGAAGGCTACGGCAAACAGACCTGGGTGCAGTTCCTCAATCAGCCCCCGGAGAACCCACCCTATTACCCCGCCTGGAACATTCCGCTGGTGGACGGCTCCGACGCACAGATGGCCGATACGCAGCTGAGAGACCTTGCACTGCAGTATCTGCCCAAGGCCATCCTCGGCAACCCCGCCGATTTCGATGCAGTCTGGACCGAGTATGTTGGTAAGATTGAGCAAACCAACTATAAGGCTTATCTCGAAGTAATTAACAAAGAGATTAAGTGGCGCATGGAGAATTGGGGCTAACCTACCCGCACAGCTGGAAGGGGTCGGCGCAAGCCGTCCCCTTCTTTGCTCTATTCTAAAACCATGAACCAATTTTACAGGGCCGATGATAAAACGCCGCGCATGAAAGCGACGGCTAACGATGCGCTGGGCGTTTTTCACCTCCCACATTCATGAAATATCACAATTATCCGGTGAAAAGGGCAGCGAAGCAGGGTATATGAGGCAAGTTGTCCCCCCTGCTCTTTTTTGGATAATTTATCACCAATACAGGGGGTTGATTCTA
This sequence comes from Bacillota bacterium, assembly GCA_023433405.1. Classification (GTDB taxonomy): domain Bacteria; phylum Bacillota; class Clostridia; order Oscillospirales; family Ruminococcaceae; genus Acetanaerobacterium. Next base: position 100,510 of record JAEZCT010000044.1, on the reverse strand, counting down.
TGGGGAACGCTGTTGCCGAACGAAGAAAAGGCCTTTCGGGGAACGTTTACGCCCCACGAAGAAAAAGTATGCTCGCAAGAGTTATTGAGCAGCGAGAGCTGCTTTTAATGAGCGTACCGCTAATGCTTTACAAGATTGTTTTTTCCTATTTTCCAATTACGGGATGGTCTATGGCGTTTCAGGACTTTAAGCCGGGCAGAGATTTCTGGGAACAGAAATGGGTTGGCTTAAAGCACTTTATATTCTTGTTCCAAAACGAGAATTTTGTAAGAGACATTCGCAACACTCTTGCCATGAGTGTAATTAACCTGGTGCTGGGCTATTTTTGCGCCATTGCGCTTGCGCTTATGCTTAATGAGATACGGCGTTTTATCTTTTTTAAGCGCATTGTTCAAAACGTATCCTATCTTCCTCACTTTTTGTCCTGGGTTATCGTAGCAGGGCTGGTTTCCAACGCCCTTTCCACGGAAAATGGAATCATTAATGAAACGCTGATGTTCTTGCGCGTAATCGATAAACCCGTTTTGTTTTTAGGCACGCCGGAATACTTCTGGGGGATTGTTGCGGGCTCACACCTTTGGAAAGGGGTGGGCTGGAACAGCATTATCTATCTGGCCGCCATGACGGCAATTGACCCGTCGCTTTACGAGGCCGCCGATATGGATGGCGCGAACCGATACCAAAAGATGTGGTATATCACCCTGCCGGGTATTAAGCCTACCATAATTATTCTTTTAATTATGAGTATCGGCAATATTTTAGAGGCGGGGTTTGAGATTCAGTACTTCCTTGGCAACGGGCTGGTAGTGGAGTATTCCGAAACCATTGATATTTTTGTCTTAAAGTACGGTATTCAGCTCGCGAACTTCTCGCTCGCTACTGCGGCGGGTATCTTTAAAACCTTTGTCAGCATCGTATTGCTCAGCGCAGCCAACTACATCTCCGGCCGTCTGGGCGAAGATAAGCTAGTTTAGGAGGGGAAACATGAGAAAACAACACAGTCTTGAAAGCATCGTTTTTCACACCATAAACTCCACGCTTTTGATTTTGCTTATGGTTATCTGCCTTTATCCCTTCCTTAACACCATTGCAATTTCGTTTAACGACGGGTATGATACTGTTAAGGGAGGCATATACCTGCTGCCGCGCAAATTCAGTTTGCAAAATTACCGGGTAGTCTTTAATACCGAGGCCATTTACATAGCCTTTGTCAACAGCGTGACAAAAACTGTTCTGACAGTACTAATTAACCTAATAACCACCTCCATGGTGGCCTATGTGCTGACGCGCAAAAACTTTATTCTGCGTAAAACGATGACGATTGTTTTTGTCGTTACCATGTATTTTAACGCGGGGCTTATTCCAAACTACATGCTGATACGCAACCTTAGCTTAAACAATACCTATGCGGTGTATATCGTACCCGCAATGATCAGCGCCTTTAATATCATTGTGGTGAGAACCTATATGCAATCGCTGCCCGAAAGCCTTGTGGAGTCGGCTAAAATTGACGGCGCGGGAGATTTTCGTGTATTCTGGCAAATTATTTTCCCCTTGTGCAAGCCCGTTCTCGCTACCATTGCCCTGTTTGTAGCGGTAGGCTCCTGGAACGATTGGTTTACCACCTTCCTCTATAACTCCTCTAAGCAAAACCTCTCCACCCTCCAGTATGAGCTGATGAAGCTATTAAACGCGGCGCTCAATGCGGGGCAGACGTCACAAGGCGGCGTATCCATCAGCAGTTCCGCCTCCATTGCATCTACCACCCCTATGTCTATTCGAGCCGCAGTAACCATTGTAACCGCTATGCCAATTCTCTTGGTTTACCCGTTTTTGCAAAAGCACTTTGTCGCGGGCTTGACGATTGGCGGTGTGAAAGGATAGGAAAATGACACTAAAAGAGAAGTACAAGGACTATTTTTTAATCGGCACTGCTGTAAATCCCCGCACAATTAAAACCCACCGGGAGCTTATTTTACAGCAGTTTAACAGCATCACCTGTGAAAATGCCATGAAGTACGGTGAGATTACCGAGGATGGCGTTAGATACGATTTTACCGACGCGGATATCATTACTGCGTTTGCCAAAGAAAATCAGCTTGCAATGCGGATGCACACGCTGTTGTGGCACAACCAGTCCCCCAACGCTATTTTTATGGAAACCGATAGGGAGAAGCTTTTGCGAACCTTTCAAGCTCATGTGCAGCGGATGGCCGAGCGGTACGGCGACGCGGTTTATGCCTGTGATGTGGCAAATGAGGTGATTGACGACAAGGGATCGGAGTTTTTTCGCCCCTCTCCCTGGCTTTCTCTAATCGGTGAGGATTTTGTGGAGCTTGCTTTTCGGTACGCGAAAAGCGCCATGCCCAAAGTGACACTGTGCTATAACGATTATAATGAGTGCGACCCCGTCAAAAGCGTGAAGATTGCCCGCCTTGTGCGCGAGCTGCGTGAAAAAGGGGTTCCGGTGGACTGCATCGGCTTGCAGGCGCATTGGTATGTGGTGTCCTCTCTCGATGAAATTAAGCGGGCGTTTGAGATGTATGCGGGCTTGGGTGTCAAGCTCCATATTACAGAGCTGGACGTTTCACTGTTTGAGTTTGAGGACAAAAGCAGTCTGGCGGCACCGAGCAAGGAGCTGTTGGCAAAGCAGGCCGCGTTTTATGGGGATGTTTTTGCAATCTTCCGCCAATACCGCGAGATTGTGGAAAGCGTGACCACCTGGGGAGTAGCCGACGATGCCACCTGGCTGAGCAATTTTCCGGTGCCGCGCCGAAAAAACTGGCCGCTTTTATTTGACGACAACCATCAGCCCAAGGCTTGTTACGAGGCGATAATGAATTTTTAAAAAGAAGCCCATATTCTTGCAAAAGAATATGGGCTTTTGTTTTCTTAGCGGGACGGGCAAGAGCATACCTTGAGTATTAATTGTTAATTGGATAATACAACAGACCCCAATGACGCTCCTAATCCTTAACCAGTATCATGGCGGAAAGGGGAGGCACCGTCACAGTTTCGGTTTCTACCGGGTAAAGCGGCGCGCTGCCCGCGCGCTCCGCGTCGGCGTACACACAATAGCCCGAGGCATCGCTTTCGTTTTCGGACACAAACCGGCAGTCAAAGGGCTGGCGGGTGGGGTTAATGATAACCACAATGCGCTGCGCAATATCCCCCGCCTCGGCTGCCGCCAGCCGGTAGCAAAGACGGTTTTCGGGCTGCGTGTATAAAAAGCGCAAAAAGCTTGCGGTATCCTCAGCCGTAGTCATACGCAGCGCCTTGTGGGCGTTACGGAAGGCTATCAGACCCCGGTAGTAATCAAATACCCCCCGGTGTTCGTGCTTGCGCCGCCATTCTATGCGGTTTACGCTGTCGGGGGAGTTATAGCTGTTGTGCTCAAAGGTGCCGTCCTCCCGTATTTTTTGGCGCAGCAGCTCCTCGCCGCCGTGCAGAAACGGTATGCCCTGGGCGGTGAGCACCAGCACCGCAGCCAGCTTATTAAGGCGGATCAGGGTGTCCTCATCAAGCGCGGGGTTTGCGAGGGCAAGCTTATCAAACAGCGTGTAGTTATCATGTGCGGAATTGTATGTGATGGTTTGGGTCGGACGCTTTGCAAAGGGCGAGGTGCCGCTTGAATACATAACATGGGGATGGGGTGAGGCACCAGCCACGCCCGCCTTTATCAGCTCGGTAAAGCCCGCGTAGACACGGCTATCCAGCGCACCGCCCAGATAGCCGGGCGCGCAGGCATCAAAGGCATTGCCCTTAATGGCGTCGCGCATATCGTCGTTAAAAAGCGCAATGCGGTCACTGAGCTTTTCCGAGTTTTGCTTGATGGCTGCCTTTTCGCTGGGCAGGGAGGAGGGCCCCCCCTGCCAGCCCTCCCCGTAGATGAGGATTCGGCCGTCAATCTCATCGAGCTTATGGCGAATATAGTTCATGGTGGCGATATCATGCAGCCCCATCAGGTCAAAGCGAAAGCCGTCCACATGATATTCGTTGACCCAGTATAGCAGCGAGTCAATCATCAGCCTGCGCACCATTCCCCGTTCGCTGGCAAGCTCGTTGCCACAGCCCGAGCCGTTGGAGAAGCACCCGGCGCTTTTGCGGTAGTAGTAGTCGGGCATAACAAGGTTTAGGGGAGAGGTGTCGGTAAAATAGGTGTGGTTGTACACCACATCCAGCACTACGCCAATGCCCGCCTGGTGCAGGGCCTGTACCAGCGCCTTGCATTCGCGGATGCGTAAAGCCCCGTCCGAGGGGTCGGTGCAGTAGGAGCCGTCCGGCACGAAGTAGCTAAAGGGGTCGTACCCCCAGTTATAGCCCTGCTGGGTAATTCCGGTTTCATCCACTGTGGCGTAATCCATCACCGGCATGAGATGCACATGGGTAATACCCAGCTCCTTTAGATGAGCAAGCCCTGTTTTCTCCCCTTGCGGGCTGACGGTTTTGTCCTCTGCAAAGCCCAGAAACTTGCCCTTGTGGGTCACGCCGGAATCGGAAGAAATCGTAAAATCCCGCACATGAATCTCATACAGCACCGCGTCGGTGGGGTTTTGGGGCAGGATATGGGAATCCCGCTCCCAGCGGGGGGGATTGGTTCGGCGAGGGTTTACAACCACGCCCATCCGCCCGTTTTCAATGGATGCGCGCGCATAGGGATCCACACAGCGGTTGGCTACGCCGCCGCTGGTAACGTCGTAGGCGTACAGCACGCCGTCAAGATCCCCGTCCACCGTTGCGGCGAACACACCCCGCGCCCCGCGGGAAAGTGCCGTTAGCTTGTAGGGCTTTGCCTCCGCGCGAGAAAAAAGAAGCAGGGTGACGGCGCTTGCTGCGGGCGCCCAAAGTTGAAACAGCGTACTCTTGGGGGAATAAGCCGCGCCCAGTGTGCCGCCGTAAAAGTACTTGGATTCAAACGCCTGGGTATTATATAGATGATAATCTATGCTAGAAAAAACAGACGATTCGCCCAGTGTAATCCGCACGGGTTCTCCCAGTTCAAGCTCTTTTGCTAAGAACAGGTCAAACCCCAGGGTGTCGCCATGGGATGCCACCCCTGCCACCTGAGCAGTCAGACCGCCCGCCGTAACACTCAGCTCGGCAAGAGACACGCCCTGCACAGAGGAGTCGGTACGCACCGAGAGCCGGTTAAGCTCGGTCAATTTAGCCGTAAGAAGGTCCATGGAGAAATTAATCCTTTCCTGCATCCGGTATCATCGTATGAATATATTATATATATGCCAAACGCCTCTTTAAGCAGCCGCTACTGCATGGAGTACTTGCAGTTTGCCACAATCTGCTTTGCAAGCTCCGCCATATATTCGGGGGTTTCCTTCATGCCGTTATCCACCCATTTGTTCACGAGCGCAACACAGCCAAAGGAGATAAAATGATAGTAGTAGTCATAATACTCCTCTTTTTCAGTGCTCAGCAGGTTTTCCCACTCCGCCGGGCTTTTCGGGCGGACGATTTCAATCAAGCGGTTTAAAAAGGTGGTTTCGCGGGTGTTAAAGATTACGAAAAAGATATCCGGGTTTGCTGCGATATAGCGAAACAGCTCCAGCAAAATCAGGCTGAGGGACTGCTGGGATTTGTTCTTGTTAGCTTCAATAATGCCAATGAAGTCATCCCAGACGTCTTTTTCTATCTGCTCAAACAGGTCGAAGATATCCTTGTAATGCAAATAGAACGTGCCGCGGTTGATGTCGGCAAGCTCCGTCAGTTCGCTGATGGAAATATCCTTGATATCCTTTTCCAAAAGCAGGTGCGTAAAGGTCTTTTTGATCAGGGAAATGGTTTTTCGCGTTCTGCGGTCTACGCTTTCGCTTTTTGAATTTTCCATGAACTTTGCCCCTTTTCTGCACAAATAATAGATAAGTGTTGAGTAATAGACGTTAGAGGTTTAATTGACTATTGTATTACATCTATCCTGTTCAATATAATAGAAACGCGTTGAAATGTCAACCGCGGCTTTATTGTATCAATAAATCTATTAGGGCGAGGTACTGGCACTTGGAAAGAATATCTAGGTTTATATTAAAACAAAAAATAGCAATCATTGTGCTTTTTGCTGTGCTTACAGGGGTGTCGGCCATTGCCTCCACAATGGTCGGAATTAACTACAAGCTTTCCGACTACCTGCCCGCCGACGCTCCCTCTACGGTTGCGCTTAATATGATGGAGGAGCGTTTTGACCAGACAATTCCCAACCTGTCGGTGTACATTGAGCGGGTTAGCATCCCGGAAGCGATGGATTTTAAAGAGACGCTCACTAAGCAGCCGGGAGTCATGAGCGTGTTATGGCTTGACGACGTGCTGGATGTATATACCCCCCTGCAAATGCAGGATGCCGAAATGGTGGAGGGCTGGTATAGGGACGGCGGCGCGCTGTTCTCGGTGACGATGGAGGAGGACCATATCGCCGACAACATCGCCTCTCTGCGGGTGTTGGTTGGTGACCGGGGGGTGCTTTCGGGGGACGCGGTAAATCAGGCCGCCTCCCAGGGAGCCACCGCCGACGAGATCCCCAAAATCATCCTGTTTGTTGTGCCGCTGGTGTTGCTTATTTTGCTTCTCTCCACCAGCTCGTGGTTCGAGCCGGTGCTGTTTTTGCTGGCCATCGGCGTGGCGGTGCTGTTAAATATGGGCACTAACATTTTTCTTGGAAAGGTTTCCTTTGTTACAAACGCCTCCAGCGGTATTTTACAGCTGGCGGTTTCCATGGATTACGCGGTGTTTTTGCTACACAGCTTTGCCCGCTACCGCCAGCAGGGGCATGATATTCAGGACGCCATGTCCAAGGCGATGGCGGAGTCGTTCTCCTCCATTGCGGCAAGCGCCGCGACCACCGTCATTGGGTTTGCCGTGCTTGTACTCATGCGCTTCCGCATCGGCGCGGATATGGGCATTGTGCTTGCCAAGGGTATTTTGTTCAGCTTTATCAGCGTAGTGGTGCTGCTGCCTGTCATGGCAATGTTTACGACAAAGCTGATGGACCGCACCCATCACCGGCCGCTGCTTCCTAAGTTTATCGGCTTTGGCAAGGTTGTGGGCCGTGTGTGCATCCCCTTTGCCATTCTTGTGGTTATTCTTATCATTCCGGGGTATCTTGGGCAAAGGAACAACCTGTTTATATACGGTTCCTCCGGCATGGCCAGCGAAGGCTCCCGCGAGAAAATGGATACCGAAAGGATCGAGTCCATCTTCGGAAAATCGGTGCAGATGGTGCTGCTGGTACCAGAAGGGGATATTGTGAAAGAGAAGCAGCTCGGCAAGGCGCTTGACGAGATAGCGCATGTCACCAATGTAATATCGTATGCAAACTATGTAGGGGCGGAGATTCCGAAAGAGATTCTGCCAAAGGAGCAGCTCTCGCAGTTTCGCAGCGGCGGTTACAGCCGTCTGATTTTGTATGTGAGCACCCCCGATGAGGGGGATGAGGCCTTTGCGGTTGTCAACGCGGTGCGCGCCACCGCCCGGGAGTATTATCCGGGAGAATACCAGCTGGTCGGGCAGAGCGTGGTCAACTATGACCTGATGGATACAATAGTAAACGACAACAAGGTGGTTAATGTTACGGTGGTAATTTCTATTGGTCTTGTACTGCTCATCACCTTTCGTTCACTATCCATTCCGTTGATTTTACTGCTTGTTATACAGGGCGCAACCTGGATAAACCTGAGCGCCCCCTATTTTATGGGGGATTCCCTCAACTATATAGGGTATCAAATCATCAGCTCCGTACAGCTTGGCGCGACGGTGGATTACGGCATCCTGTTCGCGACGCAATATATGGCTAACCGCAAGAAGATGGATAAACGCAGTGCCGTGTGGAATACGGTCGCCGGTTCCGCCGCGTCTATCCTTACCCCCGCAAGTATTTTAACAATTGCGGGTATGATGCTTGGTTTTATCTCCTCAAACGGTATCATCAGCCAGCTTGGCGCGATACTTGGGCGGGGCGCGATACTGTCGGCGATTCTTGTGCTGACCGTATTGCCGGGGCTGTTTGCCCTGTTAGACGGGGTAGTGCACAAAACCACGCTCATAAAAAAAGAAAGGGAAAAGGAGACGATTACACAATGAAACAAACCGCTATAAAGTATTGCGCGCTGGTGCTTACCGCCGTCATGCTTTTCACCCTGCCGGCTTTTGCGCAGGAACCCGAGGCGCAGAATAAGGATGAGGTCGTATACGCAAAGCTTTTGGCAGACGGAACCGTACAAAGCGCCTTTGTGGTTAACAGCTTTGAACTGGAGCAGGAAAGCTCGTTTACCGATTACGGCAGCTACACCGAGGTGCTAAACCTAACCACAACAGCGCCTCTTGCCATAAAGGGGGATGCGGTGGCAATTAACGCCCCCAAGGGAAAATACTATTATCAGGGGACGCTTAAGGAGGTAAAATTGCCGTGGGATGTAAAGATTGCCTACACACTGGACGGCGAGGATATTGGCGCGGCGGATTTAGCAGGAAAATCGGGAAAGGTGCAAATCGCCATTGACCTTATGGCGGCATCCGACGCGAATGCTCACTTTGACCAGAACTATACGGTGCAGACCGCCGTCACCCTGGATACGGAGAAATGCGCGGGCATAACCGCCCCCGACGCAACCATTGCGGCGGCTGGAAAAAATAAGGTGATAAACTTTGTAAAGCTGCCCAAGGAAAACGCACATTATGTAATCTCCTTTACCGCCGACGATTTTTCGATGAGCGGGATTCAGATTAGCGCGGTGCCGTTTTCCATGAGCATAGACCTGCCGGATACCGGGGATATGACCGGGGATATCGCCTCCTTGCAGGATGCCATCAGGCAGCTAAACGACGGAACGTGGAAGCTTGCGGACGGCGGATATGACCTTTCCAGCGGCATGGGTAAGTTTTATAACGGCTTAAAGGAAATGCACGTTGGCATGAATGAGTTCAAAAGCGGGTTTGGCGAGCTGATTGACGCTAACCCCTCCATCAAAAGCGGCTCGGCGCAGATACTGACCGCGCTCAAAACCATGAGCAAGGGGATGCAGGAGCTGGATTCGATGGATCTTTCCAGCCTCAATGCGCTGGTGGAGGGCTCCGCGCAGGTTAAAGCAGGCATAAACGGGATAGCGGGCGGATTGTCGGGAATCAGCGGCAGCCTCGCGGGCGCGGATAGCCTGATGGCGGGCAATGAGGGGATTATCGCCTACCTGGAGGCACAAAAGCTTGTACCCGGTTCCTCCGATTCTGCCGCGATGCTGGATGGAATGATTGCGGTGCTTCAGGGCAATAACGGCCTTTTGGGAGGGCTGCAGTATGGCATAAACGGCGACGGAACAGCCGCGAATCCCGGCCTTGCCGCCGGAGCGGGTGCTCTTGCCGAACAGTACGCACTGTTTGACGCGGGCATTCAAGCCCTTCCCGCCACGCTAACCGAGATGACGGGCGGTTTGGTGGAGCTGAAGGCGGGCATTGATCAGATGGCAGCCAACTACGGGAGCTTTGACAGCGGGCTAAGGGAGTACCTTGCCGGTGTTTCGGACCTTTATGATGGCTTTCGCAAGCTGAGCAGCGGCTTTGGGGACGTGGTAAACGGCGGCGCGGACATTAACAAGGGCATGAGCGACCTGTATTTCGGCATGAAGGACCTTGCCGACGGCACAGAGGAGATGCACAGTGAAACCGCGGATATGGACACAAAGATGCAGGATAAAATTGACGAAATGCTCGCCGATTACAGCTTTGACGAGTTTGTGCCGGTTTCCTTTGTTTCTGAAAAGAATGCGGGGGTTGAGCTTGTACAGTTTGTGCTGATGACCGAAGAGATTACAGCCGCTAAGGCGGAGGAGCCGCCAGCTCAGGAGCCGGTTAAGCAAAACTTTTGGCAGCGGGTCGTCGCACTGTTTCAGCCTAATACTAATCCCCTCAAAAAGAGTCGATAAAAATCCGTGTGAAAACCCATAAATTAAAGCTTTTCACTTGATTTTTATACTCTTCTATATCGGATATTAGTATAAATAATAAGCCGCATGTTTGGTGAAGTACAAAGCTGGATTAATGAAGCAAAAAAAGGGCTCCCGAAACGGAGGCCCTTTTTGTGTTTGTGGCTAAATTAACCGCGCATAGGCTCTGTGTTGTCGGAGCCTTGAAGAAACCTTATCATCTTGTAGTCGGGGTAGTCCGGGTGGTGGTATTGCTGCTTTTTTAACGGCTTGCCATTGATGCACAGGGCTTGATTTGGGCAATACTGAAAGCAGGCCATACACTGTTGACAGTTGTGCAAAAATTCAGGTCTTCCGTTGACGATGGTGATATTGTGAGCCTGACAAACCCGGCTGCAGGTGCCGCAGCCGGTGCAATCGGCTCCCGCAGAATATTCCCGGTCTAACCGCCGGGTATCGGGCGCGGGTTTTTTTGAGGATAGCGCGCCAATGAGCTTACTCAACAGGCTTCTGGGATCTTTGAGCCCGCTTTTTTTTACAGATACATCCTTAGCAATTTGAAGAGTCTGCTCGTCAAGGTGCGCAAGCCCTTGCTGCAGCTTGGCGCCTTTTGCAGACACAGCCGAATAGTACCACCCGACGTAGTAATTGGTGGATACGGTAATCGCGGCCGCATAATCGAGCCTTGAACCCTTTAACTCCAATTGATTTTGAAGGGGTCTTAGACCTTTGCTGATATTGCCGCCTGATACGATGACAGCAAACACATACTCCACCCCTTTAAGGTCTAAATGGTCGATGAAGTTCTGAACAATTGCCGGAACACCGCCGTAATAGCAGGGAAATATCAGCCCCACCGTATCGGTTTCGGTCAGAATTTTCTCGCCGCCCGCCTTTTCCAGCTCGTTTGTGATCGATTTCACCTGGCAGTCTCCCAACGCAGCGGCTACCCGCGTGGCCGCCGCAAGAGCGGTGCCGGTGCCGCTGTACACATAAATGATCCTTTTCATACTGGTTGTCATCCTTTCCCTCTCCCGTGCCATGGAAAATGCAATAATCCAATTAAAGTGCAATCGGATAATAAAATTTATACGCGCTAATCGCCTGGGGTTCTTTGCTTACGGCGGGCAAGTGCGTTGCCGCTGGGCTTACCGGCAATCTGCTTCCAGAGCATGTCGATAAACGCCTGCACAGGAACGCCCTTCGTAAGGCTGTCAATCGAGGCGTACATCTTCTGTTCCGCCTTCACAATTTTCGTCACCGCGTCACGACCTGCTTGCGTTAAGGTCAGCTTTACTTTGCGGGAATCCTCCAGCGAGCGCTGCTGCTCAATAAAGCCGGAATCCACCAGTCGGTTGACCAAACGGCTGGGGCTGCCGGTTTCACACACCAGCAGGTCGCCAAGCTCAATGAGGGATAATGGCTCATAGTCATGCAGCACGCGCAAAACCTCGCTTTGCGAGGTGGTAAGCCCAATGGGCTTTAATAGCTCCGAGAGGCTTCGGCTGCCCTCCCGCTGGGCAGCAAGAATCAGGTAACGCAGCTCTTCCGCTGTTCTCATAGCTAAAACCCTCCAGAAATGAATGATGCATCATTAATGACTGTACATCAATGATGCATCATTGATTAATATTTGTCAAGACAATTTTTTTGTTTTTTTGCCATTACCGGTTTACCCCGTGGCGTGTAGCCCAAAGACGGAGCCTGCGCTTGCAATTTTCGGGCGGTTGGTTATACTAATAGAAAGGTTTGTGGGGACATCCCGGCGCTTTCTGCCATAACGTTAGGCAGCAGCCTCAAAGGGAAGAAAGAACCGCTCGGGCGCGCGACAACCCATAAGCGCCCGGGGTTTCGTCACACCAACAACACACCATTCGTCACAATAATTGCATGAAGGAGAACCGCAATGAAAAAACTACTGTTAATTCCGGACTCGTTTAAAGGCACCATGAGCTCCGAGGAGATTTGTGCCATTATGGAGAAATCCATCCACCTCAGTTACCCCGATGCCCGGATTGTGTCCATTCCCGTCGCGGACGGAGGAGAGGGCAGCGTCGATGCCTTTTTGAAGGCAGTGGGGGGAGAGCGGGTCACCGTGACGGTCAAGGGGCCCTTTTTTGAAGAGATGGAGGCCTTTTACGGTATTATCGATAACGGAACCACCGGCGTGATTGAGATGGCCGCCTGCGCGGGGCTCCCGCTTGTGGAAGAAAACCGCGACCCCGAGCGAACCACCACCTTTGGTGTCGGCCAGCTGATACAGGACGCGCTGCGCCGCGGCTGCCGCAAGATTATTCTGGGGCTGGGGGGAAGCTGTACCAACGATGGCGGCACTGGAGCGGCGGCGGCCTTGGGCGTCACCTTTACAGATGCATCAGGCAAGGCCTTTGTTCCCACCGGCGGAACCCTTGAGGATATCGCGCACATTGATGCTGCCGGTATTCTGCCCGCGCTCAAGGACGCGGAGATTATCGCCATGTGCGATATCGATAATCCCCTTTATGGGGAGACGGGGGCGGCATATGTATTCGGGCCGCAAAAGGGCGCGTCGCCGCAGGTGGTTAAGGAGCTGGATGAGGGTCTGAGGCAGCTCGACCGCGTGCTGCAAAAGGATATGAACCTGTCGCTTGCCAAAGAGAAGGGTGCGGGCGCCGCGGGCGGCATGGGCTGCGGTGCTGTGGCATTCTTTGGCGCCACGTTGCAAATGGGTATTGAAACGGTGCTGGATACCGTGGATTTTGACACCCTGGCCCGGGAAGCCGACCTGATTGTTACCGGTGAGGGGAAGCTAGACGGTCAATCCCTCCGGGGCAAGGTGGTTATTGGCGTCGCGCGCCGCGCAAAGCGTCTGGGGGTACCGGTCGTCGCCGTGGTGGGCGATATTGGCGACGGGGTGGAGGACGTATACCAACAAGGGGTCAGCGCGGTTTTCAGCATCAACAATGTGGCGGTTCCCTTCAGTGAGGCAAGGCACCGTTGCCGGTACGACCTGGCGCTAACTGTGGAGAACCTGCTCCGCCTGCTTTCCGCGACGGGCTGGTAACCCGTTATCCGATGGCTATGCCTTTACACTGATAACGATTTAAAGCTGCATAATGAACAAAAGAAGCGAAACACCTTGGTTTATGGTTTTTCACGCGGAATTTCACCTTGGCTTCTATATTCTTTGGGGAAATTAGCTTTATAATCATGCGTCTTTGACGCGAGGGCAAGCGGACAGGGCATTTGCTGCTGAAAGGCTCTAGTCCAAGCTGCGGCAGGTTTGACCCTTGCTGAGGAACATATCAAGGTATAGCGCGGCGGATTCCGGCTGCTTTTCGTTTATCAGCTCCTGCAACTGCTGTACAGCGACCATGCCCAGCTGCTCCACGGGCTGGCACATTGTGGTAAGCTCGGGCAGAAGCGCGGAGTATTCAATCTCCTGCGTCAGCCCGTCAATCCCCATCACCGAGATTTCTTCGGGAACGCTCACATTCAAATCTCGCGCTGCTGCCAGCCCGCCGAACGCCGCCAAATCGCAGCCGAACAGCACTGCTGTGGGACGCCTTTCCCGTGCCAGGATGCCTTTCATAGCGGAATATCCGCCGCTAAACTGAAAGTTACCCGCTACAAGGGAGTCCTCGTCCACCAAAAGTCCGGCAGCGGCCATAGCCTGGGTAAAGCCCTCCACGCGCTTTTGTGACACCCCGCTTATCATGGGACCGGTTACATGCACGATGGAGCGGTGCCCAAGACCAATCAGGTAGTTTGTGGCATCAAAGGCGCCTTTGACGTTTTCCACGTTTACACTAATTACCCGCGGGTCGCGCAAATGGTTTTGCAAAACCACAAAGGGCATACGGATGCTCTCCAGAAACTCAATGTCCTCGGAGTCCAGGTCATTAAGAAGGGCGATGATAATGCCATCCACCCCGCGGCTGACCAGCTTGCGCAGCTTCTCCTTGTAGGATTTTTGGTAGTCCCAGGCGGTGGTGTGGCTTTTGCTGTTGACTATAAAAATGCCGTAATCGGTATGAGACACGCCGTTTTCAATCCCCCATGCAATGCCGCCCCAGTAGGGTTGGGTGATGTTGTAGATAAGCAGGCCGATGACGTTGCTTTTTTTGGATACCAGCGACCGCGCCGCGGCGTTCGGAATGTAGTTTGCCTCTTCAATGACCTCCATCACTCGCTGACGCGTCTCCTCCCGCACCCCCGGCAAATGGTTGATGACGCGGGACACCGTCGCGCGGGATACGTTTGCTCTGCGAGCAATCTCATAAATGTTCATGCCAACTCCACCCGTTCTCTTAGAATTACATCAGTATTTACGGTATATGCTTTGGACAATTTTCGGTTAAAAGTGGTTTGCTTTTTATTATACCACTCTTATTGTAAATTGTCTTGAAAGAAAAAATGTAGCCCAGAAAAGCTGGGCAGCGAAAAATATGGCGGGGCATGTTTTCACGCAGTTAAAATGCGATTTTGTTATTGCATTTTCCGCAACATGATATTCTTTTCTAACTATTTTTCATGTACTATTGACAAATATAAAATAACGGCTACAATGAAGAAGACGAGGAATTTTATCCTCGCACAAAATGTAACCGCTCACATTTACTATTTGCTTGTGAAATTACAGAAAAAACGCACCCAAAGCAATCGCTGCGAACTGCATAGGATTGTGCATTTTACTTAGCAGAACACAATGCGGCATCGACTTTCTATTGAACATACTTAACACCACAAACCATAGCTGCACCAAACGTCTTTAAAAAATGTGAGCGGTTTCATTATAATTCATCTCATTAAAAAAACAACGGACAATAGCAAGGGCGCGGGCATCTTTAGCTGCGCCAAACCGCATCGTTCGGCTATTAATAAACCGGGCAGCATTGCGCTTCGCTGCTGTGCGGTCTATCATTAGAGATTAAAACGGGATTAGTTAAGACACCTCCCTTGGGCATCCGCAGATATGCGCATGAAGACGGTCAATACCCTCGCAAGCGCGCCGCGCTTTTCGGCAATGGGCGGGTCAGTCACACCCAGCTTTGTCGACCCACGGGCAACGAAAGGAATGTTCGCAAACAATGATGATTCAAAATCCCATACTCCCGGGATTTAACCCCGATCCCTCCATCCTTCGGGTGGGGGAGGACTACTACATCGCAACCTCCTCCTTTGAGTGGTTTCCCGGCGTGCCGGTGTACCACTCCCGCGATCTCTGCCACTGGGAGTTTATGGACTATCTTCTGAAAACCAAGGATTACCTGGACCTGACCGGTGAAAAGCCCTCCAGAGGGGTTTGGGCGCCAGCACTGAGCTACTGTGAGAGAGAAAAGCGCTTTTTCCTCATGTTTTCCAATGTACATAACCAAAACAAATGGCTGTTTGATGTGGATAACTATGTAATCTGGGCAGAGGACATCCGCGGCCCGTGGAGCAAGCCGGTTTACCTCAATTCCAGCGGATTTGATCCGTCGCTCTTTCATGACGACGACGGCCGCAAGTGGGTTGTCAATAAGGACCGTGATTTTCGCCCCGCCAACATCGACCTTCGGGCAATCGTGATTCAGGAGCTTGACACGAAGGCGATGAAGCTGGTTGGCTCCCCCGCGGTTATCAGCCGCGGCGTGACCCAGCGGCGGTTTGTGGAGGGCTCGCACATTTACAAGCGTGACGGCTGGTATTACCTCGTTACCGCTGAGGGCGGCACCGGCTACGGGCATTGCGCGGCGCTGTCGCGTTCGCGTTCGGTCACCGGTCCCTACGAGCCCTCCCCCTACAACCCGCTGATCACCAGCGCAGCGGAGGAATTCTCCGCCACCGAGGCTATCTCGTTTATGATGCCCGACCGTTATAACCCGAACGCCGATCTGCAAAAGGCGGGGCACGCGTCACTGGTGGAAACCCAAACAGGAGAATGGTACCTTGCGCACCTTTGCGGGAGACCGGTTATGCCCCAGCTGCGATGCATTCTGGGCAGAGAGACCGCCCTGCAGCGCATGAAATGGACGGAGGACGGCTGGCTGGTAAAGGCCGAAGGCTCCCCCCTTGCGCTTTCTCAGGTTCCCGCGCCAAACCTTCCCCTCCACCCGTTTGCGCCGGAGCCACCCCTCAGCGACTTTGACGGCGGAGTTCTCGACCCCCAGTTTTGCACCCCGCGCAACGAAATTACCGCCGACTGGGCGGATATGACCACCCGCAAGGGCTACCTGAGGCTGCGTGGCAGAGAATCGCTCACAAGCAACTATTTCGTCAGTCTGCTTGCCCGCCGCCTGACGGCCTTTCATGTGAAGGCGACCGCAAAGCTTCTTTATCAGCCGGAGCATTACCATCATCTCGCGGGCATTACCTGCTATTACGACAGCGAGAGTCATTACTGCGCCTACAAAACCTACGACGAAACCACGGGGCAGGCAATACTTTCGGCGTATTCCTTTATTGGCGCACAAATGACCTTTTTGGAGGTTGCGGTACCCGTGCCAATGAATGAGCCGGTATGGCTTATGGCGGAAATTAACGCGCATACGCTGCAATTTCACTACAGCTTAAACGGCGAGGACTTTCTTCCTCTGGGCGGCACGCTGGATATGACCGCGCTTTCGGACGAAGCAAGCACCTGCGGCAGGTTCACCGGCACCTTTGTGGGGATGTTTGCTCAGGATACCCACACCAAAAGCAAATGGGCGGATTTTGACTCCTTCCGCTACGAGGTATTGCCTGAGCAGGGCAACCGCACCTGTTAGCCGTTAGCGAAGGTCCTGTTATGGGGCTCGCCGATGAGATAGATCACTTTTAAGGAAAGAAGAATGGATATGACTGTTTCAGAAAGGCTGACAAGCCTGTTTTCATTGGAAGGAAAAACTGTCATCCTCACCGGAGCCGCCGGAGGCATAGGCGGAATACTCGCCAAGGGGCTTGCCGAGGCGGGCGCCGAGATGCTGCTGTGCGATATCTCAGAGGACGGACTAAAGGCAATGGAGTCCGAAATCATCGCTGCAGGCGGCAAGGCGCGCTCCTATAAGCTCGATATCTCGAAGCTTGAGGAGATTACAGACTGCGTGGCACGCATGATTGCGGATGTGGGACGGTTTGATGTGCTCATTAACTGCGCGGGCATTAACCGCCGCGAGGGGTTTTTGGATGTGACCCCCGAGACCTACGACCGCATAATGAACATCAACCTCAAGGGGCTTTACTTCCTCTCCCAAGAGGTGGCAAAGCATATGATGCAGGTGCATAACGGCAATATTATCAATATGGCCTCGCACAATTCTGTGGCTATGCTTGGCGGGTGCAGCGTATACGGGGCCACCAAAAGCGCCGTAACCGCTCTCACACGCTCCATGGCTGTGGAATGGGCGCAATATGGCATCCGGGCAAACGCCATCGCGCCGGGACATATCATCACCCCCCTCACGCAGGTGACGTGGGATCACCCCGAGCGCAGTACCTACCTGCGCGAGCGCATTGCCATGCGGCGCCCCGGTACGCCCGAGGAGCTTTTGGGTATCACCATCATGCTGGCCTCAGATTCCTCAAGCTATATGTCAGGCATGATGTGCCATGTGGACGGCGGCTGTCTCGCGGGCGGCTCCCCCTGGCCCTACGACACCAATTATTAATCTCTGCGCCGTTTTACTCCATAAATTATAAAAGCAAGCACAAATTAGGGAGGCATACAATATGGTCAACGAAACGACTGTGACGGCCGTAAAACGACTGGCCGCAAATATCCGCAAGGATGTGGTGACAATGATCGGCTGTCTGGGACAAGCGGGGCATCTTGGCGGCTCCTGCTCCAGCGCCGACATCGTGGCGGCTTTATACGGGCACAAACTGCGGTTTGACCCCAAAAACCCGCAATGGGAGTCGCGCGACAAGTTTATTTACAGCAAGGGTCACGCGGCCATCGCGCAGTACGCCGCCATGGCGGAGGTGGGCTATTTCCCCGTAGAGGAGCTTTTAACCTGCAAAACGTTGGGTGCGCGCCTGCAAGGACACCCAGACCGGCGAAAAACCCCGGGCATTGAGGCGGGTACCGGTTCTTTGGGGCAGGGGCTTTCCATAGCAAACGGTATGGCGCTTGCCATGCGGCTGGACAAGAAGGAAAACCGTGTATACTGTGTCATGGGTGACGGCGAGCTGGCTGAGGGGCAGATATGGGAGGCCGCAATGGCAGCCTCGGTATACAAGCTGGATAACCTGACCGCAATTATCGACCAAAACGGACTGCAGGCCACCGGTACGGTGAGCGAGCGCTTTAACACCTGCCCACTGCCCGAAAAATGGTCCGGCTTTGGCTGGCATGTAATTGAGGTTGACGGTCATGATGTTCCCGCCGTTCTTTCAGCGTTTGACGAGGCTGAGACGGTGAAGGGCAAGCCCACCGTCGTTATTGCGCACACCGTCAAGGGCAAGGGTGTATCGTTTGCGGAGAATGTGGTGGGCTTTCACAACGGCAGCCTGACCAAGGAACAGTACGATACCGCGCTGAGCGAACTGAACGCGCAGCTTGCGGCCTTAGACTAAGGAAAGGGAAAAGGATTTGAGCATATGAGCAAAACACAAAGCCAACGCCTAGCTTACGGCGAGGAGCTTGTCGCACTCGGGGCGGAGAACCAAAATGTCGTGGCGCTGGAGGCCGATCTTGGCAAATCAACCATGTCCATCCTGTTCCAGCAGGCGTACCCCGAGCGCTATTTTGAGATGGGTATTGCCGAGCAGAACATGCTCTCCACCGCGGCCGGTCTTGCGGCGGGAGGTAAAATCCCTTATTGCAGCACCTTTGCGGTGTTTGCCACCGGCAGAGCCTACGACCAGATTCGCCAGACCATTGCCATTGGCAATTTAAACGTAAAAATATGTGGCTCCTCCTCCGGCCTTTCCGACTTCGGAGACGGCTCCACCCACCAGGATATTGAGGATCTCGCGCTGATGGGCGTTATCCCCGGCATGACCGTGCTCACCCCCTGTGACGCAACCGAAACCCGTCAGGCGGTACGCGCCGCCGCGCAGATCGACGGCCCCGTATATATTCGCGTGGTGCGCAACGACCTGCCCGATTATGTGGCGGAGGGGGATGCCTTTACCCTTGGCAAGCTTCGGGTGCTTAAGGAAGGCACCGATGTGGCGGTATTTGCCCACGGGGCGATGGTCAGCGTGGCAATGAATGCCGCCGAGCTGCTCGCCGCCAAGGGCATCAGTGCCAAGGTGGTCAATGTGGCGACCATGAAGCCCTTTGATGACGAGGGCGCTGCGGAGATCGCACGCTCGGTTAAGGCGGTAATCACCGCCGAGGACCATAACTACATCGGCGGTCTTGCGGCCGCCATGGCGCTTGCACTGCGCAAATCGTCCACACCAATGGATTATGTGGCGGTGGAGGATCAATTTGGTCAGTCGGCTCACAGCGTAACCGAGCTGATGGCACACTATGGACTGACAGCGGAGAACATTGCCCAAAAGGCCGTCGCTTTGCTATAGAGGCTAAGAAAATACAAAGCATTACAGAGGAGGTTTATCAGTCATGAAAATCGGGTTTATTGGACTGGGTATCATGGGCAAGCCCATGGCAAAGAATTTGCTAAAGGCGGGCCATGAGCTTGTTGTGTTTGATGTGATTAAGGAGAATGTGGACGACCTTGCCGCGGCCGGCGCCGCCAGGGCCGATTCCTCCAAGGCGGTGGCACAGCAGTGCCAAACCATCATTACCATGCTGCCAAACTCCCCCCATGTGAAAGCGGTTGTAACAGGGGAAAACGGTGTGCTGGATGGGGCTAAGGCAGGCACGATGGTCATCGATATGTCCTCCATCGCGCCCCTCGCTTCTCAGGAGATCGCAAAGGCCTGCGCGGATAAGGGCGTGAAGATGATTGACGCGCCGGTTTCGGGCGGCGAGCCCAAGGCCATTGACGGCAGCCTTTCCATCATGGTGGGGGGCGACAAGGCCGTGTTTGAGAGCGTAAAGGAGGATATCCTTCTGAAAATGGGAGCCTCCGCCGTCTATTGCGGCGAGATTGGGGCGGGCAACACCACGAAGCTTGCCAACCAGGTAGTGGTCGCCTGTAACATCGCGGCCTGTGCAGAGGCGTTTACCCTGGCCAAAAAGGCAGGGGTGGATCCCGCGCTGGTTTTTGACGCCATCAAGGGAGGGCTTGCCGGTTCAACCGTTATGAACGCAAAGGTTCCCATGATGCTGGAGGGCAACTTTAAGCCCGGGTTTAAGATTGACCTGCACATAAAGGACTTAAACAACGCGCTGGAAACGGGTCACTCCGTCGGCTCCCCTCTGCCGCTTACCGCTGCCGTGATGGAGATGATGCAAACCCTGCACGCGGATGATAAGGGGCAGGACGACCACAGCAGCCTTGCAAACTACTACGCGAAGGTTGGCGGCACCAAGATTGGCAAGTAATTCGGTTCCATCCGCACAAAAGAAATTTAAAATACTTGAAATCATCATATTATTTATGCCGCCCTCATTCCGCAGAAGCTGACCCTTTGCGGGTCTTGAGCCCGGCACCGGAAGGGATAACGATGGCCAACCAAATAGTAATAAACGCCAAAAAAGAAAAAAGCACCATCGACCGGATGATCTACGGCCATTTTGCCGAGCACCTTGGCAAATGTGTGTATGAGGGGATATGGGTGGGCGAGAGCTCGCCCATACCCAATACCCACGGAATTCGCAACGATGTTGTAGCCGCTTTAAAGAGCTTAAAAATCCCCTGCCTTCGCTGGCCGGGCGGCTGTTTTGCCGACGAATACCACTGGCGGGACGGTATCGGACCTAAAAAGGACCGCAAGGAAATGGTAAACACCCATTGGGGAAAGGTTGTGGAAAACAACCATTTCGGTACCCACGAGTTCTTTGAGCTGTGTGAGCTGCTGGATACCGAGCCGTATATCTGCGGCAACGTGGGTAGCGGCACGGTGCAGGAGATGCAGGAGTGGGTAGAATACATGACCTTCGACGGCAAATCGCCCCTGACTGTTCTCCGCCAGCAAAACGGACGTGAAAAGCCGTGGAAGCTCAAGTACTTTGGCGTAGGCAATGAGAACTGGGGCTGCGGCGGACGGATGACCGCCGAGCGTTATGCCGACGAGTACAATCGCTACAACCAGTATGTGCGCGACCTTGGCGAAAACCGCATTTACCGCATTGCGGCCGGTCCTCGCAAGGATAACTACCATTGGACCGAGGTACTTATGCGGGAGGCCGGGATGCATATGGACGGCCTGGCGCTACACTATTACACAAGGCTGGGTGACCCGGTTAAGGAGCTTACCCTGCCTGACGGCAACCGCCGATACGTTGGCTCCGGCCTTACAGACCGACGCTCGGCAACGGATTTTGACGAGAGGGAATGGTTTGACACCATGAAGGCCGCCCTGTATACCGAGACCCTTGTGGCGGAGCATTCCCACATCATGGACAAGTATGACCCCGATAAAAAGGTCGCGCTGATTGTGGACGAGTGGGGCACCTGGTTTAACTGCGAGCCCGGCACAAACCCAGGCTTCCTGTACCAGCAGAACACCATGCGTGACGCGGTTGTTGCGGCAACCTGCCTAAATATCTTTAACAACCATTGCGACCGTGTGCGCATGACCAATATAGCGCAGGTTATTAACGTGCTGCAGGCGTTAATTCTCACCGACGGTGAAAGAATGGTGCTGACGCCCACCTATCATGTCTATGACCTTTATAAAGTACATCAGGACGCGAGGCTGCTGGATTTTGCCATGGTAACGGATGATTATGCCTACGGCGGCGAGCAGCTAAGCAAGGTTAACGCCTCTATATCCAAGAGCGGCAACGGTAAAATCAACATCACACTCTGCAACATTGACCCATCGGCACAGGCACAAGTCTCCTGCTCCATCGCCGATTTTGCGGTAAGCAGGGTGACCGGCACCGCGCTGACTCATAGCCGGATGCAGGCGTATAACGATTTTGACGCGCCCGAGGCCGTCAAGCCCGAGGCCTTCCAAGGGTTCACGATGACCGAAGACCAGCTCTTGGTGCAAATGCCCCCAAATTCGGTGGTTTTGCTGACCCTTGAAAGCTAAAACCGATTTCATACTCAATTAACTTCATAAAAGAAGCGCAAAGAAAAGCCGCGTGACGGCAAAATGTATCGCCACCACGCGGCTTATTGCGGGTTCTCTTCGACCCTGTTTTTAACCAGGGTTCCAAGCGCATTGCTTAATTTGGTTCATTCTTAAAAGTATAGCTGCCATTCTGCTACCGAACCCACAGCTTGAGTGAAGGCAAAATCAGATATTACTTGACTTTAACCGCCTGCATTTGCGCCTTGATGCATAGCTCCGCCGCCTTGAAGGCGTGTGCCTGCGTCATCGCGTTTTCAGTTCTGTTCATGCAGTCCAAAATGAGCTGACCGAAATAGGGATACCCGACCTTACCATTTACCTCAAAGTGCTGTTCCTTCTCGCCGTTAACCAAAAACACATGGTTTGGACCCTGATCGGTCGAGATATTAACATACTTGCGAATCTCGATATAGCCGTCTGTTCCCAGAATAACCGTTCTGCCGTCGCCCCATGTTTTGAGTCCGCTTGGGGTAAACCAGTCCACCCTGAAATAATTGGTTGCGCCATTGTCACCTACCAGCATCGCCTCGCCAAAATCATCAAGTCCTGGGTGCTCGGGGTTGTTGTAGTTGCCAATCTGGCTTCTCACTACCGTCGCATCCTTTACATCGGCAAAGTAGAGGTACTGTTCAATCTGATGGCTGCCAATATCACAAAGTATGCCGCCGTAGCGTTCCTTTTCAAAGAACCAGCGGGGACGAATACCGGCGCTTAACCGGTGCGGCCCCAAGCCGATCACCTGAATTACCCTGCCGATTGCGCCTTCCTTCACCAGCTGTCCTGCAAAAACCGCGCTTTCTACATGCAGGCGCTCGCTGTAGTACACCATATACTTTTTGCCGGTTTCCACGACCTTTGCCTTTGCAAGCTCAAGCTGCTCAAGGGTGGTCATGGGGGCCTTATCGGTAAAATAGTCCTTACCGGCGCTCATCACGCGAAGGCCCAGCGCACAGCGCTCCGATGGAATTGCCGCGCCCGCGACAAGCTTAACCTCCGGGTCGTCGAGTATTTCCTGCTCGCTGGCCGCCACCTTTACGCTTGGGAACTTCTCGCAAAAGCCCTTTATCTTTTCAGGGTCTTGGTCGTAAACATATTTCATGGTTGCGCCCGCTTCGGTCAGACCGTTGCACATCCCATAGATGTGCCCATGATCCAGTGCGATTACGGCAAAGACAAACTCGTTTTCCTTTACCACCGCGTTTGGTATGCCCGTGGGGGCATAATTCATGCCGTTTGATGCCTGCATAGTGTTTTCCTCCGTTACTCCTGCGCGTTTTTTAGCGCGACAATCTTTTTGCTTTTTGCGGATTCATAGATGCCAAGGATCAGTCTGAGCGACTTCGAGGCCTCGTCCATGCCGATGGGGAAGGGCTCGTTGTGACGGATGCAATGGTAAAAATGGCTGATGCACGCCATATGCCCGCTCCCCCAATAATCCTTACCGGTAACCGAACCTTGGTTGTAGAGCATGTGCTTTTTTGTACCGTCCGGGTACAGGCAGGTAAGCTCGGTTTCTTCCATGCGAATCACCATATTCTCGCATACAAGCTCTATCAGCACGGCGGCATTTGCACAGTAACCGTTGGTTGCGTAAAAATTAACCGCCATATTTTCAAATTGAATATAGGCTTCCGAGGTATCCTCTACATTAATAATGCCCTTGCAATGATGATTGCTGACGGTACCCTCCACCCAAACCGGGTCGCCGAGCAGGTATATCAGTAAATCCAGGGTGTGAATGGCCTGATTGATTAACACGCCGCCACCCTCGGTCTCCATACTGCCCCTCCAGCCGCTCTCCGTGTAATATTTCTCGCCGCGGCTCCAGGTGAGAAATGCCCGCGCGCCTTTTACCGCGCCCGCTTCACCCGACTGCAGCAGTGTTCTAATAGCCTGCACGCTTCCGTTGTAGCGGTTTTGAAAGCACACGCCCAAGCGCGCCCCAGTCTCAGCGCGTTGCAGCTCAAGCAGCTGCTGTTCCGAAATTGCGGGCGGCTTTTCCATGAAAACATGTATTTTGTGCGCCATGGCATAAACAGCCATAGGGATATGCAAATAATGAGGCGTACAGATATGTAAGATATCAATTTGCTCCTCTTGCACCATTGCTTCCAAGCTCGAATATGCCCTGCCGCTGTTATTGCCAAAGTCTCGCGCGAATCTCTCCGCCCTGTCCGGCAGGATATCCGCGAACGCAACCAGCTCCGTATCGGGCAGTTTGAGGATTGCCTGCGCATGAACCTTAGCGATGGCGCCGCATCCTACGATTGCACTTTTCATTGTGAAATAAAACCCTTTCCTTTGCTCTTAAGTAAGGCAAATCCCGTTTATACGAATATCCGATTTATAAGAGTGTAATGAATAAAGTATGGTATAATACTATTTTCGGCATAACTATTCATAAAAATCTGCATCAAAACGGGTGATAGCATTATGAAACATGCCGTACCTTATTTCTCATAATTGCCGACAGAAATGGTGTCGGCGTCAAAGTTTTCCACCGCTTTTCCTTTTTTGTAGAAGTAGATGGCGTTTTTAAGGATTCCCTCGAAGCGGTAGTATTCGTCGGTATTGTCTATGGGAAGGGTAACTGTCTTTTTTAGGCATCCTGATTTATAGATTGCGGTAATAAGCTCCACCGTCTTTCTTCCGTCCGCTCCGGTAATCATCGGCGCCCTGCCGTTTTCCAACGCGGACAGAATATCGTCGATTTCCCCGGTGTGGGCAATATGAACTAACGCCGGTATCGCCTGATAGGTATCGTTAATCTCCTTCTCCAGCGACTCGTTGCGGATGGGGAACCCGTTTGGCCTGGATATGGAGGCAAAGCAGTCCCAGGGTGCTTGCAGCTTTGCATTCTCACACTGAATTACCAGTCCTTGCTCCTCTCCATGATGCACCACCGAGCTGGTAACCTGCGCGACAGAGCCATCCTGATACTTTAAGATGGCAAAGGAAAGGTCCTCTACCTCCGAGTTGTCGTGCATGACATTAGCGAGCACCGCGGTAACCTCCTGGGGCAGCCCGCCCTGTATCCAGTTAATCATATCGATATGATGGACGGCGTGATTGAGTGTGGGGCCGCCGCCCTCTTTCTCCCACAGTCCTCTCCACCAAAGATCGTAGTAGCTGTGGCCTCTCCACCACATGGAATTGACATGGGCGCACCGAAGCTTACCGGCTATTTTGCTGTCCACCAAGGCTTTGAGCTTGGATATCGGGTCGCGGAACCTGTTTTGCGCAATACAGGCAAGGGTAACGCCATTGCGCTTTTCAGCCTCCAGCATCCGGTCACATTCCTCAAGGCAGGTGGCCATTGGTTTTTCCACCACCACATGCTTGCCCGCGTTCATGCAGTTAATGGCAATCTCCGCATGGACATAGGGTGGGGTGCAGATGTGTATAATATCGATTTTTAAGCCGGATTCCAGCATTTTCTGATGGTCGCTGAAAATTTCACAATCCAGATTAAACTCCTTCTTCATGGCCTCCGCTTTTTCGGGGTAGATGTCCGCCATAGCGACGATTTTGCACCGGTCAGGAAAAGCCGTCAACCCGCGCACATGGGCGGGAGCAATACCCCCGGTGCCTACGATAGCTGCGTAAATCACAATAGAGCCTTCTTTCTTTCTTTGTTGATGTATTGTCAAACAATTACAGTCCTATTTCAAGGAGGAATTAACGTGGTCCATTCTTTGCAAAACCAGCTTGTTCCAGTTAACAAACCAGTCCAATGCTTCCACCGGTATTCTCGAGAGGGCTGGACAGCACAGACGTTTCCGTATCATAGACATAACGCATACGAAATTTTGCTCTTTTTGCGGGGGGATATCCACTATTATGTAGAGCAGGCATGTTATTACCTGTCTCATGGGGATATGATTTTAATTAACCCCGACGAGCTGCACCGGGCTGTTTGCTTTGACGAAAAGATATATGAGAGAATCTGCTTTCATATAAAACAGTCGGTTATAGACAGACTTTCCAGCGCGAAAACCAATTTACTCGAGTGCTTTGAATCTCATCCGCGCGGGGAAAAGAAGATTATCCACCTTAACAACGAGCAGATAAAGCAGATTGTTTTAATAGCCCACGAGCTGGAGCACTGCCTTGCTAATGACGGGTACGGCAACGATATTCTGGCGGATGCTTTAACCTCACAGCTTTTGGTCGCCATCAATACAAGCTATCAGGGCTCGGCGCATCAGCGCGTCAACATCATGCCGGACTTAATTCGGGAGATGATGCTGTGTATTAAAGAACACATCGACGAGCCTATCTACCTTGAGCATCTCGAAAAGCATTTCTTTTTAAGCGGCACCTATCTCAGCCGGGAGTTTAAAAAATACACAGGGCTTACCTTGCGTTCCTATATTCTGGAGGAGCGTATCACACAGTCAAAGGCTCTGCTCAGCGAAGGGAAAAACGTATCCGAGGCGTGTTATCAATCGGGCTTTTCCGATTATTCCAACTTCATTCGCAGCTTTAAAAAGACCGTTGGGATATCGCCCGGCCAGTATAAAAAGACCGTAGGGTAGAGGGTGTATACTTTTAGTGGAGAATTAGCGTTGTGCTAATGGCCGATTTAAAATTTCACACATTTTGAGAGGATTAGTATTACTTATAGATTGGGGGAATAAGCACTCACGCATAAATGCGTGACCTGCCTTATTCCCCCCATCTCGTTATCCCTTAAGACCTCCCCGCCGGGGCTTGCCCCGGCGGCTGTAAAGCCTTAAGCAGTCGGTCTACGCTGTTAGAACTGTTCCTAATTTAGGAGTTCGCGTTCCAGAAGGCCTGGCGGTCGTCAATACACTGCTGTCCGCCCATAGCCAGCCACTCTGCAATGCCTGCGTCGTACACCTTGTCAAAGTTCGCTTCGGACGCGGTGATGGCGGCGGCGAGAATCTCTCTGCGCTTGTCGCCCAGTGTTGTGGTGAACTGCGCCTCGGAATCAAACGGCACCAGCAGGTTGTTAAACACTACGCCGTCCTTCATCGCGATGTCATAGGACTTCTTAAACAGGTCCTCATAGCCGGCCTCATAGCTCTTGGACATAACCTCAAGGTTCTTATCGGCATTGCCAAGGTCAACACCATTCACAATAAGTGCATAGTCAAGGTTTGAGGCGGAATTCATCATACGTCTGTCGTTTTGCAGGTTAATCATAACCGGAATGCCGTTTTCATCCTTGGTATGGTTTACGCCTTCCTCACCGGTGGTGATAAAGGTGCGAACGTCGTCCTCGCACAGCAAATCCAGGTACTTTACAGCGCCCTCTACGTTCTTGGAAGAAGCGGGAACGAAGTTGTAGATACCGGTGGGCAGATACAGCTGCTTTGTGGTTTTGCCCGCGTTATCCTGGAAGCAGTCAACGGGGATAATCTCGGCGGTGGGAACAATAGCCTTCATGTTGTTGTACAGGCCGGGGGATGTACGGATAGCGCCGTCATAAACCATGCTGAAGGCACCGACAACTCCCTGAGAAATTAAATCGTTGTAGGGAGCCGAATCCTTGTACAGCGGGAACTGGGGATCAATCAGGCCTGCGTTATACATTTTGTTCAGGTAACGCACGCCGTCCTTAAAGCCCGGGTACATCAGGGTAGTCGCGCCGTTATTTGCCGCGACGCCCAATACAAACGCCTGCTCCTCGGTCATGTTGGAGTCAATAAAGGAATCAAGGATGTTGTTCATCGCAGCAGGCAGGTCGGCGTGAGCGCCATAGGGAATGGGCTTCTCAACCTTGCCGGGGTTCTGCTCTTTAAACGCTACCAGTGCATTAAAGAACTCATCCTTGTTGGTGGGAACAGCAAGTCCTACCGCGTCGAGCCAATCCTTGCGCATAAAGGTAATGCCGCTGGCACGAATGACACGCTTGGCGGGAATAATGTACTGTCTGCCGTCAAACTGTCCATAGGTCAAAACGTCGTCGCCAAGGTAGCTTTTAAGGGTGGCGCCATACTGCTCTACCGCATCGGTCAGGTCAGCGAGGCCGCCCTGCTTGTAGTAGTTGTATGCGACGCTCTGGGTGTAGGTAAATACGATATCCGGTGCGTCTCCGCCGGCCATCAGCGCGTTGAGCTGCTGAATCTCTTCGGAACGCGGAACGCTAACATAGGTAACCTCAATGTTGTGGCGCTCAAGCATCTGCTCCTTGAGCCAATCCGTCCAGAAGTTGTCGGTGGGATCGCTGCCGCCTTGCACCGCGCGGTCGAAAACCTCGACCTTCAGCTTAGTGGGTTCGCCTTTTGCTTCACTGGAACCACCAGCAGAAGACTGTGCAGAGGACGAACTGGGCGTGTTTGAGGATGGGTTTGCGCAGGCCGCAAGACCAAAGAGAATGGTAATTACAGCTGCCACAGAGACTAAGCGGAGTATAGATTTTTTCCTCATGGCGTAAGATTCCTCCATTTTTTTGATTTTAAAAAAGGGGCTTATTTTTACATGCCGAGTATGTTGCAGTGATGGTACCCCTGTTCGGCATGTTGGGGGTCAGATACAAATGGTTCTTATTCCTTTACCGCGCCCACGGTTACACCCGCCACAAAATAGCGCTGCAGCCAGGGATAGATCATGAGAATCGGCAGTGTGGCAAAGATTATGCTTGCCGACTTCATACTTTCGGTTGCCACCCTTGCGGCGGCAACACCCTCCATATTCGCTTCCACAGAAGAAAGGTTGCTGATAATCTGATACAGCTTATACTGGATGGGGTATAGTTGCGCGCTTGAGATGTAGATTCTCGCGTCCTGGAAGCCGTTCCAGCGGCTTACCGCGTAAAACAGCGTTAATGTCGCCAGCGCGGGCATGGAAAGCGGCAGGTAGATTTTTGAGAGCACCACCCAGTGGGAGGCCCCGTCAAGCTCGGCGGATTCCTGCAGGCTTTCGGGAATGCTCAGGAAAAACGATTTTAAGATGATGACGTTAAAAACACTGATGCCGATTGGCAGCACCAAAACCCAAAAGCTATCGAGCAGCCCTAAGCGCTTGATGTTCAAGTACTCCGGGATGATACCCGCGTTAAAATACATGGTAATAATTACAATTGTGCTAAACAGCTTGCGCCCCACAAATTTTTTCTGCGAAAGGGGGTAGGCGCACAGGATGGTCATAATCATGGAAAACGTTGCGCTTACGGCGGTCAGCACCGCGGTAAGCCCAAGGGAGCGAATCATGCTCTTGTCGGAAAACACACTTTCATAGGCCGAGAAATCCCATCCCACCGGCCAGAAGAAAACCTTACGGTTGATGACGGCAAGCTCTGAGCTGAGTGAGGTTGCCAATACGTTAAGCATAGGCAGCAGGCAGAGCAGCGCCGCGATAACCGAAAATAAAACCACAACGATATCGATGATTTTATTGTTTTTGGATTTTACAATGCCACTTTTGCCGGGCGCGGTTTTTACGTTATTGGTACGCATAAAAGCCATCCTTTCTTACATTTATACTAATATCCGATTCAATGTGTATAAAAATCATGTAAAAAGCTTTGACTTATGGGCTTTCACACGGATTTTTATCCCTGCTTTTCAGGAGATTAGTATTATTTGCGCGTGGCGTTTACCAAATACCACGCTCGCCCAAACGCTCGGAGATAATGTTGGCGACCACAAGGAAGATTACGCATACAACCGATTGGAACAGGCCCACGGCAGTAGCCAGCGCAAACTGTTGCGACTCGATACCAACACGGTAAACGTAGGTGCTAATAACGTCGGAAAACCCGCGCACCAGATAGTTGCCCATTGCGTAAGGGCGGTCGAAGCTGATGCTGAGGATGCGTCCAAGATTGAGGATGAGCATAATAACAATAGTCGGACGGATGCCGGGGAGTATAATGTGCCATATCTTGCGCAGACGTCCCGCGCCATCCACCTCGGCGGCCTCATAAAGCTCGGGGCTTATGCTGGTTATTGCGGCGAGGTATACAATTGTATTGTAACCCGCGCTTTGCCATACACCCAGCACCACATAGGTAATCACCCACATCACGGGGTTGTTTAAAAATGGAATGGTGCTAAGACCCATGCGGCTGAGTAAGATGTTAATTACACCGTTTTCCGGCGCAAAGATTTGCAGTGCCATACCGGCTATGATAATCCATGATAGGAAGTGCGGCATATACAGTATGGTCTGTGTTATGCGCTTAAACCGTTTAAAGGCAATCTCGTTTAGCATAATCGCGAGGATAATGGGAAACGGGAAGCCTACGATTAGATCGAAAAAGTTAAGCATAATGGTGTTGCGCAGGGCGCGTAAAAAGTCCAGTGAGGAAAAGGCCATTTTAAAGTACTTAAAGGGATCCTCCGCCCACGGGCTCTCCCAAACCGACTTGAACATGTTGTAATCCTTAAAGGCCATTACAATGTTCGACATGGGGGTGTACTTAAAAAGCACGAAGTATGCGAGCGGCAGCAGAATCATAATATAAAGAATATAGTTATTCTTTATCATCTTCCATTTTTCCCGCGCGCCGTTGGGTGCGCTGTTTTTTATAATGGCAAAACCTTTTGGCATGAATTTCACAGCTCCTTATTCGTAATTTACCCTCATACATTGCCGTAAGTTCCGGCGGTGTCAAAGGTTGCTTCAACCACCGCGCCTTTCTCCTTGGAGGCTACCCTCTTTTGATTGAGAAGAGCCAAAAACAGGTCTTCATCAAAGGGGAGATTGACAGGCTTGCCAAGCCAGCTGGAAAGATGCATTGCGTTAGAGAGCATAAGCCCGTTAATGCCCTCCGCACCCTCCGCAATCAACGGGGTTCCAAAACGAATGCGGTTGACCCAGGCCTGCATCACACCGGCGTGCTGGGGGTTTTCGCCGTCTGTCTCTACCACAAGCTCCCTTTTTTCGGGCCTTGCGAAGCCCTCGGTGGTGGTGCTGCTAAATTCGCGTTCGTCCTGGTCAAGCACCGTCACTTGCAGCCCCTGATAGTCGCACAGGATTTTTGCCTTGGTCAGCGTAATCTCAAACCGGTTGTTCCCCAGCGCATCCCCGGTTGTGGTAATGAACACCCCCGTCGCACCGTTGGGGTACTCAAGGTACGCGGTTACGTCGTCCTCCACCTCGATGTTATGCCACTTGCCCTCATGGCAAAAGGCCTGAACCTTGCTGGGCATACCGCAAATCCACTGGAGCAGGTCCAATTGGTGCGGACACTGGTTAAGCAATACGCCGCCTCCCTCGCCATCCCAGGTTCCTCTCCAGTCACCGGAATCGTAGTAGGCTTGGGTGCGGAACCAATCCGTGATAATCCAGTTAACACGCTTAATCGCACCATAGGTGCCGCTTTGCACCAGCTCGTGCATCTTGCGGTACACATGGTTGGTGCGCTGGTTAAACATAATGGCGAACACCTTGTCCGACTTTTGCGCGGCCTCGTTCATCTCCCGCACCTGCTTTGTATAAACACCGGCTGGCTTTTCGCACAGGACATGCAGACCGTGCTCCAACGCGCTGATGACCAGCGGAGGATGCGCGTAATGGGGGGTAACGATAAAAACCGCGTCACATACGCCCGACGCAATCAGCGCCTCTCCGTCATCAAAAATCATAAGCGTATCGGGCAGGTTCTCCCTTGCCCAAGCCCTGCGCGTTTCTCTAAGATCCGCAACCGCGCAAAGCGTTAATCCTTCCACCTTGCCAGTCGCAAGCAGCTTAGCATGGGCTGACCCCATGCCGCCTATTCCGATAATACCCAGCCTGACATTGACCATGTGTAACATCCTTTACTTAGTTGGTTTATATTTTGCCTAACTATTGTTATAAGCGTTCCTAACCCTTTATACGACAAAAGGCATACGACACCGAAAATTTCGGCAGTATAAACATCGCCATTCAAAACGTGTGTGCTGAGACTAAATTTGTACATTTTCACTTCTCACTTAATATTATATCTTTATTTGTGCATAGTTCCTTGCGTTTTCGGGAGCATTTATTGCGCGAAACGACTAATGCCCCGCAAAAACGACGAAAAATATCTGGAATAATCGTTAAAAGGGATGCATTTGCCAAGAAAAGCGGTTAATATTAAGGCGGGACAGCTAAATGTTTAAAATCCATATATTATTTGAAGGATAGCCGGTGCTTTTCGTGATAATAGCATAGAAGCGCAAGATATGCACTGTTTTTGTTTACAATGGCAATAAACAATCTATTTTTTCTGTTGGCTTTTTGCTATTATTACAACTGCAAAGGGCAATAACCGGGCTCTATCGGTAACAGATAGCGCAAACGGTTATACAAGGGATGCGCCGCGGCGGGCTTTGCCCTCCGGGCGGTGTCAGGCAGGGCCCTTATGTACAGGAGATTATTTGCATATGCACTATAATGAAAAAGGAGAGATTATAATGAAAACGCGTAAATTCTTAGCGCTGCTGGCGGCCGTCATGATGCTCGCAACGCTCGTAATCGGCTGCGCACAAACCCCGGCTTCGTCGGGCGGCAGCTCGGCAGCGGCTCCCGTTTCATCCGACGCTCCCGCACCTGTGGAGGTAGCAAAGCCGGCTTCCATCAAGATTATGGTTGATGGCACTTTCCTCATCAAAGAAAACGGTGAGGCCATTCTCGAAAAGGGCTATGAGGATCTTTATGGCATAGACCTCGTCATCAATCACCCCGTACATAATGAGTACTATGAGAAGGTAAACCTTGCCTTCACAACCGGCGATATCCCCGACGCCCTGATTCTGACAAGCAACTATTACTTAAACTATGCCAACAACGGCGCGCTGTACGATATCACCGACCTCTATGAGGCCTCTGACATTAAAAACAACGTTTCCGACCAGTCGATTATCGACTCTATCCGTGTAGACGGACGCCTTTACGGTCTGCCCCGTGAGCGCGGCAACGGCACCATCACCTATGTTCGCGGCGACTGGATGGAGAAGCTCGGGCTTGCGGCACCCAAGAACTACGATGAGTTCTTAAACATGCTGCGCAAGTTTAAAAACGAAAACCCCGACGGTCTTGCTGCCAAGGATGTTATACCGATTACTTCCGCAGGCCTTGTTAACAGCGAGTTCCCTCTTGACATCTATCTGCGCGAATTCTACTGGACCGCAACCCCGGATTTCGTTGAGCGCAACGGCACTTGGGTAGACGGTATGTCTGAGGATGTTATGAAGGACGCACTCGTCAGAATGCGCGACGCGTATGCCGAGGGCCTCATTGATCCTGAGATCATCACCAACAAGACCTCAACCTGCCGCGATAAGTTCTACGCAGGCTCCGTAGGTGTGTTTAATTACTGGGCAGGCACCTGGAACCTGAACATGTACAACAACCTCTCCGCAAACAAGCCGGACGCGAAGGTTGTTCCTATTCCCCCCATTACTGAGACCACTTACGTCGAGCGCGCGCCGATTCCCATCTGCATCACCACCGGCGGCAAAACCAGCAAGGAAAACCCCGAGGGCGTGTTCAAGTACTTCCTCTCCACCCTGCTCGATAACGGCGAAGGCCAGAACCTCTGGACATTCGGCGTAAAGGGTGAGGCTGGCAGCGCAACCTACACCGAGGATGCCTCCGGCAAGATTAGCTTCCTGCCTTCCGTTGAGGATCCCGCAAAGGATTTCACAAAGTCCTGGGCAGACCCCGCGCTTGCCATCACCAACTGGAAGCCGAATTACGAGTTTAATCCCCTTATCACAGATTCTCTTTCGATGTTCCAGTCGAATATGGTTGTTTACAGCCTGTTCCCCACATCCGACGCCATCAATGACCTCATCGGCGAGCTCAACTCAACCAAGGCGAAGTATGTTTCGAACATCGTTTACGGCCAAACAACGGTGGAAGACGGTCTTGCAGCTTACCAGGCCGAAGCCAAGGGCATGATTGACGCGATCCTTGCCGACCTCAATAAATAAGGAACCAAGGATTTTTTAACCAGTTAGTAACGATTAATCCATGACAGCGGGGTCCTCGTATGCGGTCGGGGGCCCTGCGCTTGGATTTCATCATGTGGTTTATGAAGCCAGGGAAGGGAATGGAGACCATGGTAAAGAATACAATAAAAGCCTCTGCTAAGGCTGAAAAGCCACCCCGCCTCACCGGAAAACAGATAATGAAAAAGCTTTATTACTACCGCGCCTATTATGTAATGTTTTTGCCTGTTTTTATTTTTGCAATTTTGTTTAAGTACCTGCCCATGCTGGGCGTTCGGTTTGCGTTTTACAAGTTTACGCCCTTTAAACAGGAGTTTGTGGGGCTTGCGAATTTTATTGACCTGTTTACCGGCATCAAGTCCCCCAGTTTTTGGCGCGCGTTTGGAAATACCCTGTATTTAAGCGTCATTAACCTTGTTATAGCTACGATAGTTTCCGTTACGGTTGCGCTGCTCCTCAACGACCTAACCTCGCGTACCCTGAGAAGCGGAATCCAAACGGTGTTATATCTGCCCCACTTTATGTCATGGGTGGTGGTAGCCTCAATTTTTGTCATTATCCTGTCTCCCTCCAACGGCTTTGTCAACAACCTGCTTGGCATTTTTGGAATAAACCCCATCTATTTTCTTGCGGAGGATAAATGGTGGACCCCGGTTTACCTGTTTATCAGCCGATGGAAGGAAACGGGCTGGGGAACCATTATCTACCTTGCGGCACTTGCGGGGGTAGACCCGCAGCTTTACGAGGCAGCATCCATTGACGGTGCGGGCAAG
This sequence comes from Bacillota bacterium, assembly GCA_023433405.1. GTDB lineage: Bacteria > Bacillota > Clostridia > Oscillospirales > Ruminococcaceae > Acetanaerobacterium. The sequence continues at coordinate 65,827 of JAEZCT010000044.1, read as the reverse complement.
TGGAAACAAACCCTGAAGATTACCATACCCAGCATATCCACTACCATCATGACGGTGTTTATTTTAAACCTTGGCAAGGTTATGAACATCTTCGAGTCGGTGTTTGTATTAGGCAACGACAAGGTGATGGATGTTGCGGATGTTATTACAACCTTTGCCTACCGCATCGGCATCCAGAATGCTGATTACGGCATGGGTACCGCGATTGGTCTGTTTAAGTCTGTCGTGGGTCTTTCGCTTGTTTTAATCACAGACCGTATCAACAAAAAAATACGCGGCTCCAGTCTGCTGTAGGAAAGGGGTAAGGTATGAGAGAAAGACTTTCGTTTACGAACGGCAACGCCGCTCGTTCATTATTCCGCATATTCAACTTTTGCTTTTTAATGCTGCTTGCCTTATCCATGATAATACCCTTATTAAAGGTGTTATCCGATTCCTTTGATAAAACAACCTATTACGGCATAAACCTCTGGCCCAAAAATTTCTCCATTGACGCATACAAAACGATCTTTACCAACAAAGATCTTTACATGCCCTTTGTGATTTCCATTGTGACTACGATGATCGGAACGGTGCTGGGTCTGTTTATTACCACACTGGGCGCGTATGTGCTGGAACAAACGGACATGATTGGTCGGAACTTTCTGTCCAAGTTTATCTTTATCACCATGATCTTTGACGGGGGATTGATTCCCACCTTCTTAGTGCTTAAGAGCATGAACCTCACAAATACCCTGGGCGCGGTTATACTGCCCGTGAGCATTAATGTGTTTAACCTTATACTCATGCGCAACTTCTTCCACCAGCTGCCAAAGGCAATCTTTGAATCGGCGGAGATAGACGGCTGCACCCCTATGCGCATCTTTCTATCCATCGTACTGCCGCTTTCGTTGCCCGCACTGGCCTCTATCGGTCTGTTTTTCGCGGTGGAGTACTGGAACCAGTTCTTTAACTTCGTCATTTATATTTCCGATACAAGCCTTTACAACTTCCAGGTAAAAATGCGCGAATTAATCATCAACGAGCAAACGATGATGGATCCGTCGGTTGTGGGCTTTGGCAACATGGTAAAGAACGCCGCGATTATGGTTGCGATTATCCCGTTTATGTTTATCTACCCCTTTGCGCAGCGCTTTTTCATTTCAGGCGTTACGATGGGCGCCGTAAAGGAATAGTCCCTTTATGCTATCCGTTACACGAATTTGCCGTTAAAAACCACATGAGGGCTTGAAGGATTAGCAATAGCTTTAGGTGGTAGCTGGCGTTACAATCCAATACAGGTACTTTTCGTACTTTTTAGCCGACAAAACGGAGAACCGGGGAACGACGGGTCTCCGTTTTGTCCTGCGTTTTTGTAATTATAATTCGTATAACATAAAAACCATAACCTTGAAAAAACCAAAGCAGATACCGTCATACCACAGTAACGATGCAAAAGGAGACTCCGTCATGGAACAAATGTACCATAACCCTGTTGTTCGCGGCTTTCATCCCGACCCCTCAGTGATACGCGTGGGGGAGGATTACTATCTGGCAACCTCAACCTTCCAATACTTTCCCGGGATTGCCATACTGCATTCCCGCGACCTTGTGAACTGGAAGACCATCGGCCACGGCTTTACAGACAGCGCATCCCTTGACCTCTCGGATATTGCGGATTCTCACGGTCTGTGGGCGCCCGACCTTTCCTACCACGACGGCAAGTTTATCCTGTTTGCGCCCCTGCGCCTGAACAATCCCCCGGAAGGCCATACCGCCCCCCTTCGTGTTCAGCTTGTGGCAACAGCCGCTCGCCCCGAAGGCCCGTATTCCACACCCGTGCGCATCGCCGTGGATAACATCGACCCGTCGCTGTTTGTGGACGACGACGGCAAACGGTATATGATCATTCCCCCCGCCGTGCGGATTGTTGAGCTATCCGACGACTGCACCCGGGCGCTGGGTGAGCCGGTTACGGTATGGGCGGGTACCGGAAGATCCTGCCCCGAAGGACCCCGCGTCTTTAAAAAGGATGGATGGTATTACGCAATGTTAGCCGAAGGCGGCACCGGCTATGGGCATTGTATCACCGTAGCGCGTGCCAGAAGCCTGTTTGGCCCTTATGAGGAGTGCCCCTTTAACCCCGTATTCAACCAGCCCGACCCCAACGCGCCCATTCAACGGTGCGGACACGGTCAGCTGGTTTCCACTCCTCATGGGGAATGGTGGATGATGTACCTTTGCGGGCGCATCAACGAAGGCAGCTACACCACACTGGGCAGGGAGACAGCTCTGGACCCGGTGCGCTGGACAGAGGACGGGTGGTTCGTAGTCAACGAGGGCAAGGGTCCAAGCCTGTGCAACGCAGCCCCCTTGCTGCCCCCGTCCCCATGCGAGGAGGACGGCTTTGACGGCTTCGAAACAGAGAAACTGTCCCTTGCGTGGCAGTGGGTGCGCAACCCGGACGACAGCGCATGGTCCCTTACCCAGCGCGCCGGTTACCTGCGTCTTTTGACCGGCGACCATGACCTTGATACCATTGCCGCAAAGAACACGCTGCTGCGGCGGGAGGAAAGCTTTTTATACGCGGCGGGAACGATGCTTTCGTTTGAGCCGCTGGACGGCGAACAGGCGGGGCTTACCTGCTATTACGGCACGCAAAACTACATAAAGCTGTACTGCACCGCCGCAGCGGACGGCGGACGGCTGGTAAGGCTTGAAGAAAACCGCAACGGACTGGTTACGACGCTGGGTGTCTGCCACCCACCCAAAGGCGAGGTCTATCTGGGGCTTCACGTCAAAGGGCAAACCCGCAGCTTTGTGTGCGGCACTAATGAAGCGGATGCAAGGCAGGTGGGCATAGCGGAGGATTGCACCTTCCTGAGCGACGAGGGGGTAGCGGCGGGGAAGCATCACACGGGAACGCTGGTGGGCTTGTTTGCCACCAATAAGGGCAGCGGCCGTCGTATTGCCGCAGACTTTGACTGGTTTAGCTATAAAAACCTGTAATGGTATAGCCGCATAAAAACCGTGCATTGGCATCTGCTGCCGCCGCACGGTTTTCTTTATACTATTATCCGATTAAAAAGTGTATAAAAATCAAGCCAAAATCCTTAATTTATTGATTTTGACGCGGATTTTTATCAACCACTTTTATCGGAGAATAGTATTACTGTCGGGAGTCCTTTGTATCGGGGATAATCCTAATCTATAGGAAAGGCTAACTCTTTTGAATAGGTTTTTAAAATTAGGGATATTTGCGTCGAACGCTAGGGGGCGATGCGGTCAAGCGCCTTGACTGGTGGGGGATGATTCGCGCGGTTATGGGAGAATCGCATCACTTAATATAAACTGCGAAACCTCACGGCTGAGCACACCGGCCTGCGCGGATAGCTCCTCGCTGGAGGCCGAGCTTTCTTCTGCCGCCGCGGCGTTTGCCTGAATGACTGCCGATATGCGCTCCACACTGTCGGTAATGCGCCCAATCTCCAGCGCCTGCTCTTTGCTTGAGGCGGTAATGCGGGTAACTGCCTGGTCAATGCGCTCGGTAGCTTCGGCGGATTGGGAGATTTGCTCTGAGATGCGCTGGGTAAGCCCCGAGCCCTGCTGTACAGCGGCGAGGGATGCCTCAATGAGCGCCGACGCCTGCTGCGACGCATCCGCCGACTTTGCAGCAAGGGAACGCACCTCGCCGGCAACTACGGCAAAGCCCTTGCCGGCGGCACCCGCCCTAGCCGCCTCCACAGAGGCGTTGAGGGCAAGGATGTTGGTTTGAAACGCGATGGTTTCAATCATGCGAGCAATATTCTCAATCTGCGTGGCGGAGGTCCTTATCTTGTCCATAGCCTCCACCATATACGTCATCTGCTCATTGGTGCCTTCCATTCCCTTTGCAACATGGCGAACATGCTCCGCAACCTCTTTGGCATGTTCGGCGTTGTGTTGGGCGGTTGCCGCTATGGTCTCCACAGCGCCCGAAAGCTCCTCAATGGCGCTGCCCTGCTGGGAGGCACCAAGGGCAAGCGTTTGCGCCCCGTCGGATACCTGCCCCGCTCCCGCGTTGACCTGCTCGGCGGATAGGGTTATTACCCCCAGCGTGCGGTTTAACGACTGGTAGATGGAGGTGATCCCGGTGCGGATGGGCTCAAAATCGCCGAAATAATCCTCGGCTGCTTCACCGGACATATCCCCCTTTGCGATGTGGGAAATATGGCGGGAGATGTTGCCGATAACGGCGTTCATCTGCTCAATGAGCGTTTTTGTGGCGCGGGTAAGCATCCCGGTCTCATCCTGTGTGGCAAGCACGCGTGAGGGGGGCGTATGCAGGTCGCCCTCACTCAGCAAAACCAGCCGGTGGGTCACCTCCTCAATGGGGCGGACAAGCTTGCGCGCAAGCAAGCTTAAAAACAGTAGGCCGACCAGTGAAATAAACGCGCCGCCCGCTATCAGAATCAGGGTTCTGCGGGTTTTGCCATACTCAATCTCCGCTATCTCCTCGTTGATATCGTCTATGTAGTTGCCGGTGCTGATGTACCAGCCGTACGGTTTAAACTGAAGGGTAAAGGCTCGTTTGGGATAGATACCTTCCTTGCCGGGCCTTGTAAAATAAAACTCGGTAAAGCCGCCCTGCGGGTGATTGCCCGCTTCTATCAGGTTGCGGATGTAGTAGGAGCCGTTTAGGTCCACATCATCCAGTCGCAGCGTTCCCTCATACTCGGGATTCATATGTACGGCGCACAGCCCGTCGGCGGTGTCCGCCCAGAAATAGCCCTCACCCTCCGCGTATCTCCGGTCACGCACAATCCGCTCTGCCAGCTCAATTGCCCGGCTTTCGGAAATTTCACCGTCCTTGTATTGCTTATAGTTTGCCTCAAGCTCCGCTATTATGTTTTTTACCAGTGTCTCAATCTGCAAGTCATATGACTGACGCTTTTCTGTAAACGTAATGTCATATGCCCTGTCAAGATACACCGTGGCAAGCAGCGTCAATAGTGAAATGGCTGTTAGGAGGAGTATGCCGGTAGCAAGAACAATTTTTCCTCTAAGCCTTAGCCCTTTTTGGTTTTTTGATGTCATTCCTTATTTCGTCATCCCTTCCGCGTATGCCTTAGCGGCGATTTCTCACTGCTGAGGCTGTAATAAAGTTTAGTTTCTGTGTTTTTCTACCAACACATACGGCTGCTTGCCCAAATGCATCGCGGGCATCGTCAAAAATGAGGGCTGGCGCGCCTTTCCCCCTTCCGTTATATCGTGGTGTGCGAAACTCCACGTTTTATGTATATTTATAAAGTATATAGGTTTTCTTTGCTGAGGTCAATTAAATAAATGGAATTACTTACCCGAACCCGGCAACAACGCTTGACATTGGCGTAGCATTATTGTATGCTAGGCATACAATAAAAATATCAATAGGGGGACCTGATATGATTCGAGCGACAGTAATTTGCGAAAACAGCGTTTTTAGTAACCTTGGCGCGCTGGCCGAGCACGGCTGGTCGGTTCATGTGGAGACCGAGAGCGGGGAGTACCTGTTTGATACGGGGTACGGCAAAACCTTAAAAAACAACATGAGCTACTTTAAAAAGGACTGGGCGAAGCTTTCCGCCATCCTGCTCAGCCACCATCATATTGACCATACGGGCGGGCTGATGGAAGCGGTGGAGGCTGTACCGCGCAAACCGGTGACGGTGTATGCCCACGAGGAGATTTTTCATGAGAGCTACCTTGTGCGGGCGGCGCTTAAGCCTATTGGAATCCCCTTCTCCCGCGCAAGCTTAGAGGAAAAGGGCGCGCGGTTTGTTTTGAACCGCGGCTTTACTCAAATTGCACCCGACCTGTATCTTTCGGGGGAGATTGAGCGGACGACGGACTTTGAACGGGGGGATACCGATATCGTGGTGAAAACCGCCGGCGGCTATTCCCAGGACCCGGTGCCGGATGACCAATCTCTGATTGCGAAAACGCCGCAGGGTCTGTTTGTGATTCTGGGCTGTTCTCACGCGGGCATTGTCAATATTCTTCGCCATGCCTTAAAAATGACCGGCGAGAGCCGCATCCACACCGTAATCGGCGGCACGCACCTGTGGGCGGTAAGCGAGGAGCAAAAGGCAAAGAGCATAGCCGCTCTGGCTAAGATGGGGATTGCGCGCATCGGAGTCTCCCACTGCACGGGCTTTGACGTTTGCACACGCCTAGCGCAAACCTTCGGCAACGGTTTTTTTTCCTGCAATGTAGGCTCTGTGGTGGAGCTGTAGCGTATTATAGGGCATTTTGGGGGAGCAAAGGCGGGCGCAGGAGGGATATTCCTTAACTTACCGGCAGGACAGGGGGCTTAATTATTATTTTGTTAACACAAAAACGCATGAAATAGTGTACTATTTAACACTGTAAAGGTGTTTGGTACGAATTTCACGATATTTGAATGATTAATGTATTTGAATTGCGGCATATCGTATTGCAAAAGTGACGAAAATTATGTAAAATAGAGCTTAGTTATAACCTGATGTCGGCGCGGGCGCGAGAAGCGCCGTTTGCTATTTTTATAAGCGCGGCTAACCGGGTGTGTGTACGGCTCAATTTAACCTTAACGAGAAGAAGGGATACGATATGTCAAACAGACTATTTCAGGGCGTTGTCCACCAAATGAAGGATTCCATAGACAGAGTAATCGGGGTGGTGGATGAAAGCGCAACCATCGTTTCCTGCAGCGAGCTTTCCAAAATTGGCGAAACGGTGCTGGAGGTGAGCGGCTACCAGCCCTTCGACCTATCCGATTCGCACGATACCTTTGTGCGCGACGGCTATACCTACAAGCCTTTTGGTACACGCCCGCGTCCGGATTACGCTGTGTTTGTGGAGGGCACCGACGACCTAGCCGTCAAGTATGCCTCCATCCTCGCCGTATCGCTTGCGAGCATTAAGCAGTATTACGATGAGAAGTACGACCGCAACAACTTTATTAAGAATGTTATTTTGGATAACATTTTACCGGGCGACATTTATGTGAAGGCTCGCGAGCTGCATTTCAGCACCGATGTGTGCCGCGTGGTACTGCTCATACGCGTAATCGCTACCAGCGATGTATCGGTGTTTGAGGTAATACAAAACCTGTTCCCCGATAAGCAGAAGGATTTTGTATTCAATATCAGTGAGAATGACGTGGTACTGGTGAAGGAGACAAAGCCCAACATCGAGTCCCGCGATTTGGAAAAGCTTGCCCGCTCGATTGTGGATACCCTCTCCAGCGAGTTTTACACCTCGGCGGTGGTGGGCATCGGCACCTCGATTATCGGGGTAAAGGAGCTTGCCCGTTCCTTTAAGGAGGCTCAGGTCGCCTTGGAGGTAGGGAAGGTGTTCGACACCGAAAAAACCATTGTCAGCTACGACAACCTTGGTATTGCGCGTTTGGTTTACCAGCTACCCACCACCCTGTGCGAGATGTTCCTGCGCGAGGTGTTTAAGAAGGGCTCCATAGAGTCCCTTGACCATGAAACCCTGTTTACCATTCAGCGGTTTTTTGAAAACAACCTCAACGTATCCGAAACCTCCCGCAAGCTGTTTGTTCACCGCAATACGCTGGTGTACCGTCTTGAAAAAATCAAGAAGCTAACCGGCCTTGATCTGCGCGAGTTTGACCATGCCATCGTATTTAAGGTGGCGCTTATGGTTAAAAAGTATCTTACCGCAAACCCCGTAAAGTATTAATTACCATAAAATTCGCTGACCAGTAAGACCCACCGAACCGACATCAATCCTTTACCCCGGAGGCGAAAGCACATTGATTAGATTTACCGGCGTGTCGATGGTCTACCCAAACGGCACCAAAGCGCTGCGCGATGTCAGTTTAAGGATAGACGACGGCGAGTTTGTGTTTGTTGTGGGCGCCTCGGGCGCGGGAAAAAGCACGCTGATCCGGCTGATTATGGGCGAGGAAAAACCCGCGAAGGGTACCCTCGAGGTTAACGGCTATAATATATCAAGGATTAAGCGTCGCCAAATTCCCAAGCTGCGGCGTTCAATGGGTGTTGTTTTTCAGGATTTTCGGCTCATCCCCACGATGAGCGTATATGACAATGTGGCGTTCGCGCTGCGGGTGACGGGGGTAAGCTCCCGCGACATCCGCAAGCGCGTTCCTTACATACTTGGGCTGGTAGAGCTTGCCTCCAAAGCGCGGTGTATGCCATCGGAGCTTTCGGGCGGCGAGCAGCAGCGTGTCGCCCTTGCGCGTGCGCTGGTGAACAACCCGTCTATTATTATCGCCGACGAGCCCACGGGCAATATTGACCCCGAGCTTTCTTATGAGATTGTGGATTTGCTCAGCGAAATAAACCGCTGCGGAACCACCGTACTGATGGTGACCCATGAGCACGACTTGGTTGCGCGCTTTAACAAACGTGTGGTAATTGTTGAAAACGGGCAGATCGTTTCCGATGGCCTTGCACTGGATTGGAGGTCAAGAGGATGAGAGGAATCAGTCTGGGCTACCTTTTGAAGGAAGGCGCCCGCAATGTTTGGGTAAACCGCCTGATGTCGCTTGCTTCCGTGGGTGTTTTAACCGCCTGCCTCTTGCTGATAGGCGGCGCGGTGCTGTTTTCTGTAAATGTAAACAGTGTCGTAGGCTATGTGGAGTCCCAAAACGAGGTTAAGGTTTTTTTAAAAAACGACCTGCCGGATGAAACACGTTCCTCACTGGATAAAGAGATTCGCCAGGTGGAAAACATCAGCACGGTGGAATACATCCCAAAGGAGCAGGGCATCGAACAGTTTTCCGAGACACTGGGCGAGTACAGCGACCTGATGGAGGGGCTGCGCGGGGATGAAAACCCCCTGCCGGATTCCTATAAAATAAAGATAACCGACCTCTCACGCCTTTCCGAAACCATCGCAACCCTACGCAGCCTTGCGGGGGTGGAATCGGTCAGCGCGCCCACGGAGGTGGCTGCGTCAATTACCGGCATTAAAAATGCCGTAAATGTGTTCGGTGTCTTTGTGGTTTCCATTCTTATTCTGGTATCGCTGATTATTACGGCAAACACCATAAAGATTACGGTGTTCAACCGCCGCCGTGAAATTAACATTATGAAATTTGTAGGCGCGACGGATGGCTTTATTCGTCTGCCGTTTATTATTGAAGGAACCATTTTGGGGCTGATATCCGCGCTGGTGGCCTTTGCCATCGTGTGGGGCGGGTACGATTACCTGCTTTCCCATCTAAGCGAAAACTCCGCCGGCTGGCTGGGGCTTGCTTACCAGAGCTTTGTTTCCTTTGATTTTATTGCATACAAGCTGCTGGGCGGTTTTTTGGGTGCCGGGCTTGCGTCGGGAATGTTTGGCAGTATGCTGTTTGTGCGTAAGCACCTGAAGGTATAAGCCGTAAGGCGGCGCTTTAAACAAAGGATGAATGGAAGAAAGGCAGGTACGCTGCGATGAAATGCAAAACACACAGTCATAACAGAATATTAAGGTTTTCGGCATTCATCGTTGCAGGGCTGCTTTTTGTTATGTCGATAAACCCCAAAGTTATCTATGGCGCGGGACTATCGTCCGCAAGCTCCGGCTCGTCCCAGAGCGGGTCTAGCACAAGCTCTTCCTCCACTAAGGAATTAAAGAATCAACTTGCCTCCCTGCAAAAGGAGTATGATAAGCTTGAAACCGAGCTCTCGGATAATAAAAAGAAGATTTCTAGCATTACAGACCAGCAGAAAAAAATAGCGGCCGAGCAAAACAGCCTCTCGCGCGCGATAGAGATCTCCGAGCAGCAAATTAGAATTCTTGAGGAGCGTATCGTCATAATCAATGATCAGATAGCTCAGAAGGAACAGGAGATCACCGACAAGCAGGGCGATATTGACGCAAACTACGAGCTGTTTAAAACGCGGATGCGCGCGCTGTATATGACGGACACCTCAAGTGTCATGAACGTACTATTTGGTTCCCAAAGCTTCTCGGAGTTTTTGGAGCGAAGCGAGTATATCTCCCGTGTTACCGAGCATGACGATGTTTTAATTAAGCGTTTGCGGGAGGATAAGGTTGCGATAGAGACGGCCAAGGCTGAGATAGAAGAGGCGAAGGCGGAGCTTGACGCCGCAAAAACCAGTGAATCCGCCAAGAAGAAAGACCTGGATAACCAGTACAGCAAGTTAAGCGCCGAGCAGGCGCTGCTGAAAAAAACCGAGGCGGCCTACAAAGCGGATCAGGCGCGTATTCAAAAAGAGATGAAAGAGGCCGACGCGGAGATTGATGCCATTGTCGCGAAGATTCAGAGCATCGGCGAGTATGTGGGCGGCGATCTTGGCTGGCCCTTGCCGGGCTATACCAGCCTTTCATCCTACTACGGCTGGCGGTTTAACGGCTCCGATTTCCATACGGGTATTGATATTACCGGCTCGGGGGTTTACGGCGCGAGCATCGTCGCGGCAAACGCGGGCAGGGTGGCGTTTGTACAGACGTCCTACACGCCGGGCAAAGGCTATGGCATGTATGTCATCATCGACCACGGCGGAAACATGGTGACGCTGTATGGACACATGTCCTCCATCTCGGTGAGCCTCGGCGACCGTGTCTCGAAGGGGCAGACCATCGGCAAGGTGGGCTCCACCGGCTGGTCCACCGGCCCTCATCTGCACTTTGAGGTCAGGGTGGGTGCGGACGGCAAGCATACTAACCCGCTAAACTACCTGTGATGACCACGCGGGCGGAGCATAGACGTAAGCCCCGCGCCGAAGATAAAAAACAAGCCGTGCGATGTTTTCGCTTGCAAAAAAGAGGCGCCACGATTTTTTATGCGGTTTTATGTCCTGGCTTTGGGCATAGAGCCCGGAAAGGACATAACTCTGTATGAGAAAAAAGATATCTCTGGGGGCGGCACTGACCTTTATGGCCATTACCGCTGCCGTCACCTTTTCCATTACGATGGTAATCGCCATGACCAACTTTAACTCTATGGTTTACAACTTAAAGGAGCGCGAGTCGATGTACGAAAAGCTCTCGGAGCTTGAGCGGCTGGTGCGACAGAATTATTTTGGCAAAATCGACGAGGACACCTTGCAGGGGAACATTGCCAAGGGCTTTCTTTCTGGGCTTGGCGACACCTACGCGGGTTATTACACCGCCGAGCAGTACAAGCTGTTTAGCGAGCAGTATGCCGGCCGCACCGTGAGCATTGGCGCAAAGCTTGAGAAAGATCCCTCGGGATACTTGATTCTTAGCGAGATATACCCCGAGTCCCCCGCCGAGGCCTCTGAGCTGATGGTGGGCGACCTGATAATTAAGGTGGATGAGCTGGATATTACCGCCAACACTGCGGCGGAGGCGCTGGAGAAAATGAAGGGCGACGAGGGGACTAAGGTGTCGCTTACCATACGCCGCGAGGCGGCTGACACCGTCGTAGATGTAACACGCAGAGAGATAGACATACCTTCGGTATATTATAAGGCAATTGATACAAACGGTTATATCAGAATCATAGAATTCAACGACAACACCCCAAACCAGTTTGAACGCGCGGTGGATGATTTGGTAAGCAAGGGCGCAACCGGTTTGATCTTTGACCTGCGCGGCACCAGCGGAGGAACGCTGGGTGCGGTGGCGGAGATGCTTGATAAGCTGTTGCCCGAGGGTACGCTTGTATCAGCTACCTATAAAAACGGTGAGACAAAGATTATAGCCAAAAGCGATTCCCGTGAAATCGGTCTGCCGATGATGATGCTGACAAACGGTGACACCGCCTCGGTATCGGAGCTGTTTGTTCAGGCAATTCGCGATTTTGGCAAGGGTAAGTCCGTGGGCACCAAAACGGCGGGCAAGAGCTCAATGCAGCAGCAGTACAAGCTCAATGACGGCTCTGCGGTTTCTTTTACGGTGGCGCAGTATAATCCGCCCAAGAGTGCAAACTTTAATGGCACCGGGCTACAGCCGGATTTTGAAGTTAAGGTAAACAGCGAGATGCTCAAAGAGGTTCTTGCGCTTCCGGTAGAGGAGCTTACCACTGAGGAAGACGCCCAGCTCAAAAAAGCGGTGGAGGTTATTGAAACCGCTAAGAAAAATATGGCTGTGCCGGGGGAGTCTGAGACCGGCGAAAGCTCTGACGCAGAGTAACGGCTCACAGCCCTGTGGAGGATACAACAATATTGTATGCCACCTGCGCGTATTGTCGCGCGGGTGGCTTTCACAATACAAAAAGGTGCAATTATCCTTATCTGCTACTGCATATCTCCGTACCAAATTCCTCTAACGCCGGTATAAAAAATGGACATTTCCCCCCGCAGGCGGCATATACTTTCTTATAGCGCGGTTTCGGTATAGCATGGGAGAGGCAAAAAAAACTGCCTGTCGGTTTTTGCAGTACCTTTACAAATTCCCCGCGCTTCGCGATTGCGGGAGGCGATGTCTTTGTTCATAGCGGCAGTGCCTCAAACAAAGCCGTCGGGCGGGCTGATAGCCCGCTTGCGCAGCGGGTTAAAAAGGGCAAACACCCTGTGCCGCTGTGAGGAGGAGGGAATTGGCTACTACCGTCTGGCAATAAAAATAAAGCGCGGCGAGCCGGATTTTACCGAGGTTCGTGCGCTATTTCCCCGTTTTACGGGCAAACTATTGGTTGCAAAAAACCTTGACCTGCCGCAGGAGCTTGCGGCGCTGAAGTACAGCTCAGCAGGCTTTCGGGCAAGGCTCATGCTGCGTGCCAGCGCAAAAATCAGCGAGCTTTTACCGCTTCCGCTCATTAAGCGCAGCATTGGCCTTGTGGATGAGGAGGGAATATACCCCTCATTTACGGAAACACTGATAAAATACTCGCCGGTCGTCATGGTTTACACCCTGCGGCCCGAGCGGTACAGCTGTATTCGAGAGCTGCTGATGGAGCGCTACGGCGCGCCGCTAATACTTGCGCAAAGCCTGTTTATGCTAAATTCCTGCGCCTTAGTATATTTGCCGGAATGCGGCGCGGCAAAGGGGCTAACCGCCCCTTTGCTCATTAGCGGCGGCACACCGACCGGGCTTGGTCGTGAAAACCTGCTGTATCTGCATAGCCTTGCCTTGGGCAGAGAAGCCCTCAACTTGGTTCCGGAGGGAATTGCGCCGGTCGATTTTTTTGGCGCGGCAAGCGAGCTGTGCGCAAGGCGGGAATATGAGTCCCTTGCCCCTGCGGCTTATCTCGCGGGCAGCCGGGTAATCACTGCCGGCGAACTCGCGCAGTATATACCGGCGGTAATTAATTACCGCTAGTTCAAAGGTCACGACTATTGACAGAGCATAGGGCATTGACTATAATACAAATATTGTCATGCTCACCGCCCTGCCAGATGCCCCTTATGCTTTTGTGACCCTCGTACGATATTGTAACTGTCTCTGGGCGAAAAGTACTGTGTTTTTAGAAAGGAAAATGACTTATGGCAAAACCAATTCTACTTACCGACGAAGGATTAAAAAGGCTGGAGGATGAGCTGGAGGAGCTTAAAACTGTTAAGCGCAAGGATATTTCTGAGAAGATTAAGGTAGCGCTTTCCTTTGGCGATTTGTCGGAAAACAGCGAATATGACGAAGCTAAGAACGAACAGGCGATTATCGAGTCGCGTATCGCGACCATTGAAGCGATGCTCAAAAATGTTAAGCTGTTGGATGAGGATGAGATCTCAACAGAAACCGTCAACGTTGGCTCAAAGATTGTGGTGAAGGATTTGGAGTACGGCGACGAGCTCACCTACTACATTGTGGGCTCCACCGAGGCAGACCCTGAAAAGGGACGCATCTCGGATGAATCTCCCATTGGGAAAGCGCTGCTCGGCCATAAGGTCGGCGATGTTGTGGATATTGAGGTGCCGGCGGGCGCTGTCAAACTTGAGGTGCTCTCCATCGGCAAATAACAACGCAGGGAGTTATGCCTTGCGTTTACCCTGCCACAGCGCCTGCGGGGCGGTTTTTTTGTTTCTCCGGCCGCACCGCCGGTTTTGGCTGGCAATCAACGATATTTTTAGTATTTTGGTTTGCGGCATTTGGCCGCAAACCTTTTTGGGTATCAAAATGAAAATAATTCCATCATCAGCTGCACCTAAAGGCGTTTATTTTTTAAAGAGGCATTCTGCCCATAATGGCAAAAGCCCGGAAAGGACTTGACTTTAAAATGAGCGAAATTATTACGCAGTCACAGGAAAACGGTGAGGAGCAGGATTTATCCGAAATACTCCGCATTCGCAGGGCCAAGCTTACAGATTTAAAGAACGAGCATAAAAACCCTTTTGAGATAACCTCATTTGAACGCACGGCCTATGCAAAGCAGGTGGTGGACCGTTTTGAGGAGCTCGACGGCAAGGAGGTAACCTTAGCCGGACGCATTATGTCGTGGCGCGATATGGGAAAAGCGAACTTTATTGATATACGCGACGCAAGCGGCAGGATTCAGGTGTATGTGAAGGTTGACGACATCGGCGAAGAAAGCTACGCCGATTTTAAGAAGTGGGATATTGGCGATATCGTGGGCGTAAAGGGCGTTGTGTTTAGAACCCGCAGAGGCGAGATTTCTGTTCATGCCTATGGGCTTACGCTGCTCTCGAAGTCTCTCCTTCCCCTGCCGGAGAAGTGGCACGGTTTAAAGGATACCGAGATGCGTTACCGTCAGCGCTATGTGGACCTTATCGGCAATGCCGAGGTAATGGATGCGTTTGTGAAGCGCTCCCTCATCATCAAGGAGATTCGCGCGTTTCTGGACGGCCTTGGGTTTCTTGAGGTCGAGACACCTGTGCTGCAGACCATAGCGGGAGGTGCCGCCGCCCGCCCCTTTATCACCCATCACAACGCGCTGGATATCGGACTGTTCATGCGCATATCCCTGGAGCTGCACCTCAAGCGCCTGATTGTGGGTGGGTTTGATAAGGTGTACGAAATCGGACGCGTGTTCCGCAACGAGGGAATCTCGGTTCGCCACAACCCGGAGTTTACCCTGCTTGAGCTGTATGAGGCCTACACCGATTTTCACGGCATGATGAATCTTACCGAAAACCTGTTTCGCACCGCCGCGCAAAAGGTGTTGGGTACTGCAAAAATCAGCTACGGCGATATTGAGATTGATTTGGACAAGCCCTTTGAGCGTCTTACGATGGTGGAGGCGGTTAAGAAGTACGCAAACGTGGATTTTTCGCAGATCAAAACCGCCGAGGAGGCCAAGGCTCTGGCGGACAAGCACCACATAGCCTATGAGAAGCGCCACAAGAGGGGCGATATCCTCAACCTGTTCTTTGAAACATACTGTGAGGAGCATCTCATTCAGCCTACCTTTATCACCGAGCATCCGGTGGAGATATCTCCCCTTGCAAAGCGCAAGCCGGGCGACCCCGACTATACCGAGCGGTTCGAGCTGTTCATTATCGGGCGTGAGCACGCCAACGCCTTCTCAGAGCTTAACGATCCCATCGATCAGCGAGGGCGCTTTGAGGCGCAGGCTCAGCTAAAGGCACAGGGCGACGACGAGGCAAACGACATGGATGAGGACTTTCTCACCGCGCTTGAGTACGGTATGCCCCCCACCGGCGGGCTTGGCATTGGCGTGGACCGGTTGATTATGCTGTTAACCAACAGTGCCTCGATCCGCGACGTGCTGCTCTTCCCAACCATGCGCCCGCGGGACTAGGCCTTTTGCAATATAAATCCCTTATGGAAACGCGAACTGAATGGCCGCAAAAAGCTTAAATGGCTCTTTTTTTGCGAGATTATAGGATAAGACAAGATTTAGTCATAGATTCTTTAAACCCACGAAAAATTTGTACGGTATCATCGAAGATAGCTTTGGTACTACAATCGATAGCATACGACATTTGCGGTCAGAAAAACAGAGGCTTCCTCCCTGCTTTTGGCCGCGCCCCAAGTTTCCCCTTGGGGGAGATTTGCGGTTGCATGCCAGAAAGGGTTGGTCGGAATAATGGACAAGCAGGCCTTTAAAAAGAAATGGGAAAACTACTGGTACTACTATAAGTGGCATACCTACGCCGGAATTTTTATTGCTATCCTGCTCTTTTTCTTTATAAAGGATATGGTGACCAAGGAAAAGTTCGACGCGACAATCATGGTCGTATCCTCAAGCTATGTGGATGATTCGGAGCTTTCTGCGCTGGCGGATAAGGCCGAGCTGTATTTTCCCGATATCGACCAAAATGGGGAGGTGAACATTCAGATTTCCCCCATCTTTATCGAAGGGGGAGAGGATGGAGAGCCCTCGGATATTCAGGTGGCCTACGCCATGCAGGTGAAGCTGCTTGCAGAGATATCCTCCAATCGGATGCTTATCTGCATTTTTGACGATGGTTTTAGCAATTTGTTTCTCAATCAGGCGGAATTGCGGGAGCTTTCAAAGGATTTTCCCGACGAACCGGCAGTGACAGGCTCTGTTTGGCAGATTGCCGATTCCCAGTTTGCGGAGGATACCTTCCTGCCCAACTACGAGAAGCGTTCGCAGCGCAGGTTCTCGGCCTCTATGCTCGATGCCTCCAACCTGTCAAAGCAGGAGGACATTGAAACCTACCAGAAGGTACTGGAGGGGCTTGGCAACATGATTAAGAGCAAACCCGTTCAGGTGCAGTAGCGGTTCTAATACTAATCTCCTCAAAAAGAGTCGATAAAAATCCGCGTGAAAACCCATAAATTAAAGCTTTTCACTTGATTTTTATATTCTTTTAAATCGGATATTAGTATAAAAAGCCATAATCCCAAACGGAGCGCGCCTGTGGCGCGCTCCGTTTTTGCGTGGTGTCCTTTAAAAAAATCAAGTAAAAAGCCTAGTTTTATAGGTTTTCACACGGGATCATATCCACATATTACTCTTTTCGCTTTTTGAGGAGATTGGTATTATTTACACAACGGATTCATAAATTTCTGTGCCGCGGGGCTTTACAAATAAGAAGCCATAGTTTATACTATATTAAGTTTAGGCGAAGCACCCGAGGGGCAAAAAGCCTGAAACAATTGAATGAACCCAATGCTTTATGGCAACCTTTAAGTTGGTCCCGAGAGGCCGGCAAGGCGGTCGTGTTTCACTATAGCCGGAGAATACCCTCCGGTAAAGATGAGTGTAATCGGCCAGACTGTCGGAATCAACCCGACAGTCTGTTTTTTTATGCCTCTGCCGGGATGCTGGACTTGATAGTAATACTAATCCCCTCAAAAAGAGTCGATAAAAATCCGAGTGAAAACCCATAAATTAAAGCTTTTTACTTGATTTTTATACTCTTTTAAATCGGATATTAGTATAATACTAATATCCTGAATCGGTTATTCAAATAAAAAGAAGGGGAAGGAATGTGAACCATGAAGGAGAAGGCGGAGATCATGGATGCGAAGGCGGTGGCGCGGGCGGTGACGCGCATCGCGTTTGAGATAATTGAGCGCAACCGCGGCACCGAGGGGCTGTGCATCCTTGGCATACTATCGCGCGGGGCGGAGCTTGCCTTGCGCATTGCCGAAAAGATTGCGCAGGTAGAGGGCAAAACGGTGGAGGTCGGGCTTGTGGATATCACCCCCTACCGCGACGATCGGGAGGATGAAGGGGCACAATGCGTTGATCTTTCGGAAATCGGCTTTTCGGTCACGGGCAAGAAGATCATTCTGGTGGATGATGTGCTGTATACCGGCCGCAGCGCCCGGGCAGCAATAGATGCCATCATGTCCCGAGGGCGCCCCGAATACATTCAGCTTGCTGTGCTCATCGACCGAGGGCATCGAGAGCTGCCGATTCGCCCGGATTACGTCGGAAAAAATTTGCCAACCTCCCGGGAAGAGACCGTAAGGGTACAGGTGAAGGAGCGCGACGGTACCGACAGGGTGGCAATCTATACAATAGAGGGGTAAAACCTGCCTCAACTTTTTTCGTCAGGCAAACCAAAAAAGGTTGAATAAATATTCAGTTCAATGTATAATTATTTATAATCAAAGAAGGAGAAATACTATGTCCTTTGATTGTCTGATTCGCAGAATAAAGGAAACCGAGAATGCATCCGTTGCGGGGCTTGACCCCCGGCTTGAGTACATTCCCGCTGCAATCCGCGAGGTTGCTTACGCGCGGTACGGCAAAACGCTGGAGGGCGCGGCGGAGGCGCTGTGGCAGTTTAATAAGGGGCTGATAGACGCGCTCTGGGATATTGTACCCGCCGTAAAGCCCCAATGCGCATACTACGAGTTGTATGGCTGGCAGGGCGTGCGGGCACTGGCGCAAACAATTGCCTACGCAAAGCAAAAGGGGATGTATGTGGTCGCCGATGGAAAACGCAACGACATCGGCACCACCATGGACGCCTATGCCGAGGCTTACCTTGGAAAAACACAGGTGGAGAGCGAAGCGGTTGAGGCCTTTGGCGCGGACGCGCTGACTGTAAACGGCTACCTCGGTACCGACGGCATAGCGCCGCTGTTAAAGCAGTGTGAACTGTACGATAAGGGCATTTTTGTGCTGGTCAAGACCTCCAACCCCTCCTCCGGCGAGCTTCAGGACAAGCAGCTGGATGGACACACCGTGTATGAAACGATGGCACAGCTGTGCGAGCAGTGGGGCGGTAAAACAACCCTAAGCTGCGGCTACAGCGCAGTTGGCGCGGTGGTGGGGGCTACCTACCCCGAGCAGCTGCGCGAGCTTCGCAGGCTGCATCCCTCCACCTTTTTTCTGGTGCCGGGCTATGGGGCGCAGGGTGGCGGTGCGGAGGACTGCAAGGGCGCGTTTGATCAGGACGGGCTTGGGGCGCTTGTCAACTCCTCCCGCGGAATTCTGTGCGCATGGCAAAAGGAGGGCACCGACGGTAAGGATTACGCCGGAGCCGCCCGCCGCGAGGCGCTGCGGATGCGTGAGGAGCTTAACCGTTACAGAGGCTGAGATGAAAATAAAAAATTTTGCATAGATGGGTTTGTTTTGCGCAAGCTGGGTAACACATAAAAAGTGCGGAACAGCCGACTTTCTTACGAGAGAGGAAAGGGCGAAGTATGGGAAATATGAACCAAAAGGCAACTATTTTGCTGGCGGACGGCACAACGCTTACGGGCGAAAGCTTCGGCGCAACCGGCACCACCATAGGCGAGATTGTGTTTGCCACCGGCATGACGGGCTATCAGGAGATGCTTACCGACCCGAGCTATTACGGTCAGATTTTGACCCAGACCTATCCGCTGATTGGCAATTACGGGGTTAACAGCGAGGATGGGGAGAGCGCGAAGTCGTGGGTAAAGGGTTACATCGTGCGGGAATGGTGCGACGAGCCCTCCAACTTTCGGTGTGAAAAGTCGGTGCGGGATTTTCTTGCCGAGCAGAACATTATAGGCGTGTATGGCATTGATACCCGAGCGTTGACCAGAAAAATCCGCGAAAGCGGGGTCATGAACGGGCTGATTACCACCGAGGACATCTCGGCAAAAAAAGACGAATGCCTTGCGCGCATTCGCGCCTACGAGATAGTAGACGCCGTAAAAAGCGTAAGCTGCGCGAGCGCCGCCACCTATGAGAGCGAAACCCGGGCCTACCGCGTGGTGATGCTTGATTATGGCTATAAGGCAAACATTCTGCGCAGCCTGCTTGCCCGGGGCTGTGACGTAACCGTCCTGCCGGGGCACAGCACCCCTGCCGAGGTGCTCGCCCATAAGCCGGACGGCATTATGCTCACAAACGGCCCCGGTGACCCCGCCGAGAACACGGGCATCATCGAGAACCTCAAGGGGCTTATCGCGTCGGGGGTGCCGATCTTTGGCATCTGCCTTGGGCATCAGCTCATGGCTCTCGCACAGGGGGCTAAGACCTCAAAGCTCAAATATGGGCATCGGGGCGGCAACCAGCCGGTAAAGGACCTGCTTTCGGGCAGGACGTATATCACAAGCCAGAACCATGGGTATGCGGTGGAAAACGACACGGTGGACCCAGAGCTTGGCACAGTCAGCCACATTAACGTCAATGACAATACCTGCGAGGGTGTGGTGTACAAAAATACCCGCGCGTTTACGGTGCAGTTCCATCCCGAGGCCTGCTCCGGTCCCAAGGATACGGCGTATCTCTTTGACCGGTTTACCGACTTAATGAAAGAGGCAAAAAACTAACTGCCCCGGGTGCAGCGCCTCACTATCGGCAAAGAAAGCTTCTCCGCCGCACGGGATTTTTCATTGGGAAAGGAAAGATCATAACTATGCCAAAACGCAGCGACATTAAAAAAGTGCTGGTCATCGGGTCGGGTCCCATTGTTATCGGGCAGGCCGCCGAGTTTGACTACGCAGGTACGCAGGCCTGCCGCGCCCTAAAAAGCGAAGGGCTGGAGGTTGTACTCATCAACTCAAACCCCGCCACCATTATGACCGATAAGGCCATGGCGGATAAGATATACATCGAACCTCTCACCCTGGATGTGGTTAAGCGCATTATTGAAATTGAAAGGCCGGACAGCGTGCTCTCCACCCTGGGCGGGCAAACGGGGCTCACCCTCTCCATGCAGCTTGCCAAGGAAGGCTTTTTGGATAAGCTGGGCGTAAAGCTTTTGGGCGCAAACCCCGAAACTATCCATAAGGCGGAGGATAGGCAGGCGTTTAAGGATACCATGATTGAAATTGGCGAGCCGGTAATCCCCTCTAGGGTGGAAACAACGGTGGAGGGCTCCCTGGAATTTGCCGAGGTCATCGGCTACCCGGTCATCGTGCGTCCCGCCTTTACGCTGGGCGGCTCCGGCGGCGGCATTGCGCAAAACGCCGAGGAGCTTGCCGAGATTGCAACCAACGGCCTGCGCCTTTCACCCATCACACAGGTGCTCATCGAAAAGTGCATTTCCGGCTGGAAGGAGATTGAGTTTGAGGTTATGCGCGACGCGCTGGATAACGTCATAACGGTGTGCTCAATGGAGAACTTTGACCCCGTGGGCGTTCACACCGGCGACTCCATCGTCGTCGCCCCGGCACAAACGCTGGCGGATAAGGAATACCAGATGCTGCGCACCGCGTCCTTGAACATCATCTCGGCGCTTAAGGTGGAGGGCGGCTGCAACTGTCAGTTTGCCATGCATCCCACTAGCTTTGAGTATGCTGTCATTGAGGTCAACCCGCGTGTGTCGCGCTCCTCGGCGCTTGCCTCCAAGGCTACGGGCTACCCCATAGCCAAGGTTGCCTCCAAGATTGCCATCGGCTATTCGCTCGATGAGATTAAGAACGAGGTAACGGGCAAGACCTGTGCCTGCTTTGAGCCGGCACTCGACTATATCGTCGCAAAGTTCCCAAAATGGCCCTTTGATAAATTTGTATACGCCGAACGAACGCTGGGTACTCAAATGAAGGCCACCGGTGAGGTTATGGCCATCGGCACCAGCTTCGAGCAAGCCATTATGAAGGCGGTGCGCTCCATCGAGCTTGGGCTTGATACCCTGAGCCTGCCGAAGCTTGCGGGAAAAACAGACTCGGAGATTGCCGAGCTTGTTCACCGCTGTGACGACGAGCGGATGTTTGTTATGTTTGAGGCCATCAAGCGGGGCATGGATATAGACTGGCTGCACGAAACCACCATGATAGACCGCTGGTTTTTGCAAAAGCTTGCCCGCCTAGCCGATTTTGAGCACACACTTGCGGATGAGCCGCTGACCGACGAGAAATACCTGCAGGCCAAAAGGTTGGGGTACCTTGATAAAACGATTGAACGGCTGTCGGGCAGGAGGGTGACAAAGCCCCGCTACGCCTCTTATAAAATGGTGGATACCTGTGCGGCGGAGTTCTCGGCAGATACCCCGTATTTTTACTCCACCTACGACGACGAGAATGAGGCCGCCGAGTTCATTGCCGCCCACGAAAGCGGCAAGAAAAAGGTACTGGTGTTCGGCTCAGGCCCCATCCGTATCGGACAGGGCATAGAGTTTGACTACTGCTCGGTGCACTGCGTTTGGTCGCTTAAGGAGGCAGGCTACGAGGCCGTTATCATCAACAACAACCCCGAAACCGTGTCCACCGACTTCGATACCTCCGACCGGCTGTATTTTGACCCTCTCACCCCCGAGGATGTGCGTTCGGTCATCGAGACCGAGAAGCCGTGGGCGGTGGTGGTGCAGTTTGGCGGGCAGACCGCCATTAAGCTTACCAAGCACCTTAAGGAGATGGGGGTGCGCATCCTTGGCACGGGTGCCGACAGCATCGACGCGGCGGAGGACCGGGAGAAGTTTGACGAGCTCCTTGAGGATGTGGGCATTCCCCGTCCCAAGGGCATGACGGTATACACCACCGAGGAGGCAGCCATAGCGGCTAGAAAGCTTGGCTATCCGGTGCTGTTGCGCCCCTCCTATGTGCTGGGCGGCCAGAATATGATTATCGCCTACGGGGAAAAAGACGTACTCGAATACATGGACATTATTACCGCTATCAGATTGGAAAACCCCGTGCTGGTCGATAAATACATGATGGGAACCGAGGTGGAGGTGGACGCCATCTGCGACGGCGAGGACTTCCTCATCCCCGGCATCATGGAGCATATTGAGCGCGCGGGCGTGCATTCGGGTGATTCTATTTCGGTATACCCCTGCCAGCACCTTTCTCAGCGCATTCAAAGCACCATTATCGATTATACGGGCAGGCTTGCAAAGGCGCTTAAGGTCGTGGGGCTGGTTAACATTCAATATGTGGTTTACAACGATGAGGTATATGTCATCGAGGTCAACCCCCGTTCCTCCCGCACTGTGCCGTATATCAGCAAGGTGACGAATGTGCCGATGGTGGATATGGCCACGAAAATAATGCTGGGCGCCCGTCTCGCGGATTTTAATATGGGCAGGGGACTGTATAAAACCGCTGACTATGTTGCCGTGAAGGTGCCGGTATTCAGCTTTGAAAAGCTGCACAACGTGGATACCCACTTAGGGCCTGAGATGAAGAGCACCGGCGAGGTGCTGGGCATAGCGCGCACCTTTGAACACGCCCTGCTTAAAGGGCTGGTTGCGGCGGGATATCATATGAAGAACACCGGCGGCGTTCTGATCTCGGTGCGTGACAGCGACAAGCAGGAGGTTCTTGCGGTGGCAGAGCGGTTTGCAAAGCTTGGGTTTGATATTTACGCAACACCCGCCACCGCGTTAAAGCTTAACCAGAACATGATAGCGGCAAACGCCGTGCGCGGCGCGGGGGAGGCAAAGCCAAACGTTATCAGCCTGCTGGAGAGCGGCAAGATAGATTATGTAATGTCCACCTCCGCCAAGGGCAGAAAGCCCCAAAACGAAGGGGTAAAGCTACGCCGCAAAGCGGTGGAACGCTCCATTGCCTGCCTTACCTCCATTGATACAGCCCACGCCCTGCTCGATTGTCTGGAGATGAAGAGCACCATCCGCGACGTGGAGCTCGTAAATATCACACAAATCTAAACATTACGCTATTACGGTTTGTATAAATTAAGTAATAATTATCTTTTTAATAAGGTTTTATGCAGGTCGCGCCCGTTACTGGTATTAGCATTATCCAAGCTCCATTTTATCCCAATAACCGAATAAAAAGTGTAATATGCAAAAATCGAGTGAAAAGCTTAATTTTGTGTGTTTTCACGCGGATGTTTGTTCACGGTTCTACTCTTTTTGAGGAGATTAGTATGAATAAGCCCGGGGAGCAGAATCCTAGGATTCTGCTCCCCGGGCTTTAGTGCTATTTCAGGATTAAAGGCTGGGGTTTCAAGCATCGCAACTATATTGATAACTGCAAATATTAGTTTTGTATATTCTGGTGACGCATGAGCATCTCTCGAAAGCGTGCCGCGTGCTCTCCCTCGTCCTCGGCAAACTGCGCAAACATTTTAGCCGCCTCATGGTCGTCGCGAATCTCATCCGCGTAGGTTTTAAAATCACGCACCAGCTCCATTGAGTTCTCCCACGCCCGCATAAGGCGGTCGTGGGTAGTAATGCGAATCTCCTTCTGCCCCTTTTTCTCCGACATAGCCGTTACCTCCCTATTCTATTCTGCGCGCGCAGAAAATAAATCAGGTATAGTATTTGCGTCATTTTACGAATTATCTAATCTTCCTTCAAATTTCCGGTGGCGGGGTTATCAATGAGCCTGCCGTTCGCTTCAAACCGGGAGCCGTGGCAGGGGCAGTCCCAGGTGCGCTCTAGCGCGTTCCATTTCAGTGCACAGCCAAGGTGGGGGCAGCGCTTGGAGGAGAACGTCAAAAGTCCCGCTGTCGCCTCCAGTGCGTTAAGAAACAGCTGGGGCTTTAACATACTGCGCGAGGGATAAAACACCGCCGAGAACTTGTTTTTTTTGCCCGCAAGCATGTCGCTTAACACCATTGCGGATACCATAGCGGAGGTCATCCCCCATTTATTAAAGCCTGTTGCAACAAACAAGCCCTCGGTGCCCTCGGAGTACGCCCCAATATAAGGCGCGCTGTCAAGGGTCATACAATCCTGTGTGGCCCAGTGGTAACGTTCGGTTGCGTTTGGGTAATGCCTGCTTGCAAAATCCCGCAGCTCCTTCCAGCCTCCGCCCTTTTTTCCGGTGCGGTGATCGCCGCCCCCTACCAGCAGGTATCCCTGATAGTTGCGAAAGGACATGCCCTTTTGCGCCTCGTCCAGATACATGCCGTGCACATCCGGCGCGTTTTCTAAGGCAATTACATAGGAACGGTGCTGGTACATTTTCATAAAGTAAGCGCCGTGCTTGTTGAGGATAGGGAAATGGGTGGCAAAGACGATACGCTTTGCGCGTATTTTCCCCTGCGTCGTCATCGCCGTCATGCCCGCAAAACCCGTTACAAAGGTGTTTTCGTAAATTCTGAGTCCCTTTGCGATAGCCCCCCCAAACTGGAGGGGATGAAACTGCGCCTGATTTTTAAACCGTATTGCGCCCTGCACCGGAAAGGGCAGGGGAAGCTTTTGCACAAACTCCGCCTCCGGGTAGTTCAGCTCCGAAAGGGCGGTAAGCTCGTCCTCAATTACGCTGCGATCATCCAGCGAATAAACATACGCGTCCTTGTCCTCAAAGCCGCAGTCTATGCCTTGGCACAGCTCACGGAACTTGTGTACCGCGGCTTCGTTGACCCTTAGGTACATTTGTGCCTTTTCGGGCCCCACGCCCCGCAAGAGTTTATCGTAAATTAAACCGTGCTGGGAGGTGATTTTTGCCGTGGTGTTTTTGGTAACTCCCCCCAAAATCCGAGAGCCCTCCACCAGCAGGTAGTCCGCACCCTGCTGCTGCAAAAAATAGGCGCACAAAAGCCCGGCCATCCCGCCGCCGATAATCAGCACATCGGTAGCCTGATCGCCGGACATAGTCTCAAAGCGTGGCAGCTCCGCATGGGCGGACCATACCGAAATCATTGCAGCACCTCCGTCCAATCGTTGGTTGGGGGCAGGCAGTGCCGCCCCCTGCAAATATAAAAGGTGGTTTTATCATGGATAAGGGCAAAGCCCTCGGCGGGATGGAGGAGCACCCGAACCTCCGCGTCCGGCTTTGTCTTGCCCGCCAGCCGCACAAGGTCTGCGGGGTCGCGCAGCACTGCCGTAATCTCGGTCGGTGGGTTATCGTACCGGGAGAGGGCAAGCAGGAAGAAGCAGTGTCCCGCGGGATATTCCTTGGCAGAGCCGCATAAAAACGCAAGGTGACGCTGGGTAAACTTCTCGAGACCCGCGTCGGGAGCAAGGCGGCACAGCCGAACAAGACAGTACGCAATCACCGCGTTGCCGCTGGGAATGGCTCCGTCATAGGTGTCCTTGGGAGCGATAATTAAGGCTTCGTTTTCCCGCCCGCTCAGGGTAAAGCCGCCGTGCTCATCATCCCAAAAGTCCATAATCGCCTTGCGGCAGATGGCTAATGCCCGGGTGAGGCAGCGCGGCTCCAGCGTCGCGTCATAAAGACCCAGCAAGGCAAGGGCATAAAAGGCGTAATCATCCAAGAAGCCCTTACCGGAGCGCGTGCCCTCGCGCCAGCTGACATACAGCGTATCACCGTCCGTAAGCCTTCGGGCAATAAAACTCTCCGCCCGTTCCGCGGCACCTAGCAGGTTCTCGTCGCCAAGCATACGCGAGGCAAACGCCAGCGCATAAATCATCAGGGAGTTCCAGGCGGTGAGCGCCTTGTCGTCCAGCGCAAGCGCCGCCCGCTCCTTTCGGTAGCTGTACAGAATATCACGAACCGCCGCCATATCCTCGCCTGCAAAGTCTGCGGCAATGTCCTTAGCACCCAGCAGGTTTGGGATGTTCTTTCCCTCAAAGTTGCCCTCTGGAGTAATGCCGTAGCGCGCGCAAAACCGTCGCCCCTCATCCTCGCCCAGCAGGGCAAGAAGCTCGTGGTAGTCAAACACATAAAATCGTCCTTCCACCCCTTCGCTGTCGGCATCCTGTGCACAGGCAAACCCGCCCTCAGGCAGTGTAAGCTCTCGCAGAACATACGCCGCGGTTTTTTGCACGGCCGCCTTGTATAGCTGTTTTTGGGTTTGCTCATACGCCCGCGCGTAGGCGGTAATCAGCAGGGCATTGTCGTACAGCATCTTCTCAAAATGCGGCACAAGGAAGTGCCGGTCGGTGGAGTAACGGGAGAACCCAAACCCGATATGATCGAAGATACCGCCCCGCGCCAGCTGCTCGAGCGTATGCTCCGCCATGGCAAGGGCATGGGGCTCACCCTGCGTCTTGGCATACTCCATTAAGAACAGCAGGTTATGGGGGGTAGGGAACTTTGGGGCACTGCCAAAGCCACCCCACTGCTCATCGTATGCCGCGCTAAGCTGCGCATAGGCCTCCCGCGTCAGACTGCCGTCAATTCTGCCGCCGCCTTCCTTTGGCCGGGTATTGAGATACTCCAGCGCCCGGTCGGCGGAATCGAGCAGCTCTTCGCGATTTTCAGCCCATTTTTTGCGAATGGCGCGAAGCAGCGCGGCAAAGCCCGGCATACCATATCGGGCATTTGGAGGAAAATAGGTTCCCGCGAAAAAGGGCTTTTGCTCCGCCGTCATAAAAATGCTGGTCGGCCAGCCGCCGCTGCCGGTGAAGGCCTGGCACACCGCCATATAGATGCTGTCGATGTCGGGGCGCTCCTCCTTATCCACCTTAATGGACACAAAGCTCTCATTAAGAATGCGCGCTACCGTATCATCCTCAAAGCTTTCATGCGCCATTACATGGCACCAGTGGCAGGTGGAATAGCCAATGCTCAGGAAAATGGGCTTATCCTCACGCGTAGCCTTCTCAAACGCCTTCTCGGACCAAGGCAGCCAGTGAACAGGGTTGTAGGCGTGCTGGATAAGATAAGGGGATTTTTCGTAAATCAGGCTGTTGGCGTTTACAGTTTTATCAGAAAAAATGCAATCACGACCTTTCGAGATTTCTATGTACCCAATTGATAAAAATGTTAGTATGCCATTCATTACATATAATGTATCATTGGTAGTGCTCTTATACCAGACAGCGTCGAAAAGTATCAATAAAAAGCAGCTTGGATTTTATTCCAAGCTGCTTTCATCGAACGGTAAGCTTAGCATCCTCAGTTTAGTAAAACGACTGGTAGGGGTCTATAGGACTAGCAGTTTGGCTTTTCTCATTTTGCACCGGCGCATTATTTTCCTCTTTTTGCACCGTCTCTCCTTTTGTCTGCTGAGTTTGAGTCTCGACTTTCGCTTCATTTTTCGGAGTCCTCAGTTTTATCCAGAGTGTCAGCAAAAACATCATACAATCCATGATGATGTTGAAAAGACCGCACGCCGCAAGTGGAAGTAAGAATAGGTTTCCGTAGGGCGCAAATAGGTCAATCGCCGCAATCGCACACATACACACGATTAAACCCAGCCAATAATCGAAGCTGCCGATAAGATTTTGCCTCAAAAGAAGCGGATCGACGAGTTTTTTGCGTACTCCTAGACGGCAGAAATGGCTCATGATGAAATAACCCGTGAGGGTTACCAGCACAAGGTCTATTAGTTGCGGGGTAGGCATAGCGTTTACCTCCAAATTCTTATACTATTATCCGATGGAAAAGTATATAAAAAATCAAGTCAAAACCTTAGATATATGGGTTTTGACGCAGATTTTTTATCAATACTTTTATAGGAAAACAGAGTTATGTAGAGCCGGGCGCAGCCCGGCCTTTCGCATTGTGTTAAGTGCATGCGTTTTTGCACTGGGTCGGAAAGAAAGAGGTTCCCGGAGTGCAGGCAAGGCTGTTCGAGCAAGGAGCTCCACTGCGGCTGCTGCAAAGTCCCTCTACCTTCACCTTGACCATGACTTCAAGCTCAACCGAGATTTCCTGGCACAGTTCAACATTAAAGGCAATGGTGCCATCCACAGGTATTGTGCTAAGTGAATCTGCCAGTGTCGCAACTACTCTGGGCTTAATGGCGCCTGCCGGCATACCTACCGGGTAGCAAAGCTTCGTTGAGTCAAACATTTGCACATCTCTTATAAATTGAGAGATTACCACTCCTGCTGTGGAGTCGGTGATGGTAACGTGCAAAATCGCGTTTTTCCGAATCAGGACACACGCGCAGGTGTCTGACTCCCGTGTAATGAGGGCCACAACCGCCGTGCACTCATCTACTGGGATATCTGCATATACATCAATTGTGTGCCCAAGCGCTAATGCCTCCTTGAGAGCGCCGAGATCCTCAGGCGGAACCACTACAACTGCGGTTTTATCAGAACGCATACGAACCCAATCGTACAGCTTGTTCATTCTAAAGCAGTCAATTTCGGGGAAGGTGGTAGTGGTAGTTTCTGCCACGCTGGAAATTTGCGCGTTATTGCTTTCGTTACAAGACATAAAACTCACTCCTTAATAGTTATACGCATTCAATCACTGCAAGACGAAGTGAATGACGCGTATGTATTGCGTCGGTTTCCATCCCCAATAATAGTATATTCTCTGTTTCAAATAGTATTACGACAAGGTGTCCCACCAAATGCTCTGATGTTTGCGCACAAAAGCACATTCACTTTACCGCTCAAACTTTCGCTTATCCGTGTTCACTATTTTGCTTCAAATAATTATTACGGATAAAACGCACGCCGCCTGAAAACTAGCCCCGTTTCAAGCAAATCACAAATAAAAAAACCGCACGGCAGCAAAAAGCTTTGCCGCCTGTACGGTTTTTATGAGATTCTATGCGTTTATGCACTGTGTATTGTGAAGGATAAGGACGGGGCGCGAGGTTTAACAGCCGTTTTTATCGATTGGCAGATTATTAACGGCTGACTGTATGGCATTAAGTGCTTTTTCCTTACAGTCTGGCAGCAGCCTTTGGGGGAGATAATTGAAATAATAATCTGAAAAGGCCTTGACGATGCTGTTTTCGTTTATAGAAATTAAAAAATTTGGACCACTACCCATATAAATCATCCAAATCTCTGTATCCTCATATATTCTCATGTTAATGTTTTTATAAATACTTAGCTCTTCATGCTCTGAAAGTAAGGGAACAATATTTTCGTGTTTTTTAGCGAAGCTTAAAATTTCACAAAGATAATTCCTTATTTGCTCGCTGCTCATTGGATGCATTAACCGTTCATTTAAATCGCTGAAAAGCCCGGTTTCAACGAGTTTTTGCAATCCGTCCATTGAAAAATACGAGTATGCCGCCTTTCCCGTTCGTATCGATTCGAGGGAGCTTACCCGAATGCCCTTTAGCACGTCGCTGTCAAGAGAATCTGAAGCTTCGCGCTTATTTTCCGCAAAAACAACAGCGCGCGCAAAAAAGAACAATGGCTCTGGGAAAATGTTTACCTCACCCAGTATATTAACCTTACTTATCAGGGCGGCCGATGCCTGCTTTGTGATATTTACTATCTGCGTCAGGGGGGATGAGCGATCGTGCAGCCGACCCATCATTTCTACATAGATATCGATCATTTCAGGCTCGGTTATGAACACGGCGCGTTCACCATCATTAAAAATAAGCATCGCAAAATCTTTTGTTACAATCCGGGCGGAATCGGTAAAGAAGGTTGAGCTGCTTTCGCAATACTGCGCATAGAAGTAAGCAGGCCTGTATCGCATTCTTGTGTCAATGGGAATAATGCGGGTAAGTACCGGCTTGAGTATACTAAGGTTTGTAGCAAGCGGGGTCTTAAAGCTCAGCGTCTCATTGCGATAGAGCATAAACGTATGATATGCAATAAACTGTTTATCATGATTACTTAACAGCGTGCTAAGGGCGTCCATTACGATGGAATTATCCGGTTGAATCTTTAAGTACACCTTTTCCACCTTCTCCGACTGACCAACCCTGCTAAACATAAATTGCAACAGCATACGGATGTTATCATTGCCGTGTATGATGCTTAATTGCTTTGATGTAACTGTTTTAATATATTCCCCGTCAAAAACACACGGACTATCGGGATAGCTTACAACCGATCGATTTTTCATCATTTCTTCAACCATCAACCTACACTGATGCCGATCCATTCCGATAAGCGAGGCTTCATACGCGTTTTCAAGCGTGCTGATTTCTGAGGGTGACAGCATAAATTTACGCTTGAATAGCTCCATTGCTTCTCGGGGCATTATGGATTTGTCCGATAAACATCGATACAAAAGGCTGCGGTTTATGCCTAGCTTTTCGCATAGTATGCTTTTGCTCACATGGTGCTCTTCGATCATTTTTGTTAATACTTCACCAAATGTAAATATAATTTGTCACCATCTTTTCTGTTCTCTATAAAGCCATTGTATTAAATAAATATAGTATGTAGAACCAAGCCAAAACTTAACAATCTCCTGCCGGTTATAAAACACTCTATTTGCTGACGGTTTTACATTGTCTGCCGTTTGCGCCTTAA
Source organism: Bacillota bacterium (assembly GCA_023433405.1). Classification (GTDB taxonomy): domain Bacteria; phylum Bacillota; class Clostridia; order Oscillospirales; family Ruminococcaceae; genus Acetanaerobacterium. The sequence continues at coordinate 35,123 of JAEZCT010000044.1, read as the reverse complement.
TTGGCAAACCCGCTAATACAGAGGAAGAAAAACATAGGAAAGCTGAGAATGAAAGAGCAATTCCATTAAAAGATTAAGCCAAACAAGTCATAACAAAGAAATTACATAATATTCATTGACATATGCGGAAATATAATGTATTGTAAGGTTCATTGACCGGACTTTTTCCGGCATTTCACGAAAGGTTGTGATGGCAGGGTTGGAGAACAAGCTGAAATTATACGGCTTTAACAACCTCACAAAAACACTTAGCTTTAACATCTATGATGTATGCTATGCAAAAAGTGAGCGGGAACAAAAGGATTATATCTCCTATATCGATGAACAGTACAATTCCGAACGACTGACCAGTATCCTGTGCGGAGTTACCGAGATTATAGGCGCCCATGTGCTCAACATCTCAAAGCAGGATTACGATCCCCAGGGTGCGAGCGTGACGCTGTTAATCTCCGAGGAAGCATTGCCGGTGGGTCTTATTGACCGTTCCTGCAACCGCGGGGAGATCGCGATTCTAGAAAAACGCGATACTGTGGTCGCACATCTTGACAAAAGCCATGTTACGGTGCATACCTACCCGGAATATCACCCCGGCAACGCAATCGCAACCTTCCGGGTGGATATCGACGTTTCCACCTGCGGACGCATATCGCCGCTCAATGCGCTCGATTTTCTCATAGGCAGCTTCGATTCGGATATTATCACCATCGATTACCGTGTTCGGGGCTTTACCCGCGACGAGGACGGCCGCAAGCTCTATATGGATCACCACATGGACTCTATTCAAAACTTTATCGCGGGCGATACCTTAAAGCGGTACGACGCGGTGGATATAAACGTGTACCAGGAAAATCTCTTTCATACCAAGATGCTCATTAAGGAGATTGACCTGCAAAACTACCTGTTTAATAACGATGTGTACGAGTTTCCCCCAAAGCAGCGGCTTGCCATAACCGACAGCCTGCGCAAGGAGATGATAGAGATCTTCAGCGGCAGCAACATCTATGATACGGGGAAGGATTGAAGGATGGCGGGGCTTAACCAAACGCGGGCGCCCGTATTTGAGGCGCTTAAGGAATACCGCGCGGCGCGCATAGTGCCGTATGACGTGCCGGGCCATAAGCAGGGGCGCGGCAACCCCGAGCTGCGCGATTTTTTAGGCAAGGATTGTCTCGCGGTGGATGTAAACTCCATGAAGTCGCTCGATAACCTGTGCCATCCCGTCTCGGTAATTGCCGAGGCTGAGGAGCTCGCCGCCGATGCGTTCGGGGCGGGTCACGCCTTTTTTATGGTCAACGGCACCTCCTCCGCCGTTCAGGCAATGGTCATGTGCTGCGCAAAGCGTGGGGAGAAGATTATACTGCCCCGCAATGTACATCGCAGCGCCATTAACGCGCTGGTGGTATGCGGGGCCGTACCCGTGTACGTCAACCCGGGGGTCAATCGGCGCCTAGGCATCCCGCTGGGTATGGCGGCGGCGGATGTCGCCCAGGCAATTGCCGAACACCCGGATGCTAAGGCGGTGCTGGTTAACAACCCTACCTATTACGGCGTATGCTCCGACCTCACCGAGATTGTTAGGCTTGCCCACAAAGCGGGGATGAAGGTGCTAGCCGACGAAGCCCACGGCACTCATTTCTATTTCGGCGAGGGGCTGCCCATCCCCGCCATGCAGGCGGGGGCGGATATGGCGGCGGTGAGTATGCATAAAACCGGCGGCTCGCTGACCCAAAGCTCTATCTTGTTGACCGCGCCCTCCATGAACAAGGGCTATGTGCGTCAGGTCATCAATCTCACCCAGACAACCAGCGCCTCTTATCTGCTGCTGTCCTCTCTGGATATCACAAGACGCAACCTTGCGCTGCGGGGGGCGGAAATTTATGCGAAGGTTGCGCGCATAGCCGATTACGCGCGCGCCGAAATCAACCGCATTGGCGGCTACTATGCCTTTGCCGGTGAAATTGCCGATAACCCCGCGGCAGCCTCCTTTGACGGCACCAAGCTGTCGGTGCATACCCGCGAGATTGGGCTTGCGGGCATAGAGGTCTACGATATTCTGCGGGATGATTACGGCATACAAATAGAGTTTGGCGACCTTGGCAACCTGCTTGCCATAATCTCTGTGGGGGATACCGACCAGATGATTGAGCGGCTGATTGCCGCGCTGGGGGAGATTAAGCGGCTGTATTCGGGGGATGTTATCGGGCTGTATGACCATGAGTATATCAACCCGCGGGTTGCAATGAGCCCGCAGGATGCCTTTTATGCGGGCAAACGACCGGTGTCCATCGCACGTTCGGCGGGGCATGTAAGCGGAGAATTTGTCATGAGCTATCCGCCCGGCATCCCGGTGCTTGCTCCGGGTGAGCGCATCACCCCCGAAATCGTGGATTACATCGCCTACGCTAAGGCGAAGGGATGCTCAATGACCGGCACCCAGGACACCACGCTGGAAACCATTATGGTGGTGGAGCCTTAAATACAGCTTGCGCAAAGTAATATTCATATTACCGGGAGGAGAGAATAAATTGGATTTAGAACTGTGGTATACCGAAGAGCACAGCGAGCATGTGCGCTTTTCTGTTAAGGTGGATAAGCAGCTTTGCTCCATGCAAAGCCCTTTCCAGAGGATTGACGTATTCGAGTCGCAGGAGTTCGGCCGCTTTTTTACCTTGGATGGGCTGATGATGCTCACCGAAAAGGATGAGTTTATTTACCATGAGATGATTGTGCATGTTCCCATGGCGGCAAACCCCGGCATCCGCCGCGTGCTGGTCATTGGTGCGGGGGACGGCGGCACCGTGCGGGAGCTGACCCGCTACCAGACCATCGAGCACATCGATATGGTGGAAATTGATGAGGATGTCGTAAAGGTTTGCCGCGAGTTTCTGCCCCAAACCGCCTGCAAGCTGGACGATCCCCGGGTGTCCCTGTTTTTTGAGGACGGATTAAAGTTTGTACGCGCCAAAGAAAACGAGTACGACCTCATTATTGTAGATTCCACCGACCCCTTTGGCCCCGGCGAGGGGCTGTTTACCCGGGAGTTTTACGGCAACTGCTTTAAGGCGCTAACAGAAAACGGTATTCTCGTCAATCAGCACGAGACACCCTATTACAGCGCGTATGCAAAGAACATGAAACGCGCCCACAAGCGCATCCGCGAGTTTTTCCCCGTGTGCCGCGTCTATCAGGCACACATTCCCACCTATCCGTCAGGGCACTGGCTGTTCGGGTTTGCTTCTAAACGCACCGACCCGTTAAGTGTGAATGCCGGTCAGTGGAACGCACTGGGCCTTGCAACCAGCTATTATAACACCGATATCCACACCGGCAGCTTTGCCATCCCTAACTATGTACTATCGCTGCTGGCAAGCGACGACGAATAGCCCAAAGCACAGCAGCGCGGATTATAATGGGATTAGTATAAACGCATAAAACACGCGGAGGAAAGCCTCCGCGTGTTTTTTTATGTGTTTTGTAATGTGGCTATTGCACATGCACGCAGCTTTCCCACCTCTGCTTGCACAGCTTTTTAATGCGCCCCGCAATTTCAGCAAGCTCGAAAATATCCGCAAAGCTTTGGGCGCGGTTTGTGACACCCGCAATGGATAAGGTCATAATCGGGAAATGTTCCTTCTCACCCTTGCGGTTATTTGCCTCGATATAGCCCCGTGCCTTGTCGGCCTCACCGTAATACTCCGTCACTCCCGCGTCAAAGTCGCGGATAATCCGATTGCATACATCCTCATAATCGTAGTGAAACAGTATCATGATAAAATCATCCCCACCAATATGCCCGATGAACGCGCCCTTAGGCATTGTTCGTTGCAGAATGCGGGTGACAAAGGTTAAAACCCGGTCGCCGTTTTCAAAGCCATACACATCGTTATACGCCTTAAAGTTATCAATATCAAAGTATAGCACAGTAAATTCATTGCAGCAGGTAACGCACTGCTCTAAGCGCAGCTGAATGGGCGCGTTGCCCGGCAGACCGGAGAGGGGATTAAGGTGAATGGCGTTGCTTACCTCAATTTCCATGGTTTTTTCAAGCAGGTTCTTAATGGTCACAATGCCGCAGTAGCACCCGTCCCTTGTCACCGTGATGTAGTCATACAGGTGCTCCGACGGGCGGGACATGGCAAGCTTTGTCACAACATCAATGGGGGTGGAGAAGTCCACCACCAGCGCCTTGGGGTCCATCACATGGCTGACGGGGCGGCGGGCGTGCAGGCTGTAGCCGTACTGACCGCTCATCATGGTGCTAATGCGGGTCTGGGTCACAATGCCCAGCGGCTTGCCCTCCTTGACGATGGTTATCCCTGCGCTGGCGGGCTTTGCCAGGAATACGTCGTAGATATCCTGCGTGGGGGTTTCGGGCAGGGCGATGTCGTTATCGCAGCTTAAGTTGCCGATGTATACCCGGGAGACGCTTTGGTACAGGTGGTTTTTCTGTGCGTTGTGTCGTTTAATCTGCTCGAGCGCATCCTGCTCCACATGACCAATGTTGGAATCGGGCCGTTTCAGAAAATACCCCTGACCGTACTGCACCCCGATGTCAATAAGCGCATACAGCTCCTCCACTGTCTCAATGCCCTCCGCTATCAGATGGATGTTTGCCGTGCGACAGAAGTCGCACAGGCATTTTACCAGCGATTTTTTAAAGTTATCTCCGTCAATGTCTCGCACAAGGTTCATATCGAGCTTGATGTAATGGGGATGAATATCGCTGATGAGATTTAAGCCGGAATAGCCGGCGCCCGCGTCGTCAATCGCGATTTGATAATTCTGTCCCTTGTAGTTTTCAATAGTTTCCTTAAAGCCGGACATATCATCCGCCACATATTTTTCGGTAATCTCAAAGATAATATCCTCACTCTTAATGTTATAGCGGTTAAGGTGTTCCTTGGTAAAGCCCTGGGTAAATTTCTCGTCGTGTATTACACGGGGCGCTACGTTTAAAAATAACTTTGTTAGGCTTTCGCCCATTCCCTTTTCCGCGGCGGTCTCCAGCGCCTTGGTACGGCAAAGCCGCTCCAGCTCCCACAGCCTTCCGCAGCGCGAGGCAATGCCAAAGAGCGTGTCGGGGTATTGCATAGGCGTATCCTCAGGACCGCGGGTCAGAGCCTCGTAGCCAAAGATTGCGCCGTCACGAAGGGAAACGATGGGCTGAAAAACCGTCTTAACCTGTGCGTTCTCCAGTACCTCTCCAAGCTGACGCTCCAGTTCTCCGTAGTTTTGTGCATTGTTGTCGTCTGCCATGTTTTCTCCCCAAAGTGTAAAATTATCCTGAACTTTTTCCTTGTTTTTAGCATAACACATCCTTTTCTACGGCGCATTCCTTCGCCTGTCATGAGGCGGTAAATTATGCGTAAACCGGCTAGTAACAAACGCCCATGCAGGTTGGGGCGCAAATGAAGATAAAACCAATTTAGGACGTGACAGTGAACAGGCTGTAGGCTTGATTATTATGGAATTTACACAATTATTTCACTTTCTTTACAGACACCGGCTTGTTTTTTGGCGCAATCCGACGTTTAATGAAGAAAAGTGCCCACAAATCATCCTTAGACGTGCCGTGCTTGGCGGAGACGGCACTCGTCCTCATTCTCATTCACTCATCCTGCGCATATGCGGAGGGAAGCCTTAGGATACTGCTTCCCCCATGGAAGGAAGCGCGAGAAGCTGTAGTAAAAATTAAAGAACGCACGGATTTTCATAATTTTTGCGCCCTTTCATCGGATAATAGTAATGAGAAAGTGAGAATTTAAGAATGTGAAAATGTGAGAAGGAAAGCAGGCTATCCAGAATGAAATATGCAGTAATCGATCTTGGCTCAAACACGGTAAGGATGTCAGTATACCATGTCACCGATGGACGGTACCAGCAGATACTTAGCGAAAAAGAGATTATCGGCCTCATCGGCTATGTCACCAAGGGTGTTTTGTCCCATGATGGCATCATCCGTGTTACCGACGCCATTATTAATTTCAAATCAACGGCAAAGGCACTTGGGGTTGAACCGGTTTATTGCTTTGCAACAGCTGGCGTGCGCGCGATAAAAAATGCGCCCGAGCTGCTGGAGCGCGTGCGCCAGCAAACGGGTGTGGATATTCGCGTAATCAGCGGTGAGGAGGAGGCGCGGCTCGATTTTGTAGGCGCCTTGCGTCCGCCGGAGATAACGCAGGGGCTCGTGGTGGATATGGGCGGCGGCAGCACCGAGCTTGTGCGCTTTGAGGATAACCGCATTGTCAATATGATCAGTCTGCCCTTTGGCAGCCTGAGCCTTTACAAAAGCTTTGTGCCTAAAATTTTGCCCGATAAGCAACAGCGCCAGCAAATTAAGGAGTTTGTGCATCGTCAGCTTACCATGCTCGATTGGCTGCGAGGCAGCGGCGAGCATATGCTTGTCATTGGCGGCACCGCCCGGGCGATTGCCCGCCTGCACAGAGGCCAAAACGCCCGCGAGGAGGAGAGTCTGCACGGCTACCGCTTTGACGCGGAGGATTTTGACCGCCTGCTGTACTTTGTGCGTCATGAAAAAAAGTCTGCTATCCGCAGCATTTTTCGTGTGGTGCCCGAGCGCATTCACACCATTGTGCCGGGGCTTATCACGTTCTCGGAAATCTGTGACATTTCCAAAACCAAGGAGATCTTGGTCAGCAGCACCGGCGTGAGAGAGGGCTACCTGATGGAGTATGTCTCTAAAGGTGTGTAATTGTGTGGCTGCGTAATAATGACATTCTAGTGGGATACGGGAAGGGGATTTTCTTTTATGCCCGAACAGGGGCTTTATTTTAACCGGGAGCTTTCATGGCTCCGTTTCAACGAGCGGGTGCTGGAGGAGGCCGCGAGCCATGACCTGCCCCTCTATGAACGGCTTCGCTTTCTTTCCATCTTCGCCTCCAATCTCGACGAGTTTTATATGGTGCGCATCGGCAGCCTGATGGATCGCATCCTTATCACCGACAATGCGGCGGATAACAAGACGCTAATGACCCCCGAGGAGCAGATTCGCGCCGCGAACCACGCAGTAAAGGAGCTTTACCCTGTGCGTAACGAGGTTTATCAGGAGATTATGCAGGGTCTTGAGGAATATGGGCTGCTGCACGACGCGATAAAGGAATTGGATGGCGGGGAAAAACGGGTGCTGCGAGCCTACTTTGAAAATGAGGTGCTGCCGCTCCTAAGCCCCCAGATTGTCGACTCCAAGCATCCTTTTCCTCACCTTGAAAACCGCCAGCTTCACATTGGGGTGCGTCTGCGCGCTAAGGATAAAACCCTGTATGGAATCGTGCCGCTTCCCCATCAAATCGACCGGGTGTACAAGCTTTCCTCCTCCAAGGGCTTTGTGCTGCTTGAGGATATCGTCATGCATTACGCGGAGGATATCTTTGAGATCTATTCCACCGAGGCGAAGGCGGTTATCCGCGTGACCCGAAACGCCGATATAGATTTAAGTGAAAGCCTGTTTGATGAGGGCATAGAATACCGTGAAATGATGAAGGAGATGCTTAAAAAACGCCGTAAGCTCTCTCCGGTTAGGCTGGAAACCAGCGGCGGCGCGGATGGTGAGCTGCGTGATTTCTTTTTGGATAAGCTGGGACTGTCAAAGGGCCGCTGTTTTGAATGCACCTCCCCGCTGGACATGAGCTTTGTGGGGCAGATTGGCGAATTTGTGCGCCCAAGGGATAAGGAGGCGCTGCTTTACGCGCCGCTCGAGCCCCAATGGCCATCGGAGCTTGCCCACGAACATGCGGTCACCCCGCAGCTTCAGCGCAAGGATACGCTTTTGAGCTACCCCTATCACACCATGCGCCCGTTTCTGGATATGCTGCGCGAGGCCGCAGAGGATAAGAGCGTTGTCTCCATCAAAATGACCCTTTACCGGGTAAGCAGCCGCTCCAAGGTGGTGCAGTATTTGTGTGCCGCGGCGGAGAACGGCAAGGACGTGGTGGTTATTGTGGAGCTGCGCGCCCGTTTTGACGAGCAAAACAACATCGACTGGGCGACGACCATGGAGAAGGCAGGTTGTAAGGTTATCTATGGCATAGACGGCTACAAGGTGCATGGCAAGGTAGCACTTATCACCCGTAAGCTGCTGGGAAAGCCGCAGCACCTTGTAAGCATTGCGACCGGGAACTTCAATGAATCCACCGCGCGGGCATACACCGACCTTGCGTTCTTTACTACAGAGCCCATCATTTGCGGCGACGCGGTGCTGTTCTTTCGCAATATGGAGATAGGCAATCTCTACGGCAACTACCGCAAGCTGCTGGTGGCCCCCGCTAACCTGAAAAGCCGTCTGCTCGATTTAATCTCACAGGAGATTGCCAAGGCTTTGGAGGGCAGCCCCGCGAGGATTACCTTTAAGATGAACAGCCTCACCGACAAGGAGCTGATTGATAAGCTGATAGCCGCCTCACAGGCGGGGGTGCCCGTTACCCTTATCATTCGCGGCATCTGCTGTCTCTGCCCGGGGGTGGAGGGGTTCACCGATAACATTGAGGTGCGCAGCATCGTGGGCAGATTCCTTGAGCATCCGCGCATCTTTTTGTTTGGAGAAGGGGAGAGCGCCAAGCTCTATATCGGCTCCGCCGACCTAATGACCCGCAACACCGAGCGGCGGGTGGAGGTTCTTGCCCCCATAGAAAACCCCGCGCTGATTAAGCAGGTGAAGGATATGCTTGCCGCACAGTCACGCGATACCGTCAAGGCAAGGGTACTCTCCGCAAACGGAACCTATCACCAGGTAGAGGGTGGGGTGTCCTTTGACAGCCAGCTGGCTATGTACGCGGCCGCCTACGGCAAACCGCAGGCGGAGCCCGGCAAGCCTATGCCAAGACGTCCCCTGCGGGATACGGCAAGAAAGCTGGTGAAAAAGCTGCGGCTGCTGGTCTCGGTGTAATAAAAAACCCCTCTAAAAGCGTAGAATTGCAGATTAGAATCCGCGTAAAAACCCATAAGCCAAAGCCTTTCGCTTGATTTTTATCAACACTTTTATCGGAGAATAGTATTATGCGCTTAAAGCGGCCATTTTCATAAAACTTGGTCAACGCCAAAACCCCCGCAAAAAATCTTCACAAAGCCCATGACGAAAGGTATTGTGAAGATTTTTTGCGGGGGTTTATACTTGGAGGTTTTTTTGGGAGTGTTATTATCGGAGGATAGTATTATCCTCGCATAAAAAATCCCAGCAGTCGCCGGCAAGGCCGTCGAGAATAGAGCCTGCGGCCCAGGGCATGAGACAAAACCAGGTGCTTGCAAGGGTGCCGTCGGGGTAGGTTTCGTATACAAGACCCTCCGAGTGGCAAAACCTCTCGGACATCCAGCCCTTTTTGCCGTGGTCAAACTCCCGGTCATAGGTGTTATAGGTTTGTAAGCTCCAGCCAATGGTGTCCAGCGTACGGTCACGAACGTACTCGTCACCGCTGTGGTTTACATAATACAGAAGCTCGCCGATGATGTTGCTGGACATGGGGTGGATATGGGGGTTTGAAACTGAGGTGACGCTGCCGCCGCAGCTCGACCAGCCCAGTTTGCTCAGGGGCGGTACCTTGATGGGGGAGTTGTAGCAGAACTTAAACGAAAACTCGTAATCAATCGCATCCCGCATATGGGCAAGGTACCGGCTCTCTCCGGTCAATTCATGCAGATACCGTATGGCCTTGATATAGGCGAGAACACCCTCGGAGTCCACCGTTTTACAGGTATCCAGCGGCGCGCCATAGCACTCCATACGGCGCACAAAACGCTCATGGTAATGCCCCTCGCTCTCCGTCAGGCCCTTAAGGAAGGAGCGGTCGCCGGTCAGGCTGCTGTAATAGGCGAGGGCGGCCATGCACCATGCGCCGCTTAGTGAATCATATTCAATCCCGGCACCGCTTTCTTCAGAGAAGATATAGGGGTATTCTTTGTCGGTGTTTTTGGTTTGCTCGGTTTTAAGTAGAACCCCTCTGACAAAATCAAGCCACTCCCCATGGACGCAGCCCCTCAGGCGTTTTTCGTATTCATACGCCTTAAGGATATAAAACAGCGCCTGCCCGCAGAGATAAGAGCTGTGCCCGGGTGCGGACATTCCGTCAAACCACCACCCTTTATTGCACCATCTGCCGTCGGTATACGCGTCAAAGGGGAGACCGTTGGCGGGGTTAATGGAATGTGTAAGGATGTTCTCAATACAGTCAAGGGCCTGCTCCCGCATAGGTTCATCCCCCAGGCGCAAAGCGGAAAGCAGCATCGGAGTGGCTACCGAAAGCCCGTTGGTCCAGCTTAAGGAATAAATCTTGTTAAAGCGGTAACCGCCGTCCGGTTCCTCAAAGACCTGACCGGCATAGCTTCGGTCCTCCGGCATCCAAGCGTCCTCAAAAACGGCGCGGGAAAGGTCGGAAACGGCGGCCTTGATATGAGCGGACTTTCGGGGGTGCTGATGATACCTGCGGTAAACATCCTTTATCACCTGGTTGATGTCAAGCGCCGAGTCGGCGGCATAGTCATACAGCAAAAAGTCCACCGTGACCGCCTCGCCGGAAGCCAGCGCAAAGCAATTATCACCAAGAGGCGCCCGCTCTCGGATGCGGTATGCGTTGATGAACTGGGTCGGCGCGTTTTCGTATCCCAGCGTATAGCCCACCGTACCCCCGTCCAGAGAGCAGGAAAAGCCGGCGTATTGAAAGAACTCTCCCGAAAGCGTGGGGTACCATTGCCGCTTTACGCCGTCGGCGATGATAAAATACGGGCTGGCGGAGAGGCCATAAACGCGCTGTGAATCGTAAACAAGTGCAGCGGGGTGGGAGAGGCGGTCACTTCTCGTCATCCACCAAGGTGAGGAGGGGTGGGAAGGGCTGCCCTCCCGCAGGCGCGGATATTCGCAATGCACCCGTTGAGGGGTCTCGCCGCGGTTGGTTCCGTAAAGGAACGCGGGCAAAAAGAAACGGGGGTCGTTCTTTGGAAAAGGCAGCCGGATATGAATGACACCCAGCCACGGCGTATTATTGTGGTTAGTGATGCGCACACTTGCCCGAAAAGGGCTCTCCGGGCTCCCGTCGCCGCCTGATATCGCGGTATCCGCGGTCAATCCGTGCTCGCTAGGGGCAAGGTAATCGGTACCTTCCTGCCCCTTAGTCCTTGCTGTAATGTTCAGTTCCATACGCTCATGCGCTCCCATAGCAATAGTATTGCGGCCAGGTTCTGCCGCTTTGGCCTGCTTTTGCCCGGCTGTCACCGCAGCTGTATCACCCTGTTGTAGGAAAAACCTCGGTCGCTGACGGGCTTGATTGGAGCAAGCTCAAAATACGCCACCGCGTTATCTGTAAGGGTCAGCGTTATTTCCAGTGTATTGCCGTCGGCGGTCAGCCGCCGGGAGGAGAATAAGGGCTTTGCGCACTCCCGCAGGTTCGCAAGCTGTGCAGCCGTAAGGCTCGCGGGCTCGCCCATGTCATGCCACAGCTTCAGCGGGTTGCAGCAGTCCTCATCCACCGTTTTTGTAAGCAGGCAGAATTCACCGGCTTGTGCGGCGGGCAGGGTAAACGACAAAGACAGCTCGCCGCCGTTTCGCTCAGGGGCGGTATTCCACGCCACGCCGCGGTAGCCGCCGCCCTGCTCCACAATAACGGCGTTCTCCGAGCGATGCACGCAGCCGCCCTGCAAGGCCTTAAAGAACACAAAGGTCCAGAAGGTGGGCTTGGGGATTAAGCCGTTGGCAACAAGGCCAAAGCCGCCGTAAAAGGGGGTAAAGGGTACGCCCGCTTCTTCAAACACATCGCCAAAGGTCCAGTAGGAATAGGAACGATGGTCGTCTCCCAGTCTCGCCAAAAGCTGCGCGATGTAGGCCGCATTGTAGTTGGTATCATGCACGGGAGCGTTTGGGACGTAGGAAGTGTTAAACTCGGTGATGTGAATTTCACGGCCCCTGTACTCCTCAAAGCTGTCCACAATATCCCGGCTCACCCGCAGGTCGCGCAGGCTGTTCTCCAGCTCGTGGAGCTGAACATAGGCGTAATGCCCGATTTTTTCGGGGGGATTGCTGGTGTAGTGGTGGCGGGTAACAAAATCCACGTCCAAGCTGTTTGCCTTGCAGAAATCAAGAAAGGCACGCATCCACGTCGCGTCATCCACGCCGCAGATTGCCGGTCCGCCCACGCGAAAACGCGGGTCAAGGGCCTTGATGGCTAAAAAGCTCTCCTTGAATAAGCGAAAGTATTCCTGCATGTCCGCGTCTTTCCAAAAACCGGCCAGATTCGGCTCGTTCCACACCTCTATGGGCCAGCAAACCACCTCATCCGCTCCATACCTCTCCATCAGGTGACGAAGGGTAGCCTGCACGAGCAAGTTCCATGCCTCATACTCCTTAGGAGGGGTCACGTTGCCTTTCCAATAAAAAACGGTCTGGTTGCCGGAGGCCATTTTTTCGGGCATAAAGCCAAGCTCCAAAAAGGGGCGAAGACCCACCTCCCGGTAGCCGTCCATCACCCGGTCGAGGTAGGTAAAGTTGTATTCCACGGCGGGGCTGCCGTTTTCGTCGGTATACTCCTGATAGATTGCCATATCGTCGCAGAACAGCCCGTGGCCCCGTATATGGGCAAAGCCGATGGCTTCCTGGACATATTTTAGCTGCTCCATATATTCCTTGGTCAGCGCAAGCCCCATGCGGCCGGTTCCGATGCAGTAATCCGCGTTGTTATAAAAGGGCAGAAGTGTCCCCGGGGCGACGGTGTATTTTTTGGTCTCCTTCATATGGTTCCCTACTTTCTGTTGGTGTATTGCGGGGGAGGCATACTTTTTGTGCGTAATACTAATCCCCTCAAAAAGAGTCGATAAAAATCCGCGTGAAAACCCATAAATTAAAGCTTTTCACTTGATTTTTATACTCTTTTAAATCGGATATTAGTATAATATTTGCTGCGGCAACAATCATGGGCCTTGCGACAGTGCCGCAAAGCCCATGGTGCGTTTGTCAATCAGACAAAGTGTTTGGTTATAGGAATGTTAACGTATCGGTAAGAACTATTCGTGATACTTGGCAGCTCTCTCATCGATAACAGACTGAGCGCCGGAGGCAAGCCAATCGGCAATACCGGCATCCCACTTGGCATCGAATTGATCAGGCTTCGCGGTTACCGACTCAGCAAGCAGGGTCCAGCCCTTGTCAATCAGGGTCTGGCTTACAGGTGCTGCGGCGGTAAGGGTCAGGCCGGGTACTACGAGCAGGGGCTTCGCGTCTCTCATAGAATCCTCATAGGCCTTGAGAACCAGAGCGGGGTCAACGCCGTAGGAGAGAGCGGTAGCGGCAACGTTCTTGGCGGGGTCGCCGGTGTCAAGACCGTTAATCATGATGGTGTAGTCGAGGTTCAAGCCGGAGTTCATGATCTGAGGACCATCGGTAACCTTGATCTTGGGAACGCCGTCTACCATCTCATGGGTTACGCCCTCTTCACCGGTCTGCAGGAAGTAACGGTTCTCAAACTTCGAGAGCCAGTTAACATAACGCAGTGTGCCTTCCACGTTCTTGGAGGTAGCGGGGATGAAGAAGTTCAGACCGGCGGGCTCATAAGCGCCCTTATAGTACTTGCCGGCAGCGTTCGGGAAGCAGTCAACGCTGATGAACTCAGCATCGGGAACATTCACCTTCAGGTCACGCAGCAGGCCGGGGTTATCACGGAAGGGCTGATCCCAGTTGTGAATAAACGCGCCGACAACGCCGCTCTTAATGAGGTTATCGTTGTTTACGTCATCGGTATTGAGTGCAAACTCGGTGTCGGTCAGACCCTCGTTATACAGCTTGTTAACATAACGAACGCCCTCTTTGTAGCCGGGCAGCAGGAACTCACGCTCGATGGCGGTGTTAACCCAACGATCCTTGTCGCTGAGGTTCGGGTCGATGAACGACTCAATCAGAGTGCGTGCACGCCAACGGACGTCTCTGGAACCAATGATGAAGGGAATAAGGTTCTTGCCTACGCCGCCGGGATCCTTAGCCTTGAATTCCTTGAGCATGTTGTAGAATTCTTCGGTGGTGGTGGGGGCAGCCAAGCCCAGCTTATCCAGCCAGTCCTTACGAACAAAGGTGCTTACCGCTGCGGTGTTAACGCGGCGAGCTGGAATCGAGAAGATCTGTCCGGTCTCGGTGGTGTTGCGGGCAATCAGTCTCTTGCCGGGAACGGCCTCATCGTCGCCGAGGAAGGCATCCAGATCAGGCAGGTTCTCACTGATGTAAGGAGCAAGGTCAACAAGACCGCCCAGCTCACGGTAAGTGGTAATCAGGTCCAAGCTATAGGTTACGCACAGGTCGGGGGCAGTACCGGCTGCCATGAGGTTTGTGAGCTGCTCCATCTCTTCCCAACGGGAAACAGCCACAAAGGTAACCCCAAGGTTTGCGTCCTCAAGAACCTTTTTCTTGATCCAGTCGGTGTAGTAGTTGTTGGTGGGGTCGGTTCTGCCGCCGTCGGTACCGCGGTCAAAGATCTCAACGGTAATCTCTTTGTACTCGGGTTTCGCGTCCGCAGAAGATGCGGGCTGAGATGCGGCTCCGGATGATGCGGGAGCAGGCTGGTTTGCAGAGGGCGTACAGGCTGCCAACAGAGTCAGAAGCATTACGCACGCCAGAAACAAGGAAACACGTCTTTTCATAGTATATCCTCCATTCATATATTTAGAGCATACCACTGTGTATGCAGGAACAACGTAATAATCGACGGGGCTGCTTATCCCTTCACCGCGCCAACGGTTACGCCCGAGATAAAGTACCGCTGGGCAAAGGGGTATACCATAACAATGGGGATGGTGGCAAACATAACACTCGCCGCTTTAAGACCCTCGCTCGCGGTCGGCGCACCGCCCGATATGCCCTCGGCCTGTGATACCTCGATGGCCGACAGGTTGTTAATAACCTGATAAAGCTTCAGCTGAATGGGAGCAAATTTGGGGTCTGTCATATATAACAGCGCATCCGAGAAGCCATTCCACCGGCCTACCGCGTAAAAAAGCGCCAGGGTGGCAAGCACAGAGGTGGAAAGGGGCAGATACACATGGATAAGAACCGTAATCGGGTTTGCGCCGTCGAGCTCCGCGGATTCTCGCAGGCTTGCGGGAATGCCGAAGAAGAAGCTGCGCAAAATAATGACGTTAAAAACTGAGATACAGTTGGGAATAATCAATACCAAGGGGTTGTTAATCAGGTTTAAATCCCTCATCAGGATGTAGTTTGGAATAGTTCCCGCACTAAAGTACATGGTGAGGATGATAAGCGTGCTGATTACGCGTCTGCCCTTAAGCCAGTCGTAGGTAAGCGGGTAAGCGCACAGAATGGTCATAACCATCGAAACCGTCGTGGCGATTACTGTGAGAATGGCCGTCCACACCATAGAGCGGGAGAACGCCGCATCCTGAAATACATACCGATAGGAATCAAGGGAAAAATCAACCGGCCAAAAGGCGACCTGTCGGTTAATAATGGCGTTGGTGGAGCTGAGGGAGCGGGCAATGATATTCATAAAGGGCAGAAGGCACACTAAGATAACGCCAAAGCATATAATCGCTATAATCCAGTCCACTACCTTTGTGGCGGTAGTTTTGACCATGCGGCTTCCAGTATGGCTGTCCTGCTCGTTTTTTTTAAGTTTCATGGTATTCCTCCTCATCCGACATAATTTCATAAATTTCGCCGTCTTGCGCACGGGGCGCGACTGCATGGAGCCATTTAGCAGTTACCAAATACCCCGCTCGCCAAAGCGCCTTGCCAAGAAATTAGCCGCCGACAGGAAGATAACGCAGATAACGGATTGGAATAACCCGATTGCCGCCGTATACGAGAACTGGAACGAACGGATACCCACGCGGTAAACCAGCGTGCTGATAACGTCGGCCACCGACCGAACCAGGTCGTTGCCCATGGAATAGGGGCGGTCAAGCTCAATGCCCAGTATGCGTCCGAGGTTCATAATTAAGAGCACCACAATGGTGGAGCGGATGCCCGGCAGTGTAACGTTCCAAATCTTGCGCAGCCGTCCCGCGCCGTCCACCTCCGCCGCCTCATACAGCTCGGCGTTGATGCCGGTAATTGCCGCGAGGAAGATGATGGTGTTCCAGCCAATATCCTTCCAAAGTCCAGAAAGGACATAGGTACCGACCCACAAGAAGTTGTCGGTTAAAAAATCCACAGGACCTATGCCGAGGTTCGCAAGACCCATATTTACAACACCGGTCTGGGGTGCAAGCAGCTGCTTTGCCATACCGCTTACAATAATCCACGAAAGAAAGTGGGGCAGGTAAGCGATGGTCTGCGTAATACGCTTGTACCGTTTAAACGCAAGCTCATTGAGCAGCAGCGCGAGGATGATTGCGGCGGGGAAGCTGACCACAAGGTCAAGGGTGTTAAGCAGGAAGGTGTTGCGCAGAGCGTTAAAGAAATCGCGGGAACTAAACGCCTGTTCAAACCACTTAAAGCCCACCCAAGGGGAATCCCACACGCCCTTGAAAAGGTTAAACTCCTGAAACGCCATGACAATGTTTGTCATTGGAACATAACGGAAAACCACAAAAAACGCCATGGGCAAAAGAAGCATAAGGTACAGCATCCACGATTGCTTCATGTAATTTAGGGCCTTCATTTTCCGCTTGGATGGTATGGCTTTAGGCGGTGTGCCTGTTTGTATGTTTGCTTGCATTTTGTTGCCCCCTAGTGATAGATATTTCTCCCTCTTTCATCGGGTATACCCGTTTTGCGATAGAAATAGGTGTTAATAACGTCCCGCCATTCTCTGGCGTTTTCCAGCTG
Source organism: Bacillota bacterium (assembly GCA_023433405.1). GTDB lineage: Bacteria > Bacillota > Clostridia > Oscillospirales > Ruminococcaceae > Acetanaerobacterium. The sequence continues at coordinate 18,355 of JAEZCT010000044.1, read as the reverse complement.
CCTTTGCAGCCGCTCCGCAACGGAAACGTGTACCTCCTGCGGCAGCAGCTCTTTGAGCGACGCCCATTTTTGCACAAAGTCCGCTACATCCTCCGCTCCCTCAAAATGGGTATCGTAGATGTGCTGCAAGAGCGTTTTGCCGTTTTTAAGTCGGTAGTCGTAATTTAGCCGGTGAAAGAAGAGCAGCAGCTCCTCCGGACAGGTGGAGGTATCGTCATACATCGCGGTTACCGCGTCGGGATACTGTGCGGTAAAGCCGGTGCCGCGGGTTGTGCGGTCTATGCCGACAGCGGCGCCGCTTGCCCTGTGGTAGGTACCCCATTTCATAAACTCGTAGCCCTCGGGGCTGGGTCCGTAATGATGATGGATGTTAACCATCCAGCCAAGGCCAAGGGGCGCGTTATATTTCTCATAGGTATGGCGAGACCGCATCAGAATATCGGTCACCACACCCAGTACCGCGGGTTCAAGACCAAAGGTCAGCCTCGCCCATTGCTCGGTAATCTCCTGCGCGTCCAGCAAAGGGTTCCACGCAAGGCGGCCGAAGGCAAAAAGGTTAGCCTGCGCAAAGGTATGGCCGGTCCAGTTATTATCCCGCCCCACATTTGCGACGGCGACGATGGTGTCAATTTTGTTGCCGCAGATATCCCTAAGGGACTTGTCCCTGTCTATGGGAGAACTAAGAATCTCCTGCCACTGTACGGCGAGGTTAAAAACATCAATCTGCTGGCCGGTGTATTCCTGTGTAATTTGCAGCTCTAGGGCCTGACGGGTGTGGTGCATTGCCCCAAGAAGAGGGGAGACAGGCTCACGCACCTGAAAGTCGGAGGGACCGTTTTTCACCTGCAGGATGACGTTAGCGTCAAACTGCCCGTCCTGAGGCATAAACAGGTCGTAGGGAGCCTTGGGACGGTCAATGCCGTATTCTCTCCAGTCCTGCATACAGTTGTAAATAAAGCACCGCCAGTACAGCACTCCGCCGTAGGGAGCCAATGCGCGGGCGATGGTGTTTGCCCCCTCGGCCTGGCTTCTGCCTATGGAGTTAGGACCGCCGCGAAACTCCGAATCAGCCTTGACCAGAAAGCCCGAAAAATCGGGAATATACCGGTAAACCTCATCGGCCTTCGCCTGCCACCACGCGGTGACCTGTTCGTCCAGCGGGTCGGCGGTGGGTAATCCCCCAAGGATCTGGGGGCTTTCAAAATGAATGGAAATACCCAGCCGAATCCTGTACCTGCGAAAGATTGCCGCAAGCTCCGCCACCTGCGGGAGCATACTTTCGGTAATCAGCCGCGAGGACTCTGGAGTGACGTTGACGTTATTTAAAATTACCACATTAATGCCGATTGATGCAAGCAACCGTGCATAGTCATGAATTCGCTGCGTGTCATAGCGAATATTGTTATCCTCAAAGAAGATAGAATTACCCGCGTAGCCGCGTTCGATGCTTCCGTTGAGATTATCCCAGTGATTAAGCACCCTGCGGGCTACCGTGGGAGCGCTCTGTCCGCTAATATTCTCGAGCGCCTCTCCGGCGCCTAGCCTTAATAACAGAGAAAAAATGCCATAAAGCGCGCCGCTTTCATCGGCACCCTCTACGGTAAAGCAGTTTTGTGCGGGAGTCAGCCGAAACCCCTCAGGGGGAAGCCCTTCATCCAGAGAGAGAAGCAGACGGCAGTCTGCGTCAGGTGCTAGGAAGTCCTTTCCGTAAAGACGCTCCAATCCAAGCCTTAACTCTTCGCAGGCGGCAGCGGGAAAATCCGGTTGAGCCTCCAGCCGCATGGGGGGGAGCATCGGCACGCCGCCGGTTTGCAGCCATGCCGCGTTTTCGGAAATTACTCGTTTATTTTGTATAACCAAAGGAGCAAGGGGTTGCGAGTGCATAGGCTGCCTCCTGTGTGAATCGCACTGTTTCATAAAATGGTGTGTGCATATTCAACAAAATTTTGCTATCTCATTCTGTTTCTTTGACCACATTATATCATTGACTATTGCATTTCAAAATGACTATACTAAAGTATATTTGTACTTATTAAAGATGAGTTGAGGGTTTTATCATGAAAGATGAGGAATATACGGATCTTGTTCCGGTAACGGAATACCATGTGCACCGAATTTGCACCCCATCATGGGAAATAAAGGAAATGATTATCCCCTTCATCGACCTTACCTATGTACTTAAAGGAAGCGCGGAATATGAGATTGGGGGCAAGACCTATATCCTCACGGCGGGGGATCTGCTATGCATCCCCAGAGGCACGCTCCGCCGAGCGGTGGGGATACCAAGCGACCTGATGGAATGCTATCCCACCAATTTCTATCTTTACAACCATTATGGGGAGGAGATAGACCTGCCCTTTCCCCTTATTACAAAAATCGGGCATCGGCCCGACCTCATTACAATGTACCGACATCTTAACGAGGAATGGCTGCGCCGGGTACCCGGCTACCAGCTCAAGGTACACGGACATCTTTTGATGATTTTGCAGCGCCTGTTTGAGATTATCATCTACAAAACCGACCTGGGGTTAATGGATAACCGCATTAAAAAGTCCATTCGTCACATCACCGAGCATTACGCGCGCCCGCTTAACATCCAGGAGCTGTCGGAGCTGACAGGGCTTAACCCGGTGTATTTCGGCAGTCTTTTTAAGCAATGCACCGGCATGACGTTTCGGGAATATCTCACCTCCATCCGGCTCAACCACGCGGAGGATATGCTCAGAAGCGGGGAGTACAACGTCAATGAGGTTGCCCTGCTTTGCGGCTTTACCGATATCTTTTACTTTAGCAAGGTGTTTAAAAGGAGCCGGGGGGTACCGCCCTCCAGGGTCTACAAAACGGGTTGACCATACAAAAAAAGAGCGAACGCTCCGCGTTCGCTCTTTTTTGCTGCCTGCAGCAGCATTTTGCTTATTCCGGTTCATCCCGTATCAAAACGCGTAAAGCAAGCCGACAGATTTTCATGATAACCCTTGCGGCGGCGTTAATTCATTACTATTGGTGAATATCAAAGACCAAAAACGGGGGACGCCTGCATCTGTGCCTTGACACACAGCTCGGCGGCCTTGAATGCGTGCTCTTGGGTCATTGCCTTTTCGGTGCGGTTGAGGCAGTCTAGAATCAGCTCGCCGAAAAAGGGGTACCCCACCTTGCCGGAGACATTATAATGGGTCTCTCCCTTGCCGTTTGCAATGAAAAGGTGGCCGGGACCGTCGTCTGTTCCCAGGTTCATATACTTGCGCTGCTCAATGTAACCCTCGGTACCCAAAATAATGCTGCGCCCGTCACCCCAGGTCTGCAAGCCGTCAGGGGTAAACCAGTCCACCCGAAAATAGCCGGTCGCGCCGTTATCGGTTACAATTGTTGCGTCGCCAAAATCCTCAAGCTCGGGGTATTCTGGGTGCGCATAGTTTGCAACCTGGCTGCTGGTGACAGAAGCATCCTTTGCACCGGTATAATAAAGAATCTGCTCAATTTGATGGCTGCCAATATCGCACAGGATACCGCCGTACTCTTCGTGCTTAAAAAACCACTCGGGGCGAGCGGAGGCGTTAAGGCGGTGGGGACCGAGCCCCAGCACCTGAATAACCCGTCCTATCGCTCCCTGCTCAATCAGCTCCCCCGCAAACACGGCGGTTTCGACATGAATGCGTTCGGAGTAATACACCATATATTTTTTACCGGTGGATGCCACCTTGGCCCTTGCGGCGGCAAGCTGGTCCAATGTGGTCAGCGGTGCCTTGTCGGTAAAATAGTCCTTGCCCGCGTCAAGAACCCGCAGCCCAAGGGCGCAGCGTTTGGAGGTAACGGCGGCACCAGCCACCAGCTTCACCTCCGGGTCCGAAAGAATCTCCTCCTCGCTGGCGGCGGGCTTTACGGTGGGGTACGCCTTGCAAAAGGCCGCTACCTTTTCAGGGTCGGGGTCATAAACGCTTTTTAGGGTCGCGCCCGCTTCGGTAAGGCCGTTGCACATACCATAGATATGCCCATGGTCCAGTGCAATAGCGGAAAATACAAATTCTCCCGCCTTGACTACCGGTTTCGGAATACCCTTGGGGGCGTAATTCATTCCATCAGAAGCTCCGGTCATGCCCTTATTCCTCCTGTGCTGTTAAGGTCGTTTTTGTAGTCGCTGCCAACCGTGATGTTGCCGTCCAGCTCGTCCACAGAAGCGGTTTTTTGGTAGAAGCGCGGAACCTGCTCCATGATGCCGGGTACGGTGTAAAAGGGGTCGTCCTTTTGAATGGGCAGCGTAATTGTGCGCCTTTCGGTTCCGGCCTTGTAGATGGCGGTAATCAGCTCAATGGTGGTGCGCCCCTGCTCGCCGGTAATAAAGGGGGCGCGTCCCTGCTCAATGGCGGCAAGCACATCGTCAATCTGCCCGTCGTGGGCAATATGCTTCATCACGGGCTGACTGCTGTAAAAGGTGTTAAGCTCATCCTCCAGCGCGGGATTGGGAGCTGGGAAGCCGTTATCCAGAGAGACCGACGCCACTACCTTCCACGGCGCGGAAACCCGTGCCTTTTCCCCCTGAAAGATGATCTGCTGGTCCTGTCCGTGGTGAATCACCGAGCTTGTTACCTGAGCAAGCGTTCCCTGTTTATATTGCATCACTGCAACAGAAACATCCTCCACCTCGGAGTTGTCGTGGGCGGCGTTTGAGAGAACCGCGCTCACGGTTTGGGGCATTCCCATCATCCAGCCCAGCATGTCTATGTGATGCACGGCGTGGTTAAGGGTGCAGCCGCCGCCCTCCTTTTCCCACATGCCCCGCCACCACAGGTCATAGTAGCTGTGGCCGCGCCACCAGTGGGAATCCACCTGAACATGTAGCACGCGTCCAATCAGCCCGCTGTCCAGCGTGCGCTTGAGGTTCATAATGGGATCTCGAAAGCGGTTTTGCGCGATAACGGAAAAAACCTTGCCGCTTTCTTTTGCGGCGGCAATCATCGCGTCGCATTCCTCCAGCGAGGAGGCCATGGGCTTTTCCACAATCACATGCTTGCCGTGACGCAAAAAATCCACGGCAATCTCAGCATGGCAGAAGGGCGGGGTGCAGATGCTCACAAGATCAATGTCGGGGTTTTGCAAAAGGTCCTTGTGAGAGTGATAGATCGCGGCATCCGTCAGTCCGAAATGCTCCTTGCGAGTCTTCGCTTTTTCGGGATAGATATCTGCGAGTGCGACGATTTTGCAGCGGTCTGGGAAGGCCTGATATGCTTCGATATGCATGCGCGATATGTTGCCGGTACCAACAATTGCAACCCTTATCATTGCACAACCTCCTGAAATTTAGTCGCCTTTGTACCTTTACTATAGCACTCTAAAACTTAGGAGCACATGGAACAAATCAAAAGTCTTTGTATCTTTTAAAGATTAAACAAAAATCAGCAGCGGGTAGCTCTGCTGGAAAAACGCAAAGTGCTTCGATTATATGCAATTATGACGGTTTTTGGGGGAGAACTAATAAATGGAATTATTTACGATAAAGTATGCGATTCTATAGTAAAAACGCTGCGTTGTGTAAATATTCTCTGAACCCTTCGCTTTTTTGTTGGAATTTTTGACCGTATCGTTTATAATAAAGAATAATTGTACGGCTTGCATGGGCTTTGGCTGCTTCATCACTGCGGCAAGAGCCTTTCGATGCCAATATTATAGAGAAAAAACTGGGGATGTTTAAGTGGGAAGGTACGACGGAGTATACTGTCCGGTTTGCGGCAAGGCATTTACGGAACACGACGATATAGTTGTTTGCCCGGTTTGCGGCGCGCCTCATCACCGGTCTTGCTATGAGAAAAACGGCGAATGCGCCTATGTGGAAAAGCACGCGCTGGGGGAGGAGTGGCGGCGCCCAAAGCCTGAGATTATTGACGGCAACGCTCCGCTGCGCTGTCCCCGTTGCGGCACCATAAACCAGCCGGACGCGGTTTTTTGCGAGCTGTGCGGCGCATCGCTGAACACACCGGGAGCTGAGGCGGCAAGGCCTGCGGCTTCGGTGCAGCAGGGCAGCTCGTCCCCTGTGTTTGTCATGCCCTATAACGCTTACACCACACCGTACGGGGGGTTAAGCCCCGACGAGGAGCTTGAGGGGATACCGGTAAAGGACATCGCGATGTTTGTTGGCTCCGGCTCCTATTATTATCTGCCGCGATTTAAGGATATGACAAAGAGCGGGAGAAAGCTGTCATGGAACTGGGCGGCCTTTTTGGGCAATGCGCTGTATTTCTGCGGACGGCGGATGTATATGGTGGGCGCGCTGCTGGTTGCGTTTTTCATTATTCGTTTAATACCAACCATCATGTTCAATTACCATGTGCTGGAGGCAAACCTTGATCTGATTATCAAAAACCCCTACGCTCTGTTTTCCGCAGACGTCCCGCCTGCGTCGAGATACTGGGCGGGGATTACGCAGATACTCAACTACATCTACTGGGCGGGCAGTGTATTGCTGGGAGCCTTTGCTAACAAGCTTTATCAGCGTCATGTTTTTTCCTCCATCCGTGAGCTGCGCCAGACGCATAAGGAGCAGCAGGGCTATTATGAGGCGCTGCGCAAAAAGGGCGGACTGAACATGGGGCTGATTATCGGGCTGGTTGTGGCGTTCTTTTTGGTCAGCTTCCTTGTGGTGGGGCTCATTCAGGCCTACCTGCTTCTGCCCGCGCTGTCGCGCTAATAATTAGAGGGTAGCTTAAAAAAGAGAAGCCCTCGAACCGTTCGCGCGGTGAGGCCGCGTAGCAAAGAGCGCTAAACTTAATATGTGTATAAACAAGCCATAAACACAATAGGTCTACTGCGGCAATCGGCTCCATGCTGTGATTGCTGCGGCGGACCTTTTCGAAAGGATGTAGCCAAGTTTTATGAAGGTTAAAAAAGCGGTAATCCCCGCAGCGGGTCTTGGTACACGCGTGCTCCCGGCATCCAAATCCATGCCCAAGGAGATGCTGCCCATTGTGGATAAGCCCGCCATCCAGTATATTGTAGAGGAAGCGGTTCGGTCGGGCATTGAGGATATCCTAATCATCACAAGCCGCGGCAAAACAACCGTAGAGGACCATTTTGACCGCGCGCCGGAGCTTGAGGAGAAGCTGCTTCGCTCGGGTAAGAATGCGGTGTATGAAGAGATGGTCGCCATCTCAAACCTTGCAAATATTCAATATATTCGCCAGAAGCAGCCCTTGGGACTTGGTCACGCCGTGCTGTGCGCAAAGGCGTTTGTGGGCGACGATCCCTTTGCCGTTTTGTACGGCGACGACGTAATTATCTCGGATAACCCCGCCTGCGGGCAGCTTTGCCGCGCCTATGAGGAGTTTGGTCTGGGGGTGGTGGGCATTAAAGAGGTTCGCCGGGATGAGATTGGAAAGTACTGCTCGCTCAAGGCCGACCCCATAAGAGACAGGCTTTACACGGTAACGGATATGATCGAAAAGCCCAAGGCAGATGAGGTGATGTCGCTGTTCTCCATTCTGGGGCGCTGCGTGCTGCCGCCTAAGATATTCGGCATCCTTGAGAACACAAAGCCCGGCGCGGGCGGCGAGCTACAGCTCACCGACGCAATGGCGGTGCTGGCTCGCTCGGAGGGGTGTATTGGCGTAAACTATGAGGGCACCCGATATGATATGGGTAACAAGCTCGGCATCTTGCAGGCGATTGTAGAGGTGGGGCTTACCCATACCGAAATTGGCGAGGAGTTTCGCGTTTACCTAAAAGAAATTGCAAGGCAGCTAATTGGATAATTTGTACTTTACAAATTACTTTTATTGTGATATAATAATACAAGTTTAGAAAAAGGGTGGTGGATAGCATGACTCGAAATATCAAAACGATAAATCGAAGAGTGGTGCTGTTCGCTTTCGAGAGTTTCTTGTAGCCTCTCTTGTAGTTTTTCAGCAGAGCTTTTGATTTATCAAAAGCTCTTTTTTATTGCGTTTTTGCGTATTTCTGAAAGGCTACAAGAAAGAGGTCGCATGAAGCTGAAAAACTTTATACCAAAATTTTCAGGGTTTACCTACGTCATTATACTTTGCGCATTCTTAAAGGCAGTCGCTTTTTGGAGTCTCACCCCGTACCTGCCGTTGTATCTAGGCAGTTATCTGGGCTTAGGCATTGATAAAAGCGGTTATCTAATTGGTCTTGGCAGCTTGTCGGGAGTACTTATGAGTATTTTCTGCGGCTTTTTAGTAGATCGGGTGGATAAGGGAAGAATGTTCTTAATCACCCTGGCCGTGATCACACTAAGCTATCTTCTGTTTCCCCAAATCGTTCATATACTTGTGCTGTTATTTCTTCTGATGGTCATTAACATCGCATCATCCTCAAACTCCATAGTCAGCAATACTTGGCTTTCCCTGAGGATGAACGAAGAGGAAAGCACCAAGGCGTTTTCACTCAAATACATTCTTGAGAACATAGGGGCAATGGTTGGGCCGCTTCTTGGAACGGTTTTCGCTTCCCGAAACCGCAACTTTCCATTCTTTTTGGCAGCGGGAAGTCTGCTTTTGAGCATGGTTATGTTTATGCTTCATCGGGGGCTCTCAAAACCCTCGGAAGGGAATGCGGCACCAGAAGCTTCGCAAAGAGAGGGCATTAGGCGAACACTATTCTCATTACTAAGGGATAAACGACTTTTATTCTTTACTGCAGGGGGGCTATTGTCCATGATGGTGTATGGGGCACTGGTAACCTTTATGTCTTTGTTTTTCTCCGTTTCTCTGCCTTATGACATCGCATTACAACGAGTGGCGTATATCTCCGCGCTTAATGCTGCCATAGTAATGGGGGCGCAGTACTTCATCAGTGCGCTCGTTAACCATAAGACCATTCTTATGTGGATTAGGGCCGCCATCGTCTCTATGATTGTGGGGCTGGTAATTTTGACGTTTAGTACTAATTTTATTTTTCTTACAATAGCAATTGTGTTTCTCTCTTTTGGTGAGATATCCATTGTTCCGGCCGAATACCTGTTTATAATAAAGATAACGCCCAATGAACAGAGGGGACTGTATTTGGGCGCGCAGAACCTCATCTATCTAGGATTGTCGCTGTCGCCTTTGCTTTGCGGGTTTTTACTTAAAGAGTTAAACGCACAGGTTATGTTTCTATCATTGTGCGCGGTGTTAGTAATCAGCCTTTTATTTTACCACTTGGGCTATAATGCTGACCATAAGAAGGACGGCCTAAATCCACTGATTTCCTAAAAACCGAAACAAGGGTTTGACAAGCCTTTTATGTTCTGATATAATTACTCTGTTATGGTGTGCGCAATTTATGCCCATACCTGACCGATAGCCGGAATACTGGCTAACATCCTTGTCCCTTCGGGGGCCTTAAGTCCAAAAGGAGGTGTAAAAACTATGTCTAAGACTACTGTTGCATACGAGACGATTATGATTATCAGCGCTACGCTCGACGAAGCTGGGGTAACCGAGATTTTCGAAAAGTTTAAGTCGCTCATCGAGCAGAACGGTACGATTGAATCCATTAACGAGTGGGGTAAGCGCAGACTGGCGTACCCGATTAATGATGAGAACGACGGTCACTACTATCTTGTAACGTTTACCAGCGCGCCTGAGTTCCCTGCGGAGCTTGACCGCGTATACAAGATCACCAGCGGTATCCTTCGCACCATCATCATTAATAAAGAGGAGAAGTAACGACACGGGGAGGTAATTGTTTATGCTTAACAAGGCCATTATCATGGGTAGACTTACAGCGGACCCTGAGCTGAGGCATACTCCCTCTAATGTTGCTGTCACCACCTTTACCCTTGCCGTTAACCGCTCTTATCAAAAAGCCGGAGCCGAAAGGCAGGCCGATTTCATCGATGTTGTCGCATGGCGGCAAACCGCTGAGTTCGTGTGCCGGTATTTTAAAAAGGGAAACCTGATGGCGTTGGACGGCGAGATCCAGACCCGCAGTTATACCGATAGCCAGGGCGTCAAGCGCAAGGCCTTTGAGATTATTGCAAGCAACGTTCATTTTTGCGAGAGTAAGTCCGCCGGTGCATCTACCGGTGGCATTGAGCCTGCCCCCCAGCCTATCGCGTTTGAAAACGCCGGTATGGGCGGCGATGATTTTGCAATAGTGCCAGGCGATGATGACCTGCCGTTCTAGTCGTAGCCGATGCTTTGAAACGATGGTAAGCGTCGGGGTACCCCCCCGTAATCATGATTTATGCAAAGGAGGTCAGACCAACATGGATAACAGAGATAGAGATCGTGACAGAGATAGAGGCGACAGACCCTCTCGCGGACCCCGCAAGGGACGCAAGAAGGTTTGCGGCTTTTGTGCGGATAAGATTCACGACATTGATTATAAGGACGTAGCAAAGCTCCGCAAGTATCTCTCCGAGAGAGCGAAAATCGTTCCTCGCAGAGTAACCGGCGCATGTGCCCGTCATCAGCGTCAGCTTACCCTGGCCATTAAGCGTGCGCGTCATATCGCGCTGCTGCCCTATGTAAGCGACTAACCCGCATTACGCTTAACCCCGCAAAAAGATCCCGAAGGAGCAATCCTTCGGGACTTCTTATTTTTTATGGATTTTTAAATTGACTTAGCCAATGCCTTGTGGCAAAATAATAGCAGTGCGATGATGTATGGGGTAATAGAGTATCCCCCCGTAGCCCTAACACCAAAGTAGCCTTGTGTGGCAGGTGTGGGAAAAAAGGAAGAACTACAGACCAGGGCGAAAAGCAAGGGCAAAATACGCGAGGCAACAGGATTTTGCCGAAGGGTAAAAATGATAAATAATTTTTGGAAAAAATTATTTATCATTTTCGCAAGCGCGTAACGCAGCTACCCCACTGAGCTTTACGCGCTTGCGCCGTAGGTTCTTCGTCACAAGAGTCATGCATCGTTTGCCCTTGCTTTGAGCTGGGTGCAGGGTGTCCCTGCTTCGCTTTTGCTTACTTTTCTCGAACAAGAAAAGTAAGCCGCCTGTCGGCGCGGGTGCCGACGTTCCTGCAACTTGATGATGATTACCTAAAAGCCCACCAAATCAAAAAGCTTATAAAATCGGCTTTTGGATACTCCAATAAACCATACGAATATCCGATTTAAAAGAGTACAATATGTCTTTATGGGTTTTCACGCGGTTTTTTATTTACAATTCCACTCTTTTTGAGGAGATTAGTATTAAGCTGTCACGTCCTTATGCCGAGAATAGCACTTTCTGGTATTAACGTGATACGGCGTTTGGGTCAATAACAAGACCCTATCACCAGTTTATGTTTGGGAGAGGAAAGAGGTTAATTTGACAATAGCTGGAGCAAAGGCGCGTTATCATACCAATCTCGCTATAATAGAATTAAAGATGACAACCCGCTGGGCGACAAATCTTTATACGAATCGCCGCGTGGGTTTTGACTTTCCCGTTTGGAAACGAAAGCAGTAGTTTTTCAAATTTAAATAAATTGCATCGAAACAGCGAAAAACCGGCTGTTCCGAAGTATTCGAAACAGCCGGTTCGTTATAAGGAATAGTACCGCATAAAGCCGTGTTACGCGCGCTGGCGTTCGGGTATGCTTTGCGCGTCTGCGCCAAAGATTTTGCGCGCAAGACCGGTTTTCTCCAGCGCCACAACCAGCCCAAGCCCCAGCACAAGACAAGGGATTGTCTGCCCGATGGCGACATAGGCGGCATTTGTGAAAAAGGGCGCGGGGGCCAGTGAATTGGTAAACAGGACGGAAAGCTCGCCGCCAATGACAAGGGCGTTAATCAGCACGGGAGAAAGCGCCGAAAGCACAGGCAGCCGCCCGATGCGCGCGCCCCGCAGCGCATAGCTTAGTACCGCGGCAATCAGGGTAGCCAGGGTGCCAAATAGCATGTCAAACGCGCCCAGGATGTTAACACCCATAAAAAAGCCCACACCGTTCGCGATAAAGCAGCCGACGGTGAGACCATAAATGCTTACCGGAGAGAACACAGCAAGCAGGGTGAGAGCTTCGGCAAAGCGGATTTGAACCTGTCCGTAGCTTAAAAAGGGGATAGCAAGGGTAAGCCCCGCATACAGCGCCGCAATCATCGCGGCCTGAGCGAGCTTTGTGGGGGTAAAGCTTTTCATAGTTTTGTTGTCCTTTCGTAGTGTTTGTTTGGCGCAATGCCTCATGGGCATCGCCGGTCAGGATTTTGCGAACTGACCGCCGTTTTTTGCACAACGGCAACTAACAGTATACCTTAGGACGCGCCCCGTGTAAACCCTAAAATTCCGCATGGCTATGCGGTGAAATTCTGGAGCCGCAAGCAGCAGATTGTTCTTTCACTGTACACATTTTTATGGTATGATAAATACTAATCAGCCTCTTATAAAAGCGCCGGGCGCGCAATTAATATTTTAGGGAGGAATCCGGCATGGAGCGGATCGCAAGTTTTCAGGTTAACCATCTGGTTTTGCAAAAAGGGATGTATATTTCCCGTATTGACGGGGATATCGTAACCTATGATATTCGTATGTGCCGCCCCAACGGCGGAGAGTACTTGGAAAACGGCGCGATGCATACCTTTGAGCATTTGTTTGCCACCTATGCCCGCAACAGCCGGTTTACCCAAAGCGTAGTTTATGTGGGACCCATGGGCTGCCGCACCGGCTTTTACCTTTTGGTACGGGGCTTAAGCCATGAGGACGCGATTGCCTTAGCACAGGAGTCCTTTGCGTTTATCAGGGACTACGAGGGTGAAATTCCCGGGGCAAGCGAACGGGAGTGCGGTAATTATCGCGAGCACAGCCTGCCCGCCGCAAAAGAGTATGCCGCCGATATGTGTCAGGTGCTTGCCGGCTATACTGCCGCCCGGCTCTCCTATGCCGAATGATTTTATTTGAAAGCGCCAACACTGATAGTAGGGCTTGTCAAAAATGAAATGGAATCAACCGCCCCTTTTTCATAATGGTTTGATGAACTGCGAAATAGTCAAAAAGTATGGGCAAGCCTGTTTTTACAAATAAGGATTTAAAGCATTTCTATTGTTTTTAGTTTTAATAAACAACAAGGACGCAAAGATTGCCGCCCATTTGGTTCTGCACCTTTTTCAAAGGGCAAGACGCGGTTCTTTGCATAAAGGCCTGACGAGGGGGAGCGGAGCTTTGGGGACCAAAATCATCAAATCATCGCAGCTTTCCAGGTGGCATAAGCTGGATAACTCCGCCCGGATTTTTCCGGCGGCATCTTCGGTGACCGCCTCAAATGTTTTTCGGCTGGCATGTGTCCTGCGGGAGCCGGTAAACCCCGCACTGCTGCAACAGGCGCTGGATGCGACCATCAGCGGCTTTCCCGCGTTTGCGGTGCGTATGCGCGCGGGCTTTTTCTGGTATTACTTTGAATCGAACCCTAAGACCCCTGTGGTCGCCCACGAGAAGCTGTACCCGTGCGCCCCCATGAACCGCAAGGAGAACGACGGCTTCCTGTTTCGCCTGTTGTATCATGACCGCCGCATTTCTCTTGAAACCTACCACGCGCTGACCGACGGGACGGGAGGGCTTGAGTTTTTACGAGCAATTACCGGGGCGTATCTTGCCCTTGCCCACGCGCAGGACGCACCGCAAAACTGGGTGCCCTCCCATCAGGACCTGCCCAATGCCGCGGTGCTTGCCGACGGTTACCGGGATATCTACCAAAAATCTAAGGGGGTCTCCCCTTTTACCGGCAAGGCGTATCGCATACGCGGCAACCAGCTGCCCTATACGGCGATAAAGGTGCTGCACGGCCAGGCCGATACCGGCGTGTTATTGCAGCTTGCGCGAAATAACGGCGTGACCATCACGGCGCTATTGTCGGCGCTGCTCTCCTATTCCATTTATACCGAGCGCATGGGGTCAAAGGCAAGCGACAGTCCGGTGGTGGTGACTTTGCCGGTAAACCTGCGCGGGGTTTTCGGCGGTGTCACGGCGCAGAATTTTTTTGAATGCGTGGACCCCTGCTTTACCTTTGACCGCGATGATATCCCCTTTGCCGAGGTGCTTGCCTCGGTGTCTGTGCAGCTTACCGAAAAGCTGAAAAAGGAAAACCTGATTGAGCTAAACGCCTATAAGGTCGGCTTTTCGCGTATGCTGGGCATTCGGCTGGTGCCTTTGTTTTTAAAGAACCTGCTGTTAAGCGCGGCGGCCCGCCGGGGTGAGCTTGCCGCTACCTCCACATTATCAAACCTTGGGAGGGTGCAAATGCCCGACTGGGCAATTCCCCACATCGACCGTTTTGAGTTCATCCTTTCCCCCACCGAAGCAAGCCATATTAAATGTGCGGTTTGCTCGTTTGGGGACAAGCTGGTTATTACCTTTTCTTCCTCAATGGAGCAGCACGACGTACAGCGTGCCTTTTTTCGTCATCTTGCCGCTATGGGTGCGACTGTTACAGTTGAGGCCAACTACCGGTTTGAACACCGGGGTTTGTCATTAAACCGTAAGTAATACTAATCCCCTCAAAAAGAGTCGATATAAATCCGCGTGAAAACCCATAAATTAAAGCTTTCACTTGATTTTTATACTCTTTTAAATCGGATATTAGTATAAACAGCTTAAGATACGGCATACAAGCAGATAAAGAAAGGATAGGTTGTCGCCATGAAAGAGATTGCGCAAAATATGTTACCGCTAAATGGCGGATTACAGCCGGCAGAAACACAGATGAAGCAGCTGCGCAAGCAGGAGAAGGCAGAAAAGCTGCGGCTGAAGGCCCTGATGAAGTCTCAAAAGGCGGAGCTTAAGTTGCGCGAAAAGCAGGAGAAACGTCGGCTGAAGGCGCAAAAAAAGCTTGCGCGCGCCGAGAACCGATGGCAGCTGGCCGCGTTTAAACAGGACATTAAGGAGATATTCAAGCGGCGTAAAAAGCGCATTAAGCCCTAAGGAATGTTTGAACCGATGCTGTGGCACAAAGGGAAGGAGCGACGTCTTATGAAGCACTGCGAGGAATGCAAGGTTTTTATTGCAAACGACGCCCAGCACTGCCCGTTGTGCGGCGGGGTGCTGGGCGAGGCAGACGGTGCGCCATGCGCAAACACCTACCCTGTTATCGCGGAGGATTTTTACCGCTATAACTTTCTGTTTCGTTTGGCGGTGTTTGCTTCGCTGGTAACGGTAGCGGTTTGCCTGTTAATCGATTTTTTGACGGCGGATGGACGAATGGGCTGGTCGATTATCGTGCTGTCAGGCGTTGCCTACCTTTGGGTAACGGTGGTATATTCGCTGCGCAGCATGAGCAATTTTGCCTTTCGCTATGGGGCGCAGATCGTGAGCGTTTCACTGGTTTTATATGTTATCGACATTTTTACGGGCTCAAATAACTGGGCCTTGAATTATGCTATTCCTTTCTTTCTCATTCTCGCAACCCTTGCCGTGACATTGCAGCTCATTATCCGTCGTATGGTTCGCACTGAGTACCTGCTGTGCCAGTTAGTCATTGGGCTGTTTGGGCTTGCGCCGCTGCTGTTTATGCCGCTGGGCTTTGTGGATGTGGCGTGGCCCTCCATCGCGTCCGGCGCGTATTCGCTCATCACGCTGGGGGGAACCTTCCTGTTCGCAGACCGTTCTGTGGGTCACGAGCTGAAAAAGAGGTTTCACATCTAGCCCACGATTTTTAAATGGAGTGCGGTATGGTTATTACATTAAAACGAGCCGTGGCAGAGGATGCCCAGGCGCTAATCGCGCTGTTAAACCTGAGCTTTTACGACGATTATATCAAATACGGGGTGTGCCCCGGCTATAATCGTACAGTGGAAAGCATGGCGGAGAGTATTACGCAGCATCAGGTATATCAAATTATCTGCGATAATGCCCCGGTTGGGGTTATCATCGTGCGGGTAAACGGGGCATTAGACTACCATCTGGGTTGCCTTTGCGTGATACCTGCCTACCAGAATAAAGGCATTGGGCAATTTGCCATGCGAGCGCTGGAGGAGTATTATCCGGACGCTGCGCACTGGTCGCTGGATACGCCTGCGGACAAAGCGGGTAACCTGTACTTCTATCAAAAGCATGGCTTTCATGTTACCAAACAGTATGCCGTCGAGGGCGTTACGCTAGCCTTTTTAGAAAAAGGTCATCGCAGTTTTTGAGCCATTAGGCATAGCAGGGGATCCCTTGCTGTGGCATCGCTTATTAGCATTTTGCACTGTAATATGCTTCTTCTTATGAAACGCGATTGTCGCCACTCCCCCCCCTGCCCTATTGATTTTACCATAATTTTTATGTACCGCCGCCTTGCTTTTTGGTCCGAAATTTCACACCCGCCGCCTTGTACGGCCGGGTGTTTTCTGTTATAATGTGTTGGGCGGACAGGCCGCTTTATCAATTTACACTAATAATTGATTGAAATGAGTATAAACACACAAGTGAAAGGCTTTCGTTTATGGGTTTTCACGCGGGTTTTTATTTCAATTTCTACTCTTTTTGAGGTGATTAGTATTACCACAACAGTATAATGCCGGCTTATCCCAGCATCGTGCTGTTTATCATTTTTATAAAGAGACGTTGCGCTTAAAAAAGTAGTTGCCGGTATAAAACGGCAGAACACGGGCAATAGACTTTTATCCAATAGTCTCGGAAAAGAGGGTACCCTATGCCTGCGAGAGTAGTTGTCGGCGTCCAGTGGGGCGATGAGGGAAAGGGCAAGATCATCGATATTCTTGCCTCCCGCGCGGATGTTGTTGTGAGAAGCCAGGGCGGAAACAACGCGGGTCATACCGTGGAAAATGACGGCGAGGTTTACAAGCTGCACCTTATTCCGTCGGGCATTCTGTACCCAAACACACCATGCCTCATTGGCTGCGGCGTGGTCATAGACCCCGTCAACATTTTACAAGAGATTGACGGGCTTGAAAACCGCGGCATAAGCTGCGATAACCTGCGCATTGACCCGCGCGCGCACCTAATTATGCCATGGCATTTGGCACTGGACGGGTTAAGCGAGGTGTACCGCGGCAAAAGCGATATTGGCACCACCAAACGCGGCATTGGCCCCTGTTATATGGATAAGGCGGAGCGCTCCGGTCTGCGCATCTACGACCTTGTAAACCCCGAGCTGTTTCGCAAAAAGGCTTTGGAGACAGGGGCGCTTAAAAACCGCGTGATTACACAGGTTTACGGCGGCGAAGCCATTAACCTTGAGGAAACCATCGAGCGTTACCTGGAATGCGGCAAACGCCTGAGCAAATATGTGGCGGATGTTTCGGTGCTTACCTTCGATGCCCTGACAAGCGAAAAGGATGTGCTGTTTGAAGGCGCACAGGGTACGCTGCTTGATATTGATGTGGGCACCTACCCCTTTGTGACCTCGTCTCATCCTGTATCCGGCGGCGTATGCACCGGCGTAGGTCTTGGACCCACCATGATTAATTCGGTGCTGGGCGTCAGCAAAAGCTATACCACCCGGGTGGGTAAGGGTCCCTTCCCCACCGAGCTGTTTGATCAAACGGGTGAGCATATCCGTGAGGCGGGTCATGAATATGGCACAACCACAGGCCGTCCCCGCAGAACCGGCTGGTTCGATTCGGTCATCCTTCGCCATTCGGTGCGGGTCAACGGCCTTACCGAGCTTGCGGTGAATAAGCTGGATACCCTTTCGGGTATTGGTCCGCTCAAGGTTTGCGTAGCCTATCGTCTGCCCGACGGAACACAAACGAGAGATTATCCCCCCACGCTGGAGGAGCTGGAGGGCTGCACCCCGGTGTACGAGGAGCTCCCCGGCTTTGATGAGGATATCTCAGGCTGCCGCAGCTTCGACGAGCTGCCCGCAATCTGCAAAAGCTATATTGCGCGGCTGGAGCAGTTGTGCGGCTGCCCCATTAGCATGGTTGGCGTCGGGCCTTCCCGCGTACAGAACCTGGAGAGAAAGGTTTAGCCGTATAACGAATCCGGCTTGCATTGTTTGCCGGAGCTTATAAAAAAAACAACCGCCCTGCGCGTGAGCCAAACAAGCTCCGCGCAGGGCGGTTGTTTTTTAGCGTTCATGCCTTTAAAGGGCAATGAAAATAGTGCGGTACACGCGGCTTTTTGTGTCTGCACCGGTATACGGGGGGTGAAAAAAGGCAAACATGAAGGTGTGGTTTAT
The DNA here is from genome assembly GCA_023433405.1 of Bacillota bacterium. Lineage (GTDB taxonomy): Bacteria > Bacillota > Clostridia > Oscillospirales > Ruminococcaceae > Acetanaerobacterium. The sequence goes on along the minus strand of JAEZCT010000044.1, from coordinate 317 downwards.
TGGAGTTTCCAAAAACCTATTTTATAAACCTTTTGATTCGGTTGGCTTTTGGGTAATCATCATCAAATTGTTGGAACGTCGGCTCCCGCGCCGACAGGCGGCTTACTTTTCTTGTTCGAGAAAAGTAAGCAAAAGCGAAGCAGGGACACCCTGCACCCAGCTCATAGCAAGGGCAAACGAAGCATAGCTTTTGTGACCAATACTAATCCCCTCAAAAAGTGTAGATAAAAATCAAGTAAAAACCCATAAACTAAAGCTTTTTACATGATTTTTATACACTTTTAAATCGGTTATTAGTATAAGCACCTACGGCGCAA